>JAFWYA010000019.1 GCA_017517815.1 Clostridia bacterium | reverse complement strand
CAATGATAACCCTTTTAAGGGTAAGTAAGTAACAAGCCTATGCAAATGTCAGGCCGTATATGCGTCTGTTAGGACGCAGCTGGTATTCTAGGGCTATGCCCGCATATGCAAAACCCCCGGCTTTGCCGGGGGATACTTATTTGACATCCCTTCGCACCGCAATTATAATAGGAAACTGGAAATGAATGCTCTTTACGAAGGGATGATGGCGGTTGGTCTTTTCCAGCCTGACGTTTTTGTTGTTCTTCCTGCCGCTGACGGTGGGGCTGTACTTTGCCATGCCCAAAACCAGCGGCAAGAATGTGGTGCTGCTCATTGCATCGCTGGTCTTTTATGCATGGGGCGAGCCTGTGTGGGTATTTGCACTGATCGGCCTTACGCTGCTGGTGTGGGCCTGTTCGGCAGTGATTGCCAAAAGCGAAAAAAGCTGGCTGCGGCGTGTGGCGCTGGCAGTGGCAGTGCTGAGCCCCATGGGCGTGCTTTTGTATGTGAAGTACGCCGGTTTTTTGCTTTCCCCGGTGCTGGGGCTGGCTGGCATCACGCTCAAAACGGTCGTGATGCCGCTTGGCATCTCCTTTTTCACATTCCAGATCGTTACCTATGCGGTGGACGTCTACCGCGAGCGCGAACTGTATCAGCCGCGCCCGCTGGATCTGCTGCTGTATATCGGCTGCTTTCCGCAGCTGGTGGCAGGCCCCATCGTGTGCTACAAGGATGTGTACAGTCAACTGCGGGAACGTGCTATCACCATGGACGACTTTACCGCAGGCATGAAGCGCTTTGCCACGGGCCTTGGTAAAAAGGTCATTCTGGCCAATATCTGCGGCATGATCGTCAGCGACGTGGTGGGCAATCAGGCGCTGTATGGCATGAGCGTAGCTGGTACATGGTATATGGCAGTGCTGTACTCTTTGCAAATCTATTTTGATTTTTCAGGCTATTCCGATATGGCCATCGGTATGGGACGGCTGTTTGGGTTCCGCTATCTGGAGAACTTTGATTACCCCTATATGAGCAAGGGCATTGCCGAATTCTGGCGCAGATGGCATATTTCACTTGGCAAGTTTTTCCGCGAGTATCTGTACATTCCGCTGGGCGGCAACCGCTGCAGCCGCGCAAGGCAGCTGTTCAACCTGCTGGTGGTGTGGTCACTCACCGGCCTGTGGCATGGCGCGGACTTCAACTTTGTGCTGTGGGGCCTGTATTACTTTGCGCTGATCGCGCTGGAACGCTTCGTGTTCAAAAAGCTGCTGGATAAACTGCCGGGGCTGCTTCGCGGGCTGATGACCTATGCGCTGGTGCTGGTCGGCTGGATCATTTTCTATTTCACCGACACGGCAGAGCTTACAAGCTACCTCAGCGCCATGTTCGGCCTGGGCGGCGTGAAGCTGATCACCAGCGAACTGTGGATTGTGATCAATCAGTATTCGTGGTTCCCGCTGCTTGCGCTAGCTGCGGCCTTCCCGCTGTGGCGTGCCGTACGCACGGATGTGCTGGACCGCCTGCGTCCGCTGCAGACTGTGTGGCTGACGGCGGTGTTCGTCCTTTCTGTGCTGCTCATCGTTGGGCAGAGTTACAACCCGTTTATCTATTTCCGCTTTTAACAGGGTGAATGTATGAAGAATAACAAAGGTTCTTTTTTAGCGACAATGTGGTGGCTGACGGGCTGTCTGTGCCTGGGCGTGCTGCTGCTGCTGCTCGCTCCGCGCGAGGCGCGTATTTCTGAAGATGAAAACCGCATGCTGGCCGGTTTCCCTGAACTGACGCAGCAAACGCTTGTAAGCGGCGAGTTTTTTGCCGGGATCGAGGATTTTCTTTCCGACGGTTTCTTTGCCCGCGCTCAGGTGGTCGAACTGACGGATGGTGTGCTGGGCGTATTTGACAAGCAGACCGAAGAGCAGCGTCAGATGCAGGAGGAAGCACGCACCAACGAGCTGCTGGCCGCTGACGCTGAATTTGGTATGGAAGAAGAGGAAGACTGGGCGGATGAGCCTGTTGAGGAAATGGAGCCTATCGCTGAACCAACGATCACAGCAACGCCTGTTCCAACGCCCACTGTGACTCTGACGCCTACTGCTGCCCCTACGGCAACGCCTACGCTTGCAACAAGCACGCCGATGGCTGAACTGGTCAATGTACTGGTGACTTCACCCCCTGAAACGACAACTGAACCCGTGGTTACGCCTGAACCCACGGCTGTTCCCACGCCCACTCCGACTGCCACGCCCAAATTGATTGTACCGCTGGAAAAAGGAGCGGAGTATACGCTTACGCTGCTGGGTGAAGAAAACAACCAAATCTATTCCTATAAGGCTGAAAATCTGGAAATTTTTGCAAAGAACCTTAATCATCTCAAAATGCTGCTGCCCGAAGACGGCGAGGTGCATTATCTGCATGTGCCGGTTGCGTCGGTCGGCAAGCGGCTGTCTGTGGCCAAGTCCAGCTATACCGGCTGGGAAAGCACCATGGAGGAGGCCCTGCAGACGCAGGTGGTCAATGGTGTGACCGTGCACGACGTGCCGGCCATCCTCAATGATGCGCTTGTTGCCAAGCAGGATATCTATTATTATACCGATCACCACTGGACGCCGCTGGGCGCATGGTATGCCGCAGATGCTGTGATGCAGTCGCGCGGCTACCCGTCAGTGCCATATGAGGAATATGAGTACCTCAGCCGCAGACTGGGCAAGGACAAGGTGGGCCGTGAGGACTGGCTGCATTTCCTGTATCCGCTGGCGCCTGTGCACAGCTATGTGGTCAAAAACCTGACTGACGAAACCGAGATCGACTTCATGCATTACAAGTCGATCAAGTATACGGGCTATATCAACAACACCCGCACGCCGTGGCGCAGGTTTGACACGGGCTTTGGCAGCAGCCGAAAGGCCCTGCTCATCAGCGACTCGTTTGGCAATGTGTTCCTGCCCTATATGCTGCCTTACTATGGCGAGGTGCACATGACCGACCTGCGCGGCAGCTACTTTGACAAAAAGGAAGCCGGCGGCACTTTTACCGAACTGTTGAAGTATCATGGCATCGACGATATCTATGTGGTGCTGTCCACCAGCAACGGCATCAATTCCCGCAACAGTCTGGAAGTTTTCTGGAATGCCATCAGTGAATAAGGAGGCCGCAGCATGAGTGAAAACAACAATGCACGCTTCGTGCGCCGCACGGTCGTCCTGTCGCTGATTTTGGCCGTGGCTATGATCGCCGCGGTATGGCTGTATGTGCAGAAGCGCCCGGAGATGACTCATCAAACGGCGCGTAACACAGCCTTTGCAGCCGACTACGACCGCATGCAGGAAAGCCTTGCATGGCTGGAAATGAATGCAGAAGAACCGCTGCATCGACTTGCAGTGCTGGAATGCGCTTCCCTTGCCGACTATAACGGCGACCATGAGCTGGCGCTGGAAATGCTGGACAGCATTGAGGCAGACGAGCAGACCGAAGAGCTGCGCATGCAGTGCACCTACCACATAGCGCTGAAATTGTACGAACAGGGCGAGCATCTGCGCGCTGCGCGTACAGCGGCGGAGGTAAAGCAGTACGAGCCTGCACAGTCCCTCTATCAGGTGGCGCAAAGCGCCTATCAGGCAAGCCTGCCTACTCCCACGCCCAGCCCCACGCCCACTCCCAGTCCCACGCCGTCGCCCACGCCGCTTCCGACGCCTGAACCAGAAGTGCAGCCGGTTGCTGCCGCAACGGCTGTGCCTGCTCCCACGCCGGTTCCCATGCCTGAACTGTGGGCAGAAAACCGCATTGCAACGGGCTTTTCGCATACCGTCATCCTGATGGAAGACGGCACGGTTCGCGCCTTTGGCGACAACACCTTCGATCAGACCGATGTTTCCGGCTGGCAGAACGTGACAGCGGTCGCAGCCGGTGCTTATCACACGGTCGGCCTGACGGCTGACGGCCATGTGCTTGCCTGCGGCGACAATACCCATGGTCAGGCAGATACGTCTCTTTATGTGGGTGTGAAGGCGGTGGCTGCGGGCGATTACGCCACCTTCATGCTGCTGCATACGGGCGAAGTGATTTCGACCGGCTTCCAAAACTACGAATTCCTGCAGGAGCTTTCCGGCGTGGAAAATATATGGGCGGGAAGTTACGGCGTTATTGTCCGCTGTGCCGACGGGCTGCATGCCTCTCATCCCGGTCTTGTGCTGACGGCTGACTGTGACGCCGTTGCATTGTCGCGCGGTTACGCCATCGGCGTGGACGCGCAGGGCAAACTGCATTCCACCACTGGGCTGATTGCAGCGCAGGAAAAAATCGCCAGGGTATCGGCAGGGGAAAATGCCGCCCTGATGCTGGATGAAGAAGGCCGTGTCAGCACGCATATCTTTGGCAGCAGCCGGTTTGATTTCACATTTGATCAGCCGGTGCTGGCGCTGAGCGCGGGTGCAAATCACTGCGCTTTTGTGCTGGCAGATGGCACGCTGACGATCCGCGATGCGGATGGAAGCAGTGAGACACATGTGCTGGACACAAAAGATTGACAAAAGTTAAACAAAGTGCTATCTTCATAATCGGACGGGAACCATTTTCCCGTCCGGTTATTGCGTATTTGAAGGATATAAGGAGGAACCCCACCATGGCCAACCGTATCGTTCTCAATACCATCTCTTACCACGGCAAGGGCGCCATCGCCGAAATTCCCGGCATCATCAAGGCCCGCGGCTACCAGAAGGTGTTTGTCTGCACCGATCCTGACCTGGTCAAGTTCGGCGTTTCCGGCAAGGTGACCGCTCTGCTGGATGAGGCGAACATCGCCTATGAAGTGTATTCCGACATCAAGCCCAACCCCACCATCGAAAATGTGCAAAGCGGTGTTGCTGCCTACAAGGCTGCGCAGGCTGACTGCATCGTGACCATCGGCGGCGGCTCCGCCATGGATACTGCCAAGGGCGTGGGCATTATCATCAACAATCCCGAGTATGCTGACGTGCGCTCTCTGGAGGGAGTGGCTCCCACCAAGAATCACGCTGTGTTCACCATCGCCGTGCCCACCACCGCCGGTACCGCTGCGGAAGTGACCATCAACTACGTTATCACCGACGTGGAAAAGAAGCGCAAGTTCGTGTGCGTTGATACCAACGACATCCCCGAGATCGCCGTGGTCGACCCCGATATGATGTCCACCATGCCCAAGGGCCTGACCGCCGCCACCGGTATGGACGCGCTGACCCATGCCATTGAGGGCTACATCACCAAGGGCGCATGGGAAATGACCGATATGTTCCACCTCAAAGCCATCGAGCTGATTGCAAAGCATCTGCGCGGCGCTGTGGAAAACACCGCCGAGGGCCGTGAAGGCATGGCGCTTGCGCAGTATGTAGCCGGTATGGGCTTCAGCAACGTGGGTCTGGGCATCGTGCACTCCATGGCGCACGGCCTGGGCGCTCTGTATGACACTCCCCACGGCGTGGCCAATGCCATCCTGCTGCCCACTATCATGGAATATAACGCTGAATGCACCGGCGAAAAGTACCGTGACATCGCCAAGGCCATGGGTGTGGAAGGCACCGACGCCATGTCTCAGGAAGAGTACCGCAAGGCTGCGGTCGAGGCCGTGCGCAAGCTGAGCGCCGACGTGGGAATCCCTGCCGATCTTAAGCAGATCGTCAAGGAGGAGGACGTGCAGTTCCTTTCCGAAAGCGCCTATGCCGACGCCTGCCGCCCCGGCAACCCCCGCGATACCTCCGTGGAAGAGATCGCCGCGCTGTACCGCAAACTGCTGTAATGATGATTTCCGCCCCGTCTTCGGACGGGGCTTTTTGCTGCATTTATCCAGTGTGCTTTTTGACGCAGACGGCAACAATACGCCTGTACGGTCGCAACCTTCGCCAAATTGTCCCGCTTGACAGTGCACAGGCGACCATCTATAATATCCACAGAGCATCCTGAAGTGTGCGCCAGGGCCTTGTTTTTACCCACATTTTCTAAAACGGAGCTCGCGTTCGTTGGCTGGATGTCATGCCCCCGCTGCCTGCAGCGCCAGGGGAAGGCAGAGAGTCATGGTAGAGCAACCGGCCTGCTTAACATAGCGGGTGAAAAAACGGGTACAGCGGCACTTCGGGTTCTCAGAAGTCCCGTGCAGGGGCTCTTTTTTTTATGCCTTTGCATAACGGTGTCAGCCATGTTATAATAACAGTTGTTTATTCCATCACTTTTGAAAGAGGGATACACGCATGATCTACACCATCGCAGTTGACGGCCCGGTAGGCGCTGGCAAAAGCAGCGTGGCCGACGAGGTCGCCCGCCGCCTTGGCATTCTGCATCTGGACACAGGCGCTATGTACCGCGCTTTTGCATGGTATGCGCTCAAACAGGGTATTTCCATGGAGGACGAGCAGGCGCTGACCGCGCTTACCGAAAAAATGATGCCTGAAGTGCGCTACGAAAACGGCTCTCAGCGCACCATCATCGACGGGCAGGACGTGACTGATTTGATCCGCACGCCTGAGATCAGCATGGCCACCAGCACATCTTCCAAATTTGCCGGTGTGCGCAAGGCCATGGTGCGTCAGCAGCAGGCGCTGGCCAAAAAGCAGAGCATGCTGCTGGACGGCCGCGACATCGGCACGGTCGTGCTGCCGGACGCCACCATCAAAATTTATCTTACCGCTTCTGCGGAAGTGCGCGCCAAACGCCGCTTTGATGAACTGCAGAAGAAGGGCGATCCCTCCACGTATGAAGAGGTGCTTGCCGACGTGATCCGCCGTGACGAGCAGGACACCACCCGCAAGGTTGATCCGCTGCGCCCGGCTGAGGATGCACAGATTCTGGATTCGTCCGACATGACACAGGAGCAGGTGGTGCAGGACATGCTGCGCCGCATCAACCTGAAGTTGGGCAAAAAGCCCGCGCCTCCTGAGGAGAAAAACGGCATGTACCGTTTTGTGCGCGCAGTGTTCGGCCTGCTTTTCAAAACGGTTCTGCCCGTTACCTATCATCATATCGAGCGCGCGCAGATGGATGCGCCCTACATCCTTCTGGGCAATCACAGCCATATGTTCGACCCCATGCTCATCGGCTATCCGGTGTTCCGCTACAACATCCGCTTCATGAGCAAGAAGGAACTGATGAACAACGCCATCCTGAGGTTCCTTCTGGAAAAGATCAAAATCATTCCGGTCGATCGCCACAACATGGATATGGGCGCCGTACGCGCCAGCCTCAAGACGCTCAAGGACGGTCACGTGCTGGGCATCTTCCCCGAAGGCACGCGCCACAAGGAAGGCGTGATGCAGGATATGGAAAGCGGCGTTTCCATGATCGCCCTGCGCAGCGGCTGCAGGCTGCTGCCGGCCTACATTTCCGACAAGCCTGCGCTGTTTAAGCGGGTACATGTCTACTTTGGCGATCCTATTTCTCTGAAGGATATTGCTGCGGGCGGCATCAATAAGGAAACCTGCGATCAGACCATGGAGCGCATCGGTAAAGCATACCGCGAACTGGTTGAAGAGCATCAAAAAAATCTTGCAGGACGCTGATGGAAGCACCTGCCTTATTTGCCTGCAAAAAAATGTGATTTTTTGTGCCAAAAAAGAAGGGAAATCCATTTTGTGCGGCGAATAAGCATCATGATATGCTCAGGAGGACGAATCTATGCCGATTTCGGTAGCGCGGCACGCCGGTTTTTGCATGGGCGTGCGGCGTGCGGTGGACGGGGCGCTGAAGGCCGCTGACGAGGGAAAAACCATCGTTTCCTTCGGCGAACTGGCGCATAATCCGGAAGTGATCGAAAAGTTGGCCTCCCATGGCATTTCCGTGATCAACACAGTTGAAGAGGCGCAGGGTAAAACAGTGCTCATCCGCAGCCATGGCGTTTCTCCCGCTGTGACACAGGCGCTTTGCGAACTGGCCGATGAAGTGATCGATCTCACCTGCCCGTTCGTTAAAAGGCTGCATGATTTTGTGGCCAATTACAGTGCGGACGGCTCGCCGGTCATTCTGGTCGGCCAGAGCGACCACCCCGAAGTGGTGGGCACCATCGGCTGTGCGCAGGGCATGGTATACACCGTGCATGATGTTTCCGAGGCGGCCGCGCTGCCGCAGATGGAGCGTGCGCTGGCCGTATCGCAGACCACTTTTCCCCACGAACGCTGGGAGGAGATCCTTCCGGTGCTCAATGAACGCGTGAAGGAACTGACCGTGCAGGACACCATCTGCACCACAACGGCGCTGCGTCAGTCCGAGGCGCGCAGGCTGAGCGCCGAGGTGGACGTGATGCTGGTGGTGGGCGGCATGAACAGCGCCAACACCCGCAAGCTGTATGAAACCTGCAAGGGCATCTGCAGCCGTACCCTTATGGTAGAGCGCGCGGCGGATATACCGCCGGGCTTTGCAAATATTCATTCTGATTCCATTGGAATAACCGCCGGCGCGAGTACGCCGGATTGGTCACTTAAGGAGGTTGTCACACGTATGACTGACAAGGAAGTATTGGACCAGCTCACCACCGAGGAGGCGGAAAGCAGCTTTATGGCTGACGTGGAAGCGACGCTGGTCAAGATCAGGCCCGGACAGACCGTGAAGGGCACTGTCGTGCAGATCACCGAGGACGAAGTTTGCGTCAACATCGGTTACAAGAGCGACGGACTGATCAAGCGCGAAGACCTGGTTACCGAGAATGTTGAAATGGGCGACGAGATCGAAGTCGAAGTCGTCAAGGTCAACGACGGTGAGGGCAATGTGCTGCTGAGCCAGCGCAACATTCTCAACCGCAAGGCTTTCGCCGAGCTTGTCGAGAAGTACAACAACAACGAGTACGTTGAGGGCGTGGGCAAGGAAGTCGTCAAGGGTGGCCTGATCTGCACCGTGAACGGTATTCGTGCGTTTGTGCCTGCCTCCCAGATCTCCAACCGCTATGTTGAGAAGATCGGCGAGTTCGTGGGCCAGACCCTCAAGCTCAAGATCATCGAAATGGACGAGCAGAAGCGCCGCATCGTGGCCAGCCGCCGCGCTGTTGTCCGCGAAGAAGCTGCTGCCAAGAAGGCTGAAGCCTGGGGCCGTCTGGCCGAGGGCGAAGTGGTGCACGGCGTTGTTCGTCGCCTGACTGATTTCGGCGCTTTCGTCGACCTGGGCGGCGTGGACGGCCTGATCCACGTGACCGACCTGAGCTGGGCTCATGTCAAGCATCCCTCTGAGATCGTCGCTCCCGATCAGGAAGTGGACGTGAAGATCCTCAGCCTCGACACCGAGCGCGAGCGCATTCAGCTGGGCCTGAAGCAGCTCATGCCCAAGCCCTGGGATCTGGCCCCCGAAAAGTACCCCGCTGGCGCTGTGGTCACCGGTAAGGTTGTCCGCATCACCACCTTCGGTGCTTTCGTTGAGCTGGAGCCCGGTATCGACGGCCTGGTTCACATCAGCCAGTGCGCTGCCACCCGCATCCAGAAGGTCGAAGACGCTGTGAACGTCGGCGACATCGTGGACGTGAAGGTCCTCAACATCGACCCCGAAGCCAAGCGCATCAGCCTGAGCATCCGCGCTCTGCTGGAGCCCGAAGTGGTGGAAGAAGTTGTGGAAGAGCCTGTGTATGACAACGGCGAGGAAGTCGTTGCTGTGGACATCGAAGCTTACGCTGCTGCGATGGAAGCTGAAGAGCAGGAGTAATTTTAACTGCATTCCAACCCCGGTCAGTTCTGCTGACCGGGGTTTCTTTTTATGTGTAAATATGCTATAATCTTAACTTGGTAAACTATCTGGTTCTTTTTGCTGGTTTGTGTTGCTTTCTGAGGGTTTTGGACGTCTGAACACTGGCAGCAAAACGTATTTTGAAGTAAAGGAGGCAGGGCCTGATGGAAAAATATCGCCGCATTTTTGCGTGGCTGTGTGTAGTGGTACTGGCGCTGAGCACCCTGCCGCTGTATGTGATTTCAGCGTATAACCATCCGTATTACGACGATTACGGCTTTTCTGCCGATGTGCATAAGGCCTGGAAGGCAACCGGCAGCCTGAGTGAGGTGTTCCGCGCTGCCATGGACAGCGCCAAAGACACCCGGCAGACCTGGCAGGGAACGTACACGGGTACGGTCCTGAGCAATCTGCAGCCCGGTCTGTTTGATGAGGAACTGTACTGGATAGCCAATGTGTTTCTTATCACGGCACTGATTGTTTGCTTTGGCTTTTTCTTCTGCACGGTTTTCAAGGCTCTCGGCTTGGATTGCTGTGCGCGCGTCACCCTTTCCAGCCTTGCATTGACGGTGATTATCCAGTTCATGCCGGACGTGGGCGAGGCCTTCTACTGGTTCAACGGCGGCGTGGGCAATGTGTTCATCTATTCGCTTTTGGCGCTCGCTTCGGCACTGGGCGTGCGGCTGGCGCAGGCGAAAGGTCCGGCTGTGCTGCTGACGGCTGCGCTGGCGGTGCTGATGGTGCTGCTGGGCGGCGGCAGCTACGGCGGCGGACTGTTCGGACTGTGCATGGCTGCCTGCCTGCTCGTGTGGCTGTTTGCGAAAAAGCATGGCAAACGCTGGCATTTTGCCGGACTGACGGTACTGTTTGCGGCATGTTTCGTGTACAGCATGGTTGCGCCCGGAAATGCCGTCCGCGCTGAAATGATCAACTATCATACTTCGCCGGTCAAAACGGTGATCCTGTCCATGTATTACGGCGTGGGGCAGATCGGCCAGTACATCCGCCTGCCCATCATCGCGGTCACGCTGGTACTGCTGCCGGCTTTCTACGCGGCTGCACGCAAAAGTGCTTTCCGCTTTGAGCATCCATGGATGGCGCTGGTACTGATGGTATGCCTTTACTGTGTGCAGCTGGCGCCGCCGCTGCAAAGCATTGCATCCATCGGCGCAGGGCGCATCGTCAACACCTATTTTCTCAGCTTTGTGGTTTTCTGGTTTTTGTATGTGTACTATCTGTGCGGCTGGGCAGCAAGGCATCTGCCTGTGCTTGAGCAGCCCACGCCCCGTCAGGCGGGCGCGCTGCTGCTGACGGCATTGTGCCTGCTGGTCGCTGGCTGCCTCAGCTTCAAGCGTCCCGGCGACGTGCTGTACGGCGTGCAGAATATGTCCGGCCCCAGCGCGGCACTGTCTATCATCACGGGTGAGGCGGCACAGTACGACGCGGAGATGGCCGCCCGTGAAATGCTGCTCAACGATGAAACGCAGTCCGTCATTCAGCTCAGCCCGCTTACAGCCAATCCGGCTGTGTTCATGGACGACCTGCTGGAGCCTGACGCGGTGTACGATGTGCGTCCGTCCCTGTGTGAATACTACGGCAAGGACGCCATCCTGCTGGAAGGGGAGGAGGATGTGCAATGAAACTGCCTGTTCTTCAGCGGAATATCTCCAATCGTGCGCTGGCATGGCTGTGCGTAGCAGTGCTGCTGGTCAGCCTGATGCCTCTGTATGCGCTGTCTTTTTACAACCACGCCTGCTATGACGACTTTGGCTTTTCACTGCTGACGCGCGCCGCTTGGCAGGAAACCGGCAGTCTGCTGGCAACCGTCGGCGCTGCAGTGGACAATACTACGGGTATCCGCAATACATGGGAAGGCACCTATGCTACTTCTTTTATCAGCGCTCTGCAGCCGGCTCTGTTTGGCGAAAACCTGTACTGGGTATCGACGCTTGTGCTGCTGACGTTCTTCCTGTTTGCACTGTGGTTTTTCCTGCGGCAGGTGCTGGTGGTGGTGCTTGGCGTGGACAAGCCCACCTTCCGCATGGCGCTTTGTGCACTGGCCTTTGTGATGATTCAGTTCGTGCCGGAAATGAGCGAGGCGTTCTTCTGGTTCAACGGCGGCGTGGCCTACACGCTGCTGTGGTCGGTAACGCTTTTGCGTCTGGGCGCGTGGATCGCCTATCTGCATGCGCAGAAGCCTGTAAAAAAGGTTGTTTCAGGCGTTATTCTGATTCTGCTGACCTTGATGGCCGGCGGCGCTAAATATTCGACCGTACTGTTTGCAGTACTGGTAGATGCGCTCATCGTGCTGTACGGCCTGATCAAAAAGCGCCGCGGCAGGTTCTTTGAGCTGGCAGTCTTTGTGCTGCTGCTGGGCTGCTTTGTGTTCAGCATGGTCGCACCAGGCAACACTGTGCGTGCAGCCACGCTGCATGGCGGCGTGAGCGCTCCCAAGGCCATTCTTCAGGCATTTTACTTTGGCCTTGCGCTGGTGGGCAGCTGGTTTTCTCTGCCGCTGCTGGTGGTGTGGGCCATGGTTGCCTGGCAGCTGGCCGAATCGCTGCGCGGAAGCCCGTACCGTTTCAACCATCCGGTTTGGGTGACGCTTCTGAGCGTGTGCCTGTTCTGCGCGCAGCTTGCGCCGACGCTGTATACGGGCAACTACATCGGCGATGGACGAACCATCAACACGTATTTTTACACCTTTGTGCTCATGAGCTGCGCGCTGGTGCTGTACTGGATGGGCTGGTATATCCGCAGGGCTGAAACGCGCGCTACCAGCTTTGCTGCTATTGGCACTGCGAAGAAGGACGGGCTGCGTATTGGCATTTTTGCCGTGGCGGCGGTGCTGCTGGTGATCGGCTGTTTGAGCTATCAACCGGAGGACAGTGAGGTTTCCGGCATTCAGAACATGTCCAGCGGCAGCGCGCTCAGGTCGCTGCTCAACGGCGAGGCACAGGCCTACGATGAGGCTATGGATGCGCGCGATGCGGCGCTTAACGATCCCGATCAGCCCGAGGTTGTGCTCAAGCCGGTTGAGGACATTCCCGACGCTTTCATGGGCGACGCGCTGGAAAGCGACAACCTGAATTATGTGTTGGATCTGTATGCCGACTATTACAACAAGCAGCGCGTCAGCGTTGCGGAGGAGGAGTAACGTGCTTCTGCAGGGAAAAAATGCGCTGATCACCGGCGCAGCACGCGGTATTGGCGCTGCAATGGTGGAAGTATTTGCCCGTGAGGGCGCCAATGTGTGGGCCTTTGCCCGCAGGCCGGATGAAGCCTTTGAAGCGCGCTGTGCACAGACGGCTGAAAAATATGGCGTGTGGGTCAAGCCTGTGTACTGTGAACTCAGTGATACAGCGGCCATCAAGGACGCTTTTAAGCAAGTCATGGCGGACAAGCAGCCCCTGCATGTGCTGGTAAACAACGCCGGCATCATGGGGGAGGACCGCATGTTCCAGATGACCAGCGAACAGGACATGCGCGCGATCTTTGATGTGAACTTCTTTGCCATGATCGAGGTCAGCCGTCTGGCCACCCGCCTGATGGCGCGCAACAAGCAGGGCGCGGTGGTCAACATTGCCTCCATTGCCGGTATCGACGGCGACAGCAGACTGGACTACTCCGCCTCCAAGGCGGCGGTGATCGCGGCCACCAAAAAGATGGCGCGCGAGCTCATCAGCGTGGGCATCCGCGTAAACGCTCTGGCCCCCGGCTTTACCGATACCGATCTGGTAAAGGATCTGAGCGAAAAGGTCGTGGCCGAACAGACTGAAAAGATCCTGATGAAGCGCAAGGGCCGTCCCGAAGAGATCGCCAATGTGGCGGCATTCCTGGCCAGCGACATGGCCAGCTACGTCACCGGCCAGACCTGGCGCGCCGACGGCGGTATTCTGTGATCGAAACCCATTGACTTATATACATGAATGATGAAAGGATGATTTCCCATGACCAATCTGGAAAAATACATCAACGCTTTTGCCGAGTCTCTTGAAGTTGCCCCCGAAGCCGTTCCCGCCCTCAAGTACGGTGAGAGCGAGCAGTGGGACAGCGTGGGCCACATGACCCTCATCGCTGCTCTTGAAGACGCTTTTGATATCATGGTGGACATGGACGATATTATTGACCTGAGCTCTTTTGAAAAGGGAAAGGAGATCCTGGCCAAGTATGATGTGGAAATTTGACCGTTTCGGCGACGCTGTCGCCGTGAAAGATGAATACGGCCAAGCCCTGACCTACAGCCAGCTTGCCGCGGAAAGTCGTGGCCTGTGCGCTGCTGCCGGCGGCCGCTGCCTGGCGTTCAGCCTGTGCCGGAACACCATTGGCAGCCTGCTGGGCTATGTTGGCTTTGTGGAGGGCGGCGTGGTGCCCGCACTGCTGAACGCTGCCATTGACCGCGAGCTGTTTGCGGCGCTGTATAACGCCTATCAGCCGGCGTGCCTGTGGACGCCGGCCGACTTTGAGTGGGAAGGCTGCGAAAGCGTGTACGAACGCTTTGGCTATCACCTGCTCAAAACGCCTTTTGGCACGGCAACGCAGCTGTATCCGGAACTGGCGCTGCTGCTTACCACCAGCGGATCTACCGGCAGCCCCAAGTTTGTGCGGCAGAGCTATGCCAACATCCGTTCCAATACCGACAGCATCGTCGAGTACCTGAAGCTGGACGCCAGCGAACGCCCCATCACCACGCTGCCGATGAACTACACCTATGGCTGCAGCATCATCAACAGCCATCTGGATGTAGGCGCAACCATTCTGCTGACGGACAAGGGCATTGCCCAGCGTGAATTCTGGAACTTCTTCCGCACAGAGGAGGCCACCAGCTTCGGCGGCGTGCCTTATACCTATGAAATGCTGGACCGCATGCGCTTCATGCGCATGAACCTGCCCAGCCTGCGCACCATGACGCAGGCCGGCGGCAAGCTGCTGCCCGAACTGCACCGCAAATTTGTGGAGTGGTGTCTGGAAACCGGCAAGCAGTTTGTGGTGATGTACGGCCAGTGCGAGGCGACGGCGCGCATGGCCTATCTGCCGTGGGAGAAGAGCCTTGAAAAGGTCGGTGCGATGGGCATTGCCATCCCCGGTGGCCGGTTTGAGCTGATCGACGTAAACGGCGAAGTGATTACCGAAACCGGCGTGACCGGCGAGCTGCGCTACTATGGCGACAATGTTACCCTCGGCTATGCTGAATGCGCTGCCGACCTGTGCAAGGGAGACGAACGCGGCGGCGTGCTGGCCACCGGCGACATGGCGCAGGTGGATGCGGATGGTTACTATACCATCGTGGGACGTATGAAGCGTTTCCTGAAAATGTACGGCAACCGCGTCAATCTGGATGAGACCGAGCGCATGCTCAAAGCCGCCTTCCCGCAGTGTGAATGCGCCTGTGCCGGCCGTGACGACCATCTGATGATCTTTGCAACCGATGAAAGCGAGCTGCCTGCCATGCGTGCTTTCCTGTCTGAAAAGACGGGCCTCAACGCCACCGGCTTTCATACCATGTACCTTGCCGCCATCCCCAAGAACGATTCTGGCAAGACCCTCTACCGTGAACTGGAGAAATATCATGTTTGACGTCAATGAACTGCCTTCTTTGCCTGCCTATGACTGGGCGCACGAAGAAAAGCATGCCTTTCTGACCCGCGAGCTTACTGAACTTACGCGCCATCATGCGCAGCATTGTCCTGAATATGCCCGCATGTTGAGTGCATGGGGTACGGATGTGGAAAACGTGCACAGTTTTGAAGAACTGCCATTTCTGCCCGTACGCCTGTTCAAGGAACTTTCGCTCAAAAGCGTTGCCGATGAGGAACTGCATAAAACCATGACCTCGTCGGGCACAACGGGTCAGCAGGTGAGCCGTATCTATCTTGACCGTGAGACTTCCACCCTCCAAAGCAAGATTTTAAGCCGCATCGTGGGTGAGTTTCTCGGCAAGCAGCGCCTGCCCATGATCATTCTGGATACCAGCGCCATCATCAAAAACCGCGCCATGTTTTCGGCGCGCGGCGCGGGCATTCTGGGTTTCAGCATGTTTGGCCGTGACAAGATCTACGCGCTGGACGAAAACATGCAGCTGGATGTGGAAGGGCTGAAGGCATTTCTTGAAAAGCATGAGGGAGAAGATATCTTCCTGTTTGGCTTCACGTTCATGATCTGGCAGCACTTCTGCGCCGAGCTCAGGCGCGTTGGCTACCGGCCTGATCTCAGCCGTGGCGTGCTCATCCACGGCGGCGGCTGGAAGAAGCTGGCCGATCAGCACATCACCACACAGCAGTTCAAGCAGGAACTGAACGAGACCTGCGGGCTTACGCGCGTACATGACTACTATGGCATGGTGGAGCAGACCGGTACCATCTATATGGAATGCGAATGCGGGCATCTGCATGCCCCGGTATGGTCAGACATCACCATTCGCCGCAGCACGGATTTCTCCGTTGCAGATGTGGGCGAACTGGGTCTGATTCAGGTGTCCAGTCTGCTTCCGCACAGCTATCCCGGCCATGTGCTTCTCACTGAGGACGAGGGCCGTATTCTGGGCGAGGATGACTGCCCCTGCGGACGCAAGGGCAAGTATTTTGAAATCATCGGGCGCATCAAGCGCGCCGAAGTCAGGGGGTGCAGCGATACCTATGAGCAAAAGAAATAACAGCTGTACCTGGCTTTGCGGCGCGGAGTGGGAAAACGTGAAGCCGCTTCGTCCCTTTGACGAAAGCGTACTGGCCTTTCTGTCGGACGTGAGCGCTGCGCTTCTGCGCAGCCGTGAAGCCAAGGCCTATCCTGATGTAGTGACCTTCGCCTTCTTCTGCCGCCGTGCAAACCTTGAAAGGCTGCGCGAGAACTACCCTGAAAACGACCGGCTGGGCCGGGGACTTACGTTCCACATTGCGCCCAGCAATGTGCCCATCAACTTTGCCTATTCGCTGGTGGCGGCGCTGCTGGCGGGCAATGCCTGCGTGGTAAAGGCATCCAGCCAGGACTTTGCGCAGACGCGCATCGTGTGCCGCGTGATGGATGAACTGCTGAAGGGTGAGCACAGCGCGCTTGCTCCGTATGTGAATGTGTGTATCTATGCCCGTGAACGACAGGACATCACCGAAGAACTCAGCGCCCAGTGCGATGCGCGCATCATCTGGGGCGGCGATGAGACCGTGCGCCGCGTACGCGCTGCGCAGCTTGCGCCCCATGCGGTGGAAGTGACCTTCCCGGACCGCTATAGCCTATTGGCGGTGGATGCGCAGGCCATTCTGGCGATGGACGATTCGCAGCTTGCCCGACTGGCGCAGGATTTTTACAACGATACCTATCTGACTGACCAGAATGCATGCACCTCTCCACGGCTGGTGTACTGGCTGGGTAAAGACGTTGCTGCAGCACAGGAGCGTTTCTGGCAGGCGGTTCATAGCTATGCGGCGCAGCGTTACCCCACGGAGCCTGTGGTGGCTGTGGATAAGCTGACGGCGGCCTATCGTGCGGCAGTGGCGCTGCCGGGCGCAAAGCTCAGCGCTATGCCTGACAACACGGTTGTCAGGCTGCAGGTGGATGCGCTCACGCCTGATTTGGACGAGTACCGCTGTGCCGGCGGTTTCTTTGTGGAATATGCTGCTGAAACGCTGGACGACCTGATTCCTGTGGTCAAGCGCAAGTATCAGACCCTCAGCTATATCGGCCTGAACGCCGATGACCTGAAGCGGTTTGTGGTCGACAACGGTCTTCGCGGTATTGATCGCATTGCCCCGGTGGGACATACCATGGATTTTGCACTTGTGTGGGATGGGCATGATCTCATCCGCAGCCTCAGCCGCTGCATTTCAGTGCTTTAACGAAATGAGGTGCCTTTATGGCCAAAAAACTGCTCTCTTTTGTCATTCCCTGTTATCGCAGCGCCGCTACTATTGGCTCTGTGGTGGAGGAATTGACGCAGACCGTTGCAGCACGCGCGGATGAATTTGATCACGAGATTGTGCTGGTCAATGATGGCAGCCCAGACAACACCGCGGAGGTTATCCGTGGATTGTGCAAAGAGTATCCAGCGATCGTTTTCGTTGATCTCAGCCGCAACTTCGGCCAGCACAGTGCGCTGATGGCGGGATTCAACCATGTGCAGGGCGATATCGTCATCTGTCTGGATGACGACGGCCAGACACCGGCCTGCGAATGCTTCAAGCTGATCGACAAAGTGGTCGAGGGATACGACCTTGTGTTTGCAGAGTATCCCAAGCGCAAGCAGAGCTGGTTCCGCAATATAGGCAGCCGCTTCAACACTGCCTGCAATCATTTCTTCTACAACCAGCCCAAAACGCTCACGGCCAACAGCTATTATGCCTGCCAGCGCTTTGTGGTGGATACGGCGCTCCACTATCCAAACCCCTTTCCGTATGTGACGGGTCTGCTGTTTCAGAGCGTCAGCCGCTACTGCAACGTGCCGGTCACGCACCGTGCGCGCATGGAAGGCGAAAGCGGCTATAACATCAAAAAGCTTATCTCGCTGTGGTTCAACGGCGTGACGGCCTTTTCCATCAAACCGTTGCGCCTGGCCAGCTATGTGGGATGGATCACCGCGTTTATCGGTTTTGTCTTTGCGTTGGCAACCATCATCCGCAAGCTGTTCCATCCTGAAATGCAGGCCGGCTGGGCCAGCACCATTGCGGTCATGCTGGTGCTGGGCGGCGTGATCATCTCGCTGATGGGTATCATCGGCGAATATATCGGCCGCATTTATATGAGCATCAACCGTTATCCGCAGTTTGTGGTGCGCAGTGTAACGCGTGGCACAGAAACGCATAAGGAGAATCACCATGAAGACGACGCATGCAGTCTGGGAGCTTGATAACCTTGGCGTCAACGCCTATGAGATCGCGCTGGATGCAGCTGATACGCCGGAAATGCTTGCGCAGGAAGAGCAGCGTGTGATTGCTGAGGGCGCAGAATACATCGTTGTCAAAACCCCGGTCAACTGTCAGCAGCTGCTGTTTGGGTTGCCCAGACTTGGCTATTCCTTTGTGGAAATGGTGTTTCATGTGATGATCCGCCGCAATGAGTACAGCATGCCGGCGACCATCGCGCGCTTTGACCGCGGGCTTACTGTGGTTGAGCGCACGGAAGAAAACGAGCGCCAGCTGGTGTATGACCGCATCCGCGCAGGCGTTTTCCACAGTGATCGTGTTTCCATCGATCCGGCCTTTGGCGTCCAAAAGGGTGGAAACCGCTATGCCAACTGGCTCAAAGGTATGCTGGAACGGGGCGGCTTTCTGTATGAGGTGCTCAGCGGCGAAAAGCCCATCGGATTCTTTGTCATCTGCCGTAAGGACGAAAATACCGTGGATCCTGTGCTGATGGGCATGTATGACGAGGCCAATGACCGCGGCATGGGCGCGCTGCTGCACAAAAAAACGCTGGATACCTGCTTTACACATGAGTGCAAAAGGCTCACCAGCACCATCGTCAGCAACAACGCCAAGGTGCTGCATGTGTACGTTAACGCCGGCGCTACCATCACTGATACACTGTACACCTACGTAAAGCACGTTTGATTTGTCTTAAAGGAGAAGAAACATGATCAGCGCGTTCTGGATGATCGGCATTCTGTTTGGGATTGCCGGAATATGCACAGTCCTCAGCCGCCGAAGGATTGAGGAATGGTTTGCCTTTGCCATTTGCGCGATCGTGGTTGTGCTGTATGTATTTGCCCTTTGCGGCGTACCGGCGGTCGGCTACCAGGTTGTGCGGGCTCTGGGTATTGCGGCTTTGGCGGCAGGGCTGATAGCTGCACTGCGCAGCTGCGAGGTACGCAGCCGCTTTTTCACACCGGGTGCGTTTGTGTTTGCTGTGTGGATGATCACCGCATGGTGGGCTCATCGCGGGCAGATGTATAATACCTACGACGAGTACAATCACTGGGGTACAGTGATCAACCGGCTGTATGCGCTTGGAAAGCTTCCAACAGCGGTTCCCGGCGTTTTGGATTATCCCAGCTATCCCCCGGGGAGCAGCCTGTTTTACTGCTTTTATACGTGGCTTGGCGGCAACTTCAGCGAAGGCAACACCATCAGTGCTGCAAACATCCTCATGGTATCCTGCCTGATTCCACTGATGAAGTATGTAGACTGGAAGCACTGGAAGCATATGCTGCCAATGGGCCTGGTGTGCGTGATGCTGCCCATGGTTTTCAAACCTTTGGTTTATCAGGACCTGTATGTGGATATCCTGCTTGGCTGTTTGGCGGCTTACGCTCTGATTACATGGTTTGCTTCTGAACATGACAGCGCAGCGGTATGGATGATCGGCGCAGCACTGGGAGTGCTTTGCCTGATTAAAGAATCGGGCATGGGCATCGCGGTGATGGTTCTGGTTGTGATGGTTCCTGATGTATGGAAGGGAACAAAGCCGGAAAGAAAAAAAGTGCTGCTTACAATCGGCGCAGCACTGGCGTGCGTGCTGGCGGCATCCACAAGCTGGAAAGTTTTTTTGTCCGCCTGCGGCGTGGTGAGCGAAAAGCCTTTCCGCATATGGGAAATTGCAGAAAATACCCGTTCGTTCCTTAGTGGTACGGCACCGGGCAGGCTTAAATCACAATATAACAACTTTTTCAGTCATCTGATCCGTCCGGAAATGATGGGCGGAGGGCATATCCTGCAACTGAGCTATGTGGAATGGATGCTGGCGCTTACGCTGGTGGCATGCTGGCTGAAGCACAGTGGGCAGGAACAGAATTTGCAGGCCCGGCGTCACGGCAGCGCACTTGCTGTGATGATGGCGCTTACAGCCGTTTACGCGGTATTCCTGTTTCATACATATATGTATGCTTTCCCATACGGCGAAGCAGCATCACTGCATTCGTTCGATCGTTATATGTCCTCTGTGATGATGCCCACAGTTGCACTGGGCGCGGCAATGGCAGCCAAAAAACTGTACCAACAGTCCAAGCGGATTGTTCCGGGCTGCCTGATTCTGCTGACATGCCTGGCTTTGGTGGTATCGCCCTATTATCTGATGAGGCTTACGTTTACTGCACCTTTACAAATCAGCGAAACGCAGGAATCCAGGGCTCAGAGTGCGCCGGCTGCCTATGTGCTTGAAAAGTTTGCACCGGAGGATAAGGTGGCGTGGCTGTCTGTTGAAACGCCCAGAACGGCCTTTGACTTTTTGATCAACCGTTACGAGTTCATGCCGGTAAAGATGGATATGCCGTTGAGTATTACTGTGGATGAGCCGCTGGAGGAAGTAAAAACCAGCCTGTTCAACAGCGATTATACCCATGCTTACTGTTTCCGCTCCAATGAAGAATTCGTCCAAACTTACGGTTCTCTGTTTGAAAATCCGCAGGATATCGCCGATACGACGCTGTTTGAAATCATTCGTACAGCTGATGGCATAATGCTGCAAAAAGTGGTCTGAAGAAAGCCCAAACCAAGGAAGTGATCACGGGATGCTGACCTATATCACCAACGAATGTATGCCGTTGGAAAAAATGCTTGCCCGGGTGCAGAAGACACATCCGGAAGGTTGCGATCTGGTGCGCAAAGCCTATGAGTTCGCCGAAAATGCCCATAAAGGACAGGTGCGCAAAAGCGGCGAGCCGTATTTCATGCACCCTGTTTCGGTGGCCAGCATCCTGACGGATCTGATGATCGACGCTACAACCATCGCAGCGGGCTTTTTGCACGACACAGTGGAGGACTGCAAAGATATTACGCTGGACACGCTGCGCGCAGAATTCGGTGAAGAAGTCGCTTTGCTGGTCGACGGTGTGACGAAGCTGGATAAGCTGGACTTTACCAACCGTGAAGAGCAGAAGGCCGAAAGCCTGCGCAAGATGATCCTGGCCATGTCCAAGGATATCCGCGTGGTGGTCATCAAGCTGGCCGATCGCCTGCATAACATGCGCACGCTGCGCTTTCAGGCGCCGGATCGTCAGAAGGCCATTGCTCATGAAACGCTGGACATCTATGCGCCGCTGGCGCACCGTCTGGGCATCAACTCCATCAAGTCCGAACTGGAGGACCTCAGCTTCAAGTACATCGATCCGGAAGCTTTCCACGACATCGTTCAGAAGGTAGGCCTCAGGCGCACCGAGCGCGAAGAAAACATTCGCATGGTCATTTCGGAACTGTCGGAAAAGCTGGACAGTCAGAACATCCGCTATGAAATGGATGGCCGTCCCAAGCATCTGTATTCCATTTACAAAAAGATGAAGGGACAGGGCAAGACTTTCGATCAGATCTATGACCTGATCGCCGTGCGTGTGCTGGTCAACAGCGTTCAGGACTGCTACACAGTGCTTGGTATTGTGCATACGCTGTGGAACCAGATACCCGGACGTTTCAAGGATTATATCAGCGTACCCAAGGGCAATATGTACCAAAGCCTGCACACCACTGTGATCGGCGGGCGCAAAATGCCCTTCCCGTTTGAAATTCAGATCCGCACGTGGGACATGCACCGTGTGGCGGAGTTCGGCGTTGCCGCACACTGGCGCTACAAAGAAGGCGGCGGCACGGGCGGCGATCTGGACAACAAGCTGTACTGGCTCAGGCAGATCCTCGACTGGCAGGGAGATACCCGTGACAGTCAGGAGTTTATCGATTCGCTCAAGACGGACCTTTTCAGCGAAGAGGTACTGATTTTCACCCCCAAGGGTGATATCGTCAGCATGCCGCGTGGCGCAACCCCAATCGACTTTGCCTACCGCATTCACTCCGGCGTGGGCAATCATTGCGTTGGCGCCAAGATCAACGGCCGCATCGTTCCTCTGGAAACGGAGCTGGAAACAGGCGACCGCGTGGAGATCATTACATCGCCCAGTTCCAAAGGCCCTGGCGCAGACTGGCTGCGCATCGTCAAAACGCAGCAGGCTAAGGCCAAGATCCGCCAGTTCATGAAGCGCGAAATGCGTGGCGAGAACGTGATCAAGGGCAAGGACATGGTAGAAAAGGAAGCCAAGCGCCGCGGCGTAGTGTTGTCCAGCCTGACCAAGCCCGAATATTATGAACCGCTGCTCAAGCGCTACGCTTTTGCCGAAATGGATGATATCTATGGCGCTGTGGGTTACGGCGGCATTGCCAGCGCCTATGTTGTCAGTCGTCTGATGGAAGAACAGCGCAAGGCTGAGACGCCCGCGCTGCCGCAGGTGAAAGAAGTATCCGCCGAGGAAGCCCAGAAGAAGATGGGCAAGCCCTCCCACGGCGTGTATGTCAAGGGAGAAAGCGGCATGCTGGTGCGTTTTGCCCGTTGCTGCAACCCTGTGCCCGGTGACGAGATTGTGGGCTATATCACCCGCGGCCGCGGCGTGACGGTGCATAAGGCCGATTGTATCAACGCCAGCAACTCCGAGCAGGAGCGCATGGTGGAGGTCAGCTGGGCTGGCGGCAGCGAGCTGAACGAATTCAATGCATCCATCAATGTGATCGCATACGACCACGTCAGCCTGCTGGGCGAACTGGCCCTTTGCATCGGCAATATGGATGTGCCCATCGTGGCTGTTTCCGCCAAGCGTGACGAAAAGAAAAAGACCTGCGTGATCACCATGGTGGTGCAGGTCAAGAGCCGCGAACAGATGGATCGCGTGTTTACCCAGCTGCGCAAACGCAGCGATATCATTGAGGTATACCGCGGAACCAATTAACTTGCGAAAGGACGTTTCAATATGCGTGCAGTCATCCAGCGTGTGACAGAGGCCAATGTGAAAATCGACGGTGAAACGGTCGGTCAGATCGGTCAGGGTTTTCTGGTGCTCATTGGCGTGGAGGAAGGCGATGGCGAGGCTGATTTCAAGTATATGGCGACCAAGGTGCCAAATCTGCGCATCTTTGAAGATGAAGCCGGCAAGATGAACCGCTCCCTGGTGGATGTGCGCGGGCAGATCCTTGCGGTCAGCCAGTTTACCCTGTTTGGCGACGCGCGCAGCAGCCGCAGGCCCAGCTTCATTCAGGCGGCGCGTCCGGAAACAGCCAACCCCATGTATGAACGGCTGGTGGCTCACTGGCGTGAAATGGGTATCCATGTGGAAACGGGTCGCTTTGGGGCGGACATGAAGGTCAGCCTTGTCAACGACGGCCCGGTGACCATCATGATGGATTCGCACAAGCTGTTTTAAGAAACGGAGAAAACGCATGATCCATGTGGAATGCATAACGGTCGGCGCAATTGCTGAAAACTGCTATATCATTGAAAATACTGAAAACAATGAATGCCTGATCGTCGATCCCGGCGATGAGGCGCAGCGCATCATCCGCTGTGTTGGGGAGCGCAAGCCGCAGGCAGTGCTGCTGACGCATGCGCATTTTGACCATATCGGCGCGGTGGACACGGTGTGCAGTCACTATCACATTCCGGTATATGTGCATGCGGAGGATGCTTCCAAGCTGCAGGATGCAGCGGGCAATGTGTCGGCATTGTTTGGCATGCCCATGACCATTGAGCAGCAGCCGACGATCCTGCCAGACAGGCTGACGCTTGCAGGAATGGATATTGAAGTGCTGCATACGCCTGGCCACAGCGCGGGAAGTGTGTGCTACATTCTGCCTGAAGGGCAGGGTATTGTGACGGGCGATACGCTGTTTGCCGACGGATACGGGCGCACAGATTTTGCGGACGGCAGTTTTTTTCAGCTGCGTCACTCGCTGCGCACGCTGTTTCAGCTCACGCCGAAGATGGTGGCCTATCCCGGCCACGGCGAGCCCGGCACAGCAGGGCGCGACGCTGCGGAGGATGAATGATGGAAACGATCAATGTGGCGCTGCATGCGGCGCTTCCTGAATATGCAAACGACTTCTGTGATGTGCTCAAGCTTTTTTTTGCGGTTGAACATTACGAGGTCAACCCGGAAGAGCAGGGCGATGCAGAACAGCTGACGCAGCTGTATGAGGAAAAAGATGGTAAAGCCGTCTGCACCTTCCTGTTTCGTGGTGAAAGCAAAACTGCTGAAGCACAATTGCCAGCGCCGTCGGTGGACGAACAGCACAGCGCAGTTGCCAAAAAACGCGTGACCAAGCGTCTTTGCAAGGTAACGCTGTACGAACTGCTCAAGCGTCAAACCGGACACCGTCCGCCATGGGGATCGCTGACGGGCATTCGTCCCACAAGGCTGTTGTATGAAGGGCTTGCGCGAGGTTTTACCATGGAGCAGGCCCAGCAGCATGTGGAGGATACCTTCGACGTAAGCCACGAAAAGGCGGATCTGCTGCGCCGTATTGTTATCGAGCAGCAAAAGCTGCCTCAGCCCAATGTGAGCGAAGCAGATGTATATATCTCCATTCCTTTCTGTCGCACGCGCTGCGCTTACTGTTCCTTCCCCGGCGAGGCTGTGGGCAAGGGGAAAATGATCCCTCCGTATCTCAAAGCGCTGCTGTGGGAAATGGAAGAGGGCGCGAAACTTCTTGAGCGCGCAGGCCTCAAGCTGCGCGCGCTGTATGTGGGCGGCGGCACGCCCTCGGCGCTCAATGAAGCTGATTTTGCCCTGCTGATGGATGAAACCATGCGCCTGTTTCCCAATGCCTGTGAATATACTGTGGAAGCCGGCCGTCCCGATACCATCACCCGCGGCAAGCTGGAAACGCTCAAACGTCTGAACGTGGGGCGTATCAGCATCAATCCGCAGACGATGAATGATGAAACCCTGCGCGTGATCGGTCGCGATCACACCGCACAGCAGGCGGCGGAGGCTTTCCTGCTGGCGAGAGAACTGGGCTTCGATGATATCAATATGGACGTGATCGCCGGTCTGCCCGGGGAAACGGCGGAACATTTTGCGCATACCATGCGCTGCATCCGCGAGCTGAAGCCCGACAGTCTGACCGTGCATACGCTGGCCATCAAACGTTCCAGCCGGCTCAATCTGGAGAAAGCGCCGCTGCCTTCCCATGAAGTCGCTGCTGAAATGGTGCGCATGGGGCAGGAAACGGCGGATGCGCTGGGGCTGGAACCCTACTATCTGTATCGGCAGAAGTATATGGCCGGTCAGCAGCAGAATGTGGGCTATGCCCGTCCCGGCAAGGCCTGCCTGTACAATGTGGATATCATGGAGGAGACCACCTCCATTCTGGCCATGGGCGCAGGCGCCATCAGCAAGCGCGTCTTTCCGAACCGCGAGCTGCGCATTGAACGCGCGCCCAATGTGACCAATGTCGGCGTTTATATCGACCGCGTCGAGGAGATGGCGAGTCGTAAAGAGAATCTGTTCATCAACCGCTAAGGAGGAACACGCATGAAGTATTTGATCGCATTGGATCAGGGCACCACATCCAGCCGCGCCATCGTGTTTGATGAGAACGGCCGCACCATGGCGTCGCATGCCATTGAATTCAAGCAGCACTATCCCCAGCCCGGCTGGGTGGAGCACGACCCGGACGATATCCTCAACACGCAGGTGGAATCGCTGCGCAAGGCTGTGGAAATGAGCAAGGTGGACGTGCGCGACATCGCGGCCATCGGCATCACCAATCAGCGCGAGACCACGCTGCTGTGGGAAAAAAGTACCGGCCGCTGCGTGCACAATGCCATTGTGTGGCAGTGCCGCCGCACCGCTCCGTACGTCGAAAAGCTGATCAAGAACGGCTACAGCGACGTCATCCGCAAAAAGACCGGCCTTGTGCCGGACGCTTACTTCAGCGGCACCAAGCTGGCCTACCTGCTGGATACCCTCAACCTGCGCGAGCAGGCCAAGCGCGGCGAGCTGTGCTTTGGCACGGTAGATACCTTCCTTGCATGGAATCTGGTGGAGGGCCGTCCGCATGTGACCGACGCGACCAATGCCGGCCGCACGATGCTGTTTAACCTGCATACTCAGGAGTGGGATGACGAGCTGCTGGAGATTCTTGATATTCCCCGCGAAGTGCTGCCGGAAGTGGTCGACAGCGCTCATGTGATCGGCAATCTGCGCCCTGAGATCCTTGGCCGTCCCATTCCTGTGGCAGCCATGGCAGGCGACCAGCATGCTTCGCTGTTTGGTCAGGCCTGCTTCGAGCCCGGCATGGTCAAAAACACCTATGGCACCGGTTGCTTCATGCTGATGAACACTGGCAATCTGCCTGTGGAAAGCACCAACGGTCTGGTTACCACCATGGCATGGCGCCTCAATGGTGAACCGACCTATGCGCTGGAGGGCAGCGTGTTTATGGGAGGCGCCACCGTGCAGTGGCTGCGTGATGAAATGAAGCTCATCAATACTTCTGCCGAAAGCGAGAAGCTCGCTGAGAGCGTGCCGGATACCGCCGGCGTGTATCTTGTGCCTGCCTTCACGGGCCTTGGCGCGCCGTACTGGGATATGTACAGCCGCGGCACCATCGTAGGCATGACGCGCGGCACCAACCGTGCGCACATCGTGCGCGCTGCGCTGGAAGCTATCTGCTACCAGAGTGCAGATCTGTTCAAGGCCATGGTTGCTGATCGCGGCGGCAGAATGCCCAAGCAGCTCAACGTTGACGGCGGTGCGAGCGCCAACAGCTTTATGATGCAGTTCCAGTCCGACATCCTCAATGTGCCGGTTGTGCGTCCTGTGGTGCTGGAAACCACCGCGCTGGGCGCTGCACTGCTGGCCGGTATCGGCGTAGGCCTGTATGAAAGCAAGGAACAGGCAGCCTCCATGGTGACGCCGGACCTGACCTTCCAGCCTGAAATGGCAAAGATCGACCGTGACCGTGCGCTGCACGGCTGGAAGCGCGCTGTGGAACGCAGCCGCGACTGGGTAGAAGACAAGTAATCCCAAACGGGCCGGAGAGGTTTCTCCGGCCCGTTTTTTGCGCATACTGCCTGTGAGGTGAAAGATATGAGCAAACTTCCCGAACAGGAACTGCTGCAGTACATCTACAAAACGGCGGATATGGGCTGCGACGGCATCGACGCTGTGGAAAAGCATGCAGAAGAAAAAATGCTGACAGAGCTGAAACGCGAGCGCAAAGAATATGAGCATATTCGCGGCGAAGCGGATACGCTCATCCGCAGGGGCGGCGATGAACCGGCAGGCGCGGGCATGATGGCAAAGCTGTCCGCCGACATGATGAGCGCAGGCCAGATGGCCATGGACGACTCGCGTTCGCGCATCGCTGAAATGATGATTCAGGGCACAACGATGGGCATCGTGAAAACCATCCGCCATCTGCGTGATTACGAAGGCGATGATCCGGAGGCGCTAAAACTGGGTGAACGGCTGCTGAAAACGCAGGAAGAAAATGTGGAAAAAATGAAGGCATATCTGTAAAAGCAGAAAACAGGCATGCAACTGCATGCCTGTTTTTGCTTGGTTAAAAAAACGCTAAAAGATACCGCAACGCGGAAGGCGTGTATCAAAAGGCCAAAAAAGGTCGAACCATATAATGGTTTCACCAAAAAAGGTGCACTTTTTTGGTAAGTGCAAACATTGCGCAACGTTTAACAAACATGGTATAATACCATATCATGTACTAGATTGGAGTGGCTGCGTGTGCAGACCCTTCTGGCCATTGTGCTGGCGGCTTTCCTTGCCAGCGCTGTCGTTGTGTATTTCTATCAGGAGAATGTGCGCGAAAAAAAGCTGCAGCTGCGCGTGAAAAAGCTGTATGCATCTCAGCTGTTTGAGGATATGATTCCCATGCTGCAGGCAGCTCGCCATCATTCCGTTGAGCAGCTCGTTGTGGACAAGACCGGCGTGGTCATCCGCTATCTGCAGGCTGACAGTGCTGAAACTGCCTTTCTGATGCGGCCCAACGGCTACACCTATCTTACGCCCGATCAGCAGGAGGCCATGCGCGCCATGCTGGAGGACTGCCTGCCCAAGCTGTGCGACAGCGCCAAGTATCATGTGATGCGCAGGCGCATCCGTCTGCTCAACGGTGATCTGGAATATGCATACCAGTACACCATCACCAACGCTTACAAGGCAAAGCTGTGCAGAGCGCCATATTACGACGGCAGCCTGCAGACCCGTTCATGGTAACAGTTTGCTTACCTTGATGGGCGTTTCCAAACGGCTTTCCACATACCGGCGCAGCACGTCAAACAGCGTGCCTGCGCCGGTATTTTTTTGCGGCGTCAGGCCGTTTCTGATGGTTTCGCTCATCCATTTGATAGCGTCCAGCGTCATGCAGTAGGTGGCTCGCGAAGCACAGTCCGGGCAGCACAAGCCGCCTGCCGCCACGTCAAAAGGTGCGCCGTTGGTCAGATCCAGCGGCGTACGGCAGTGCGCACAGCGGCTCAGACGCGGACGGTATCCGTTGGCATCGGCAAACAGCAACAGGAAGGCCGTGGTGGTTTCCAGCGCATCCGCTTCATTATCATAGGCCAGATAATACAGGCCTTTGAGTAACAGCGCATAAAGCGACGCTGCGTTTTCACCGGGCTGCACAGCTGCCGCGCAAAGTGCCGTCATATAGCTGGCGCAGGTCAGCCGGTACGGGTCCAGCCGAAGGGGATAGAAGGTATCGTCGAGCGTGCAGGAGGTAAGCGTAGCATGCTCGTTTTGCATGAACACCACGAATTCGCCGGTGACAAACAGTTCACTGGCAGGCATCAGGGCGCTTTTGGGCCTGCGGCAGCCGCGCGACAGCACGTCCACCCGGCCATAACCAGGGGTGAGCAACGTAAGCATACGGTCGTGGTCGCGGTAATTGGCATAGCGCAGCACAATGCCCCTTGTGGTGATGGCCGGCACGGCGGTTCCTCCTTTCGCTTATAGGAAAAGCCCCTCGTCAAACGAGGGGCTTATGCATGATGGAATTAGTCCTTCACGCTCTCAACCAGCTTGGTGAAAGCGGCGGGATCGTTCACGGCGATGTCAGCCAGCATCTTGCGGTTGATGGTGATGTTGTGCTTCTTCAGGCCGTTCATCAGCACAGAATAGCTCATGCCGTTCATGCGGGCAGCCGCGTTGATACGGGTGATCCACAGACGACGGAAATCGCGCTTACGCAGCTTGCGGCCGGTGTAAGCATAACGAAGGCTGCGGCGAACCTGCTCGCTGGCAGCGCGGTACTGCTTGGACTTGGCGCCAAAATAGCCCTTGGCAAGCTTAAAGATCTTGCGACGCTTCTTGTGGGCAGTGACAGCCACTTTAATACGTGCCATGTTATTTATCCTCCTCGAATGTTAGCAAAGCTTATTTGTAGGGCAGCAGCTTGCGGATGGTGCGAGCCTCGGCCGCGTTATCCACAATACCGTCAGCGCGCAGGTGACGGGTGCGCTTGGTGGTCTTCAGATGCACCTGATGGTTGGCGTTCATCTGCTTATGCGTTACTTTGCCATTCTTGGTGAAGGAAAAACGCTTGGCTGCGCCACGATGGGATTTCTGCTTAGGCATAGGGGTTGTCCTCCTTCCGTGTGCTATCCGTTACCGCCCTTTATGGGCGAGGGATGGCCGAATATCAGGTCAGATCATATTCTCGCTTTCGCGCTTGACCTTTTTCTTGGGCTGCGGCTTGGGTTCGCGCTTTGCGCTCTCCTCGGCCTGGGCTGCCTCGTCGGCGGCCTTCTTTTCCTTGCGCTGCTGGTTCTTCTCGGCGAAGCTCTTCTTTTCAGCCTTGGGCGCGAGGATCATGATCATGTGGCGGCCTTCCAGGAGGGGACGGCGCTCCACGGTGCCGTAATCCACAATGCGGGCGGCAAAATCCTGCATGATCTTCAATCCGATGTCAGAGTGGGCGATCTGGCGGCCCCTGAAACGGATGCTCACCTTCACCTTGTCGCCATCTTCCAGAAACTTGACGGCATTCTTAAACTTGGTCTGCACGTCGTTCTCTTCGATAGTGGCGGAGAGCTGCACTTCCTTGAGGGTAACGATGCGCTGGTTCTTGCGCAGTTCACGCTCGCGCTTGGACTGCTCGTAACGGTGCTTGTCGTAGTCCATCAGCTTGCAAACCGGGGGCTGTGCGGTGGGCACGATCTTTACCAGATCCAGGCCCTGCTGCTCGGCCAGCTCGATGGCAGCACGGGTGGCCATAACGCCAAGCTGCGTACCGTCTGCACTGATCACGCGTACCTCTCTGTCGCGGATCTCCTCATTGATCATCGGCTCGTTGATATCCATACACCTCCAAAAGTTCGGGCGCTTTTTCACACAAAAAAACGCCGGGCACACTAACCCGCCGTACACACCCCATGGACTTATGTGCCATGACCTGCGCAAGATGTTCGCGCGGTGAGAAGCGGGCAGCTTCTGCTTACGGAGACAATTATAGCACACCCCTGGGGGAGTGTCAACACAAAAAATGCATCTTTCTTCAGCAAAATCGTTTGCCTGTCAGGAATGAAGCAGCCAAATTTACAATTCCGTCATCCACAGGGAACATGACTGTGGTACAATATAAGTTGGTTTGATATAACCTTTGTATGTAAGGAGCACACACGAGTGATAGAGATCCAAAACGTTTCCCGCCGCTATGGCAGCGTGCAGGCGCTGACGAATGTCAGCCTGAAGGTGGAGCAGGGCAGCGTGCTGGGCCTGCTTGGTCAGAATGGCGCTGGCAAGACGACGCTGCTGAATATCCTCACGGGCTATCTGGCGCCGACGGAAGGCCGGGTGCTGATCGACGGCTGCGATCCGCTGCTGGAGCCTGCGCTGGCCAAGAGACATCTGGGCTACCTGCCGGAACATCCGCCTCTGTATGATGAAATGACCGTGCGGGAATATCTGATGTTTTCAGCTGAGCTCAAAGGCGTTGAGAAGAGGGCCATACGGGCGCATGTGGATGAAGTGATGGAACTGACAGGACTCAGCGCCATGCGCAGCCGCATGCTTGCTCACCTCAGCAAGGGATACCGACAGCGCGCAGGCATGGCACAGGCGCTTTGCGGCGATCCGGACGTGCTGGTGCTGGACGAGCCTACCGTCGGGCTGGACCCCATGCAGATCACCGAAATTCGAGGATTGATACGCACGCTGGGCAAGGGACGCACGATCGTTTTTTCGTCCCATATTCTCAGCGAAGTACAGCAGCTGTGCGACCATGTGGTGATTCTTGACAGCGGAGTGATTCGGCTGGACGCGCCGCTTCAGTCTATGGGTGAAAAGGATGAGATCACCCTGCTGGTGACGATTGCTGCAGCGGAGGGCAGTATTGTGAGCAAACTGCGCCAGCTGGACGGTGTGCGCCGCGTGACGGTGCAGCCCACCTTTCATGCTGATCAAACCACAGCGCTGATCACCTTTTACCGGCAATCCGAGCCGGAACGTCGTCTGTTTGGTCTGCTCAGCGGGTTGGGCATGCCGCTGCTGCACCTTTCCCGTGTGGAAGATACGCTGGAACAGGTGTTTATGAATGCTGTTTCCGGGGGAGGGAAAACGCGATGAACATCATTTACAAACGGGACCTGCTCGCGTATTTCCGTACGCCGGTGGGTTATGTGTTCATGGGTGTGTTCCTTACCCTGTCCGGGCTGATTTTTTATCTGTACAATCTGCAGAATCTGTCCGGCGATCTGCTCACCTTTCTGTCGCAGCTGACGCTGCTGGTGATGCTTCTTTGTCCGCTGCTGACCATGCGCCTCATCTGTGAGGAACGCCAGAAGCGCACCGATCAGCTCATCCTTACCAGTCCCGTTGCGCTTGGCAGCGTGGTCACGGGCAAATACCTTGCGGCGGCTACGGTGATGATGCTTACGATCCTGCTCACCAATGTGTACACACTGATTATCGCCATTTGCGGCAGGGTGTATATGGGCGAGTGGTTTGTGGGGTATCTTGGGTTTTCGCTGCAAAGCCTGGCCTTTCTGGCGCTGGATCTGTTTGTGACCTGCTTTGCCAAAAACCAGATGACAGGCGCGATTGCAGCATTTGGCGCAAACTTCCTGCTGTGGATGGCCGACCTGCTGGCGGATCATCTGCCCGTGGCATGGATGAGCGAGTGCCTGAACTTTGTAAGCCTCTACGATCGCTATGAGCCCTTCCGTCTGGGACAGCTGAGCTATTCGGGCATTTTGTTCTTTGTGTCCTTCATCGCCTGCTGCCTTGTGGCGGCGACACGCGTGATGGATGCGCGGCGCTTTTCGGAAGGAGGCGCGGCATGAAAAAGTGGTTTGAAAAGCTGGCGGCGCGTCTGCGTCAGCCGCGCTGGCGTCATGGCAAACTGAGTGCGCTGATGATGGCTGCTTTTCTGGCAGTGTGCGTGCTGCTGAACGTGGGCGTAAAAACGCTGGAGGATGAGTATGGCTGGACGAAGGACCTGAGCTTCAACGGCTATGCCACCACTGGTGAGGAGACAGCCAAAGCACTTTCCAGACTGGAAAGCGACGTTGAACTGTATCTGCTGTACCAAAGCGGAGCAGAAGACGCGCAGCTGCGGGCGCTGCTGGAGCGTTACGCTGTTCTCAGCGACCGGGTGACCGTGCTGCCTACAGACATCAACCGTAACCCCGGCATCCTTACGCGCTTTGAAAGCGATATGGAGCATGCCGTAGAGGCGGATACCGTCATCGTTAATTGCCCGGCCACGGGGCGTTACAAGCTGCTGAACTATTCGGACTTCATCACCCAAAGCTACAATATTGACGCTGGTGCGTTTGAACTGTCCGGCCTTGCTTATGAAAAGGAACTTACCGAGGCCATTGTCTATGTAGCGCAGGACAGCATCCCCACGGTGGGTATTTTGCAGGGCCACGGCGAACTGACGGAAAATATGCTGCAGGTGTTTGTAGATTTTCTGAAAAGCAACAACTGCGACAGCCGTATGGTCACGCTGCTCAAGGGCGACACGCTGGAGGATATCGACATGCTGCTGATCGCCGGGCCGCAGAATGACTTGAGCGACGCTGAAATTGAGCTGATCAGCGCCTTTGCCCAGAATGGCGGCAGTCTGTTCGTGCTGCGCGATTATACCGATCCGCTGACGAATATGCCCAACTATCTGTCGCTTTTGCGCAGCTATGGCGTAATGCCGCTGTCCGGCGTTGTGGTGGCGGGCGCGGAGGATACCGGCAGCTATTACGAGGAACCGCTGCAGCTGATGCCCTACATGGAAAAGATGGATATGACGCAAAACCTGATCGGCAGCGGGCTGGATATCCTGCTGATGCCTGCGGCATGTGCATTTGAAACGCCCGCCGAGGCCACGTCGTCCCTTACGACAGGCACGGTGCTCAAAACCGGTCCCAATGCCTATGTGCGTGACCTGAGCGACGGTCGTGACACCATCGACCGTCAGCCCGGCGACAGGCAGGGGGAGATCAGCGTGGCGCTGTTTGCGCACCGCATGCATTCCAACGGCAATATCAGCCGCATGTTTGCAGCGGGCTGCAGTGCGACGTTTACCAGCGAATACATCTATCAGCGTACCTATACAGAAGAATTTCTGCTGACGCTGATGGGTGAACTGCTGCCTGAGCGTACGGTTGATCTGAATATCATGGCGTCTACTGCGCTGCGCCCTGCGCTGACGGTAGGCAGTCAGACGATTGGCATTGTACTGACGGTAGCCGTTCCGCTGCTGGTGATCGTGCTGGGGCTGTGCGTGCTGCTGCCCAGACGCAGCCGCTGAAGGGGGAAGACGGATGCAGCACCCTCCAAAGAAAAACATCAAAACCCGTAAAAGCCGCTGGATTGCGCCGGCGATCCTGCTGGTATGTCTGCTGCTGGCAGCTGCTTTTGTGCTGTTGCTGCCGCAGATCAGGGCCGCCTATCGCCCCAAAACGCTGCAGATTTTTACGGAAACTGCTGCACAGCAGACCTTTGCGATCACTCCGCAGGAACAGCTCGACAGCGTGACAATCATACCGTCCTATGGCGAAAGCTACACTCTTCGCATGCAGGATGGCACGCTGTGGCTGGAGGAAAACGATACCCTGACCGATATCAACGATGCCTATGCACAGGAGCTGCTCAATGCTGTTACACAGATTGTTGCACAGAATGTGGTAACGCTGGACGCAGCCGAGGTGGAAAGTCAGCTGGACAATATGGGCCTGCTGAAGCCGCGCGCCACTGCGGTGATCCGCTATACGGACGGTACAGAAACCACGCTGAAGATCGGCGGCGACGTGCCCAACACCACCTATGCTTACTGCCAGTGGAGCGGCAATACCGCCGTGTACATGTGCGACTCCGGTGTGGTGGATGCGCTTACCCTCACAAAGAAAAGTCTGTATCCTGTGCAGCAGCCGGTGATCTATGCGGGACTGCTGGACGAACTGACCATTGAAAATGCAGCAGATCAGTGCACATTTACCTTCCGAGACGGCGCATATGGCATGCTGGAACAGCCCTTTTTCTATCCGCTGGACGCATCTGCATCTGCGCAGCTGCTTTCTGTGCTGGACAATTTCCGGCTGGGCACGCGCGAAGCAACCGTGACTGAGGATAATCGCAGCCTGTACGGTTTTGATATGCCGCTTTGCACCGTCACGCTGAACATGAGCTCCGGCGTGACCAGCGAAGTGGACGAAAACGGCGAGCTGGTCACCCGTATGCGTCAGGCCCAGTCGCTGCGTTTCATCATTGGGCGTGCCGAGGGCGAATACTTCTATACCTGCGAATACGAGGGCGAATGTTACCTTGTCAGCCGTTTCCTGGTGCAGTGGCTTATTGATCTGAAACGGGATGAAATGCTTTCCCGCAAGCCTCTGGATGCAGGTGATCTGGCGGTGCACCGCATTTCCATTACTACGCCTGCTGGAACAGCCGAACTGTATGCCACCCGCACAGAACGGGTATTGCCCAATAACGAGCTGGAAGTGGATGCAAACGGCAACGTTGTGTATGACATGACGGTCACGCTGAACGGGAAGCCTGCTGCAAAAGAACTGCTGGATGAAGTAGTTTCACGCCTGGATGCGGTAACATCGTTTGGCAGCGTACCGCAGGACTGGACCGGCGGAGAAACGCGCTGGGCAGTCGTGCTGGAAACAGAAAGCGGCCTCGTCCGAACGGTCGAGGCCACAAGGCTGGATTTGTTTACAGATGTGATTGCAGTGGACGGCGTCGCGCTGCACTGCGTGGATGCGGAAACCATTGATATTATCGCCGAAGGGCTGATTTGAAGCAGCACGGCTCGTGGTCGTCCACTACGCCTACGGCCTGCAGATAGCTGTAGACCGTAACAGAACCCATATACTTCATGCCGCGTTTGCGCAGATCGCGCGAAAGAGCGTCGCTTACGGGCGAGGTGGTGAACACCTCGCCTGTTTTGTTGATCACGGTTTTACCATCGGTGAAGGAGTACAGGTAGCTGGCAAAACTGCCGTACTCCTGCCGGATCTGCAAATAGCAGCGGGCATTGGAGATGGCGCCTTCGATCTTGCGCCGGCAGCGGATGAGACCAGCGTCTGCCAAAAGCGATTGTATTTTGGCTTCGTCGTAGGCGGCGATCTTTTCAGCGTCAAAATCGTCAAAGGCCCGGCGGAAATTCTCGCGTTTGCTCAGTACCACCTGCCACGAAAGACCGGCCTGAAACGCCTCCAAGAGCAGCATTTCATACAGCTTCTGGTCGTCGTGCACAGGCACGCCCCATTCCTCGTCGTGATAGCGGGTCATCAGTTCGCCTTTAGCCCAGCGGCAGCGGGATGGCTGCATGCGTGTTTCCATCAGAATTTCCGTCCTGCGCCGCCGCCGAAGCTGCGGCCGCTGCTGCTGCGGTGCACGCCGCTTCCGCCGACACGCACGCTGCTGCCTCCGCCGCCGCTGGAAGAGGGCGGGGGAGCCTTGCGCCTGCGTGTGGTGGTGGTGCGCAGATAGTCGTCAACTTTTTCGGTAAACTTTACATCGCAGTTTTCACGGAACGCGTAGTCGTAGGTACTGCCCTTCAGGCTGTAGCTCCCTTTGACCGAACCGCTGCAGATGAGTGCAGCAACGCCGGCGATCAGCGCACATACCAGCAGTTCGCCCGGAGTGAGCACCTTGTGCGAGGCCGTCAGGCGCTCGCCGGTAAGCACGTCGTAGCGATACTGGCCTTCAGGAATGCCGCGGCGCACATAGGTTTGCACCGTCTGGATCATCTGCGCGGCAGCGCGCGCATAATTGCCGTAGGCTAGATAATCATAACTGGCTTCGTGCGCGTACTCAATGCGGTCGTCGGGCATGTAGTCGATCATCGCGCCGCAGGTGGCCAGATAGGGGACGCGCTCGTACATGTCGATGTAGTACAGAATGCCGCTGTAATCATCGCCCATGCCATAGCCGCCTTCTTCGTAGAAACTGTCGGCGATCTGCTGCTGGCTGTAGGAATGCGCCTGATCGGTGGTGAGGATCACAAAATCCATCTGTGTTTCCTGACGGAAGGTATCGATGAGCTGCGCAAGCTCGGCCTCTTCCACAGGCGTGAACAGATCGGCTTGGTCAACGACGGAAGCGCTCTGCGCCATGCCTGCCGTGCAGAGGCACAGCAGCATGAACAGCGCGCAAAGAGCGGAAAGGAACTTTTTCATGGTCGTACCTCCTTTCATCAGAACATGAAGTAGCTCAGAATGCAGCCGATGGCAAATACAGCTGCAAAAATGATCAGGCTGGTGCGGCGCAGGCGGGATTTGTCGATGGGCAGCTTGCCACAGATCTCGCCTGTACAGCCGTTCATGGCGTAGTAGTACGGGTCCTGAGGATCCTTTTTGTTGGGATAGGTCAGCACCCAGGTGGGCAGCAGCACGTACTGGCTCTTCATGCCTTTCAGGCTCGCGCTGGTCTGCAGGCTGGTGCTCTGGTAGGGCATATCCGCCTCCAGAAGCGGCCGTACATACTGGCCGACTTCCTGCTCGATCTCGGGACGAATGGCGCTTTCATCAATGTCGCGGCGTTCGGCCAGGAAGCCCGAAAGATAAGCGTTGGCAAACAGCTTGGCCTGATTGAGAGGGAAGGGATGGATGCCGTCGGACAGCTTGCGGTTGGCCTTGGTCAGCGCCGGGCGCATGATGTTTTTGAAGTGCAGTCGGCCGCCGCGCACTACACGGTAATGATTGGTGGTGGTGATGATCTCGCGTGTGGTTTCCGTCACGCCGACGGTGCGGCCTTCGCCGCTGAGCAGGCCCTCCACTTCGCATTCCGTTACGAAATGCGGATAGTAGACGCCCTGCATGCTTTCGATCTGTGCCTGATTGAAGAAGGCCTTCGGTACGTACTTCTTGCTTTTCACCCAGTTCATGAAGGTATCTACGGCCTGCTCCTTGCTGATGGTGAAGGGAATCACGCTGTCGGGCAGCCATTCATCCGTCAGCTTGCCCTGCAGCACCACCGGGCTGTGGCAGTAGTAGCACTGCGTGGCGACGGTGGTTTCGTCGGTCATGATCTCGCTGCCGCAGCTGGGGCAGTGGTAGACCAGCTGACTGTGGCCGTCGTCCGCTGCAGGCTGCGCTGCCTTCTGGGCGGAGGCCTCATCCTTTTCCGTCAGGCCGGATTCTTCGAATTCTGAATCACAGAACGGACACTTCCACAGCTGAGCTTCGGGATCGAACGCAAGATATCCGCCGCAGCTGGGGCATTTATAGGTAATACCTGCCATAAAGGTCACCTCGTTGATGAATATCATATAAAGATATTATATCATATTGTCATACCACAACGCAATCAGCGTGTCTGGGTAGCGTGGGGTGTTTCGCCGGTAAAGTGTTTGTAAACGCGGTGAAACGTGCGCAGACTGGAAAAACCGCAGGCTGTGGCAACGTCCACCAGCGGAAGCTCGCCCTGTGCCAGCAGCTGCTGTGCCATGCCCGTACGCAGACTGTTGAGATACTGCGTAAAGGAGCAGCCCACCCGCTCGTTGAAAATGTGCGAAAACCGGCCGGAGCTGTAGCCAAAGTGCGCGGCTGCCTGCGCAACGGTAAGGGGTTGGGCAGCGTGCTCCTGCAGGTACACCAGAATCCGCTTGATCAGGTCGTCTTCAGCGGTGGAGGTGTATTCTACCAGACCGATTTTTTCGATCAGCAGCGCCAGCAGAGCTTCACCCAGGCTGTTGACAAAGTTGCTGTTTTCTTTGTTGACAGGGTCGGCCATCATTCGCAGGATGCGCCGGCATTCCTTCATGCCATGCACGTCTACAATGCCCTGTGCAAAGTGCTGCTGCTTCAGAAGCGAGCGCAGCTTGGGCACGGTGGACAGGGGAATGGTACACACGATGATGCGCGAACTTTCCGGCGTGGAATAGCCATGCACCATATAGCTGGAATTGACCACCAGATACCCGGCAGTCACCTGATGGCTCACACCGTCCTGAATGGCGCAGATCATGCCGCTTTCGACGTATGCAAGCTCTATGGTGCTGTGAAAATGGGTAATATAATGGTCGTTGTCAATATGCCAGGCCACGGTTCGCGGGTTGTTGTCGCGCGATAATTCGTAGAACTGCTGCACAAAATACACCTCCGCTCAAGCAAACAGGAATAGCAGGTTTTGGCACAATCATATCACAAACTGGCGCGACAGGGAAGACTTGTTTCAGCTATAATACAATCATATTAAACAGGAGGTGTACCCCTCTATGGAAAAACGTCCCGTTGCATATCAGATTTATTCTGCCCGTGAAGACGCCGCCAAGGATCTTGATGCGGTGCTGGGCGCCCTCAAGGGCATGGGTTATGACGGCGTTGAGTTCGCCGGTTTCTACGGCAATACCGCCGAGCAGGTGAAGGCGCTGCTGGACAAGCACGGCCTGAAGGCTATTTCCAGCCATGTGCCCTTCGTGCAGATCGAGAGCGACATGTTCGGCGTGATCGCCTTCCACAAGGCCATCGGCTGCGAATATATCGCCGTGCCCTATCTGGATGACCAGACCCGCCCCGGCGCTCCCGGCTTTGCCCATGCGCTGCAGGTCATTTACAAATTCGCCGGCCTGATGAAGGAAGCCGGTATGACCCTGCTTTATCACAACCACGACTTTGAGTTCGTCAGCCTCAGTGGCCAGTACGGTCTGGACTTCCTCTACGACGCCGTTCCCGCCGACCTGCTCAAGACCGAGCTGGATGTTTGCTGGGTGAAGTATGCAGGCGAAGATCCTGCCAACTACATTCGCAAGTACGCCGGCCGCTGCCCCGTGGTGCATCTGAAGGACTATGTGGGCCGCAAGCAGGATGGCTCCACTCCCTACGCCCTCATCGGTCTGGACGAGAACGAAAAGAAGGACACCCAGGCCTTCGAATTCCGTCCCTTCGGCTACGGCTGCCAGAACGTTGAAGAGGTCGTGGAAGCTGGCATCGAATCCGGCGCGAAGTGGTTCATCATCGAGCAGGATATGTCCATCGGCCGCACGCCGCTGGAAGCTGCTGAGATGAGCATCGGCACCCTCAAAAAGATTGGTCTCAAGTAAAATAGAAAGAAAAGGAGAACATCATCATGAGCGATACTGTTCTGTCCAACTTTACCCAGACCGTGAAGGAAGAGCGCGAATACAGCCGCAAGTTCAAGGTTGCCATCATCGGCACCGGCTGGATCGCCGAAGCCCACGCTGAAAGCTACCTGGCTCAGCCCGACGTTGAGATCGTCGCTCTGGCTGACCTGATCCCCGGCAAGGCTGAAGCCTTTGCCAAGCAGTACGGCATCGAAGGCGCCCGCATCTACGGCCATCACAGCGAAATGCTGGCCGCCGAGAAGGAACTGGACGCGGTGTCTGTCTGCACCTACAACCGCACCCATGCCGAATGTACCATCGACTGCCTCAACGCCGGCATCAACGTGCTGCTTGAGAAGCCCATGTGCGTGACCACCGAAGAGGCCGTTGAAATCATCCGCGCTGAAAAGAAGAGCGGCAAGCTGCTCTCCATCGGCTTCCAGCCCCGCATGGACGTCAACATGCAGATGATCAAGAAGATCGTCGAGTCCGGCGCTCTGGGCGAAGTGTACTACATCCAGACCGGCGGCGGCCGTCGTCGCGGCATTCCCAACAGCACCTTCATCGAGCAGAAGACTGCCGGCATCGGCGCTCTGGGCGATATCGGCTGCTACTCTCTGGACATGGTGCTCAACGCCATCGGCTATCCCAAGCCCCTGACCGTTACCGGCTACACCAGCAACTTCTTTGGCACCACCGAAATGTACATGAAGCCCGACCGCTTCCACACTGCCAAGGAAAACGCCGAGCGCTTTGACGTGGACGACTTCGCGGCTGCGTTCATCCGTCTGGAAGGCGGCATCATCGTCGACTTCCGTATCTCCTGGGCCATGCATCTCGACACTCCCGGCGACACCGTCATCCTCGGCAAGAAGGCTGCGCTGCGCATCCCCTCCACCGAGTGCTGGAACGGCACCGTGGGCGGCGCCATGAAGCTGTATACCGACATCGCCGGCGAGCAGGTCGTGACCGAGATCCCGATCATCCCCAGCGACGGCAAGCTGTTTGACAAGAAGATCCGCTCCTTCCTGGATGCGATCGACTCCGAGAACGGCGCTCCCGTTCCCTCCAGCCAGATCCTGTACAACCAGGCCATCATCGATGGCATCTGCAAGTCCGCCAAGCTTGGCCGCGAGATCGAAATCGAGATTCCCGAAATCTGATTTTGGAAAGATCAAACCGGGCTGTGACATTTGTCACAGCCCGGTTTTTGTATGTCAATTGTTTAGCACAAACTCCACAGCAGACTGGAAATGATGATAAACGCAATTGGAATGGAAACCACGATCAGTATATCCGCCAATACGTTTTTCTTTTTGTCTGGCGCGGCAGAAAAATCATAGGGTTCCTGCCACAGATGCGCCGCTGAAAGAAACAGATATACAACCCAGTACAGGCAGGAGGGAATGGCTGCAATGCCGGTCCAGATGGCGTTATCCATTGGAATTGAGCGCTCCGGACCTGCAAAGCTGATCAGCGAAACGGCGGGGCAAATCACATGCAGCAAAAGATTCATTTGCCACGGATCAACGGAAACTGCAAAGTCCTCCTGACCGATCCGGTTTTTGGGATTGGAATGAAGCAGCACGATGTAAACAAAGGCAGCAAACGTTAATCCGCACGTTGCTGTATAGCGCAGACCTCTTGCAAACGGCAAAAGATCAGCGTCAAAAACCAGTACAGCAGCCAGACAGACAGCAAAAATACAGCTGGTCACAAGCGTCAGAAAATTCTGCAGATAGGTATAATATCGCAGCAGACATTTCTTTTTTAGTGGTTTCAGAACCCGGATTTCCAAGTATATTAGTATCAGCTGAAGCAGCAGTGCCAGGCAAAGTGACAGTTTCATCGAATGAAATATACCTTTCTGAATGGTTTTGGATTCTGCTTCAGTATACGACAGCCGGTGGCGAAATGCAACAGAACCGCGCGTTGCTTTTCGCCCGGTAAATATGCTACAATAAAAAAGATTTCATTAGTTTATAACAGGAGGATGAAGCATGCGTCTCATCTCATGGAACGTAAACGGTTTGCGCGCCTGCCTTACCAAGGGATTTGCGGATTATTTCGCCGAAATCCAGGCGGACGCATTTTGCCTGCAGGAAACCAAAATGCAGCCCGGTCAGGCGGATTTTGATCCTGAAGGTTATGAACAGTATTTCAACAGCGCTGAAAAGAAGGGCTATTCTGGCACGGCGATCTTCACCCGCATGAAGCCGCTGAGCGTGCGCTACGGCATCGGCATGGAGGAACATGACCACGAAGGCCGCGTGATCACGCTGGAGTTTGACAAGTTCTATCTGGTCACGGTGTATACCCCAAACAGCCAGCGGGAGCTTACCCGCCTTGACTACCGCATGACATGGGAAGACGCTTTTGCCGACTTCCTGTGCGAACTGGACAAGATAAAGCCTGTTGTCGTCTGCGGCGATATGAACGTGGCTCACAAGGAAATCGACCTTAAAAATCCCAAGAACAATGTGCGCAATGCCGGCTTCACCATTGAAGAGCGCGACAAGATGACCGCACTGCTTTCCCGTGGCTTTGTTGATACCTTCCGTCTGCTGCATCCCGATGAGAAGGACCGCTACAGCTGGTGGAGCTACATGATGCGCAGCCGCGAAAGGAACATCGGGTGGCGTATCGACTATTTCCTCGTCAGCGAGCGCATTGCGCCCAATGTGAAGGTTGCTGATATTCATGATCAGATTCTGGGCAGCGATCACTGCCCGGTCATTCTGGAACTGGAAGGAATGGAATAAAAAATGAAAATCCTGTTTGCTTCTGATATTCATGGCAGCGCATCCGCTGCTGAAATGGTACTGGCCCGCTTTGAAAGTGAAAACTGCGACCGTCTCATCCTGCTGGGCGACCTGCTGTATCACGGCCCCCGCAACGATCTGCCCGACCGCTACGATCCCAAGGCCGTCACGAAGCTGCTGAATGAATACCCGGTCACACCTCTGTGCGTGCGCGGCAACTGCGACGCCGAAGTGGATCAGATGGTGCTGGAATTCCCCATTCAGGCAGATTACGCCCTGCTGCCGCTGGACAATGGCCGCTGTGCTTTTGTTACCCACGGCCATCTGTTCAACACCCAGACGCCTCCTCCTCACCGCAAGGGCGATGTGCTTGTCCATGGTCATACCCATGTGCACGGCGTGTGGCATGAGGCGGATTACACCTACATCAACCCTGGCTCTGCCGCGCTGCCCAAGGAAGGCCAGCCCAAGAGCTATATGATCTATGAAGACGGCGTGTTCACCATCAAAACACTGGAGGATGCGCAGGTGCTGATGAGCTGGAAGGTGGACGGCTGATGCGTACGCTGGAGGACATCCGCGCTTTTCTGGCGGAGGATACGTTCGCCTTTGACGTGTGCGGCATTTCTATCGATGCTGTTGGTGACGGCACGGCGGAATGCTCCATGAAGCTGGAGACCAAACACCTCAATGCCAACCACGTGGCTCAGGGCGGCGCCATCTTCACCCTGGCGGATATCTGCTTTACCGTAGCGGCCAACAGCGGCGACGGCATGACCGTCAGCCGCAGCAGCGATATCCACTACCTGAGGCCCGGCACAGGCAGCTGCCTGTATGCGCAGGCCCAGTGCATCAGCGCAGGCCGCACGGCCAGCCTGTATCGCGTGGACGTATATGATGATCGCCGCAAACTGGTGGCTTATGCCACGTTTACGGGTTTTCGCGTGCAGTGATGAAAAACGTGAACATGCGGTGAACTTCTTGCAAAAGCCTTGCCGAAAACAGCGTCATCAGGTATAATACTCAAAGTGTTCGTTTTCAAAATACCCTTATGATTGGAGAGACTTTTTATGCGCAAGCGTATGCTTCTGGCTCTGGTACTGGTTCTGGCCATGGTGGTCAGCAGCGGCTGTTCCCTCATCGTGAAGGATGAAGCCGTTGACCGTGCGACTCCCATTATTGAGGTGATGGGCCGCACCTTTACCAAGGGCGAGGTTCAGGAACAGATCGAATACATTCATGACTACTACGAGTCCATGTATTCTTACTACGGCATGAGCTATGACCGTACCGCTGCTGAGACCATCGAAACGGCCCGTACCTCTGCCATCGACAGCATGGTTTACGAAGCAGTTGTCACTGCCAAGATGGCTGAGGGCGGCTATGACCAGCTGACTGCCGAAGAACTGGCTGAGATCGAGGCCAAGGTGGAGGAAGACTATCAGGTTTACTATGACAGCGTTGAGCTGTTCAGCTTCTCCGGCAGCGACCTGACCGGTGAAGAACTGGAAAAGGCCATCGTGGAAGAAATGGCCGTTCAGGGCTATCCCACCAAGGAAGAGCTGCTGGAGTCTGAAAAGCTGACGCTGGCTGAGAACAAGCTGTTTGAAGACGTGGTGAAGGACGTTGTCATTAGCGACGAGGAATTCTCCACTGAATATCAGCTTCGCGTGGAAGCCGCCAAGAACAGCTACGAATCCATGGCCTCCAGCTACAGCACTGACCTGACCAACGGCGCTACCATCTACTACACCCCCGCCGGATACCGCATGGTCAAGCACATCCTGATCGGCTTTACCGATGAGGACAGCGCCGCTATCTCCGACCTGGAAAGCCAGATCGCCGTGAAGAAGAACGCTGCCCTGACTGCTGAAGATGACGCCGCCAAGGAAGCCGCCAATGCCGAGGCTGCCGAGCTGGAAACCCAGCTGGAAGCCGCCAAGGCTACCGCTTATGCCAACATTCAGCCCACCGTGGATGAAGTGGCTGCCAAGATCGCTGCCGGCGAAGATTTCGACGCTCTCATCGAGCAGTACAACACCGACCCCGGCGCTGCCACCAACCCCGACGGCTATGCCGTCAGCGCTGCCAGCACCAACTGGGTGGCGGAGTTCCAGGATGCTTCCATGGCTTTGGCCAATGTGGGTGATGTGTCCGAGGCTGTGAACACCGAGTACGGTGTACACTTCATCAAGTATGCCAGCGACGTGGCCGAGGGCCCTGTGGCTGAGGCGGATGTGAAGGACGCTCTGGTCAGCGAGCTGCTGACCACCAAGCAGAACGCTCTGTACAACAGCACTGTCGATCAGTGGATTGCTGACGCTGATGCCAAGATCTACACCGATCGTCTTAACTGATTTGAACGGAAACAAAAACAGGGACGCCATTTTACGGCGCCCCTGTTTTTTAGTTCTGCTGCTGGGCAAACTGGTTTTTGACCTTGGCGATCTGCTGCTGATCAGCCTGCTCATTCTGATACCAGCCCTGCGCGCTCATCTTCTGATAAATGCCGTCCTGCATGCACAGGCTCTGCTGCAGCGCTTCGTCAAAGGCGTTGTTCACGTTCTGGGTAGCGCTTTCGATCGCACCGTGCAGATACAGGTCACAGGCGCCCTTGGTGGTCAGCAGCAGGTTTTCCATAATCTTTTCGTCGTTCATTCGGCATGCCTCCTTACATCAGCTGATACAGCTTATTAAACAGCTGCTGGTGCTGCTGGGCAAGCTGGTTGGCGTAGTTGCGAAGCTCAGGGTTCTGCAGCGCCTGCGCAGCCTGCTGACACTGCGTTTTGAGAAATGCTTCGTGGCTGAGGGCGTCCTGAATGTACATGAGTTCCTTGGGACTCATTTTGATCACCTCCACCCGTACCATGCCCGTTTGAAGGAAAAAATATGCGCCTTTGTTACCACAGCTTTTCCAGCGTTACATTCTGGAAGTAGTGCGTCACGATCTCTTTGGCGGATGCGCCGTTTTGCGCCATGCCGTATGCGCCCCACTGGCTCATGCCAACACCGTGGCCGTAACCCTTTCCCTGCATGTGAACACTGCCGTCTTCTGTTTTCAGACTGGTGAGCAGAGTAGATCGCATTTTGGTACTGCCCAGCGCAATACGCAGTTCAGCTGCGTTCAGCGGATGACCGGCTGCTTCCAGCACGACCGCGCGGCCGCTTTCGCCGCGCTCAGCGATTACAATCTCGCTGTCATCCTTCAGGTGCAGTTCCACGCCCTGTTTGGCACAGGCGGCTTCAAACTCTTTGTAGGGGAAGCTGGCAGACCATGTTTGGGCGTCTTTCAGCGCCTGATTGTCAGCGGGATCTGATACGCTTTCCGGCTCGCTGCTTTGAACGGACAGCGTATAGCCAGGCTCGTCACCGTCCCAGCTGAGGCCGGGTTTGGCAAGCTCCGTCAGGCCGCCGCTGTGCGCATGGAACCATGCATACGGCAGACTGCCGTCGTGCGACAGCACCAGCCCACGCGTATCTGAAACGGCCTGACGGATACGCGCATTGATATCTGCAGGCGCATAGGCCTGGGCTTCCTCGATATCGGTGGAAATATCAGCGCCGGGATAGGTGCTTTCTTTTTCATCAACGAATTTCAGCACGAAAGTGCGCGCTAGAATCGCCTGGGCCTTGAGCGCTTCCAGCGGCCAGTCGTTCTTCATTTCACCGGCCAGAACGCCCTGTACGTAGGTTTCAATGTCGATGTTTTCGATCTGCTCATCTTCAACCACGTAAACATCCAGCATGGGCACTCCGTCTTCATTCAGCGTCAGTTTTCCCTTCGGCCAGTTCAGCTGCTGACTGGTGGTGGGGGCGGGTGTGGTTTCAGGGGCGGATGCGGCACTGCCCGCACAGCCCTGCAGCATAAGCGCTGACATAGCGATCAGCGTCAGCAATCGCAGTTTTTGAATCATAAAAAGACCTCCTTCACAGGCAGTATGCCCGTTTGGGAGGCCTTTTTCAGCTTGGAATATCAGGCAGGAAGATAAACGGTCATTGCTGTGCCTGTGTCCTGCACAAGCACTGTGCTGGGATAACGCAGTATTTTGCCAAAGACGAACAGATCGCCCGCTGCACCGCTTATATTGGTGATTTGCACAAACCATACAGGCCAGAACCAGCTGCCGGGCAGCAGCGAACACAGAAGGCCCAGCAGGATGGTCCACAGTACCACCGGCGCCAGCGCGATGACCAGATAGGCCGTTTTGCCGAAATACACATGGCTGCCGGCATAGGCATAGCTGAGCGACAGGCCGAAGCTGGGCTTCACGCGACTGAAGTGCCACATGAAAATACCGTGTACTGCTTCGTGGCCGATGATATAGACAACCAGCCCGATACCAGCGACTAGAAATTTGAGTGCTACGCCCCAGGGATCGCCCTTGAAATCAAAGAGCGCAGAAGCGCCTTCAGGCTGCCAGAGAATCCCTGCTGCGATCAGCAATACCGCCAACACTACGGCCAATCCGTTTACCAACAGCAGTTGTTTGCGGTTTTTGATCAGGTCGATCTTCTCGCACCGGCGATATCCTTGCGGAAGCGCTTTTTGCGCGTTTACAGGGCTCATTTGACAAGACCTGTCTCATACCCGTGCTTCTGGCTGGTGCCGTCCTGACGGGCGTGATTTTCCTTGTTTTTGCCCACATACACATTGTACAGGTCGTCGGCGGTCATGCCGGCTTCCAGACACATGCTGATGAAAAAGTGCAGAATGTCGCTGAGTTCTTCGTGGATGTTGGCCTGGTTCAGTTCGTGAGGATTCTTCCACCACTTGAAGTTGACCTCCTCAAGCAGCTCGGCCAGTTCACTGATCATGGCCAGCGTCTGCTTCTGGATCCACTCTTCCTGCGTGAAGTTCAGCCCGCGCTCTATGCGCAGCTTGTCCTGAAAGCCCTTTTGCAGTTCAAAGATATGCTCAAGCTTATCCATTATGCTTTCCTCCGATGCCGTCCAGATACTTTTGTGCATTCTTGCCGACGATAGCAGCGCTGGGTTCGGCGCTCAGCACACGTCGGGCCAGTTCCATCGTGCCTTCCATGGTGACGGCGTCGATTTTGGCGATGGTTTCTTCCGGCGTGCGCATCTTGCCAAACAGCAGCATGTTGCGGCCAAGGCTCTGCATGCGCCCGCTGGAGCTTTCCAGTCCCAGCAGGAAGCCGCCGCGCAGCTGAGCGCGTGCACTGCGGAATTCCTTGTCCGTCATGCCTTCCTTGAGGAACAGCGCGATCTGCTCCTGAATTTCGCGAATAACAGTTTCGCCGTTTTCAGGATTGGTGCCGGCATACAGGTTGAACGAGCCCACGCCGCGATAGGTGCTGGGATAGGTGTAGACACTGTAAGCCATGCCCAGTTCTTCGCGGATACGCTGAAACAGCCTGCTGGACATGCCGCCGCCAAGGGCGTTGTTGAAAATGCTCAGCGGATAGATATCATCGCTGTTGCTTTCCACACCGGGGAAGCCCATGCAGATGTGCAGCTGTTCAGTGTCCTTATTGCGCGCTTTGCGGCCGCTGACAAAGTGCTGCGGCTCAAAGGGCGCTTCTTCGCCCTTCTGATTGGGGAACACGTCAAAATAGGTATTTACAAGATCCAGAAACTGCTGCCAGTCATAGTTGCCGGCGATGGCCAGCACCATGTTCTGCGGCACATAATGGCGCGACCAGTAGCGCACCATGTCCTCGCGGGAATAGCTGCGGATCAGCTGTCCGGGGCCCAGAATAGGGCAGCGCAGCGAGCCGGAATACTGCGCGTCCGCCAGCAGTTCGTGTACCAGATCTTCGGGCGTATCCTCCACCATGGCGATCTCTTCCAGCACCACGCCGCGTTCCTTGTTGAGCTCCACCTCGTCAAATGTGGGGCGCAGCGCCAAATCGGCCAGAATATCCACGGCAGTGCGCAGTTCATCGTCGGTCACCTTGGCATAATAGCAGGTGCATTCCTTGCTGGTGAAGGCGTTGAGCTGGCCGCCCACCATGTCCATCTCCTCGGCAATATCGCGCGCGGAACGACTGGTGGTACCCTTGAACACCATGTGCTCGATGAAGTGGCTCATGCCATTTTCTTCGGGCGCTTCGTTCATGCTGCCTACTTTGACCCATACGCCCACAGTGCAGCTGCGTACATGGTTGAGCTTTTCGCCAACAACGCGCAGGCCATTGGGCAGAGTGATCAAATCAAACATTTGCATGTTCCTTTCTTTCAAAGAGGACAAAAACCGCCGCTGCACAGTGTTTGTACTATGCAGTCGGCGGCTTGATAAAGAAACCTTGTCACACTCCTGTGGCCGCGAACGCCAAGTATGTCAGGCGTACCTACGGCGGAGTGTCTGCGGGCACTGCCCGCACCTGCGGTGGGCGAATGCAGCGTTGCATTCGCTGTGCGCAGCACTTAGGTGCGGTCGCTGCCGCCAGCGGGACGGCCGTCACGGCGCGGGGGACGACGACGCTCGCCGCCGTTGTTGGCACGGGGAGCGGAGTCATGAGCGGGATAGACGATATCGTTACGGATGAGGTTTACGCGGCCCTGAGAGTCGATCTCGTTGACCTTGACCTCGATCTCGTCGCCGATGTTCATCACATCTTCGACCTTTTCCACGCGATGGTCAGCCATCTTGGAGATGTGCAGCATGCCGTCCTTGCCGGGGGTGAGCTCAATGAAGGCGCCAAAGTTCATGATGCGCACAACCTTGCCCAGATATACATCGCCGACTTCGACGTCTTTGGCGATGCCCTCGATGATGCGGCGGGCCTTGTTGGCAGCCACTTCGTCGGGGGTGGCGATGTAGACGCGGCCATCATCTTCGATGTCGATCTTCACGCCGGTCTCGGCAATGATCTTGTTGATCATCTTTCCGCCGGGTCCAATGACCTCGCGGATCTTCTCAGGATTGATGGTGAAGCGGATGATCTTGGGAGCATACTTGCTCAGGTGCTCACGGGGCTGGCCCAGGGTATCCAGCATGATCTTGAGGATATGCAGGCGGCCGGCCAGAGCCTGATTGAGAGCCTTCTCAAGGATCGGACGGTCGATGCCGGCGATCTTGATGTCCATCTGGATGGCGGTGATGCCCTTGACGGTACCGGCGACCTTGAAGTCCATGTCGCCCAGGAAGTCTTCCAGACCCTGAATGTCAGTCAGAACAGCAACTTTGTCGCTCTCAGCGTCCTTGATGAGGCCCATGGCCACACCGGCAACGGGTCGCTTGATCGGCACGCCGGCGTCCATCAAAGAAAGGGTTGAGCCGCAGACGGAAGCCATGGAGCTGGAACCGTTGGAGGACAGGATTTCAGAAACCAGACGCAGAGCGTAGGGGAACTCGTCCTCGCCGGGGATGACGGGCTCCAGAGCACGCTCGGCCAGAGCGCCGTGGCCGATCTCGCGGCGGCCGGGGCTCTTCATGCGGCCCGCTTCGCCAGTGGCGTAGGGGGGCATGTTGTAGTGGTGCATGTAGCGCTTGCTGTCTTCGCTGCCCAGACCGTCGAGGATCTGCACATCGCTCATGCTGCCCAGAGTGGTCACGGTCATAGCCTGGGTTTCACCGCGGGTGAAGATGGCGCTGCCGTGGGTGCGGGGCAGGATGCCCACTTCGCACCAGATGGGGCGCACGTCGGTCAGGCCGCGGCCGTCGGGACGGATGCCCTGCTCAAGGATCTTCTTGCGCATGATTTCCTTCTTCAGGTAGTAGATCGCGTCGGCGACCTCGCTCATGCGGCCTTCAAACTGCTCGGCAAAATGCTCGTTGCACTCAGCCTGCACCTGATCCTCGCGCTCCTTGCGCTCGTGACGGTCGGGAGTTTCGAACACCCAGCAGCACTTGTCATAGGCAAACTCACGCACGGCGGCCTTCACGTCGTCGCCGGTGGTGACCAGATCAACTTCAGCCTTTTCCTTGCCGATTTCAGCCTGGATGCTTTCGATGAAAGCAACGATCTTCTTGATCTCCTCGTGAGCGTACAGGATGGCCTGCAGCATCTTTTCTTCGGAGATTTCCTTGGCGCCCGCTTCGACCATCAGCACGGCTTCCTTGGTGCCGCTCACGGTCAGATGCAGGGTGCTCTGCTGGCGCTGCTCTTCGTTGGGGTTGATGATCAGTTCGTCATCCACGCAGCCAACGACCACCGTGCCGGTGGGGCCGCCCCAGGGAATATCACTCACGGTCAGAGCGGCGGAAGAGCCGATCATCGCGGGAATTTCAGGGGGAATATCCTTGTCCACGCTCAGGCAGGTGGCAACAACCTGCACGTCGTTGCGCATGCCCTTGGGGAACAGGGGACGCAGGGGGCGGTCGATCAGGCGGCAGGTGAGGGTGGCCTTCTCGGTGGGACGGCCTTCACGCTTGATAAATCCGCCGGGGATCTTGCCCACGGAATACTGCTTTTCTTCAAAGTCAACGCTCAGAGGGAAGAAATCAACACCCTCACGAGCCTTTTCGCTCATGGTGACGTTCACCATCACGACGGTCTCGCCGTAACGCACGAAAGCAGAACCATTGGCCTGCTGCGCATACTTGCCAAATTCGATGGAAAGCGGACGGCCCGCCAGTTCGGTGGAAAATACTCTGTAATCCATTTTAGAAACTCCTCTTCCTCTTCCTGCAAGCATGGCCTCGTGCCATGCTGCACTCCACACTCGCGCAGCCCTTGCCGCGCGTCCACGGAACGCCTCATCATTCCGTGCATAGCCGCAAAAATAGCCGCGTCAGGCGGGTTGCCCCGCCTCGGCGCGGCCGATTTACCTTACTTGCGCAGACCCAGCTGAGCGATCAGGTTACGATAGCTCTCGATGTCGGTCTTCTTCAGGTAGTCCAGCAGACCACGGCGCTTACCAACCATGAGCAGCAGGCCGCGACGGCTGTGGTGATCCTTCTTGTTGAGCTTGAGGTGCTCGTTGAGGTGGTTGATGCGATCGGTCAGCAGAGCGATCTGAACCTCGGGGGAACCGGTGTCACCTTCGTGACGGGCATAGGTCTTGATGATTTCGGACTTCATCATTTGGGGTTGCCTCCTTGCAGTGGTAACGGCTGTGCCGTTCCTTGGTAATCGCCGCACTCATAGCCGACCGTTGGCATTCAGCCAGCTGCGGGCACGGTTCAACTGTGCACTTGCGCACATCATTTATTTTACCACGCAAAGCCTTTTTTGTAAACGCTTTTTGGCAAAGAAATCGCCCTGATTGCAATAAAAATTTGCAGTCAGGGCGTATATTCAGTTCAGATTTTCAAGCATCATCAGCTGGCCGTCTTCCAGCACGATGGGATACTCCTCCAGAAGCGACCAGTCCATGCCCACATCATGGCACAGCAGGTAGGCGTGATCCTCTTCTTCCATGAAGGCTTCGATGCCGCCGTAGCAGCAGTCCAAATCGCCCGAAAGCATGGCGGCAAGAATATCATCCTGCACCCATGCACGGTAATCAACTTTGGCATAGGGGTTTTCTGACTCATACTGTACATATATCTTCGTACCGGAATCAGCATCACGATCAAAATAATCGTAGATCATGGCATGATAGGTATCGTTGCAGGTAACGGTACTGACATGCTGCCAGTTGCCGATGGCCCAGAAAACCAACAGTCCGCAGGCCAGCGCTGCGCATGCAGCACGGGGAATGAACAGCTTGCCGCGCTTTACAAGCTGCCTGGCCGCCATGCCCAGACCAATGGCCAGTGCCGGCAGCGATACAAAGATATACCAGGCCAGCTTGCTGACGCAGGCGCTGTACAGGATGAGAGGCACAAGGAACCACAAAGCCAGACCAATGTGATCTGTTGTAAAGCGCGTGCGCAGACAGCCTTTCCAAATGAATGCAGCTGCACACAGAACAATGCCAAGCGTTACCGCAGGATCACTGAGCAGGTATTTCACATAGTAGAAGGTTGTGCCGAAGTGACCTTCGTGTACAGTTGTAGCGCGGGAACTGACATCCGTTACGAATGAGTCGATAAAAAAGGCCAGTCCGTCGCGCATATAGCGTGCCACTGCCCACGGCATGATGGGCAGCAGACCGAAGAAGATCAGCAGCAGATAGTTGCGCAAACGCAGTTTGCGGATCAGTCCAGTCACACATACAAACACAAAGCAGGTCACCGGAATGAGCGCTGCGTGCCAGCTTTTGGACATGAATGCCAGACCAAAGCATACCGCGCTGCCGTACAGCCATTTCAGGTTTTTGGGGCTTTGCAGCATGCACAGCATGGCAATGACGTAGAAAAGCAGCATTTGTGCATCTGCATCGCCAAAGCGTGCAAAGTGAGGGCCATAGACCATGGCGCATGCCAGCCAGAACAGCTGGCAGAAGATGCTGCTGATGCTGCCGTAACGTTTTTTCGTCCACAGCGCCATAATGGTCATGGTCAGCAGCATGCTCAGTGCACTGTAAAAACGCAGACTAAAGGCACTGAAGCCAAACAGCTGATAGCAAAGGGCAATACAGTAATAGCTCAGCGGCGGTTTCAGGTTCCAGTAGTCCGGCTGTCCCATGAAGGTACTGACCACGTAGTCGCCGCTTTGCAGCATTTCATAGGCGTTGATGCCATGGCGTGCCTCGTCACAGTCGCTGATGGCAGCTTCACCCAGATTGGTGAACAGCAGAAAACCACCGGCTGTCAAAAGCACTATGATGATAAGCCAGTACAGAGCCTCGCAGGCGATGTGCTTCTTATGGGTCATTTGACTCTCTCCTGTAATGTTCAGACTTTGTCCAGCAGTTCAAACTGCATCTGCCCCACGTTTGCGGGCGGACGGCACATGATGGTCTCACCAACACGGATGGTTGCAGGCAGACGTTTTCCAGCGCAAACACAAATTGTGCGGTATGTGCCGTGGGGGACTGTCTGCTTGCCGTTTTCGCATACCTTCCAGCCGTTCTCCGTCAGACAGGCGTCCAGCGCATAGGGATGCCCCAGCAGTTCGCGGGCCTGAGACACGTCGCCCTGTGCGATGCAGGCACGAATGGCTGTGGAGCTGACCTCTTTGCCGTCCAGCGTGATCTTGGGCACGATGGACGTGGCAAAGCCAAGCGCATCGCCCAGAAAGGCCAGCAGGTTCGGCTTACCCTCGCCCTTGCGGCCAAAGGTATGGTTATAACCGCATACCACGTCCGTGGGATGAAACTGGCGTACCAGATGGCCCACATAGTCTTCCGGCGGCATGTTCATGATCTGTGTATCAAAGGGCATGGCATACAGCACGTCTACGCCCAGCGTCTCCATCAGCTTTGCGCGCTCATCAAAAGTGGTCAGCTGCGGGGGACACTTGTCCGGCGCGATGACCTGCAGCGGATGTTCGCGGAAGGTGGATACCACCAGCGGCACGCCGTGCTGATGCGCAAGCGCCGCGCCGCGCTCCAGCAGCACGCGATGACCAATGTGTACGCCGTCAAACATACCCAGTGCAACAACACTGCGGTCAGTTTTGTATTTTCCATCGAGAATGATCTGCATCATTCGTCCTCCAGCAAGTTAGTCTCCCAGCCAGGTACGTACTTTGACAGCATCGCCCTGACGTTGTGCGATTGCCGCGAGCATACCGTCCATCCAAAGCCCGAAAGGTGTTCCCTCTGCAGCGGAAGTATCATGCACGGCAGTGAAACGTTCCCAGTCCAGCTTTCCGCCGTTGCGCACAGCCTTTTCAAGCCTGCGCGGAACATTCGTCATGGGCAGGTGTGCCAGCGCTGCCTCCGGAGGCAGCAGCATGTCAGCAAGCGTACCCTTTTCAGCGGCAGCTTGCAGCTCTTCCAGTGTTTTGGCTGTTTCCAGTGTAAAGGGCCCGCTTTGCGTGCGCAGCAGAAAACGCATGTGCGACGGACAGCCCAGCGCCTGTCCCAAGTCCTGACAGAGCGTGCGAACATAAAAACCCTTGGAACAGCGCACATGGAGCAAAGCGCCGTGGTTTTCCGTCATGCCGCGGAACGCAAGCTCGTGCACGGTGACTTCACGGGCAGGAATATCCGCCTGCTTGCCGTCACGCGCCAACTGATACAGCCGCTTGCCATCCTGCTTGAGCGCGCTGTACATGGGCGGTGTTTGCATGATTGTACCGGTAAAGCGCGGCAGGGCAGACACAAGGGCACTTTCGTCCGGAAAGCAGTCGCCTGTTTCGATCACAGCGCCCTGGGCATCCTGCGTATCAGTGGAAGCACCGAAGGCAACCTCGGTCACATAGGCCTTTTCCTTGTCCTGCATGTAGTCAAACAGCCTTGCAGCCTTGCCCACCATCAGCGGCAGCACACCCGCCGCCTCAGGATCCAGCGTGCCGGCATGGCCGATTTTTGCGCCGCCCAGCATACGCCTGACCGCGCCCACTACATGCGCCGAGGACATTCCCGGCGGCTTGAGTACATTGAGAAAGCCGCAAAGCGGCTTGTTGATCTGCGTCATCAAAGAGCCTCACAAAGTGCATTTTCGATGGTTTGAACGGCTTCGTCCATGGGCATTTCCAGCGTGACGCCGGCAGCCAGTTTGTGTCCGCCGCCGCCGAAACGGGCAGCGATCTGATCCACGGCATAGGGTTCCAGCGCGCGCATGCTCACCTTGATCCTGCCGTCGGCCATTTCTCTGGCAAAGTACGCCATGCCTACGCCGCGCAGGTCGATGGCATAATCCACAATGCCTTCGCAATGGCCGCCGTTGGCGTTGGCCTTGTGAAGCTGCTGCTGATTCAGGCGCAGGCCTGCGATTTTGCCATCCGCGATCACGCGCAGTCCCGGCAGTACCTCTGCCAGAAGCCGCACATGCGGTTCTTCCTTCTGACGGAACAGCCTGCGGCTATAGTCAGCCAACGGAAGGCCAGCCTCCATCAGGCCGCTCATCATGGCAAAGCTTTCTGCATTGGTGCTGTCGTAGATGAAGTTGCCCGTATCGGTAGAAAGCGCCGTATACAGGCAGATAGCCTCGTCCTTTGTCATGGGCATGTCCATCTGGCAGAACAGCCTGTAAACCAGAATCGCTGTTGCAGGCGCATACTCGTCGATCATATTGATCTGCGCATAGCCCGGATTGGTGCCGTGATGGTCGATGACAGCCGTTTTTTCAGCCGCAGCAAACAAAGCCTCGCACTTTCCCATGCGGTCGGCGCTGGCTACGTCCACAGCAATGGCCAGGTCAAAGGCAGCAGGTGCGGCATCAGCAGCCAGCACAGACTCATGTCCCGGCAGAAAGGTCAGGTAAGACGGCACAAAACCATCCACCATTGCCTGCACCTTTTTGCCCATACGTTCCAGACGCAGTTTCAGTGCAAGCACGCTGCCCAAAGTATCACCGTCGGGCGATACATGCCCAAACAGCAAGACGCTGCCCGCCGCTAGCACGGCAGACAGCACCTCGTCCTGCTGATAACGGTCATTCAAGATCGTCGTCATTTTCATCGTTTGTATCGTCCTCCGTGTGCACCTGCTTCAAAACAGACGCAATATGGATGCCGTATTCGATGTTGTTGTCCAGCTCGAAAAGAATTTCCGGCGCGTAGCGAATGATCATGCTCTGGCGCAGTTCATGGCGCACAAAGCCAGCCGCCTTGCGCAGAGCAGCCATCATAGGCTCGCGGTTTTCCTCTTCCAGAATGCTGACATAAATTTTGGCATAGCGCAGGTCGCGCGTTACATCTGCACGGGTCACGCTGAACGTGCCCTTCACGCGCGGATCGCTTACACGCTCGCGGATGATCTGATCCACCACGCGGCGCACCTCTTCGCTGATGCGGTCAATACGCTGATAGCTCAATGCGGTTCTCCTTTACGGGGGGAAAGGGAAGGGACGCTGGGAGGCTCTGCCTCCCAGACCCACTGCCTAAGGGTTTCACCCTTAGGAATCCCTTTTCTGACCGCGCATTGCGCGGTCAGGTGTGTTAATACAAGTTACTTAGATGGCGACAAAGAGAAGGGATTCTCAAGGGATAAATCCCTTGAGCGGGATTCTAAAGGGCAGAGCCCTTTAGCGCTCGATCTCTTCCATGATGAAGCACTCGATAATGTCGCCTTCCTTGATGTCGTTGTAGCCGTCAAAGCTGATGCCGCACTCGTAGCCTTCGGCCACTTCCTTGGCGTCGTCCTTGAAGCGCTTGAGGCTGGACAGCTTGCCTTCGTAAACGATGACGCTGTCGCGCAGCAGGCGCACTTCGGCGTTGCGCTGCACCTTGCCGCTCTTGATGTAGCAGCCGGCAACAGTACCAGCACCGGTGATACGGAAGGTGTTGCGCACTTCGGCAGTGCCCAGCATCACTTCCTTGAACTCGGGATCAAGCATGCCCTTCATGGCCTTCTGGAGTTCCTCGATAGCCTGATAGATGACGCGGTACAGGCGGATATCGACACCCTCGCGCTCGGCGATCTCGCGGATGGTGTTGTCGGGGCGAATGTTGAAGCCAATGATGATGGCGTCGAAGGTGGCGGCCAGAGTGATATCGCCCTCGGTGATGGCGCCGGCGCCGCTGTGCAGCACACGCACCTTCACTTCGTCGTTGCTCAGCTTTTCGAGGGCCTGCTTCACAGCTTCCACACTGCCCTGCACGTCAGCCTTGATGATGACGTTGAGCGTGGTCTGCTTGGCGGCGTCCATACGGCTGAACAGATTGTCTAGAGATACCTTGGAGGCAGCAATGCGGGCAGCCTTCTGCTTCTCGCGGCGCTCTTCCACAACCTGACGGGCCAGATGCTCGTCGGCCACGGCGATCATTTCATCGCCGGCAGTGGGCACTTCGGCAAAGCCGGAGATCTCCACAGGCATGGCGGGACCGGCTTCCTGTACGCGCTCGCCGCGGTCATTAAGCAGCGCGCGGACACGGCCGGAGGACATGCCGGCAACGATGGCGTCGCCCACATGCAGGGTACCGTTCTGCAGAAGAACGGTCGCCAGAGGACCGCGGGCCTTATCCAGCTTGGCCTCGATGATAACGCCCTTGGCCATGCGGTTGGGGTTGGCGCGCAGCTGCAGCATATCGGCCTGCAGCAGGATCAT
>JAFWYA010000018.1 GCA_017517815.1 Clostridia bacterium | reverse complement strand
CCTGCGGCGATCTTTTCCGCCAAAACAGGTTTTCACTGCACCTTTGGTGCGGCCGTGAAAACCTGCAAGGAAACCTTGCTGCGCAAGGCTTCCGACCTCACCGCACATGTCGCTGAGGTCGGATTGACAGTCGGAGGGCTGCGGCCCTCCGACACCTCCCAATGGGTTTATCGACAGTCTGGCGCACCTGCATGCACCGCAGGTGCGTTTTTTTGATGGCGCACAAATCGTTTGCGGCCAAAAAAGAATGATAAAATGAAAAAAATGTTCAAAATTTGCATGAAACTATTGACGTTTTTTTTTTTTTTTGATATTCTGTTTGCACGCGGAAGATGTCAGAAAATGTTTCTTTTCATAAATGGTATGTTTGTCCCATGTGTGCGCGGCAATGGCCGGCAAAACGGGACTGACAATAAAAAAAGGAGGTACCCTGTATGAAGAAATGGTTGGCCCTGCTCCTGGCTGTGGTGATGGTGCTGTCGATGGCGCCCATGGCAATGGCCGAAGAAAAGCCCGTCCTCACATGGCTGATGACCGGCGACAACAACGTAAACGAAGAGACCGAAGTTCTGACCGAGCTTGAAAAGCGCCTGAATATGGATATCAACATCATCTATATCAATGGCCGCGACTTCGAAACCAAGCTCAACACCATGATCGCCGGCGGCGAGCTGCCGGACATCTTTGCCGGCAAGGGCCAGACCGTTGTGGACCTGGCTGAAGGCGGCAAGCTGCTGGACCTGGCCCCCTATCTGCCCGAGTACGGCAAGGACATTCTGGCCGCCTATCCCGAAGGCTACCTGAACACCCTGCCGCTGAACAAGGACGGCAAGATCTACGGCCTGACCGTGCAGTCGCCCCCCTATACCAGCAACTTCCACCTGCGCAAGGACTGGCTGGACAATCTGGGCCTGGCTGTGCCCACCACGCTGGATGAGCTCTACAATGTGCTTAAGGCCTTCACCTTCGACGACCCCGACCAGAACGGCGTGAAGGATACCTGGGGCTTTGCCTCTCACCTGAACACCGCCAAGGAGTGGGACCATGTCTTCGCTGCCTACGGCATCCCCTATGACCAGACCATCACACTGGAAGACGGCACCGTGACCCGCTTTGTGAAGCATCCCAACTATCTGGACGCTGTGAAGTACCTCAACAAGCTGTATCAGGACGGCATCATGTATCCTGACTTTGTCAACCTCGACTGGGTTGCCAGCGCTGAAATGCTGTGGAACGGCGAAGTGGGCATCTTCGACTTCCAGGCTGCCGGCCCCGCCAACAACTGGTTCCCCGGCCGCTACACCTTCCCCATTCCCGAAAAGGTGGAGGATCTGTTCGTGCTGGCCAACTTCGCACACGTTGAAACCGGCGAACCCACCGGCGGCGTGAAGCAGTATTCCAGCACCACCAACTATGAAGCCGTCGTGTCCGCCGACTGCAAGTACCCCGAGGCTGCCGTCGAGCTGATCAACTACCTGGGCTACAGCGAGGAAGGCCAGGAGCTGACCTACATGGGCATTGAAGACGTGATGTTCAAGTGGATCGACAAGCCCAACGGCAAGTACGAGCGCATCGGCGCATATGCCGACGACACCGTGCACCGCGCAGCCGGCGCTTATGTGTACAACACCGCCGGCGGCTGGACCCGTGAAAACGCCCAGACCCGCACCCTGAACGCCTTCACCCAGAACGCCATGGCTTATGAAGACTCCATCGCCACCGACTACACCTTCATCGCCGACAACCTGGAAACCTGGACCGAGTTCGGCACCACGCTGAAGGCCATCGAGCAGGAAATGCTGGCCACGCTGATCATCTCCACCGGTGATCTGGAGGCCCAGTATGCCGAGTACATCGCCCGCCTCGAGGACGAAGGCCTGGCCGATTACGAAGAGGAAGCCACCGCGTACATCAACAGCAAGTAATTCCTCAGTCCCATTTATGCCCGGACGTGAAAGCGTCCGGGCGCTTTTTTGTTGTGATTCGCAGCAGGATACGAGAGGCCAGGGATTCCCCTTTTTCCTGAAGCCAGTTTCACAGGCAGCAGGGGTACTCAAAAAGCCCTTCCTCCAGGGGGGAGGAAAGGCATCTCCAATTAGTGAGCGCAACGTTTGCGGCCCGTCAGCCACAGTCGGCCTGGCAGTCAGCACCGCAAGCAGCGCGACGGGCGTGCCGTCGCCGGTGGTAAGCACGGATGCGGGCGCATCGGGCGCAGACGGATGGCGGGGGAAGGGAGCAGGTAATGTTTTCTTCAAACCGCACAACACAATCATTTTTTGCGGACAGTTCCATCACGCCGCCGTTAATCGCGCTGAGGCAGAACCCCCAAACCCCAGCAAAGTGACTTTACCTTTGCGACGGGAAGGGTGTGTTGCTATGATATTCGCCCCTCCTCACCCAAGCGAGCCGGGGCACCCGTATGTGCCCCGGCGGTCTTAGATTCCACCCCAAACACAAAAAAACCTGCGGCCCATAAAATGGGCCGCAGAGATGGGTCAAGGGACTTCGTCCCTTGTGGGGTCCAGGGGCTCAGCCCCTGGTTATTCGTCGAGCAGAGCGAGATCCGGATCTTCCTCGAGGTCGGCGGGGTCGTCGACGCTGACGGGGGTGGTGTCGCCGGCGAGCTTCGCGGCGGCTTCGTCGCGCAGGATCTTTTCGATCTTGTCGGCAAGGTCGGGGTTGTCGCGCAGGTACTGGCGGGCGTTTTCGCGGCCCTGACCGATGCGCTGCTCCTCGTAAGAGAACCACGCGCCGGACTTGTGGATGATGTCGCGTTCAACGGCCATATCCAGCAGGCTGCCCCACTTCGAGATGCCCTCGCCGTAGATGATGTCGAACTCGGCCACCTTGAAGGGCGGGGCCACCTTGTTTTTGACCACCTTTACCTTGGTGCGGTTGCCGATGGGTTCGGTGCCGTTTTTCAGCTGCTCGCCGCGGCGCACGTCAAGGCGCACGGAGGCGTAGAACTTCAGCGCACGGCCGCCGGTGGTGGTTTCGGGGTTGCCGTACATCACGCCCACCTTTTCACGCAGCTGGTTGATGAAGATGGCCACGGCGTTGGTCTTGCTGATCACGCCGGTCAGCTTGCGCAGGGCCTGGCTCATCAGACGGGCCTGCAGGCCGACGAAGCTGTCGCCCATTTCGCCCTCGATCTCGGCGCGCGGAACCAGCGCGGCAACAGAGTCGATGACCACAATATCCACAGCGCCGCTGCGAACCAGCGCCTCGCAAATTTCAAGGGCCTGCTCGCCGGTGTCGGGCTGGGAGATGTACAGCTCGTCAATGTTCACGCCCAGCTTTTTGGCGTATACGGGGTCCAGCGCGTGCTCGGCGTCGATAAAGGCCGCCACGCCGCCCAGCTTCTGCGCCTCGGCCACGCAGTGCAGGGCAACCGTCGTTTTACCGGAAGACTCGGGCCCGTAGATCTCCACAATGCGGCCGCGGGGCAGACCCCCCACGCCCAGCGCCATGTCCAGATCCAGACAGCCGGTGGAGATCACCTGCAGGTTCTGGTCGGCCACAGCGTCGGAGAACTTCATTACAGAACCCTTGCCGTAGGTCTTGTTCAGCTGGGTCAGCGCGCTTTCCAGCGCTTTCATTTTGGCTTCGCGCACGTCGTCAAGCTTCGCGCCGATCTCTTTTTTCGCAGTGTCTTTCTTGGCCATGGTAGCACCTCTCTGGTAAGATTTAAGTACGGAAGGGGGGACACCAGGGGACGCTGTCCCCTGGACCTCTGGCAGGGGCACTGCCCCTGCACCCCGGACTGATGCCTGTTTCACAGGCATCAGGGGGGGTGGATTTATGTGTTTGGGGTTGCGTTCTTAGACCGTCGCTCCCCGGAAGGGGTCGCGGCTCGCTTGGCGGTGCCAGGATTACTAAGTAACAAGTCCTGCCCGCTGCAAAGGTAAGGATACCTTGCTTGGGGTCTGGGGCTCTGCCCCAGCGCGGGAAGGGGGGAGGCGGGGAGTCCAGAGGGGGGTCTCGGGGGGACCGGTGCGGGGTCCCCCCCGACCGCCCCTCTGGCCCAAGCGGAGCGGAGAGAAACCTAAGCGCAGCTTAGAAAAATCAATAGGCTGAGCAGCCAAGCCCCTCAGCGGCGCGTCAGCTGCCGCCGTCAGTAACTAAGCCACTTGGCTTGTACCATAGGTACAACCCCTCCGGCCCTTCGGGCCACCTCCCCTTGCACAGGGGAGGCAAGTGTGTGGGGCATAGGCGCTCCCCTTACACAAGGGAGCTTTCATTGTTGGCTGCTGCCACCCAACCCCCTACTCCAAAATATCCAGCGCAATATCCACAATCAGGCCGATCGCCTCGGCCACGAGCCGCGGCAGACGGGCCTTCTTCACCGGCTCGCCGATGAGCTCCATCACCATGCATAAAGCCCTGCGCGTGGCCTGACGGCGTACCATGCGCCGCCCGCCGTGGAAATGACATTCCTCCACGCGTACATCGTCGGCAGTGCATACGCAAAGATAAACCGTGCCAACAGGCACTTCCGCCGTGCCGCCGGTGGGCCCGGCGATGCCGGTGGCGCTGACGGCAATGTCTACGCCCAGCACGCGGCGCGCACCCTGCGCCATCTGCGCGGCGCATTCGGGGCTGACAACGCCCACGGCGTCGATCACGTACTGATCCACGCCCAAAACGTCGCGCTTGATGCGCGCATCGTAGGAGACAATGCCGCCCATCAGCACTGCGCTTGCGCCGCTGACGTTGCCAATGGTGGAGGAGATCATGCCGGCGGTAAGGCTTTCCGCCGTGCCGATGGTAAGCCCCCGCGCGGTGAGCGCAGGCACCAGCTGGAATGCGACATCAGCCATGCAGTACCTCTTTGTTGCGGATGAAGTAATCCGCGCCGCTCCAGATGGTCATGATGAGCACGGCGATCTGCGTGGGGATGAGCAGCCAGTACGCCAGAATGTGCAACAGCGGGAACTGGGCCAGATACACCAGATGGGTGATGATCATGGTCATCTGGCAGGTGGTCTTGATCTTGCCGAGGTTCGCCGCAGCGATCACCTTGCCCTGCTCCACGGCCACCAGGCGCAATCCGTCCACCGCCAGCTCGCGGAACAAAACCGTCACCACGATCCACGCGGGCAGCAGGCCGTGCCAGGAAAGCATCACCATGGTGGACAGCACCAGCATTTTGTCGGCCACGGGGTCGATAAACTTGCCAAAGTTGGTGACAAGGCCGTACTTGCGGGCCAGATGGCCGTCCACAAAGTCAGTAATGGAGGCAAAAATGAACAGAAACAGCGCAACGTAGCGCGTCCAGGCGCCATTGACGGACAAAAGCAGCGTGATGACAGGCACGCTGGCAATGCGCATCAGGGACAGACGATTTGGCCAGTTCATAGCTTTTCTCCCATCAGGTCGTAAATATCCGCATCGGTGATGCGTACGGTGACAAAGCAGCCGATGTCATTTTCATCCACGCCGGTGACTCGCACTTCACCGTCGGTGTCGGGCGCTTCTGATGCACTGCGGCCCACGCCGGTGCCGTCGGCCATCACGCTTTCGATGAGCACCTTTTCAGTCGTGCCCACGCGCAGCTGATTGCGCCTGAGCGAAATGGCCTGCTGCGCGCGCATGAGGGCGTCCAGACGGGCTTCCTTCACCTCGTCGTCGATCTGGTCGGGCATGACGGCGGCGGGGGTGTCCTCCTCGGGGGAGTAGGCAAATGCACCGAGGCGGTCGAACTGGATATCCTCCACAAAGTCCATGAGGGTGTCAAACTGCTCGTCGGTCTCGCCGGGGAAGCCGGTAATGAACGTGGTGCGCAGGATGAAGCCCATGTCGCGCGCCTTTTTGAGCAGCGCGCGGGTGCTGTGGATGTCGCCGCGGCGGTTCATGCGGCGCAGGATGTCGGGGTCGGCATGCTGCAGGGGCAGATCCAAATAGCGGCAGATATTGGGGCGGGAGGCCATGGCGTTGAGCAGCTCCTCATCCACCTCGTCGGGATAGGTGTACAGAACGCGCAGCCACTCCACGCCGGGGATGTCCGCCGCGCGGGTCATGAGCTCGGGCAGAAGGCTTTTGCCCACCCGGTCGATGCCAAAGCGCGACGTATCCTGCGCGACCAGCACATGTTCGCGCACGCCCTGCGCAGCCAGGGTGCGGATCTCCTCCAGCACGTCCTCGATATCGCGCGAGCGGAAGCCGCCGCGGATGAGCGGGATGGCGCAGTAGGTGCAGCGGTTGTCGCAGCCGTCGGCAATGCGGATGTAGGCGGTGTAGGGCGGGGTGGTGAGCACGCGGTCGCCCGAAAGGATATTGGCATTGGGCGCGCAATAGCTGGGGCGCTTGCCGGAAAGGGCCTCCTCGATGGCCTGGGGCAGCTGCTCGTACTGGCTGACGCCCAGCAGCAGATCGACCTCCGGCATATCGGCGAGGATGGCCTCCTCGTAGCGCTGCACAAGGCAGCCGGTGGCCACCAGCAGCTTGCAGCGGCCGGTCTGTTTATATTCGGCAAGGGAGAACAGCGTATCGATGGACTCCTGCTTTGCCGGATCGATGAAGCCGCAGGTGTTGACGATGAGAATATCGGCCTGACGTTCATCCGCCACGATCTCGTAGCCGGCTTTGCGCAGAATGCCCAGCATCAGCTCGGTATCGACCCGGTTTTTGCTGCAGCCAAGGGAAACCACGCCAACAGTCATCAAAATAACATTCCTCCTAGAAGGGAAAAGGTGATTTTCTGGTGAAAAAGGCGTACATATGTTTGCGCCTTCAACTTTCATTTTAGCACATTTCATGGGGAAACACAATATAAACGGGCCCTTCGCGCAGGGATTTACACAAATGGAAAGCGTTGTTTGGCAAGGGTTTGCGGCGGATGATGAGCTGCGGCGGAGGGGTACGCGAAAAAAATTCGAAATTTTTTTGAAAAAACACTTTACAAGCGGCCGAAGCTGTGATATTATATATCTCGCTGATGAGGCAACCGCCACTGAAGCCTGGGGCATTAGCGCAGTTGGTAGCGCACAACACTGGCAGTGTTGGGGTCAGGAGTTCGAGTCTCCTATGCTCCACCAGATGAAAACGCTTAAGTCACACCGACTTGAGCGTTTTTCTTTTTGCTGTTTTGCGTCTTTGACGGGGTTTATGCACAAACTGTGCGCAAGACGCAGGTTTTGAAAGTTCGTTTTTTGTTGTGACAGAAGGGATTGAGATAGATCAGAGGCGCGCACAGGACGTGCACAAATGCCTCATCCGGCAAGCAGGGTATGCATTTTGCTGGCGACAGCCTGCAGCTTTTCTGGCTGGGCGTGAACGTAGCGGTTCATGGTCATGCGGATGTCAGAATGCCCCGCGAGGCTCTGGATTGACTTGAGATCGCTGCTCTCACCCGCCGCGTAGGTAAGGTAGCTATGGCGGAATACATGTGCCGTTGCACCGTGAAGGTCGACGGCTTTTTTGATGCGGTTCCACGTGTTGGTGTAATGGGTGAGGGATACCGGCTGATCTCCGCCGATGAGGAAGCCGCTGGTTTTGACAGGCGCAAGCAATTCCACCAGCAGTGGATCCAGCGGGATATCACGCGTGCCGCTTTTGGTTTTGGGCGTGCCGATGTACGGCTGATTGGTCTGAGGATGCGTAACATTCCGCCGCACATGGATCAGGCTGTTTTCCACGTCGATATCTTCCCAGCGAAGCCCGAGCACCTCTCCGCGCCGCATACCGGTAAGCATCAGCAGGGCAAGCAGGCGGCGCTCTTCATCCGGCAGTTCGCAGAGATGGGACAGGATGTCTTTGAAGTCAGCCAGCGGAAGAGCTTTGCGCTCTGTGACCTTATCCGACGGGATGATGAGCCTGCGGCTGGAGGTGGGGTCTTTTTCGATGAGGCCGTCCTCCACGGCGTCCTTGAAGATCTCACCCATCAGGTTGCGCATGAACGTCAATGATTTGCCGGACATCTCCCGGCGGTCGTTGAGAAACTGCTGAATATCAGCCGTGGTGATGGATGCAATGCTGCGTTCGCCAAAGGCAGGCAGGATATGTGAATTCAGCCATTTTTCATAAGTGGTCAGCGAGGTGGGCTTCAGCTTGTGCTGCTTGTAGGTGGTCAGCCACTTGTGGACGTAGTCCTTCAGGAGTACGGAGGGTTTTTCTGCCCCTTGTGCAAAGGGATTTGGCATGAATTCCCAAATGCGGCCGGACTGAATGTAAACCTGCACAATGCGGTCGTTCAGTTCGTTGAGCGAATTTCCCTGCACCCACTGATAGACCGGGGCGCCATCGTCGCTGGTGCTGATCATAACGCGCTGTCTGTGTTTTGCCATGTCGGTTTCTCCTTCCGACATGCCTGTGGCATAGAATGTGCAGTTGTCAAGGTTCATCTGTTCGTCGCATTCAATGCTTGAGCAGAGGCTTTCGACCGCAAAAGCGATCTGGTGGAGCTGGTTTACCTAATGATTTCTTTTCATTGTTGAGTGGATCCTTTCTTTGGGTTGATTTTGTAAAGGAATGCGGCTGTTTTGCTGACATTTGGTTTTCTTCACCGCGAATTGTGTGGGTGCGGAACAGGGTTCTGAACAGATCTGACCACGGGGATCTTTTGATTGTTTCAATGGATGAAGGGCAAACGAGTATACTTCGAAAACAGCCAATATATATACTCTCAAAGTTCACCCTACAGATTGGCCCTGTTTTTGGGTACTGGGGATCATGCAGTTAAATTCGGCTGCGCATAATAGGTTATGTACCCCTCTTTTGAGGGGGGTACTCTTCTGTCAGTCGGCGATCCATGCTCATGCCCAAAACAACACTTTCATACTCTTTTTCGGTCATCTGCTCCAGTACGTCGAAGAAGGCTGTCTCCCATTCTTCCAGTCTGCGCACAGGGGCGCGATAATGAAGCCTGCGGTATTCACAGGTTTTTGCAAGCGGGATCCGCCTCCAGTCCCTGTCATCCAGTTTGACTGGCGCATAGGTAAGCCTGCCATGTTTGGGAAGCGGCTTCTCCAAAGAAGCAAAGACTTTCACACGCTCCCAGTCGATCAGCAGCATGTCTTTCGTCAGCGCGATCATTCCATGATCGATCAGTTCCTTGCGGATCTCGCTGATCTTATTTGCTTTGATACCCGTACGGTCTTCGACGTATTTCAGCGCAGGGCGAAAACCCTCCCTGCAGTCCTCCAGCAAAAGCCACAGCGCCATCGCCCGCTTGCTCTAACGCACCTGTTCTCCGGCACGACGCGCAAAAGCAGTATGATTGGCCGGCCGATATGGCCGGTGATGAATGGCTGGCGGTTGTTTCATTTTCATTTTCTCCTGTTATTCTCTTGTTTTACGGAAGGTTGTGGCCCTTTAGAAAAGGGGACCTTAACCAGTGCAGGCACTGCTTGAAAGTGCAGACGGAAACACTTGATTTGCCTTGGTTTCAGCGTTCCTAAAGGGCCACGTTTGCAGGTCAGTTTTCCCGGTTCAGCCGCCTGCGTCTGCGTTCCGCTTCGGCGCGTCTTTGTTTGCGCCTGGCATCAGCACACGAGCTGCAATACTGCTGGCGGTTACTGCTGGGCTGGAAGGGTCGCTTGCATGCTGCACAGGGTTTGGCGGTATTGGCGTCGGGCGCCGCAAGCCCATCCTGCATCGATCGCACGATTTTTTCCAGTTCCTTGTCCAGCGGAAGAACACCATCCAAAAACCACTTGCAGGCTATCGGACGTTTGTCCCTCTCCGGCCACAGGCGGTTGATCACATGACACGGACGATCCTGCGGGATGCATTGACCGCTGTCGAAGCAGCTGCACTGATTCCGTGCCAACGCTTTGATTTGCTATAAAAGATTCACTGTTTACTCCTTTCCCAGGGCATTGGCCTGAAGTTTGTCAACTGCAGTTACATCTACATTGGGAACATTTTTTAGAAATTTTTTCACTTCTTGGAAAATATTTTTTGTTTTGTCCGACAGCAGCGGCTCCGAAGGATGGTCTTGGCAGTCACAATCCTGCAGAATGGATAAAAATCACTTTCTTTCCGGTCAGAAAAGCGGATCGGCAGAATCATCCTCCGGCATTGCTGTCAAACAGGAACATGTCTGGACGGACGTACAGGATCCTTTGAAACGTAAAAGCGGTACATAAAAACGGCGGAGGATATTTCCTCTGCCGTTAGTCGTTGGGTTCGATTGTTTCCAGTGCAGGCCATTCCGTCAGACCCATGCGCATCAGCAGCGCCTTCTGCGTGAACTGGTTGATGCTTTCTCCTGCTGCTTTGGCGGCTGCTTCTACGGTGGCTTTCTGGCCTTTGGGAACCGTGAAGGACATTCGATCCAGATTGTTGGAATCCCATTTGCGGTTGCTGGCCTTTTTGGCGTCTGTATAATTTGCCATGCTCTCACCTCGCGCTTCATTATAGCACACAAACAGTCACTTGTTAAGTGCAATATTTTGAACAAAATACACTTATTAAGTTTATCTACTTTGACGATTGAATAAGCACTTAATAAGTGCTATTATTGAGCTACGGAGGAACAAAAGCCCCCCGGATTCAAAACAGAAAAGGAAGGATCAGCATGAGCAACCCCACCATGGAAAATCGTATCAAGGAACTTTTGGAGCTGAAGCGCATGAAGGAGGAACTGGAGGCGGAGATCATCGCCATGGAGGACGAAATCAAGCAGGTCATGGGCGACGAAGAAACCCTGCTGGCGGGCGCCTTCAGGGTGAACTGGAAGCCGTACACAAGCACGCGCTTCGACAGTGTACGCTTCAAAAAAGAGCATGCCGACCTGGCTGCGGCCTACACCAGGCAGACCGTCAGCCGCCGCTTCTCCATAAACTAAAAGCCGGAGCACCTACCACAGCACTCCGGCAACACTCCACGCACTCGCTAAAGAAACGGGGAGCACAGTCATTCTACCACACAGGCTGTGCTTCCCGCAACAGAAAGGAAGTACAACATGGATATCTACAAGGAAGTCACCGATCGCATCATTGCTCAGATGGAAAAGGGAATCATCCCGTGGCGCAAGCCGTGGGTCGCAGGCGGAAACGTGGTCGCCATCAGCCACACCACCGGCAAGCCCTACAGCCTGCTCAATCAGATGATGCTGGGCAGGGTGGGCGAGTATGTCACCTTCAGGCAGTGTCAGCAGGAAGGCGGCAGAGTCAAAAAGGGAGAGAAGGCCAGCATGGTGGTCTTCTGGAAGTGGATCGAAGAGAAGGAACCCGATACCGAAGAGGTAAAGCAAATTCCTTTCCTGCGTTACTACAATGTATTTCACATCGATCAGTGCGAGGGACTGAAGGCACGATATGATGAAATACCTCCCGCAAAGGCAGACCCGAACGAAAAAGCTGAAGCCTTCATCTCTGACTACCTCCTGCGCTCTGGTGTGAAACTGACCCACGAAAGCGGAGACCGCGCTTATTATCAGCCTGCTTTTGACCACGTTGTCCTTCCCTGCATGGAGCAGTTCAGGGAAACCGCTGAATACTACAGCACCGCCTTCCATGAGTTGACGCATTCAACAGGACACGCCAGCCGCCTGAACCGGCTTGATAACACCGCTTTCTTTGGTTCAGAGGCTTACAGCAAGGAAGAACTGGTCGCGGAGATCGGTGCAGCGGCGCTTGTCAACTGCGCCGGATTGGAGACGTCCTCCAGCTTCCGCAACAATACAGCCTATATCCAGAACTGGCTGAGCGTGCTGAAGAATGACAAGCGTTTTATCATCAGTGCGGCAGGCAAGGCCGAAAAGGCCGTCAGGCTGATTCTGGATCAGGCGTGAGGGAGGGTGCATCATGGAGAATTACCTGTTGGAGACCGGCAGTCAGCTCTGTGAAATGCGGCTGATTGCAGAAGGCGCCGTCAGGCTGTGGGAGGAGGAAGCCCAGCCGGCTGTCTATCAGATCCCAAAGGCAGAACGCAGAGAAGCGGTGCTTGCCTTGGACACGATCATATCCGCCCTGTATGCATTGCGGCTCGGGATACAGCGGCTGCAGGCAGATCATCACAGCGAAGTCATCCGCCGCGACGAGGCAGCCGTGAAAGGCGGCAGAGAAACCAACTGATTTCATTTACGGTTTTTCAAAGCAGAAACCAAAGCGAAAAGGGGCTGAAAAGGCGGCGTTTCCGTCAAAGAAAGCCGCCTGCCCCTTTTACTGACAGGAGGAATCATCATGATATACGGCTATGCGCGCTGCAGCACAAACGAGGACAGGCAGGACATCAACCGGCAGATCAGGGAACTGAAGGCAGCCGAGGCTGAGGAGATCATCTTTGAATATGAGCACGGCGACAGCAAGGTGAAAAGGCAGCAGGAGGCGATGCTCGATCAGGCGGAGGCGGGAGACACGATCATTGTGATGGAGGTGTCCCGCCTGGCCAGAAGCACACAGCAGCTGTGCGAGATCATCGACCGAGTGCGGGAAAAGCACCTGCGGCTGATCATTGTGGGCAGCATCACGCTGGACTGCCGCAACGGTCAGGCGGATCCCATGAGCGAGGCATTTTTGCAGATGGCGGGCGTATTCAGCCAGCTGGAGCTCGCGATGATCCGCGCGCGGGTGAAAAGCGGCATGGACAATGCCAAGGCCAAGGGGAAGAAGATAGGCAGGCCGCACACCACGAAGGAGGATATCCCGGCGGTTTTCTACCGGCATTATCCCATGTTCATGGCCGATCAAATCAATCTGACGGAACTTGCACGTCTGTGCAGGCTGAGCAGGCCTACGGTGTACAAGTATCTGAAGCTGCTGAAGTAATGAAGGAGGATAAAAGCATGACAACTGTGTGGGTCAAGATCATCCGGGAAAAGGCAACCGGCAAAAAGGAGATTTTCCGCACAACGAAGGAGCACTATGTGCCCGAAGGATGGGAGCAGGTGGACCTGATCGAGACGTTTACCATTGGAGGCCCCTTGCCGTATGGGGAGAATAACCCGTACATCAAGGCGAAGCGGGAGAAGGAAGCCAGAGAGAACAGGCAGGCCATGGGGTGTTGTGTGGCGATGGTGGTTGCAATCATCCTGTTTGTGATCGCCGTTATTGTGAGTGTATAAGCCCATTGAAAACCAGCATATGTAGAGGTTTTGATTCCTGAATATGCTCTTTCTAAAGACTAAGACGGCGTCTCCGGTCTAAACATTGCGTTTGAAGAACCTGATGAGTCAGATACAAAATTTTTGATTTGTTCATGCACAGTTATGTTCAAGGAGTTGTTTTCTTAGTAAGAATCGGTAAAAATGCTCATTTTTGATCGATGTTGGTCAAAAATAAAAAAATAAATGAACATTCGCCCATTTTTACACCACTGTTGACAGAAGATAAGCATCAAAATATACTGAGTATAACCAATAGAGAGGAAAATGATCACTATGAATGAACATGAATTGTCAAAATTGCTCCGTGGTGCAGACGTTCCAGTCATTAATCACCATCCTCTTCCGCGATATTCGATTGCAGAACAAGATTATGGAATGACGATTGGCGTTGCAGTTACGGCAGGAGGCCGGATTTATGCCTGTTGGGTTGGCGGTGGTGACAATGCAAATGCGTTTTTTCTGCTAGCCTACTCCGATGATGACGGCGCTACTTGGTCCGAACCTATTCTTGCTATTGATCCTCATGACGAGAGCCTGGGCTGCAGAAGATGCACCATTGTCGGTACACTGTGGGTGGATCCCCGAAACAGACTGTGGCTGTTCTTTAACCAATCAATGGAGCATTTTGACGGCTCCTCATCGAACTGGGCCATTCGCTGTGACAATCCAGATTCAGATGAACGCAGCTGGACCAAGCCGCAGTATATTTTCTATGGATGTACGCTTAACAAGCCAATTGTTACTCGAAAAGGCGAGTGGCTGCTGCCGGTATCCATCTGGAAAAGGCACCTCATTCGTCCCCCGTTTACAGAATGCTTCCATGAACTGGATCTGCTGCGCATGGCTAATATTATGGTTTCAACGGATGAAGGAGAAACATGGACGAGAAGAGGCGGCGTTTCGTTCATTGATTCGCTGTTTGACGAGCATATGTTTGTTGAATTGTCGGATGATGATCGGCTGTGGATGATGGGTCGCACCGCGGAGCACGGCCTGCTTCAGACATGGTCTCCGGATGCGGGCAAGAGCTGGTCTGCGCCGGAACCGGCTGTTCCTCAGAGTGTGAGCGCACGATTCCACCTGCGCAAGCTTGCCTCCGGGCGTCTACTTCTGATCAAGCACGGCAAAACGCTTGAAAAGGCGGCGCCTGACCGGCGCGAACTCACGGCTTTCCTGTCAGAGGATGACGGCCAGACTTGGAGCGATGGCTTTCTTCTGGACGAAAGATTTGAAATCTCATATCCGGATTCGGATCAGAAGGCAGACGGTTCGATTTATATCACCTATGACCGTAACAGGGCGATCGATGGAGAAATTCTGATCTGCAAGCTCCGGGAAGAGGACATCCTTGCCGGAAAACTGGTTTCAGAAGGGTCGTATCTGCGTCACATTGCCATCAAGCCCGGAAAACTGATCCAGGGGGATTAATAAATCATATTGATCTGCTTCGCTTCAAAGGTCTTCTTCCACTTTTCTCCCGGCTCTTCGTCGGTGATAATCTGCTTGATCCGATCCAACGAACAGAGTTGAAAAACGGCGGTTTGATCAAATTTGTTCACGCTGCAAAGCAGATAGGTTTCATCGCTGTGCTCAAGCATGATCCGGCGGATTTCAGCTTCTTCTTCACTGGCGCAGTAAACGCCGGAATGGCTGATGCCCTTCGGTGAGACAAAGAACTTGTTTGCGCGCATGTTCTGCAGGGCATGAATAGTCATCATGCCGTTAGCTGAATAAGTGTGAGTGCTGATCAAACCGCCCAGACAATAGACCTTTACCTTGGTATGCTCAACCAGATCGCAGGCAATTTTGAGCCCATGTGTAATAACAGTCAGGTTTGGAATGTTCTTCAGATGAGGAACCAGCGCCAGAACGGTACTGCTGGAATCCATGAAGATCACATCGCCGGCTCTGATGAACTGTTTCGCTTTTTCAGCAATGACATTCTTTGCTTTTGCGGCAGTGTTGGCTCTTGCCTTCAGGGGCAACACATCGTTGATATTTTCCTTGATCAAAGCACCGCCATAGGTCTTTTTGATCAGGCCGGAATTCTCCAGCTTTGTTAAATCCCTGCGAATAGAGGTTTCGCTGATAAAGAAAGCCTGGCTCAGTTCCGCAACATGAACAAATTTTTGTTCATGTATATATTCGTAAATGGCTTGCAGCCTTTCTTCCTTCAGCATTATGGCACCTCCTGTCAATTAGAATATTATACCATACCCATGGCATCTTGTCAAAGTAACACAACAACTGAACGGAATAAGGGTGAGAACATGCTTCTTAAGGACAGGCTCAAACGCGGAGAAAAAGTATGTGGAATCATGTTGTCTGAATTGTATACACCCAACATTGTCAGAATTCTTTCAAACGCGGGATTTGATTTCATCCTCATCGATTGTGAACACGGATATTTTGACAAATCACAGGTTGCCAATCTGATCTCTGTGGCGGATGGTCATGGAATAGACACAATCATTCGAGTTAACGACGATTCAATCGGTTCCGTGGAGAGATATCTGGATATGGGTGCGCGCGGTATACTGATGAGCAATACTACTACCGCAAAACAGGCTTATGAGTTGGCTCACCGATGCTTGTATGCACCGCAGGGAGACCGCGGGGTATCCACATTCCGAGCGCACACCAATTACAGTAGCGATCATGTGGTGGAGCTGTTGAAGGTAGCCAACCAAAGCAATATCGTGATTGCGCAGATTGAATCGCAGCTGCCACCCGAGGATCTGGAGGCCATCTGCACGACCGAAGGAATTGACGGCATCCTCATCGGCCCCAATGATTTGACCCAGCGCATGGGAATTTTGGGACAGTATGACGCGCCTGAGGTTCAGGAGCTTTTCATGATGGTGAGGCAGATTTCCCAGCGCTGCGGGAAATGGTCGGGGGTAATTACCTCCAATGATGCTCTGCTGTCCTATTGTGTCGGAATCGGTATGAATTGTTTCAGCGTCGGGAGCGAATTAAACGCCCTTGCCAATGGTGCGTGCCTGATCCATAAAAAGGCAAAAAGCATCTTCTCTGTGAAGGAGTGACATGAATGAATGCAATCAGCCCGCGCAGAACACTGGGCAAAAGGATGCTGAAATGCTGGCAGCTTTATGCGTTGATTCTGCCTGCGTTGATTTCTGTACTGATCTTTCACTATGTACCCATCTACGGTCTGCAGATTGCTTTTAAGAATTACCGCCCCACAAAGGGTATCTGGGGCAGTGACTGGGTAGGAGCGAAATGGTTTCTGCAGTTTTTCTCCTACAGAGACTTCTGGTTGATCATCCGCAACACGCTTTCGATCAGCCTCTATTCGCTGGCCACCTTCCCCTGTGCTGTGATTCTGGCGCTCATGATGAACGAGGTTGCCTCTCCTGGGTATAAAAAGTATGTACAGATGGTTTCCTATGCTCCCCATTTTGTATCCACCGTAATTGTATGCTCCATGCTTGTGCTGTTCACGCAGTATAATAATGGCTTATTCAACAATGTGCGTTCTATGATAGGTCTGGAACGTGTGGATATCATCACTATTCCCAAATACTTCCCAAGTCTGTATGTATGGAGTGGCGTGTGGCAGAACATTGGCTGGGATACCATCATCTATATTGCTGCGCTGAGTTCTGTATCGCCCGAACTAATTGAGGCGTCCAAAATTGATGGAGCCAATCGCTTCCAGACAATTCTGCATGTAATATTTCCCAGTATCCTGCCAACCGTGATTACCATGCTGATTCTCAGCACCGGCCATGTGTTGTCCGTCGGTTTTGAAAAAATATTCCTGCTGCAAAATTCTTTGAACATGGAAGCGTCCAGAGTGCTCTCCACCTATGTATATGAGATGGGCATTAATAACGGGCAGTTGAGCTATGCAAGCGCGATCGGATTGTTTAATAATATTGTCAACGTAATTGTGATTCTGCTTGTCAATTTCATTGCAAAGAAATCCAGCGGCGTCAGCTTGTGGTGAGGGAGGAAACGCTATGAGACAAAGCAGGAGCGAGCGATGGTTTGGCGCGATCAATGCAGCATTGTTGTTTTGCCTGACACTGTTGTTCATTTATCCGCTCTACTTCGTGTTGATTGCATCCATTTCAGAGCCCTATGAAGTCGTCAAGGGCAATGTGTTTCTTTATCCCAAAGGAATTACGATGACGGCTTACGCGAATGTGTTTCAGGAAAGCAGCGTGTGGACTGGCTACCGGAATACGATCGTTTACACCATTCTGGGCACAACCTACAATCTGCTGCTGACCATACCAGCAGCGTATGTGCTCACCAAGAAGTATCTGCCCGGCAGAAAGATTCTTGCCACCTACTTTCTGATCACCATGTACTTCAGCGGCGGAATGATTCCAACATACCTGAACATGAAAAATCTGGGGATGATCAATTCTCCGATGGCTATGATTTTGGGTGCAGGCGTATCCTGCTGGAATCTGCTTGTAACAAGGCAGTTCTTTGAAGGAAACATACCTGATGCACTGTATGAAGCTGCATCCATAGATGGCTCCAGTGAATTCTATACTTTCGTACGCATCGCACTGCCGCTGTCAATGCCCATCATTGCTGTAATGACTCTTTTCTACGCGGTTGGACACTGGAACAGCTACTACAATGCGCTGCTGTACCTGCGCACATCAAAGCTGTTTCCGCTTCAGCTGGTATTACGCAATATCCTTATTTCAAACGAAATGGCACTTACAAACGCTACCCTGTCCGGCGATACCGAGGCAATTGCCGTGGCGGCACGCAGGGCATATATGGCGGAAGCAATGAAATACGCGCTGATTTTCATCAGCGCCGCCCCGCTGCTGATTGCCTATCCATTCGTCCAGAAGTACTTTGTTAAGGGCGTCATGATTGGCGCTATCAAGGGTTAAAAGCTCGAATGAGCTTTAAATAAAAAGGAGGGTCACTTATGAAAAAGGTTTTCTCGTTCCTCTTGGCGCTTGTGTTGTGCGTATCGGTTGGAGCAAACGCCTTTGCTGACGTTCCGTCGTACCTGAACATGGAAAGCGACAGCGTCACCACCCCCATGGTCAAAGACGGCGAAATGATCGAAGTTACGCTGGTCATGTCCCAGGAAGCCACGCAGGCAGATGCCGACCAGATCTGGCTCTGGAAATTCCTTGAAGAAGAGCATAATGTGAAGGTGCATGTGGAACAGGTTGCCGACGCCGTGGAATACAAGAACCTGGCGCTTGCTACCGGCGACTTCCCCGACATTATGCTCAACATGGGCGTGACGACGACCGACCTGGTCACCTACGGCCAGAATGAGCAGATGTTCCTGAAGGTGGATCAGTATTTGGACTATATGCCTAACCTGAAGGCCATCTATGAGGAAAATCCCAGTTGGAAGGACGCTATCACCGCTCCTGACGGCCACATGTATGCGCTGGGCGGCATCGCCGATCCTCTGGACGAAACCCGCGCTGGTACCTCCGTGTACTTAAATACCAAGTTTCTGGAGGATGCCGGCCTGAAGATGCCTGAAACCCTCGACGAGTTCATCGATGCGCTGCGTATGTTCCAGAAGGTCAACCCTGACGGCGTTGCTTTCAATGGCGGCTATAAAGCCAACAACCCCTCTGTTATCCTGCTCTCCAGCCTTGGCTTTGTGACGACTGATCCCACCGGTCTGACGGTCGCTATGCGCAACGGCGAAGTTGTGTTCCCCTATGGCGACAAGGAAGCATATCCGCTCTTCCTGGATGCTATGAATACCATCTACTCCGAAGGCCTGATGTCCCGTGACTTCTACACCACCACCGGTACCACTGTGCGCGGCTATATTGCTGAGGATAAGGCATTCACTGCCACCGAGGATCCTGCAAACGCCAACACCGAGTTGTTCATGAACTGGACCTCCAATCTGCCGCTGACCAGTTCCGTCAATGACCAGAGGGTTTGGCCCTCCAACATGAACGCCCTCTCTACCGGTCGCTGGGTGATCAACGCCAACACCGAATATCCCGAGCTGTGCTGCAAGATTGCTGACTTCTTCTTCAACAAGACGGGTCTGGTACTTGGCTTCTATGGCCCCCTGACCACGGATGAGAAGTACATGTACGAAGGCTACACCAAGGGCTGGTATTGGGACGATGCCACCAACTGGCTCAAATACCCCGAAGTGGAGAATGACCCCGAGGGACGCTATAACGGCATGGAAAACCTCTACCGTCAGCAGAAGATCATGCCGTTTACCGGCGTACAGTTCGGCGACTACCGTACCTTCTTTGAAGATGTTGCCGCCTACTGTGGTACGGATTACCGCCGCGTATGGTCTCTGGACAGCAAAGACTTCCGCTGCTATGCAACCCGCGTCATGTACCAGAAGCCTTACTATACCGATGGCTATCCCGGAAACGTTTTCTTCGACAGTAAGACCAACGAGCGTATTGTGGAGCTGAAGTCCGTTATCGATCCTTATGTCGAGGCTGAAACCGCGAAGTTCATCACCGGTGCTCGTGCGCTGACTGACGAAGAGATTGCCAAGTACTTCGACGAGCTGGATGCTCTGGGCTATGCCGAATATCTGGGCTACTATGTGGACTATCTGAAATAAGCCATCAATGGCAACCTTCTCCGGGAGGGCAGCTGCCCTCCCGGGTTTTATGATTCCACAGCATTTCATGAAGGAGAGAAAAGACCTATGTGTTATGAAAGAGGGATCATTGTTCATCCGGAAGATCTGACCGTTCAATGGTTGGACTGGATGGAGGAAGCCAATCTGAACCTGCTGGGACTTCATCCGGTTGGCGGGATACAGGCGCATCTCTCTCTTCAGCAAGCCATCGACAGGCATGCGCAAGCGCCTTTCCGAGCTCTTTTGGATAATGCGCAGGCACGCGGGATTCAGGTAGAATACGAGGCGCATGTGATGCGATGGCTGCTTCCTGAGGAACGTTTTTCGGCTGTGCCCGAATGGTTTCGCATGGATGAAAACGGTCTCCGGGTACCGGATTTTAACGCCTGCGCATCCAATCGGGAGGCGCTTGCGTATATCGCAGAGAAGACAGCACTGCTTGCACGGTTGCTGGCAACAGGAAGCCACCGTTATCTCTATTGGCTGGATGATGTAAAAGGCTGCTATTGCCATTGCCCCCAATGCATGGAGCTGAGCCCATCGGATCAGCAGCTGGCAATTCTTAACGCGATGCTTGAGGGGCTGAGAAGCGTGGATTCGCAGGCAAGCCTGTGCTACATCGCCTACCACGATGCACTCAAAGCGCCTCAAACCGTTCGTCCTGCAAATGGAATCTTTCTCGAATATGCCCCGATTGAGAAAAATCATCACCGCGCCATTTGCGATCCCCACTGCCCGACAAATGTGCAGCAGGCCTCCGTACTGCCCGATTTGCTGGCCTGTTTTGGCAGCAGAGGATCGCGCGTGCTGGAGTACTGGATGGATAATTCTCTCTTTTCCAACTGGACCAAGCCGCCGAAGTCCTTTGTGTTGGATGAGAGCGTGATGAGGCAGGACGTTTCTTACTACCGGAGTCTGGGCTTTGAAACGCTCACTAGTTTTGGCTGCTACCTCGGTCCGGATTATCAGGCTCTGTACGGCATACCGCCTCTGAAACAGTACGGTGTGCTGATTCGCTGAAAGCATCGGGCAGGTGAATGGTTTGAGATATCTGGCAATTGATCTTGGATCAACCTTTACCAAAACGGCTATACTCGATACCGAACGGATGAGTTATACTAACGAATCTTCTGTTTCTGCCCCTGGGAGTCTCTTTCAGTCTGAAACGCGCTACGAAATAGATGCGGACAAATACTTTCACCATGTAAAAAGCATTATCGACACACAGCTGCTTCAGTTTGCCGGGATTCAGGGGATCCTTTTTTCCACGCAGATGCATGGTTTTGTACTTACCGCCAGGAACGGATTGCCGGAGACGTCCGTAATCAGCTGGCGTGACAGAGCATCGCTGGAGATGGCATCTGATAGGAAAACATGGCTGGAGGTGCTGTCCGATCTTTTGCCAGACTATCACGAACTGCACACAGGTGTCCCGCTGAAGAACAACCTCCCCCTCAGCAATCTATTTCCGCGCGTCAAAAGTGGTGAAATAAATCTTGATGGCCGGCTTTTCCATACGCTTGGAGGAATGATCATCTATCGTCTGTGCGGAAGGCATGTATGCCACATCACAAATGCCGCCCCCAGCGGCATGGTAAACCTGTTGACGGGAAAGTGGCATTCTGCTGTGATTGAAAGAGCAGGTTTTTCCTCTATGGAGTTTCCGGAAATCTTCTCCTCGCTTGATGCCTGCGGCACTTACCGGCTGTGCGGGCGCGAATATGCTGTTTATCCAGATATTGGCGATCATCAAGCATGCGTGATTGGCAGTCGTTGCCTTCCGCAAAAAGATCTGAATGTCAACATCGGAACGGCTGGCCTGATCGGTGTGATCGTTGACGAATACGTTCCCGGGTCTTATGAAAACAGGCCTTATTTTGGCGGACGGTTTCTCCGTACGGTTTCCGGACTGGCAGGCGGATATAATCTGGAAAGAATGGCAAAGGTCATTCAAAAGAATATTTACGGTATTTCCTGCGACAGGATCGTGCCGGAGGTCTGGAAACAAATGACCAGCGTTTCGCCATGCAGCAAGAAGATTCCGTTGGATCTGGACAGCTGGCTCGCCGCCATAGAAAGGAAGGATGAAATGGGGACAGGTTGCCCGCCTGAAGAATGGATTGACGCTCTGTATCGGGAAATTGCTGTTCAATATCATCAAGCTGCATGCAGACTGGGAATACGAATCGAAAGATTGGTTTATTCCGGCGGTTGCATTCTCAAAAATCCGGCTTTACGCCATAGACTGGAGGTCCAAATGGAACATCCTGGCGCGATATTAACGCCGGATCACAACGCGGCTTTGACAGGTCTGCTGATGCTGGCAGCCGAGCGGGATCGTTCGCAGGAATAGCAGAATAGTTCTTATGAACAAGGAGGGAACCGCATGAAAGGGATTTATTTTCTTGGAAAAGGACAGTTCGAAGAACGGGATCTGAAGATGAGGCCGCTGAAGGCAAACGAAGTTCTGATTCAAAACATGGCTTGCGGAGTATGCGGTACGGATATCCACATCGCCAGAGGTGAAAAAGGTTCTGCGGAGGTAGAGCCTCCTGTGGTTCTTGGTCATGAGTATTCTGGTCTGGTTCTGCAGGTAGGATCAGACGTGAAATCAATTCAGGTCGGAGACCATGTCACGGTCGATCCGAACATCTACTGCGGACATTGCCGCTATTGTCACAACGGACAAAAGCAGTTCTGTGAAAATCTACAGGCTGTGGGTGTAAACCGGGATGGCGGCTTTGCCCAGTACAGTCTCGTACCCGAAACACAGGTTTTTGTTATGAGTGCTGAAATCAGCTACACAAGCATGGCAATGGCTGAGCCGTTGGCATGCTGTCTCCATGGCATTGCTCAAATTGATATTCATCCCGGTGACACAGCCTGCGTTATCGGCGGCGGGGCGATTGGCCTGATAATGGCCCAGCTTTTGCGGCTGAAGGGTGCGAGTAAGATACTTCTTTCCGAACCAATGGCGCAGCGCAGAGCATTGGCCCTGAGAATTGGTGCCGTGGACCATGTTTTTGAGCCTGGTGATGCATTGTTGGAAGAAATTCAGCAGCTCACTCATCGTCTGGGCGTGGATGTAGTTATCGAATGTGCCGGAACCCCTGCTGCTGTCAAGCAGGCGATCGAAATCACCGATCGCGGCGGCCGTGTCCTCCTGTTCAGCGTTCCATCCCCGGAGACTCGGGTTGACCTGCCGCTGTTTGATGTATTCCGTAAGGAATTGAAAATTTCAGGTTCTTTTGTCAATCCAGACACTCATCAGCAGGCAGTTGATTTGCTGAACCAGAAAAAAATCGATGTGGAATCGCTGATTACACACCGTTTTCCGTTGAATCGGCTTACAGAGGCACTTCAGGCACAGACCTCCCCCGAAGCGATCAAGGTCATAGTTCTCCCACAAAGCGACTCTGATTCTTGAGGAATACACCCCGCATTTCTATCCTCCGTGGGCTGTTCCCGAAGTAGCAGACAAAAAAACCTGAAGTACCAGGACTACCGTCGTCTGGCTGAAAACTTTCAAAAGTATACCAGAACCAGCCTGAAAGAATATCGCAGTAAAGGATATTAGACTCTCCGAATGTTGTTTTCTGTTCGATAAACCGTTGGCGTGCAGCCGACGGTTTTTTTAAAGCTGCGAAAAAAATGCGCAAGCGACGAAAAGCCGGCCTCATAAGCAACTTCTGTAATGGATAAATGACTGGAAGACAGCAAAGCACAGGCGTGGCGCAGGCGATAATCCGTCAGATAATCTGCGTAACGGCAGCCAACAGTTTGATGAAAAAGCGAACTAAAGTAACAGGTTGATAATCCGCAGATTCTTGCCACGTCAGCAATTCGAAGAGCCGGGTTAGTATGATGATCGCGGATGTATTTGAGCGCCTGCTGCAGGTGCCTGCCTGGCTTAGAGAGGGAATACACGGTTCCGCGGCGTAAAAGAAGAATCAGTATTTGCATGGTGGTAGCCTGCAGTTCTTGAACTGAATAATCCAATTTTGCATGTTCCGGTTGAGCGAGCGCCGTCAGCAGTAAAAACAGTTGCTGATATTCCTGAGGAGAAAGTTTGGCTGCGTAAGCATGCTCAATTTGTTCAAATCCCATTTTTTCCGCTATCCAGAAAGGAAAGTGGATGCTGAAAAGAGAGACCGTGGTATCAATCTCCACGCGATGATAACTTTCCGGCGAAAGCAAAAAAAGGCTTCCTTTTTCAAACGGAACATTGGTGTTGTTAATCCATTGTGTTCCAGATCCTTCAATGATGAGTTCCATCTCATAATAATCGTGCCCATGTATTGGATAACTTTCCTCTAACCGCCGGTTTTGAATCATCAGCGGCAATTCGGGTTTTGCCTCCAATGAATAAGAAATGATGGGAAACCACTGTGACATAGATTATCCCTCCCTTTCTATTGCCATGATTATATCAAAAACCGAAAAATATGCAATTGATCGAGTTAAAAAAGAAAAGACACAAAGCGTTCTGAATTGGTACAATAGCCATAATGGATAATCTCTAAAAAACAAAATTAGGATGTGAAAAAGATGGCGATGGAAAAAATGATGGAGTTGAATGAGGGCTGGAAGCTGACAGTGCTTAATGACTGTGATATAAAGGAAGAAATCTGTACAAGCGAAAAACTTGCAAGTTATGGCGGAACCATAATCTCCGCACAAGTCCCCGGCGACTGGCCGTTGGATTATGTGAGGCATGGCCTGATGGATGAGCCCTTCTTCGGCAGCAACTATCTGGAATTAATGAACTACGAAACCGCCCATGTATACTATACCACTACGTTTGTCTGGGAAGACAAGCCGGACGATCTGACCTTTCTGTACTTTGAAGGTATTGACACCGTTGCTGATATCTATCTCAACGGCATTAACATTGGTCATGCAGAAAACATGTTCATTCCTCATGAATTTGCAGCTTCCAGCCTGGTCAAAGGCACAAATGAACTGCTGATTCATTTCAGTCCTGTCGTGTTGGAAGCGCGTAAATATCCTATCGCGGCACATCATACCATGCTCAAATACAACTATGAATCGCTTGTCATCCGTAAAGCAGCACATTGTTTTGGATGGGATATCTGTCCCCGCATTATCAGCGCCGGCTTGTGGAGACCTGTGTGGGTTCGACGCAAAAAAACCGCACGGATCGAGGACATTTTCATTTGGCTTGAAAAATTAGAGGAAAATGGATCCGCCTGTGTGCGTGCCTCCTATGATATCGATATCAACCGTGATTCTATCCATTCTTATGAACTGCAACTGGAAGGTAGCTGTGGTGACAGCCAGTTCTGCACAAGAGAAAAATTGTGGTTTGTTCATGGCCAGCTTCGCTTTACCGTCGACAATCCTAAATTGTGGTGGGTGCGTGATTATGGCGATCCCAACCGCTATGAAATTATCGCAACGCTTCTGCGTGATGGCAAAGAGGTGGACACTCTTTGCTGGAAACAGGGTTTGCGTACCATTGATTTGGTACGTGACGACCAGATTACGGGAGAAAAAGAAGCAGAGTTTTGTTTTATTCTTAACGGCAAACGCATCTATATCAAAGGAACCAACTGGGTCCCTGCAGATGCCTTCCATTCCAATGATATCAACCGCATTCCGGCCATTCTGGATTTGGTATGGGATATCGGCTGCAACGCTTTGCGCGTTTGGGGTGGGGGCGTGTACGAGAATGAATTCTTCTACGACTGGTGTGATGAAAAAGGCATTCTCATCTGGCATGATTTCATGATGGCTTGCGGTGTATATCCCAAGACTGACCGCATGAAAAAACAGCTGGAAGAGGAAGCACGGGTTATCGTGCGCAGACTGCGCAATCATGCCTGTATCGGACTATGGGCAGGTGATAACGAATGTGACTTCGTGGGTTACAAACAGACTGGCGGTCGTATGGATCCTACAGAAAATGGGTTGACCCGCTCTGTTCTACCTAACGTCCTCTACAGTGAGGACATGAGCCGTCCTTACTTGCCCAGTTCTCCATATGTATCGCATGCATCCTATCTGGATGGGCACATTCAGGAGACACCCGAGCAGCATCTCTGGGGACCACGTGACTATTATAAAGGACATTTTTATCACGATCATCACGCCACCTTTGCGAGCGAGATGGGTTATCACGGTTGTAATTCGCCTGATTCGATCCGCAAGTTCATCCCGCAGGACTTTCTGTGGCCCGAAAAGGATAACCCTATGTGGATCTACCATGCAGCTTCTCCTGAGCTGGAGAACTCACTCTATCGCTATCGTATTCGGCTGATGTCCAGCCAAATCGGATATCTATTCCAGCAGACACCGCAAAATCTGGATGAATATGCTTATATGAGTCAGATTAGCCAGGCTGAGGCTAAGAAATACTTTGTGGAAAGTTTCCGCAGCCACAAAGGTGTGCGTACAGGTCTGATTTGGTGGAACATCATGGATAACTGGCCGCAGTTTTCCGACGCGGTGGTAGATTATTATTTCTGCCGCAAGCTCGCGTATTTCTATATTCGCCGTAGTCAGCAGCCCTTGTGCCTGATGATGGACGACAAAGACGGAAAGCTCATGCTGTATGCCGTTAATGACTATATGGACGACTGCGCTCTGCGTTACAGTGTGACAGATGTGGACTCGGATGAAGTCGTAGCCTCCGGCCAGCACATCGTCCCGGCCGATTCCGCCTGCACGCTTCAGATGATCCCAGACGATGAAAAGATCCATTTCTATGCTATTCGCTGGGAACTTAAAAATGGTGAAACTGGAATCAATCACTATCTGCAGGGCAACCCTCCCGTGGATTTCAAGTGGTATATGAATTGTTTGCGCAAACTGGGTTTGGATGAATTTGAAGGTTTCGGAGGTGGAGAAGCGTGAAGCCATACTGGCTGGGTCTAGACATCGGTGGAACAAAATGTGCGGTTCTACTAGCCAAAGTAGATGCTGGAATTCATATTCTGGATAAGATTCGATTTGCTACCGAAAGTGATCGGGGTTTTACGCATGTCTATAATCAATTACTGCAAGCAATAGAAACTCTGATTACCCGCAATCAATTGGATTTTTCACAGGTGGAAGCAATCGGTATCAGCTGCGGAGGACCTTTGGATTCGAGAAAAGGTATTGTGCTGTGTCCTCCGAATCTTCCGGGTTGGGTAAACATTCCAATCTGTGACATGCTCAGTGAAAAGTATGGTATTCCTGCCTATCTGCAGAACGACGCCAATGCCTGCGCACTGGTGGAATGGAGGCTGGGCGCTGGACGCGGCACCCAGAATATGCTCTTTCTCACCATGGGAACTGGCATGGGCGCCGGTATCATTGCTGAAGGAAAACTTCTCGTTGGATACACAGATATGGGTGGTGAGGTGGGCCATCTTCGCCTGACTGAAGAAGGTCCTGTCGGTTTTGGCAAGGCGGGTTCCTTTGAAGGTTACACCAGCGGAGGAGGAATTCAACGTCAAGCTCAGGAACTGACACGTCAACTGATTGCCCAAGGACAAACGCCCCCATGGATCGCTGATGGCTGCTCTCTTTCAGAGGTTGATGCAAAAGTGATGGCGCAATATGCACGTGCCGGAAATACAGAAGCCAAATCATTCTTTGATCACATCGGGAACATGCTTGGACGCGGGATTGCACTATTGGTTGATGCCTTTAATCCTGAGAAAATCGTGATCGGCAGCATCTTTGTTCGCTGTGAAGATTTGCTTCGTCCCTCCATGGAAAGGGCGCTTAAACAGGAAGCGATCTCCTTTGCACTAGAAGGAATGACTGTTGTTCCGAGTCAGACGGGTGAAGCTCTTGGCGATCTTGCCAGCATTATGACAGCACTATATGCAAAAAACATTGATCCGATGATGGAATCCACTGAAAAGTCTTCCAAAGTGTTGAAGCATTTTGACCGTTTGTTTGAACGCTATCCGATTCTCAAACCATTTTGTAGCCAGATTATGGAGGCCTATCTGTTGATGCGCCGTTGTTATGAGCAGGGAGGCAAGGTGTTGATTGCAGGCAATGGCGGCAGCTGTGCTGATAGCGAACACATTGTGGGTGAATTGATGAAAGGATTTCTCCTCAGGCGTCCTTTGCACAAGAAGCAACAGGAAACAATCAGAGAATATTCACAGGGTATCTTGTCCGATGCATCTTCTCTTTTGCAGCAAGGATTACCTGCTATCGCACTGAGCAATCATGCAGCCTTGAATTCGGCTGTATCCAATGATCTACATCCGCTTTTGCCTGCTGCCCAGCAGGTGATTGGTTATGGAAAGCCCCAGGATGTTTTCATTGGTATTAGCACGAGCGGGAATGCTCAGAATGTGTTTCTGGCTGCCTGTACAGCCAAGGCTTTGGGACTCTCAACCATCGGTCTGACCGGAGGGAACGGCGGCAGGCTAAAAGATATCTGTGACTGTGCTATTATAGCTCCTGCAAATACTCCGGCTGATGTTCAGGAGCTGCATCTTCCGATTTATCATACGCTGTGCGCAATGCTGGAAGCCAAGTTCTTTGAGAAGTGAACGGAGAGATTGTGTAAGCACGGTTATCTTTATCGTTTTTGTCATAGACATGGGCTATTTCAAGTTTGAAATTTCTTTTTCTCTGTTGTGAAAGCGCATCCTTCTCCTCTATTACAAAATCCACTATTCATTCTTATTCGCTTCCCTCAGTCGGGGAAAATTTCGAGTTAAGTCTGTATCACCAAAGAAAACGCCTGATCCGTAACAGATCAGGCGTTTTTCTTTTACCAGCAGCATCCCTTGATCCGGAATGAGAAAAAGCTGCTTTAGCAGCCGTTCTGTGTTATAATGAAAATGAAATTTTCTATACATCGTTCGACAAGGAGCATACCTTTCATGATAAACATCCGCAAGCTGGAAAGTGAACTTTGGGAATCTGCTGATCTATTGCGCGCGGGGTCAAAGCTGACCTCCAACCAGTACTGCATGCCTGTGCTTGGTTTGATTTTTCTGCGCTATGCCTACAGCCGTTTCAAGCTGGTGGAAGCGGAGATTCTGAAAGGCCGTCCTGTTCGTAACGGCAGAGTGATGCCTGTAGAAGCCAGCGACTTTGCCGCCAAGAGTGCGCTGTTCCTGCCCAAGGAGGCGCAATATAGTTATCTGGTCAATCTGCCGGAGAATGTTGCCGCGCTGGAACTTACCAACATCAGCGGTGACAAAATGAACTCCCTGGGCGAAGTGGTGAACAACGCCATGGAGCTGATCGAGCGGCAGAGTGAACAACTTACCGGCGTACTGCCCAAGGAATACACCATGTTCTCCGATGAACTGCTGGCAGAACTCCTGCGCATTTTCAACAACAGCGCACTGGACGAAGTAGGCGGCGATATCATCGGCCGCATTTACGAATACTTCCTCAACAAGTTTGCCAAGAACATCGCGTCTGACGATGGCGTATTTTTCACGCCCAAATCGCTGGTCAAGATGATCGTAAACGTGCTGGAGCCCACGTCCGGCGTACTGCTGGACTGTGCCTGCGGCAGCGGCGGCATGTTTGTGCAGACGGGTGATTTTGTCAATCAGGCAGGCATGGCTGCCAACAGTGCCATGACCTTCTATGGTCAGGAAAAGGTGGAGTACAACGCCAAGCTGTGCCTGATGAACATGGCCGTGCATGGACTGACCGGCGTGATTAAATCCGGCGATGAAGCCAACACCTTCTATCACGACGCGCACAATCTGGCCGGATGCTGCGACTATATCATGGCCAACCCGCCCTTCAACGTGGACAAGGTCAAGTCTGAATCGGCAGAAGCCGCAGGCCGTCTGCCCTTTGGCCTGCCGTCTGTGAACAAGTCCAAAGAGATAGGCAACGCCAACTACCTGTGGATCTCCTATTTCTACGCCTACCTCAACGAGAAAGGCCGCGCGGGCTTTGTAATGGCTTCTTCTGCTACAGACAGCCAGGGCAAGGACAAGGACATCCGCGAAAAGCTGATCAAAACCGGTCATGTGGACTGCATGGTCTCCGTTGGCAACAACTTTTTCTACACCAAATCCCTGCCCTGCTCCCTGTGGTTCTTTGACAAGGGAAAGGCCGATGCCCTGCGCGACAGCGTGCTGTTTATTGACGCGCGCAATTACTACACCGTGGTGGATCGCACGCTGAATGAGTGGAGCGAGTGGCAGCTGAAAAATTTGAATGCCATCGTTTGGCTGTATCGCGGGGAGAAGGAGAAATACCGCAAGCTCCTTGCCGAGTATGATGCTGCAGTTGCTCAGATGGTGAATGGACTTGTGGAGGACAGCCTGCCGCTGAAGGAGGCGCTGACCGAAGACGCCTATACCCATGTAAGGGGTAATCTGTGGGCCTGCAACACAACCGCGCTGGACTATGCCGACGTGCGGGATCGTTTGACCTTCGAATGCGATGTGGTCAAAAAGGCTGTGGCGATCTCCAAAGAAACCAAACCCAAGCGTGAGCACAAGAAGATGGATGCTGCCGCCGAAGCATTCACCCAGAAGATTCAGGAAATCCTGCTGGCCATTCAGGAGCACAACTGGCTCACGGACAAGTTTGGCGCAGGCGAATATGCCGATGTGCTGGGTCTGTGCAAAAAGGCCACCCTTGCCGAGATTGAAGCCAAGGGCTGGTCGCTGACCCCCGGCGCATATGTAGGCGTTGCGCCTGTGGAGGATGACGGCGTGGATTTCACCCAGCGCATGCAGGAGATTCACCGGGAACTGCTGGCTTTGCAGGCGGAATCGAATGTGCTGATGGATACCATCTCTAAGAATTTGGAGGAGATGGGGATATGAGAGAAGTCACGTTAGCTGACATCACATTAAGCATAACAGATGGTAAGCACGGCGATTGTGAAGATCAAAGCAATTCTGGATATTATTTCATCAGTTGTAAAGATGTCAAAGACGGGCAGATTATTTATTGTCAAGCGCGACAAATAACAGAAAAAGATTTTCTGGATACCCATAAACGCACAAAACTTGAACCAAATGACATTTTGATAACAAACAGTGGAACCATTGGCCGAATGGCGTTTATCCAGGACAAGGCCGAAACTAGCAGGACTACTTTTCAAAAAAGTGTCGCTATCCTAAAACCTGACACGTCGCAAGTTTTGCCCAAATATCTATACTACCAACTTCAAAGTTGCGTTAATTGCTTCGTCAATCAAGCAAATGGTTCCGCTCAGAAGAACCTGTTGCTGTCAACTATGCGAGCATTTAAGCTGAACATCCAAAAGGATTTTTCTGTTCAGCAGCGTGTTGCCGATATTCTTTCTGCATATGACGACCTGATTGAGAACAACCAAAAGCAGATCAAGCTGCTGGAGGAAGCCGCACAGCGGCTGTACAAGGAATGGTTCGTAGATCTGCGCTTCCCCGGCCACGAAACTACCCCCATCGTGGATGGCGTGCCGGAGGGGTGGAAAGTTAAGAGCGTGGCTGAATGCCTTGCTTTTCATGGTAATGGTGGCTGGGGTAAGGAAACGCCAACTGGCAAGTATACTCATGCAGGAAAAGTAATGCGAGGGACGGATATGCCAGATATTCGGGCGGGGCAGTTCGGGGATGTGCCATTAAGGTATCATACCGATGTTGATGTTCAGAAACGAGTATTGATGAGAAATGATCTTGTCTTTGAACTGTCAAACGGCAACATTGACAATATTGGACGCTGCTTGCTAATCGATGACATGATACTTCAGGCTTGTGGCAAGAACATGATTTGTGCAAGCTTCTGTAAGCTGCTCCGTCCCATTGACCAATTGCATGCCATAATGCTGTATTTTGAAATTCAGGACATGCAATCGAGCGGACGTATGCTCCCGCTAAAAAAGCACGGATCAAATGGCATTAACAACTTTGATTTTGAAGGTTTCCTTAGTCACAGGTTTGTTATTCCTGCTAATGCACGATACATCTTAACTTTGACTTCGATTCTATCAAAGATTAGTGTCTTGCGAAATCAGCTGTTCTGCTTGAGAGAAGCCCGCGATCGTCTACTGCCGAAGCTGATGAGCGGGGAAGTGGAGGTGTAAATTATGAAAGAAACCTATAACTGGAAATCCTTGTTTGCTGGTGTAGCTTTGTTTGCCGTGGGCTTGGGTCTGAGCATTATCTCAACCTTGTTTAGTGGCTTATGGAATACTGCTTTTGTTAGTGTTGGTTGTTCATTGATGGCTTCTGGAATTGTGATTGTTTGTCACGACTTCTTTGTAGAGAAAAAGAATGTCTCCATGCTCGATGAATGGAATATCACAAGGATCTTTGCTACACGGGCAGAAAAGAATGCGGAATCGGATCCTGAATTGACTAAAACGAAATACCGTATTGATGCGGTTGCCTTTGGGCTTGGATCATTCAGGGGCAAGCATACATCAAAGGTAGAGGCGTGCTTGCGCAATGGTGTCAATATCCGCATCATTACCATGAACCCTGAAAGTCCCTATACTGAAGTTCGTGATATGGAAGAAGGTAAAGCCCAAGGACAGACTAGGCACTCTATTGAGAAGCTGGTTGAATGGGCTGACAAGCTGAATGCCAGCAGTCGGAAGGGTAAGATCGTTATCAAAGGCTATTCTTGCATGACGCTAGACTTCTATTGGCGTGTGGATAACGTTTTGTATATCGGCCCCTATTGGTATGGAGTTGATAGCCAACAGACCATCACCTACAAGTTTGTCGATGGTGGTAAAGGATTCACCCAATATACCGACTATTTCGAATCGCTTTGGGATTCCGACTCCATTATGACAACACTAACCAAAGAAACCCATTTGCCGCAGCGACGCGGGAAAAAGTAAAATATACTGAGGTGATCCCATGAGCCACGAATACTCCGAAAATATCCTCGTTCAGGAAAGCGCAGGCCATCTGCTGCAAAATGAGCTGGGCTGGGAAGTGGCGTTTGCGTACAATACCGAGGTGTTGGGCGAAAACGGCACCTTCGGGCGCAAAAGCTACCGCGAGATCCTGCTGACCCGGTATTTTCGTGCTGCCCTGAAAAGGCTGAATTCGTGGATCACCGAAGCGCAGATGGACGAGGCGCAAAAGAAGCTGGAAAGCCATCTGTCCACCGCATCCCTCATGCAGATCAACGAGGAAAAGTATGGGCTCATCCGCGATGGCATTCCTGTAACGGAGAAAAAGCCGAACGGAGAAACCACCACCCGTCAGGCTGTTGTGCTGGATTTTCAGCAGGCAGAGAACAACCACTTTCTGGCCATCAAGGAACTCAAAATTCATGGTGATCTGTACCGCCGCCGCACGGATATTGTGGGCTTTGTGAACGGCATCCCGCTTTTGTTTGTGGAACTCAAAAAGAACACCGTGGATGTGCAGGCCGCCTATGACGGCAACTATACCGATTATCTGGATACCATCCCGCATCTGTTCTACTACAACGCGTTCCTGATGCTCTCCAACGGTCTGGAGGCCAAGGTGGGCACGCTGGGCAGCAAGTATGAGTTCTTCCATGAATGGAAGCGCCTGTGCGAAGGCGATGAAGGCAGCGTAGCGCTGGAAACCATGCTGCGCGGCATCTGCCAAAAGGAAACCTTCCTGGATCTGCTGGAAAACTTCATTCTCTACGATCACAGCGGCGGACGCACCGTCAAAATCCTTGCGCGCAACCATCAGTATCTGGGCGTGAATGAGGCGGTCAAGGCCTATGAATCACGCAAGCTCAAGGATGGCAGACTGGGTGTGTTCTGGCATACGCAGGGCAGCGGCAAGAGCTATTCCATGGTGTTCCTGTCGCAGAAGATCCGTCGTAAGTTTGAAGGCAGCCCCACCATTGTCATCCTCACCGACCGCGACGAGCTGAATACACAGATCAGCGATACGTTTGAAAATTGCGGCCTGCTCAAGGGCAAGGCGTCGCAGTTCATCGCCAGCAGCGGAAATGATCTGGTGAAAAAGCTGCAGGCCAACCCCAGTTTCATCTTTACTCTCATTCAAAAGTTCAACGTCAAGGACGCTGCGCCCATCTACCCTGACCATGATATCATCATCATGTCAGACGAGGCGCACCGCAGCCAGTACGGCGTGTTTGCCGAAAATATGATGGCCCTGCTGCCGACTGCCGCAAGGATCGGTTTTACCGGCACGCCGCTTTTGAGCAACGACAATATCACCGAGCGTACCTTCGGCGGCTATATCTCCGTGTACGATTTCAAACGCGCTGTGGATGACGGCGCGACAGTGCCGCTGTACTATGAAAATCGCGGCGAGCGCATTCTGGATATCCATAATCCCGATATCAACGACCGTATTCTGGACGCCATCGAAGCAGCCGATCTAGATGTGAACCAGCAAGAAAAGCTGGAACGTGAGTTTGCCAAGGAGATTCATCTGCTGACTGCCGAACACAGACTGGATTCCATTGCAAAGGATTTTGTCAACCACTATACCGACCTGTGGACAAGCGGCAAGGCCATGTTCGTTTGCCTGAACAAAGTGACTTGTGTGCGCATGTACAACCTCGTGCAGAAATACTGGCATGAGGCTATTGAAGAACTGAAAAAGCAGATCAAGCATGCCACCCAGCAGGAAACGCAGGAGCTGAACCGCAAGCTGGCATGGATGCAGGAAACCGAAATGGCAGTCGTTATCAGCCAGGATCAGAATGAGATCAAAACCTTCCAGAAGTGGGGGCTGGATATTCTGCCCCACCGTGCCAAAATGGAAAAGCGCGAGCTGGACAAGGAATTCAAGGATTCCCAAAATCCGTTTCGCGTTGTGTTTGTGTGCGCTATGTGGCTGACCGGCTTTGACGTGAAATCACTGGCTTGCCTGTATCTGGACAAACCTCTCAAGGCCCACACGCTTATGCAGACCATCGCCCGCGCCAACCGCGTGGCTGAAGGCAAAAGCAATGGCTTGATTATTGACTACATCGGCATCGTAAAGGCGCTTCGAAAGGCACTGGCGGATTATACCGCTAACGTGGGCGGCGCTTCCTCTGATCCGACCGTAGACAAGGAAAAACTGATCGAACGGGTTTGTGAACTGCTGTCTACTGCGGAGATGTACCTGCAGGAACGGGATTTTTCTCTACAGGGCCTGATGAATGCAAAGGACTTTGCCAAGCTAGGAATGCTGCAAACTGCTGCCAACAAAATGTGCGAAACGCTGGAAATCCGTAAGACGTTCTGTACTTACGCTACAGAACTGATTCGCCTGCTGAAATACTGTGACCGCAACGATCTGGATGAACATGCACACATGCAGAAGGATGCCATCGTTGCCATTTATGACGAACTGCAAAAGCAGCGCAAGCATTCCGATAATACTGATCTGATGGTGCAGATCAGTCAGATTGTGAATGAGTACATTGAAGTAGAACCGAATACTCAGAGCAAAGATATCAGTAAGCGTTTTGATATCAGCCAAATTGATTTCGATCTTTTGCGCAGGGAGTTTGCCAAGGCAGAGAAGAAGAATCTGATCCTGAAGGATCTGGAAACGCTGGTACAGCAAAGGCTGGATCAGATGCTGCAAAATAATCCCAGCCGCATTGATTATTACGAGCGCTATCAGGAAATCATTTCTGCCTATAACGCTGAACAGGATCGCGCGACCATTGAAAAGACCTTCATGGATCTGATGGATCTGGCCAATTCCATGGATGCCGAGCAGCAGCGCTATGTGCGCGAGGGGTTCAGTTCTGATGAGGAACTTTCCCTTTATGATCTGTTGTTTATTGAAAACCTGACAAAGCAGGAGATTCAGGCGATCAAGAAAGTGGCTGTTACGCTGCTTGAAAAGATCAAATTCCAAATTGCCGAACTGGATCACTGGACGGATAAACAGGAAACCAAGGCGGCCGTTGATAATCTGATCCGTGATACGCTGTGGTCTGAACTTCCGGAATGTTATGATGAAATCAGCATTTCCGGGTACAGGCAGAAGATTTATGAGTATGTATATATACGGTATCGTGATGTGGCGTAAATCGAAACTCGTTGTACTTCATTAGGCATAGTATCAGACTACCCTCTGAAGTATTTTCCGCCACAGGCATGTCTCCTTTTCTGTTTTTTTAAGTTCGAGTCTCCTATGCTCCACCAGATGAAAACGCTTAAGTCACACCGACTTGAGCGTTTTTCTTTTTGTCTGCTTTAGCATAAAAAGAAGCACCCAGCGAAAAAGTGTTTTGCCGCTGGGGTGAATGGTATAAAGCCTTCAAACGACGCTACGGAATGGCGCCGCGTTCACTGAACTGAATGAAAAAAGCCCCTGAAGCAAAGGCTTCAAGGCGATAAAGGGGAACGACGGCGCGGCCTTCACAGCCGCGCCGTCGTTCTATTTTCCATGCTGTATGCAAAAGCGATCTGACGCTCACTCTTCCAGGGGAGCCTTTTTTTCGACGTCCAGCAAATCCTTCAAGCGCGGACTTTCGCCCTGACGGCGTACATCGCGGGGCGACGTACCCATTTGATCCCGGAACACCTTGCGGAAGTAGGCGGCGGAGCTGAAGCCAAGCTGCTCGCTGATGGCTTCGATGGACAGGTCTGTGCTCAGCAGCAGCAGCACGGCCGCGGTGGCCAGCAGATTGTGTTTGGCGTCCACCAGTGTGCAGCCGCATACGCTGCGAAAGGCGGCGTACAGGCTGGATTCGCTCACGCCCAGGTGCCGGGCAGTTTCGGCGGCGGAGGCAAAGGGATTCTGCTGCCAGTAGAGCTTGGCTGCTTCCACCAGCCGGCTTTTTTTGCTCTCGACGGTGTGCAGCATCTGCTTTTGCAGGCAGCCGATCAGCTGATAGATCAGCCCGACCGTCGTACAGTTGGTTTGCGGATCGGCCGCAATCTGATCAGCAATGGCGGCAGCTTCAGGCGTGCTTTCAATCCGCTGCATGGGATAGCTCATGCTTTCCTGCTGGGGGAGATGCCTGAAGCCAATGGACAGGAAGCGCGTGTCCATCTGATTGGCCCAGGCGGAATGATAGTTGATGCCCATTGGTATGTAGAGAAAATCACCCGGGCCGACGATGCGGGAATCCTCCAGCCATGTAAAGCGGCCGGAACCGCGATAAACGTATATGATATAGTGAAAAGGCGTATCACGGTAGGCGTGCTGCCTGGAATGAAGAAATTCAAATACCTTGATACGGAAACTGTTGTAAAATTCGACGTTGTTCACTTGTGTCACCTCATCTTTTCAAGGGTAACATACCGCGCGGAAACTGTCAATCAGACGATTCTTTGACGTAGAAACCAATGAAAAAAGCGTACTATTTTCTTTTTTTGTGGGATATATTTTGCAGAATATTATGCGTTTTTGATTGTGATTGTAGATTGTCAGCCGTTTGGGTGATGGTATAATAAAACTATCATCAAATAGACAAAAAGGCAAGCAATCAACCAATCCGTTCAATTTGTTTGCACACGCACGAAGTGTTGCACAATATATTTCAGGAGGGAACGCTATGAGCAACCTTTCTCCCGCTGTTCAGAAGGAAACGGCCCAAATGCGCCGCCGCAAGTTTTGGTCAGCGATTCGTAAGGACAAGCTGCTGTACTTTATGGCTATTCCTGGTATCTGTTATTTTATCCTGTTCCATTATGTGCCCATGGCCGGCCTGTACATGGCCTTCATCAAGTACAACATCTACAAGGGCTTTGCTGCAAGCCCGTGGGTGGGTCTGGCCAACTTTGAAAAACTGTTCAACATGTACGGTTTCCCGGAGGCGCTCAGAAATACGCTGATCATCAGCGCCATGAAGATCCTCATCGGCTTCCCGCTGCCGATCCTCTTTGCAATCGCGCTGAACGAAATCAACAACAAGTATTTCAAAAAGACGGTTCAGACGGTCGTGTGCCTGCCTCACTTCATCAGCTGGATCGTTGTGCAGGGCCTGCTCTACTCCCTGCTCAATACCAACAACGGCGTTATTGTGGACATCTGCAGGCTGTTTGGCTACGATGGCAGGGTCATTAACCTGCTGGCCAGCAAGCAGCACTTCCAGGGCCTGATCGTTGCATCCGACATCTGGAAGACCTTTGGCTACGGCTCCATCCTCTACATCGCCACCATCACCAGCATTGACCAGGAGCTTTATGAGGCTGCCAAGATCGACGGCGCCGGCAAGCTCAAGCAGATCTGGCATGTTACCCTGCCGGGCCTGCGCTCCACCATCGTCATCATGCTCATCATGCGCGTGGGCAACATCCTCAACGCCGGTTTCGACCAGATTTACGCCATCTCCAATGACATGGTCACCGAGGTTGCGGAAATCCTCGATACATTCGTTTACAAGCTCGGTATTACCCGTCAGGACTTCTCCCGTGCTACGGCTGCCGGAATGTTTAAGTCGGTTATCGGTCTGGTGATGGTGCTGATCACCAACTGGATCGTCAGAAAGATCGACGAAGAAAGCGCTTTGATTTAAGGAGGCGTGAGCAATGAAGAAAAAGCCTAGTGAGATTGTTGCTTCCGTTATCCTGCACATCATTATGGTGCTGCTGGGCCTGGTCACGCTCTATCCCTTCTGGCACGTGATCATGTACTCCATTTCCGATCCGGTAAAGGCCATGGGCGGCGGCTTCTTCCTGCTGCCCAAGGGCTTCTCCACCATTGGTTTTGACATCCTGTTCAGAACCAATCAGGTGTACGTTGCTTACCGCAACAGTATTTTCCTGCTGACGGTGGGTACGTCCGTCAACGTTGTGTTCACCGCGCTGCTGGCTTACCCGCTGAGCGTGCACCGCTTCAAGGGCCGCAGCGGCATTACCATGATGGTTTTCTTCACCATGCTCTTCAGCGGCGGCATGATCCCCAGCTATCTGCTGGTGGACGCTCTGGGACTGCTGGACAGCCTGTGGGCGCTCATTCTGCCCGGCACCATCAGCGCCTGGAACATGCTCATCATGAAGAACTACTTCCAGTCCATCCCGCCGTCTCTGGAAGAGTCGGCCAGTCTGGACGGCGCGACCCCGCTGGTGACGCTGATTCGCATCATCGTGCCGGTTTCCATGCCCGTGATGGCTACCGTGGCCCTCATGTACGGCGTTGTGCACTGGAACAGCTACTTCAACGCCGTGCTCTACATCTACGATCAGAGCAAGATGACCCTGCCCATTTACCTGCGCATGCTGCTTTCTTCCACCGCCATGGACCAGGCCACGCAGAGCGGCGTTTCCTTCGACAGTGCCGCCATCACGCCTGAAACCATGAAGATGGCCACCATCGTGGCCAGCGTGCTGCCCATTCTGATCATTTACCCCTTCATTCAGAAGTACTTCGTCAAGGGCGTGATGGTCGGTTCCATCAAGGGCTGACGCTTTCCCTGCTGCCTGCAGAGGGTGTGCACTCTCTGTGGAGTATAGAAAAAAAAACAAGGAGGATCCCCACATGAAGAACGTTTGGACCAAACTGCTGGCGATGACCCTGTGCGTGCTGATGATCGTCGCTCCCATGTCCGGTCTGGCTGAAGAAGTGGTCATCTCTTCGATGATCAGCTCCGCTGCCGGCATCCTGCCCCCCGAAGAAAACTTTGTTATCGACGGCATCGAAGCTGCTATGGGCTTTAAGGTCGATATCATGGTTTCTGCTAACAATGACGACTACAACCAGCGCAAGGCGGCTCTGACCGCTGCCCGCAACCTGCCCGACATCATCAGCCTCAGCCGTGTTGAGCTGGCTGAAATGGTGGAAAACGGCGCTGTCATCCCGCTGAACGATCTGCTGGATCAGTACGGCCAGAACGTGCTTGCCGACAAGGGCGAGTATCTGGGCGGCTACACCTTCGACGGCGAAGTGTACGGCATCCCGAAGGCTGACCAGGAAGGCATGCAGGGCACCGGCCTGGCGCTGCGCAAGGACTGGCTGGACCGTCTGGGCCTCGAAGCTCCCACCACCATCGACGAGTTCTATGATGTGATGGTCGCCTTCACCGAGAAGGATCCCGACGGCAACGGCCAGAACGATACCCGCGGCCTGGTGTACGCCATGACCAGCGACCAGACCCGCTACTGCTTCCCCGAAATCTTCGGCATGAGCTCCCGTTTCTACAACCTGGTGGACGGCAAGGTGGTTCCCAACCTGCTGCACCCCAACTACATTGAGATGATCAAGTTCCTGCAGAAGCTCTATCAGGGCAACTACATGGAGACTGACTTCGCCACCAAGCCCTGGATCAACATCGCTGAAGACCTGTGGGCCGGCAAGCTCGGCGCTGTGGCCTTCGGCCCCATCGGCACCTCCAACAACTGGATGAGCCGCTACACCGACCCCAACGTTGATTGGGTATACGTCAATCTGGCCGGCCCCGACGGCGTGGCTCACGGCTTTGACCTGCCCCGTCCTGACATGGGCGACTGCATCGCCATCAACGCTTCCTGCAAGCATCCTGAAGAAGCCATGAAGCTGATCAACTGGCTGATCACTGAGGAAGCTCAGGATCTGCTGATCCTCGGCATCGAAGGCAAGCACTTCAAGCATCTGGAAGACGGCTCTGTGGAATACCTGTCTCCCTACAAGGAGGACATCACCCTGCAGCGCAACGAGGGCGGCTACGGCTACAAGGCGATCCTCGGTTCCATGAAGAACTGCTCCACCATCAAGACCCTCAACGAGATCACCCGCAACGCGATCGACTTCCTGTACGCCAACCCCAAGACCGACTCCGCGGTGCTGCTCAACACTCCCGCGATCGAGGTTGAGCTGGGCGGCCTGCTGACCGACATCGAGAAAGAGGCTCTGGCCAGCCTGATCGTCTTTGAAGGCGACCTGGAGGCTGAACTGGCCAAGTACATCGACAAGTGGATGCGCAGCGGCGGCGAAGAGTGGATCGAGCAGGCGACTGAGATCTACAACAACCAGGCCAAGTAATTTACCTGTTCACCGGGGGACCGCGCAAGCGTTCCCCCCTTTTTTTCAACCAGGGAGCTGTTCCCTGGCTGAAAAAAGGGCAAATAAAAACCTCTGATATGAAAGGAGTACAACCATGAAACGTTTTGAAGGCAAGGGAGCTGTCATCACCGGAGGCGCCGGATTCATTGGAAGCCGTATTGCCAGACTGCTGGCCAGCGAGGGCTGCTCTGTGGCCATTTGCGATTGCCGCGCCGAACTGGCGCATCAGGTGGCTGCTGATATTGAAAAGGATACCGGCAGCAGGGCGATCGGGCTTGAAGTGGACGTTAAGAGCTGGGAAGATGCTCAGCAGGCAGTGGATTGTGCGATTGAAACCTTTGGTCATGTGGATATCATGGTGTGCTGCGCCGGCGGGTCCACCCGTGAAAAAATGACCTATTTCATGTATCAGACCCCTGAGGTGATCATGGACAACATCGGCGTCAACCTTTTCGGCGCGCTTACTTTCTCTCATGCAGTGGTGAAGCATATGGCGCTGCGCCGCACCGGCAGCATCATTTTCATCGGCTCTGTGGTTGGCGTGCAGGGCCATATCAAAGATGTGGAATACAGCGCAGCCAAGGGCGGCGTGATCGCCATGACCAAGTCCCTCGCGATGGAAATGGGCGAGGTTGGCGTGCGCGTGAACTGTGTTTCTCCCGGCCTTGTGGAGCGCGGCAACCATGATGTGAGCGACGCCAATTATCTGGGCCGCAACTGCACGGGCGAGGAAATTGCCAATGTTGTTGCTTTCCTTGCCAGCGACGAGGCCAGCTTCGTTACCGGACAGAACTACATCGTGGACGGTGCATGGGGCCTTGGCTGTCAGTACGGCGTAAAGCCCAATCGCCCTATCATTGATCCCATCAATTAAGCAGGAGGATCGCCCGATGAGAAATCTGAAAAGCTTCTCTTTTGCCAATGGCTGGAACCTGGATGTTTCGGAACATGGCGGCATGCTTTTTTTCAAGGCGTTCAAGGGCGAAAAGCAGTATGCTTTCTTTGCCAACGACCAGTTTGGCTATGTAGACGCCTACAATGGCAAAAAATTTGAATCCCCTGCTGATGCAGTGTGGACCGAAGGCAAGGTGTCCAAAAATGGTTCCATGTTCCGCCTGATCGGCACCCGCCTTCAGATGGAAAAAGCGGAAAATGAACTGACCATTCATACCGTGCCCACGGATGTGCAAAGCGGCGGCCCTCTGGCCCGGTTTACGGCCCATTACCGCCTGGCGCTGGCGGGAGACAACGCCGTACGCATCACCACCTGGTTCAGCTGCCGCGAACCGCTGCTGGCTACGCATTTCTCGTGGATGTCCTTCCAGTTTGACCGCAGCAAGTTTGACACCGTTCATGCCTTTGACCCTGAGTACACGATGGCCGTGGGCGAGATGACCCACGGCACGCACTACGGTTCGGCGGCGCTGGCGGACGGGGACAACTACATCCTGCTGTGCGACAGCGGCGAAGTGAACTATATGCCCGACAGCGGCAACTTCTTTGTGAGTGCCGACCGGTTCTGGAAAAATTTCAACATTGCTGACGGCAAGGACATTTTCCCGGATTACGAAGGCCCGCTGTGCATGCTGTGCCCCCGTCCCGGCCGTGTGCGCGCCATGGATATTTCCCTGCTGGATGAGGCGCATGCGCTGAGCACTGTGCTTGCTTTCGGCGAAGGCAAGCCGCAGCTGCCCCAGCTGAAGGAAATGAACGCTGTAAAGCCTGCCGCTCCTGCGGGCGAGCGCTACACCCTGACCAGCGGCCGTCTGACCACGGCTGTGTATGCCCGTCCCTACGGCGTGTCCGCCGCCAATATCTCGCTGGATACCTTCGGCCCGGCTGAGGAAAAGGCGCCTTTCCCGGTGCTGGCCATGACGGTGAAGGATATCGAGTCCGGCATGCTGACCACCTATACCTCCGAGCATGGCTGGGACAAGGTGACGGTGAAGGCCGGAAAGCGGGAACTGCGGATCGATCTGGAAAAGCCGCAGGGGCTGCCCATCCGCGTGAGCATCACCGGCCGTGCCAAGGAGCCGGATACCATTGCGTGGAACATGCGCGTGATCAACGATTCCCCCAACCATTCCGTGACCACCGCCTACTGGCCGGGCATTGGCTTCAGCGGCGGCAATCCTGTATTCTTCAAGCCCTCTCATGCCGGTATCATTGAGCAGGATCCCTATCAGCGTCAGGAGCGCTGGTCCTGCCGTTATCCCAGCGGCTTTGACGGCGTGTGCCCCGTGCTGGGCGTATACGACCCTGCAAAGAAGACCGGCAGCGGTCTGTACATCGCCATCCATGCGCCTCATGCCGCGCGTGTGGATATCAACGCTGCTTTCTTCCGCAATCACACCGGCTATGCCAGCTTTGAATATCCGGCGGAAAATCTGGGCCTGCCCTACAACAGCTTCCAGCCCGGCAGCGAGCTGATCGTGCGCGTGCTGGACGGCGACTGGTACGATATGGCCTGCATCTATGAAAAGTTCCTCACCGAACAGGCCGACTGGTATGCGCCGCTGGGCCGCGAGGATTCTCCCGCCTGGATGCGCGACGTGCCCATGTACATCATGGACTGGATGCCCAACGATAACCCCGACGCCGATCCTGTGCCGATCAGCATCCGTCCTCCTGTGGAACCGCCGCGCGACAACTGGTGGAAGAAGCCCATCGAGCTGGCTGACAAGCTGGGCCTGCCCATCGGCTACCACCTCTACAACTGGCATTTTAACCCCTTCAACAACGATTTCCCCTATTACTTCCCCGTCAAAGAAGGCCTTGTGGAAGGCGTGGACGCCATGAAGGAGCATGGCGTGCATGTGATGCCCTACATCAATGGCCGCATTGCCGATACCCGCGCGCGCGATCTGACCACGGATCTGTTTGACAGGACCTTCGGCCCGAGCGCTACCCGCAACCAGAACGGCGATCTGGATATCGAGACCTACGCCTCTCACGAGACGGACGGTTCTCTCTGCCGTCTGGCCGCCATGTGCCCCTCCACCCATGTGTGGCGCGAGACGCTGGCAAACATCGTGCGCAGGCTGTTCCGCGAATACCATATGTCTGCGGTGTACATTGACCAGGTGGCGGCTGCGCCCATCAACACCTGCTGCGCGACCAACCACAATCACCAGCCCGGCAACGGCACCTGGTGGGTGAAGGATTACCGCCTGCTCATGGCGCGCCTCAAACAGGAGTGCCTGCCTGAATGCGGTTTCACCACCGAGTCCAATGCCGAGGTGTATGCAGACCAGTTCGACGGCTTCCTGACCTGGGCATGGGTGTTCCCCAATATGGTTCCTTTCTTCCCCAAACTGTACGCAGGCCGTACCGCCATGCTTGGCCGCAACACCAACGGCTATAAGAAGTACGACAGGCAGTACTTCCGCTTCCATGTGGGTCAGGCGGTTATGTTCGGCCAGCAGATCGGCTGGATCAATGCTGACGTGGCCGATGACGAGGAGAAAATGACCTTCCTCTACCGTCTGTGCCATATGCGCTGGGATTACAGGGATTACTTCTCTCAGGGCAGGATGCTCCGTCCGCCGGTTGCCGCCACGCCCGTTCCCACCTTCCTGACGGACTCCAGCATGGGCAAGGACGACATGATCCCTGCGCCGCTGGTGGTGGCTTCCTCCTGGCAGAAGGATGACACCATCATTCTGTCCGCTGTCAACACCGGTCTGGAGGAACAGGTAGTCACCTTTGAATGCCATGTGGACGGTCTGGCGTCTTCTGATCAGGTGCATGCCTACGGCGACGCTGAAGTGATCGATGTTTGCGGCAGCAGCATGACTGTGCGGCTGGGCGGCGCCAGCGGACTGGTACTGGAGCACATCGCCGGGTAAGGGGCGACGGGTGAAAGCTGTCAAGGAGGAAAAAGTGATGAATGCAAGACTGGTTTATGATAACGGTATCCCTCAGATTGAGATCAACGGCACGAAGATTTCCTCGGTTTCCTTCCGCTCCTTTTGGCCCAGGCCTGATACCACGGCCAATATGTACAATGGCGGCGTGCGCCTGATGAGCATCTATCCCAGCGGCATTCTCTGCACGCTGGACGTGCCCTACAGCCAGTTCGGCGAATACTGGCTGGGCGAGGGCGTCTACGACTGGGACGTCCTTCGTGCACAGATCGATCAGTTCCTGTCCAATGCGCCGGACGCCTATTTGTCGCTGATCGCGCAGCTGGATACGCGCGACTGGTTCCTCAAGGAGCATCCCGAATGCCCGGACAGCTTCAAAAACATTGCGACGGCCTGCTGCTACCGCCCCTGGCGCGATGCGGCGCTGCGCTGCCTGCGCGATACGCTGGAATGGATCGACCGCGAGTATCCCGAAAAGCTCTATGCGGTCTATGTGTGCGCCGGTTCCACCTGCGAGTGGATCAACCGCGAGGTCAATCCGTTCAATCCGCTGAAGGAAAAGGGCTTCAAACAGTGGACGGGCGATGATCAGCGCCGCCTGCCCACCAATGAAGAGCTTGCAAGGGGACAGTACGGCGCGCTGCTTGGCAAAGAGGATCAGAATACCGTCGATTACTGGCGCTTTATGTCCAGCATGATTGCCGACACGCTGGAGGAGTATGCCCGTGCGGTCAAGGAGTACAATCCCGGCCTGCTGGTAGGGTGCTTCAGCGGCTATTCCTTTGCCTTTGGCCCGCAGATCGCGCATTGCTGCCATCTGACCCAGCACCGCATCGCCGCCAGCCCGTATGTGGACATTGTGTTCAGCCCCGCCTCCTACAAGCTGCGCGGTCTGGAAAACGTGAGCAATTCCCAGCTGCCCATGGCGTCTTTGCACTACAATGGCAAGATGTATTATCATGAAATTGATAATACGGCCTTCCCCTCCAACAGCAACCCCTACGCGCAGGTGCTGCAGCAGTATGCGCACCGCCGCCATGCCTCGCTTCGCGAGAGCATCATGTATGCCCGCCGCGAAAGCGCGCGCGTGTTTGCAGAGCTTGGCACCTACTGGTGGTTTGATATGTTTGGCGGCTGGTATGACGATGAGCAGCTGCAGCAGGAGCTCAACGCCATCGGCCGCGCGCAGGAGCGCCTTTACAGCAGGCCCATTGCCTCCAATGCGCAGGTGGCTTTCGTGATGGACGAGCAGAGCCATGCGCAGATCTGCTCCGCCAATGTGCTGCATGATCAGTGCGTGGAGCAGCAGCTGGAGGCGCTGGGCCGCATGGGATGCATGGTGGATTATCTGATGAGCGACGACCTGCTCCTGCCGGATTTCCCGCGCGGACAGTACAAGCTCTATATCTTCCCGGATCTGGTAGCGCCTACGGACAAGATTCGCCAGGCGGTCAAAGAACTGCGGGAGATGGGCGCGAGCGTGCTGTTCCTGTATGCACCCGGCATTCTGCGCGATGGAGAAATCAGCGACGCCAACATGCTGGAACTCACCGGACTGAAGCTGACGGTTTCGCAAGGCAAACAGGGCTATGCGCTCGCTCAGGCCGGTACGTTCAATGACAATGGCATGCAGCGTGTTTTCGGCGGAAAGATGGATGCCATGACGCCCAATATCACCGCTGAGGAAGCGGATGAGCATATCTTTGCCCGCGGGCTGGTGAGTGGGAAAGCGCAGATGGCTGTCAGGGAACGCGGCAACGGCGGCTTTGATGCGTGGATCGCACAGGGCCCTGTGCCTGAGTTCATCCTGCGTCCGCTGGCCAGGCAGGCCGGCGTGCACATCTGGCAGGCGGATTCCATTCCTGTGTATTCCAACAGCCGCATGGTGACGGTGTTTGACCATCAGGGCGGCAGGCGTGAGCTCCGCGTACCGTGGCTGAGCGGACGGCTGGAGGAACTGTATACCGGAGAAACCCATGAAATCAGGGCGGGAGAGCCCATTTGGCTGACTTTTGAACCAGATGAATGCAAGTGCTTCATCTATCTGAAGGAGGACGAGTGACAATGAGCAACGATCTGTTGGCAAAAAACGGCTGCAGCGAATGGCATATCATCATGGCGCATCCGGTTCACGAGACCGTCAAGCTGGCCGCGCACGAACTGCAGAAGTTCCTGATGCAGATGAGCGGCGCAGCTCTGCCCACGCAGACGGAACTTCAGCCCAAGGCCGCAAAGGAGATTCTGGTGGGCCGCAGCAGCCGTCTGGCTGAGTACGGCATCGAGGTGGACTGGGACAGCCTCGGCGAGGAAGGCTTTGTGATGAAAACGGGCGAAAGCTGGCTGCTGCTGGCTGGCGCAACGCCGCGCGGCACCCTGTATGCCGTCTATGCCTTTTTGGAGGAGGTTCTGGGCATCCGCTGGCTGGCCAGCGACTGCACGGTGATCCCCACGCCTGCCGAGCTGGTGTTCCCGCAGCTGGACCGTGTGGAAAAGCCTGCTTTTGAAAGCCGCGAGGCCTACTGGAGCGACGCCTTTGACGGCGACTATGCTGTGCGCAACCGTATGAACTCCAACAAGGCCGATATCTCCATCCGTCAGGGCGGCCGCATGAAGTTCTATAACTTCCACCATTCCTTTGATGAACTGATCAACTACAGGGATTATTTTGATACCCATCCCGAGTACTTCTCCGAGGTGGACGGCAAGCGTCTCAACGGCCCCCGCACGCAGCTGTGCCTCACCAATCCGGATGTATTGAAGCTGGCCGTCGCCAAAGTGCGCGAGTGGATCAAGGAAAACCCGGACTGCCGCGTGTTCTCGGTGGCTCAGAACGACTGGTACAACTACTGCACCTGTGAAAAGTGCCGCGCCATCGACGAGGCGGAGGGATCTCCCGCAGCCACCATGCTGCTGTTTGTCAACGCCCTTGCAGAGGAGATCGAAAAGGATTATCCCGATGTGCTGATCCACACCTTCGCCTATCAGTACACCCGCAAAGCGCCCAAGACCATCCGTCCGCGCCATAATGTGATCGTCCGCCTGTGCTCCATCGAGTGCTGCTTCTCCCATCCGCTGGATGGAAAGCCCCTTGCGCCCATTCATCCGGATGCCGAGGCCCAAAAGATCCGTCAAAACCGTGCCCAGTGTGCCTGTGCAGGCGAGCATGCTTTCCTGGATGACCTGCGCGAGTGGGGCAAGATTACCCAGCATCTGTATGTGTGGGATTATGTGACCCAGTTCGGCGAGTATCTGCTGCCCATGCCTAACTTTGATGTGCTGCAGCGCAACCTGCAGCTGTTCCGCTCCATCGGCGTGGCGGGCATTCTGGAGCAGGGCAACTTCTCGCAGGGCGGCGGCGGCCATCTGGCCGAGCTGGAAGCCTTTCTGCAGGCCAAGCTGATGTGGAACCCGGACTGCGATCTGGAAGCCCACATAAACGATTTCCTGCGCGGCTACTACGGCGAGGCGGCTGCGCCCATCGTTCGCGACTACATTGAGCTGTGGCAGGAAGCGGTTCGCCCGTGGCACATCTGCATTGGCGAAACGCCGGTATCTCCCTTTATTTCAGACGAACTCCTTGAAAAGAGCGTCCGCCTGATCGGCGAGGCCATGTGGCGCACCAAGGACCCCGTGCAGCACAAGCGGCTTAACAAGCTGATGATCAGCATGACCTATCTCAGCCTGTGCCGCATGCCTGAAGGAACTCCCGGCCGCAACGCGCTGGTGGAACGCCTGAGCTGGGAGCTGCGCGAGGCCGGCATCACTGAAATTCACGAGCGCTGGACGCTGCAGGAGACCATGGAACAGATGAAGCTTCATCCCCTGCGCAAAGACCGCGTGCGCGAGATCATCAACGACTACAAGATGTAACAGGAGCAGAATTGCCATGAAACAGTATCTTCTGGGTGTAGACGGCGGCGGCACCAAGACCGATGCCCTGCTGTGCACGCTGGATGGACGGATCATTGGCCGGGCAACGGGCGGACCTTCCAGCGTGTCTGGGCAGAGCCCGGAAAAGGCCATGGCTGAATTAAAACAGGCGATTTGTGAGGCATTGCAGGCTGCAGGAATTGACAGGAACGATTTGGCGGGGTATTATGCTGGCATATCCGGCGCCGGTTTGCAGACCAACCGGGCGTATTATCTCCGGTTTTTTGCAGACTTTCTGCCGGATGTGCCCGGCGATGCGGCCAGCGATGCGGCTAACGCCCTTTCCGCCGGTATTGCCATGCAAAACGGCGCCATTGCCATCGCCGGAACCGGCGCTTCCATTCAGTACCGCGTGGATGGCAGGCTCACCCGCATCAGCGGCTGGGGCTACATGCTGGGGGATGAGGGCAGCGGCTTTGACCTGGGCCACCGGGCCCTGATGGTGACCCTGCGGGCCGTGGATGAGCGCATTGCGCCCAGCCTTGTGCAGAAGCTGTGCATGGAAAAAATGGGCTGCCATCCTGATGAATGGGCGCCGTGGCTGTACCGTCAGGACGTCAAAACGGAAATTGCCGCCTATGCTCCGCTGCTGTTGCAGGCGGCAGAGCAGGCAGATCCAACAGCGCTGCAGCAGCTGAATGAAGCGGCTTCGGATATGGCCTGCGCGATTCGCACGGCTGTTCGCCGCAGCGGCAGCCGCCGTGTGGTGATGGGCGGAAGTTTATGGAAAAACCAGCTGTACCGCGAACGGGTCCAGCAGCACACCGGTGAAAATGTTGATTTCATCCGCGCAAGCGCAGCGCCGGTCTGCGGGGCAGCGGTTATTGCCAGTCATTTTGCCGGCGGCCTCGATCCTGATGCACTGCTTGAAAATCTCAGCAGAAATGATACAAAGGAGTGACCGTTCCTATGAGAGAGAGAATTGAACTGCTTCATACCGAGCAGCGCAATCCCAATACCATCGGTATTACGGATATGCCCACGCTGGAAGTGCTGGAACGCTTTAACCGTGAGGATCAGAGCGTTGCACTGGCGGTGCAGGCAGCGCTGCCTCAGGTTGCAAAGGCGGTGGATGCCATTGCTGAGCGCATGCGCAAGGGCGGTCGTATGGTGTATGCTGCCTGCGGCACCAGCGGCCGTCTGGGCATTATGGACGCCGCAGAATGCGGCCCCACCTATGGCATTGGCTATGAGGATATCATCTGTCTCATGGCTGGCGGTCACGAGGCTGTTTTCCGCGCGCAGGAGGCCAAGGAAGACCTGCCTGAGCTGGGTGAAAAGGCGCTGAAGGACTTTGGCCTTACGCCTCTGGATACGGTGGTTGCAGCGGCTGCCAGCGGCAGAACGCCCTATTGCATCGGCGCGCTGGATTATGCCCGTTCCATCGGTGCGCTGGCGGTGTCCATCTCCTGCAATCCCGGTGCGCTGATGAGCCAGCATGCGGATATTCCCATCGAGGTGGATACCGGCGCAGAGGTCATCATGGGCTCTACCCGTATGAAGGCCGGCACCTCTCAGAAGATGGTGATGAACATGCTGTCCACCGGCGTCATGGTGCGCTGCGGCCGCACCTGCGACAATCTGATGATTTTCATTTCGGCCAACAATGGCAAAATCAACAACCGGATCATCCGCCTGTTCAACGAGGCGACCGGCTGCAGCGATCCTGCCCATGCGCAGGAGATGCTGGACAAGGCCAACGGCAAGCTGGCTGTTGCCACGCTGATGGAAAAGTCCGGCCGCAGCTGCGCCGACGTGGAAGATGTGCTGACCCGGACGGCTGATTACCGTGAAGCACTTCAGATGCTGGCAAAGTGAGGAAAGAACCATGAAAAAGCTGAAAATTGCGCAGATTGGCACTGCGGATACCGAGCATGGATCGCAGGTGTTCAAGAGCCTGAACCATCTGACGGATACCTTTGAACTGGTTGGTTTTGCGGATGTGGACGTGCATTCCGGCGCGCGCAACAGCGCCTATGACGGCCACCGCGAAATGACCGTGGAGGAAATTTTCAACATTCCCGGTTTGGACGCCGTGACCATCGAATGCGATGAAAATCTGCAGACCAAATATGCCCTGATGGCTGCCCAGCGCGGCATTCCCTTCCATCTGGAAAAGCCCTGCGGCGATGTGGACGCTGATTTTGACCGCCTGATCGACGTGGTGGAAGAGAAGAATCTTGTTTTCCACACCGGTTATATGTACCGCTACAATCCTGCTGTGCAAAAGATGTTTGAGATCGTCAAATCCGGCAGGCTGGGTGAAATCTACAGCGTGGAAGCGCAGATGAACTGCATCCATCCTGTCAAGACCCGCAACTGGCTGGCCAACTACAAGGGCGGCATGATGTTCTACCTGGGCTGCCACCTGGTGGACCTGATCTGCCAGCTGCAGGGCTGGCCTGACCGGATCGAGCCTCTCAACATGGCGATCGGTACCGACGGCGTCAAAGGCGAGGACTTTGGCATGGCGCTGATGCACTACCGCAACGGCGTTTCCATGGCCAAGACCACGGCTGTTGAGGCCGGCGGCTTCCAGCGCAGACAGCTGGTGGTGTGCGGCACCAAAGGCACCATTGAAATCAAGCCTCTGGAAGGCCTTGTGGGCGGCGAAACGGTCAACACCGAAATGACAGAATACTATCTGAATGACGACGGCTATCTGCCCTGGGGCGAGAAGGGCGTTCATACGGTGTTTGAGCCCTACAACCGCTATGACGGCATGATGGAGAGCTTTGCCGCCATGGTGCGCGGCGAGAAGGTGAACCCCTACACGCCTGAATACGAACGTCAGCTGCACAAGCGTGTGCTGATGGCCTGCGGCGTGCCGGTCAAACTGTAAATCAAAAACAACTGCACCCGCTTTCTTCGGCGGGTGCAGTTGTTTTTTTATTCTGCCGGCACGATGATCGTGCTGGTTTCATCTTTCAGATACTCGCGGAGGAACGTTTCCGCGTTTTTGGTAAACACCGGTTCGAAGCCGCCGCGCTTCATGGGCGTATCCGGCGCGTTGGCGGTCATGTCATGCCAGCAGAGCAAGCAAAAGGGCAAGCAGCCTGTGAATTTTCATCCTGATTTCTCCTTCCGGACGAATGGGATTCTGTTTCTCAAAACACGGCTGATTCTATAATACATATGCGTTTTGGGCGCTGCAATAGCCCCTGTATGAAAGATGCGCAATGCAGGAAACCCCATTTCCCGCACCGAAATACAAAAATCAGATGTAGTGGACGACGCACATTCAAAAGGAGGGTTTCCGCATGTGTTTTGTCCCTCTGGAGGATCTCCACTGCCATTCCCGGCGCAGGGTGAGAATATCAAAAAATGTGTTTTCAGGAGGCATATGATGAAACCCATTACGACCGGCGACCGTTTCTGTATTTCAAACGGCGAACTCAAGGCCGAGCTGCTCACGCCGTGGAGCAGCGACTATCAGCGCACAAGGTTTGCGCATGCGGCATTCATCAGCGGCCTGTGGCTGGGCGACGTGTGCCTTACGCAGGCTGAGCGCGCGCAGGCCGGGCAGACCTCCACCGGCGGCGTGGGGCTTTGCTGCGAGTACAAATGCCCGCAGATCGAGATGGATTCAGCCGTTGGCGAAGAGTACCTGAAGGTGGGCGTGGGCGTGCTCACGCGTACGCAGCAGCCGTGGACGATCGTCGACGATCAGCGCATCACAGGCCTTCCCACCACGGTTCTCTGCGGCGATGACACGGCGGTGTTTGAATGCGTGTCGCCCACGGTGAACGGCTATGCCTACCGCGAAAAGCGCACGGTGAAGCTGCTGGGCCGGGTGATCCGCCTGGAATGCGAGCTGGAAAACACCGGCGAAAAGCCCATCGAGATTTCCGAATACTGCCACAACTTCGTCTCGCTGGGCGGCCTTGCGACGGATGAAACGCACCACCTCGACCTGCTGTGCGCCCAAATGCTGCCCAGCGCTGCCGACTGCTTTGTGCCCACGCCCACCGGCGCAGGCTGGACAAAGGCGGCGGAGGGCTCCTTCTCGGCCCCGTGCGAGGTGAAGGCTTTTGACGGGCCCTGCGCGTGGAAGCTGCGCAGCGACCGCACGCCGCTTGCCCTGTCCGAGTGGATCGACTTTGAGCCGTCCACGGTGTATGTGTGGGGCACGCCGTACTGCGTGTGCGCCGAGGTGTACAAGGCCATCAGCATCCAGCCTGGGCAGACGGCCAGGTGGAGCCGCGAGTGGCATGTGACCTGTGATGAGCGGAATTTCATCAACTATGCGCACCGCGGCGCCAGCGAATATGCGCCGGAAAATACGCTGCTGTCGTTTTATACCGGCCTGTTCATGGGCGCAAACGGCATCGAGACCGACGTGCAAATGACCAAAGACGGCGTGCTGGTGCTGTTTCACGACGACACCATCCTGCGCCTGACGGGGGCAGAGGGCAGCGTGCCGGATTATACGCTGGACGAACTGCGGCAGTTTACCTTCGAAAAGAACGGCCTGAAGGACAAGATCGTCGTGTTTGAGGATTTTCTGCAGCAGTTTGCCTGGCGCGATCTCACCCTTGCCATCGAGATCAAGCAGCGCGGCATCGAAAGGCAGATCGTCGATATGATCCGCAAATACAATGCCAGATGCGTGGTGACGTCCTTCATGTTTGACTGCATCGAAAAGGTGCGCGCCTGCGCGCCGGAATTGAAGGTGGGCTGGCTGAAAAAGGAGATCACCCCGCAGGACGAGCAGGAACTGCTGCGCATCGGCGGCGAGGAGATCTGCCCCTTTGCACCTGCGCTCACGGCGCAGGATGTGGACAGATGGCACCGCATGGGCTTCAATGTGCGCGCCTGGGGCGTGCGCGACGAGAAAGTGATGCGCCATGCCTGCGCCTGCGGCGTGGACGGCATGACGGTCAATTTCCCGGACAAGCTGACGCAATATCTGAAAGAAGCATAAAAAAGTCGCCGTTCTTCTGCGTACAGCAGGGAACGGCGACGATTTTTTTATGCCTCTGCGTAAAAGCGGCGGCGCATGTATTCCGCGCGCTGGCGGATCATCCTTTGCGAGGTGGGGGCCTTCACCTTGGTGTCAAAGCCGTGCATGGCGGATGGCACCTCGTGCAGCTGTGTTTCAACGCCCGCATTGCCAAGCAGCTCAGCGTACAGCACGCCGTCGTCGTGCAGGCAGTCAAACTGCGCCACCTCGATGTAAGCAGGCGGCAGGTCGGCGTGGCTGGCTGCCTCTACCGGCGACTGATAGGCCAGCGGCGTATCCTGCGGGCGGGGGTTGATGAGCGGGTCGACCCTTTTGGACAGGCTGGCATTCCACATGGGCGTGTCGGTGAAGCGGTTGTAGGACTCGCTGCCCGGACAGCCCTCGCGGCCGTTGCGCGCGTCCAGCCACGGGTAGATCAGCAACTGAAACAGGGGCGTTAATGCATGGCCGCGGTCGCGCAGCATCTGGCAGCAGGCCGCCGCCAGCGTGCCGCCCGCGCTGTCGCCGCCCACGCCGATGCGGCCGGGGTCGATGCGCAGCTCTTTTGCGTGCTCATGCACCCATAAAAGCGCGGCATAGCAGTCCTCCTGCGGCGTGGGGAAGGGATGCTTGGGCGCCAGCCGGTAGCGCACAAAGGCCACCTTGCAGTTGGCTTTGAGGGCATAGGTCATGGCCATCTGATAATGGCTGGGCCCGGCCTCCAGCACAAAGCCGCCGCCATGGAAGTACACCAGGCAGGGCGCATCGGGCTTGAGCATTTTGGGGCTGAGCATGAGCACCTTCACGCCGTCGGCCACGGTGAAGTTCTCGGTATTCAGCGCCGGGTGGCAGCGCACAAAGCGCGGAACCTTGCGCATGAAAACGCCCGCCACTTTCAGAAATGGCCGTGTGATGGGCGCAACAAAGTGCGTATAGGGGAAGAATTCAAGGCTGATGGGATATTTCATGCATGCGCCCTCCTTTTGGTGGTTGTGTTCGCGCACACGAAGGGGAAATCCTGCCCGAAAGAGAATGATAATGACAGAAGAAATGGAGGAATGTCTGATGAATATGCCCCTGCAGCAGCCCTGGGACGAAACGCCCGATGATCTTCACCTGCCGCTGCTTCTGCTTTGTGATCTGCGCCGAGACGTATGCGCGGCGGGCGGCGTGTACGGCTGCTGGTGTGCAGCCGCATGCGTGCTGGCGGCGCTGTGGCGCATGCCGTGGATGGCCGCAGTGGCGCTGGCTGGCGGGCTGATCATGCTGCCGTATTTGCGCAGGCTGTACGGCTTCAGCTTCGCTTCCATCCACTACCATGTGGGTGCTGCGCTATTTAACGCCGGGACGGGCAACGACGAGGTGACCTGCCGCGTGCTTCTGGATGAAAAGCAGCGCCTTGACGCCGCTTTTGAAAAGCTGAACGCCAAAGGGCTGCTGCCGCTGCCGCTGCTGCTGCCCGTGGCCGCGCCCGCAGCCGTTTATGCACAGGCTGCGCAGCTGCCTTTTGGCAATGCGAAGCATTACCTGATGGCGCTGATCGTCGCCTGTGTGGTAAATGCGGTAACGGCTGTGATGCAGCTGTTTCCCCGCCCCAAAACCCGCTGGGATGCGCTGATCCGGCCATGGCCGCTGGTGGTCAGCCTCATGGGCTGGCAGACGACGTTTTTCTATGCGCTGCTGATTTTTGGCCTTGCTTTGTGATGCACGTGTTTTCGTGCATTTTCACCCAAGCTGTGGTACAATAGCCTCACCAATGACAACTGGAGGTTTTGCATTTATGAAACATCTGTCCGCACTGCTTGCGCTGCTGCTGGTCGTGTGCTCCCTGTCCGCCGCCATGGCGCAGGAGGAGCTGCTCACCGGCAAGCACTATGTGGAAATCGACATCGACCGTTTCGGCGTGATCACCGCCGAGCTGGACGCCGACGCCGCGCCCATCACGGTAACGAACTTTATGAAGCTGGTGGAGGACGGCTTCTACGACGGCCTCACCTTCCACCGCATCATCTACGGCTTTATGATCCAGGGCGGCGACCCCAACGGCAACGGCACCGGCGGATCGGAAAAGCGCATCAAGGGCGAGTTTGCCGCAAACGGTGTGGAAAACCCCATCGCCCACGAGCGCGGCGTGCTGTCCATGGCGCGCTCCATGCATCCCGACAGCGCCAGCAGCCAGTTTTTCATCATGCATCAGCCTGCGCCGCATCTGGACGGCCAGTATGCCGCCTTTGGCCGGGTGCTCACCGGCATGGAGGTGGTGGACAGCATCTGCCAGTCCGCCCCGGTGATCGACAACAACGGCACCGTGCCCGCGCCGTTCCAGCCAGTGATCAAGAGCGTGAAGCGCATCGAAAAGCCGGCGGAGTAAAGGCGCGTTGGCCCCTTGTTTCCCCTTGAAATTTCCCCGCTTTGATAGTATAGTTTATTCAGGAACATCCGTTACTTCGAAGGTTTGCCAATATAAGGAGGAATTTCCACATGATCACCTGGAAAAACATGGACGCGCTGACTTCCTATCAGGATCTTTTGAATGCTCCCCGCGTGGATCTGGCTGCGGCCATGGCCGGTGAGGGCGGCGCACAGCGCGTGAAGAACTACACCGTGCCCATGGGCGCGGGGCTGAATTTCAACTATGGCGCTCGCCCCGTGGATGAAACCGTGCTTGAAAAGCTGGCTGCCTTTGCCAAGGAGGCGCAGCTGACCGAAAAGTTTGCCGCACTGTATAACGGCGAAGTGATCAACACCGGCGAAAAGCGCATGGTGCTGCACCACATGACCCGCGGCCAGCTGGGTGATCCCGTTGTGGCCGACGGCGTGGACAAGCGCGCGTTTTATGTAGAGCAGCAGCAGAAGATCGCCGAGCTGGCCAACAAGGTGCATGCGGGCGAGATCACCAACGCTGCGGGTGAAAAGTTCACCACCGTTGTGCAGATCGGCATCGGCGGCAGCGACCTGGGCCCCCGCGCCATGTATCTGGCGCTGGAAAACTGGGCCAAGGTGAACAATACCTTCAAGATGAAGGCCGAGTTCATCTCCAACGTCGACCCGGACGACGCCGCGGGCGTGCTTTCCAAGATCGACGTGGCGCACTCCATTTTCGTGCTGGTGTCGAAGTCTGGCACCACGCTGGAGACCCTCACCAACGAATCCTTCGTGAAGGACGCCCTTCAGAAGGCCGGTCTGGACGCCAGCAAGCACATGATCGCCGTCACCAGCGAGACTTCTCCCCTGGCCAAGAGCGCCGATTATCTGGCTGCCTTCTTCATGGACGACTACATCGGCGGCCGCTATTCCTCCACCAGCGGCGTGGGCGGCGCGGTGCTGTCGCTGGCCTTCGGCCCCGACGTGTTTGCCCGCTTCCTTAACGGCGCTGCCGAGGCTGATAAGCTGAGCAAGAACGAAAACATCCTCGAAAACCCCGCTCTGCTCGACGCCCTCATCGGCGTGTACGAGCGAAATGTCCTGGGCTACCCCACCACCGCCGTGCTTCCCTACTCTCAGGCCATGAGCCGCTTCCCGGCCCACCTGCAGCAGCTGGATATGGAAAGTAACGGTAAGAGCGTCAACCGCTTCGGCGAGCCCGTCGATTACGTCACCGGCCCCGTTATCTTCGGCGAGCCCGGCACCAACGGCCAGCACAGCTTCTATCAGCTGCTGCATCAGGGCACGGATATCATCCCCCTGCAGTTCGTGGGCTTCCGCGCCAGCCAGATGGCCACCGACGTGGTCATTCAGGGCAGCACCAGCCAGCAGAAGCTGTGCGCCAACGTGGCCGCGCAGATCATCGCCTTTGCCTGCGGCAAGCAGGACGACAACCGCAACAAGTACTTTGCCGGCGGCCGTCCCAGCAGTATCATCATCGGCGAGCAGCTCACCCCCGAAGCGCTGGGCGCGCTGCTTGCCCACTTTGAAAACAAGGTGATGTTCCAGGGCTTTGCCTGGAACCTGAACAGCTTTGACCAGGAAGGCGTGCAGCTGGGCAAGGTGCTGGCCACCCGCGTGCTCAAGGGCGAGACCGACGGCGCGCTGAAGGTGTACAGCGATCTGCTGGGGATCTGAGCGCCGAAAAAGCTCGCTTCGGAATGGAAGTCGGTGGCCCTCCGACGCCTCCCAAAGGGATTTGTAAAAAGCGGTCTGTTTTCACAGACCGCTTTTTCTTATGCGATGAGCGCCGCCACTTCATGCAGCGCATCAGCTACGATATCCATCTGTTCCACGGTGTTGTAAAACCCGATGCCAAGGCGGATATATCCGCCGCGCATGGTGGCGTGGATGCGGCGGCGCTTCAGGATGGCGATCACCTCGTCGTCGCGGTTGGGCGGGTAGTAGATGCACACGATGCCCGACCAGTGGCGGGGGTTCTGCGCCTGAACCACATGAAGCGGCAGGTCGCTGAGCTTTTCGCGCAGGTGCTTTTCAAGCGCAAGCACGTGCTGCTCAATGTTCTTCACGCCCAGCTCCAGCACCAGCTCCACGCCCTTGCTCATGGCCAGGATGCAGTTGTAGCTCTGGTTGCCGCTTTCAAACCGGCGAGCGTGGGGGTACCACTCCAGATGGTCAAAATCGGTGGTGATGGAGGGCGGCGCAACGTGGCTGACGGTGCTCTGGTAGCCTGCGTACGGGGGGATGATATCCGCCACGATGCGGTCGGAGCAGTACACAAAGCCGCAGCCCAGCGTGCCAAGCAGGCCCTTGTTGCTGCCCGCCGCCAGATAATCAATGCCCAGCGCCTGCACGTCCATGTCGATGCGGCCAAGGGTCTGGATGCCGTCCACGGCGAAGATCACATTGCGCTCGCGGCAGGCCGCGCCAAGGGCGGCGAGATCGGCCCGGAAGCCTGTGGAAAACTGCGCGCTGGACACCACCAGAATGCGCGTGGTGTGGTCGATGGCGTCGATCATGGCCTGCGTGGGCACCTCGCCGTTCACGCTTTTGACCACATGCAGATCGATGCCGCGGCGCTCGTGCGCGTTGATCCACGGGAAGAGGGTCGACTGGTGCTCCTGATCGGCGATCACCACGCTGTCGCCGGGCTTCAGGGGATAGCCTGCCGCCAGAATGGACATGCCTTCCGCCGTGTTTTTCACAAAGGCGATCTCGTGAACGTTCGCGGCGTTGACGAGCTTTGCCATGTTCTCGCGGCACTGGGCCACGATGCCCCAGGCCTTGTCCACCACGCCCTCGCCAAGGCTGGCCACATAGTCGGCCATGAAGCCGGCATAGGCGGTCTGCACGCGCATGGGCGGCATCACGACCTGCGACACGTTCAGAAAAATTTCGTCCCCCAGAAAACCGTATTCCTGCTGAATCAGCTGCTGGTCAAGCATGGGTCAACGCTCCTTTTAAAAGAACTGCACGGGGCTGACAAGGTTCAAAAGCAGCGCGGCCACGCTCCACGCGGTGGTGGTGCTGCTCTTGGGGTTGGCCGGGTCGGGGATGGAGGCAATTTGCAGCGTGACCTCGGCAAAGTCGCCGCAGGCACGGATGGTGTGGGTGTTGCGCGTGATGCCGGGCACACTGCGCACCTTCACGCAGGTGGTGTCCACGTCGGCGGCGGCCAGAGCGGTGGCCACGGCCACGTTCACATTTTTGGGGAAGGCGGCGATGGCCTCGCGCGAGGTGCCCTCAAACACCAGCTCCTCCTCCGTTTCGGACAGCTCGCGGCCATTCAGATACGGCGCGCCGTTGAGGCCCTTGGGCGGCTTGCAGCTTTCGATGCTCACGCTCTTCACGCCGGCCAGCGAAAGGGTGCGCAGCAGGTCGAACCCGCCGATCGCGCCGGAGGGCAGGTGCAGCTTGCAGCCATTCTTCTTCGCCGCGTCACGCAGGCGGGCGTACAGCTCGTCATCCGCCAGCGCACCCACGGAGGCGATCACCAGCGAGCAGCCGCTGTTCAAAATCTGTTCGCCATAGGCGCGCACCGCGCCGCCGCCGGCGAATTCGACCACCATGTCGGGCTTGTCCGCAAGCAGGTCGTCAAGGCTGTCATAAAAGCGGTACGGCTGCTCGCCTTCGGGCATGGGCAGGCTGTAAATGCCATTCAGTTCGTAATATTCGGTGAGATTTTTGTCAAATGCATTCAGAAAGATACGGCTCAGCGCGCCGTAACCGATGAGGGCGATTCTGGTTTTCAAGAGGGGAAAACCTCCTTTGGTGGAAAATGCTTGTGCTGCTATGGTAAACCATTTGGCCTGCGCCGTCAAGCCGGTTGACTTGCGCCCGCGCCCGGCGGTTTGGGCCCTTTGCCGCATTGACGGTTTCCGGGAACTTCAGTATAATTGAAGAAAATACCAAAAATGGAGGATCTCCATGAATAAGCGTTTGCAAAAGATACTGGCACTGGTACTGATGGCATGCATGCTGGCAGGCCTGCTGCCTGCGGCTGCGGCCGAATCCGTACAGAAGCTGATAGACGCGCCGGTCGTCACCACGTCCAAAACCGATATCATGGGCCGCTTCCTTGAAGAAAACGGCGCGGTGTACGTATCCGAGGCAACGCTTTTGCAGCTGGCCCCGGAGATCAGCGTGAGCTGCGGCGAACGCGGCTCTAAAACGAGAGTGTACATCAGCCGTCCGTTGCCGGATGATGCCGGATCCGACCGGGACCCGGCGGGATTTCTCCTTACTGCCAAGGAAGTGCACTATGCTGAGGGCTATGCCGAAGAGGGCATGTTCTTCCCGTTTTCCACCGTGATGGAGCAGCTGAAGCTCAACCCCGTGGTGATGGAAGAACAGGGCTGCCTGATGATTCTGGAAGCGGGCGACGTGGCGGACCTGGGGCCCCTGATGCAGCGCATTTTTGAGGAGCCCGCCTACTGCATGCGCTACTGGAAGGACGGCAAAAATTTCCGCAGTGACGTGGAGATGGCAGAGCTGATCAGCGCCATCAGGGATCGCACCCTGTTTGAGTTTGCCTCCGGCCAGACCACGCGCAAGGGCTACCGCGATGCATTTGCCAAGCTGATCAAGCTGCAGGACGAAAAAGAAGTGAACTTCGCCACCGGCGCCAATGAAACGCTGGGCGTGCTGAGCACGGTGTTTTCCATCGTGGGCGACGTGAGCACCTATGCGCTTGAAACCCTGCAAAAGGACGTGCTGGGCGATTTGAAGGGCACCATCGACGTCGTCAGCGGCGCGCTGGACACCTTTATCACCGTCAACGATACCTTTGGCGTGGAGGAGCAGATCCAGCTGTTTGCCTATGCGCATGCCATGCGCGATTCGGAGGACAGCATCATCCGCGGCCTGAGGGAGATCCGCACGGAAACGCGCGGCATCAGCATCGATATGGACAGGGCGCTGAGCGAGGCGCTGGAAACCTACGACGAGGGAACGCCTTTGTGGCAGCAGTCGGTCGAACAGATGAGCGAAACGGCTGTCGGCAGCGTGGAAGGCCTGATCGTGAATTTGCTGCCCCACAGCTATCTGTTTGACATTGGCAACAACCTGACCGACCTGATCTTTGACACCGGCAATCAGCTGGACGCCACCACGAACGCATCGCGCTTTCTGGATATCCAGACCTGCTGTGAGCAGATTTTTGAAGAGATCTGGCCCTATTATGAGGATTCGGCGCGCGAGGGCCGCACCCGCTATCTGCGCATCCTGCGCGACGTGACCAACCTGTACCTGCTTGCAGGCGTGCGCGCGCAGCAGGCCATGGCCGGGGTGGACGACATGGAGGCCGCCGCCAACTACTGCCTCAAAAAGCTGAGGGCTGCGCAAAAGCAGATGGCAAAGTTCACCGACGCCGACATCCAGTGCTACGAAAACGGCGCTATCGCCGCGGACTGGCTGATGTCGCTCGACGCGCCTCAGGCCGATGCCGGCAACGAGGTGCGCTACTCCACCGACGAGCCGCTGTTCATCACCATCCGGTGGAATGACCCGGTCAACGGCCAGCCCATGGACATGGCGGCCAACATGACCGGCATGACCGACGACGGCGCGGAGATCTACCGCGCGCCCACCGAGGGTGAATACACCAGCAGCTCCGGCCCGGTGGCAGGCCACTACGGCTACAATGACGAGATCGTGCTGGAGATCTACCGCCACGACGCTGTGATGGACGTGGAGGTCATGTACGGCGACGTGATGCCCTTTGGCGCGCCCAGCTATTCCGACGCCAATGTGGAGATCTTCTTCGCCGATGCGCAGGAAAACGTCTTCGCGGTCATCGCCGCCAACTCTGACATGACCGTCTATACCGGTTCTCCGTTCCTGGTTGATACGGATCCGTTCTACCTGAGGGGCGGCGCAGGCGTGTGGTACTACGGCTTCCGGCTGGATCACGGCGTGCTGAGGAGCTTTTCCGGCGAGCCCGCCGTGCTGAAAGAGGCGGAGTGGGACGAGTACGACGACGAAGCCAACGGCGACGATGAATGGTATGACTGGTACGACGACGAGGCCAGCGGCAGCGACGATGAATGGGATGACTGGTATGAACCAGACGACGAGCCCGGCTGGGTGATCGTCGACGGAGATGACGGCTCGAATGAGACTGACGATCCTTTCGACTGGTATTTCCCTGAGGATGATCCCTGGGCGGGTGAACCCGACGATCAGCCTGAGTGGGACGATTCCGATGACGAACCCGGCTGGGTGATCATCGACGGCGATGCAGACTCGGATGAACCCGACGATCAGCCCGAAGGGGATGACTCCGGCGATGAAACCGACTGGGAGCCTGACGACAATCCCAGCTGGGAAGAGCCCGCCGCCGTGCCCACCGACAGAACGCTCGTGGACATGGCCAACGGCGGCTGGCTGCAGGAGCACTATACCCCCGACGGCCAGCTGCAGACCGAACAGCGCTACAACGCGGCCGGCTATATGCTCTACGACCGCTGGTACGACAACGGCGAGTGCACCGGCTACACCATCTGGGACTACGACGCAAATGGCAACCTGATCCTCATCCGCTATGCCAACGCCATGGAGTCCGGGCAGGTGAAACTGCTGTTTGAAAACACCTATTCCGGCGGCCAGCTGGTGAAGGTGCAGCTGTACAACATTCTGGGCACACTGCTTGGCGAAGGCCCCACAGCCGCCGATGCGGCCGACGCCATCGGCATGCGCATGCTGGTGGAACGGGCCATGCCGCAGTAAGGCGGAAAACCCGGCGCCTGCGCTGAGCAGGTGAAAAAACAAACCCTCGCTGCAGTTTCCGGCAGCGAGGGTTTGTTTTTCAAGCGTGCGTGCACGCCGCGATTGGATATTACTTGAGAGAAATGCTGGTGTTGAGGGTAATGGGCTCTTCGGCAATGACACGGCCCTTGTAGCCCGTCCATGAGCCGGTGGTCAGGCGCAGGCCGAACTGAACGGTTTCGATGGTGGAAATAGTATACTTTTTCAGTTCGTCTGCCTGAATGAGCATGTCAAAGTTTGCACTGGCCAGATACACGCTGTCATTCTTGATGGTTGCCATGGAATTGCCGAATTCGGTTGAGGCACGGTTGACACGACCGTCGGTCAGGGTAAGATACAGATCCTCGCCGCAGTTGTTTTCCACATACAGGTCAATGATATAGTAATCGTCACTGTACTTTTTGATGCCGCGGTATTCCGCATACACGCCGTCACGATCGATCAGCACGTCGCCCTGCGGCGTGGGGGATGGACGGGCCGGTGCGGCTGCGCCGCCGGCATTCTGCAGATGTTCCTTCAGCTGGGCGATCTGCGCGTCGCGGTCGGCGATGTCACTGGTGAGGGCGGCCACCTGCATGGCATGCTCGGACTGCTTGGCGGAATAGGTTTCCACCTGGCGTTTGAGCGCGGCGATGGAGGCGTCCTTGTCCTGTCCGTCGGAGGTGAGGGCGGCGATCTGCGCGTCCTTATCCTGTCCGTCGGAGGTGAGGGCGGCGATCTGCGCGTCCTTTGCCTGTCCGTCGGAGGTGAGGGAAGCGATCTGCGCATCCTTGTCCTGCCCGTCGGAGATGAGGGAAGCGATCTGTGTGTCCTTTGCCTGTCCGTCAGCAGTGAGGGTAGCGATCTGCGCGTCTTTGCCCTGCCCGTCGGAGGTGAGGGCGGCGATCTGCGCATCCTTTGCCTGCCCGTCGGAGGTGAGGGCGGCGATCTGCGCGTCCTTGTCCTGCCCGGCGGCGGTGAGGGTGGCGATCTGCGCGTCTTTGTCCTGCCCGTCGGCGGTCAGGGTAGCGATCCGCGCGTCTTTGTCCTGTCCATCGGCGGTGAGGGCGGCGATCTGCGCGGCTTTATCCTGCACGTCGGCAGTCAGGGAAGCGATCTGCGCATCCTTCGTCTGTCCGTCAGCAGTGAGGGTAGCGATCTGCGCATCCTTGTCCTGCCCGGCGGCGGTGAGGGAGTCGATCTGCGCGACCTTGTCCTGCACGTCGGCAGTCAGGGAAGCGATCTGCGCGGCTTTATCCTGCACGTCGGCATTGAGAGCGGCGATCTGCGCATTCAAGTCGGCTGCCTGCGCCTTGAGGCTTTCCACCTGCGAGGTGAGCACGGCCACGGTCTCGCTCTTGGTTTGGCCTTCGGTGGTCAGCGCCTGCGCCTGTGCGGAGAGCGTGGCGGATTCAGCCTTCAGGTTTTCCAGCTGCGAGGTGAGCACGGCGATGGTCTCGTTTTTGCTGTGGATGTCGGCGTTGAGCGTGTCGATCTGCGCGCCCAGCCGGGTCACTTCGGCATTGAGCTCGTCGACCTGGCTGGTCAGCAGGCCGGCCTGTACATCCTTGACGCGGCCGTCGCTGGACAGCGACTGCACCTGCTGGCGCAGCGCATCGCCCTCGGAGGATAGATTGTCCGCCTGCGCATTGAGAGCGAGGATCTGCGCGTCGCGGTCGGCTACGTCGGCGGTGAGCGCATCAATGGTGCTGAGCTGCTGCGCAGACTGCTGCTGCAGATGAGTGACCTGCGCGGTGTAATCCTGCACGGTCAGGTAATACAGCACGGTGCCTCCCGCAATGGCCAGTACGAGAAGCACGCTGAGGGTGATAAGCCATTTTTTCATCAGAAGATCTCCTTTCCTGATGCAATGGAGGAAGTATACAGAATATGTTATTTCCATCATACTAAAAAAACGGCGGTCGTGCAACAAAAAGCAATGACTTTTGCACATGGATGATATAAAATAGAAGAAACCACTGCTGCATTGGGGGAATGGCTGTGAAAAAAAGAAAGATCGCCGTGTGCATCATGCTTCTTTTGCTGATGTGTTTTTCCACGGCGGCGGCTGTGATGGTCACAGGCGCATATACTGAAGGCGATTATGAATACCTGCGCACTCCTTCGGGCGCGGCGGTGGTGTATTTCAACGGCGATCCCGCCACGCAGGTGCTGCATATTCCGGATACGCTGGGCGGTTTGCCGGTCACGTCGCTGGAGTGGGGCGCATTTGGCTCGCTGCATCAGCTGCGCGAGGTGTTCATCCCCGACAGTGTGCTTTCCGTCAAGGACGAGGCGTTCCTCAACTGCACCGGGCTTGACACGGTGCATATCGGCAAGCGCGTCAGGCTGATGGAGGGCAACCCCTTCGACGGCTGTGTAAGCCTGAAAAGCATCGATCTGCCAGAGGAAAACGCCGCGTTTTCGCTGGTGAGCGGCGCGCTGATCGAAAAGAGCGAAATGCGGCTGGTGTGCTGGCCCGGCGGTAGAACAGAGTATATGGTGCCTTCGGGTGTGCGCGTCATCGGCGACAGCGCGTTTTGCGGAAATAAAAGCCTGCAGACCGTGGTGATTCCCGAAAGTGTGAACAGCGTTCACGCAACGGCGTTCAACGACGGCTACGGCCAGCGGATGGACGTGCTGCTGGACATTCGCGGCAGTCAGGCCGCGCATGCGTATGCGCAGAAAAACGGGATGCGCTTCACCTACGAACCCACCGAGGAAGAGGTTCGGCAGCAACAATATGAGCAGGGCGTGCAGCTGATGCAGCAGGGCAGGCTGGACGAGGCAAAGGCGCTGTTTGAGCAGCTTCCCGATCATGAGGGGGCGCAGCAGCGCGCGCAGATCTGCCAGCTGCTGCTGTTGCCCGTGGGCCACACCGTGCAGCTGGGCCATTGGGAGCAAAACGGCAGCGCAGAGGACGGCATGGAGCCCATCGAATGGGTGGTGGCACAGCAGCAGCAGGGCGATTTGCTGCTGATTTGCAAAAGCTTTCTGACGCAGCGGGCATTTCACGTGGGCAATTCAAATGTCGCATGGAAGACCAGCGATCTGCGCGAGTGGCTCAATAAAGATTTTCTCGAAGCCGCCTTTGACGCGCACGAGCAGGCGATGCTTGGCAGACGCACCATCGTTTCGCATTCGCCCTCGCAGAGCCAGACGCGCGACATCGTGTTTGTGCCCAGTGTGGAAGAGATCAAAGCCATGCTGCCCTTCTTTGATCTGCCCGCCCGCGCCCACGGCGTGAAGGACACAACGTGGAGCTGGCTGCGCGACACCAACGGTGCGTCGATGGCGCAGGCCTGGGTGTGGAAGCAGAAAAAGGACGGCATGTTTGCTGCGGCGCAGCGGCTGCCGGTGATGCCTGCGGTGTATGTGCGCTACGACCTGCTCAGGCAGCAGCTGCTGGATGCGGCGGGCATGGACGGCGCTGTGTATCAGGCCGCTGCCGCCGCCTTTGACGCCGAAGACTACGACGAGGCGCTCAGGCTGTTTGGGCTCATTCGCGGGTATGGCGACGCGCAGCAGCGCTGCGACCAGACCGACGAGATCATCCGCAGCCTCATCAAGCCGGGCGTGCACATCTTCTTTGGCCATTACGAGCAGGACGACGACCTTTCCAACGGGCCCGACCCCATCGAATGGATCGTGCTGGACCGCGAGGACGACCGCGTGCTGGCCATCACAAAGGACATGATCATCGCTCCCACGGTGGATAATTTCCCCACCGGCGAGACGGTCACCTACCCCTACATCTACCATCAGGGCTACGACAAATGGGTCAACAGCATCGACACCACCTGGGAAAAAAGCGTGCTGCGCAGCAGCCTGAACACGCTGTTCCTTGAGGAGGCCTTCACCCCTGAGGAGCAGCGGGCCATCCATCTGGCCCAGGTCGAAGCCGAGGCGCGGCCGTTTGGCGCCACGTCCGCCGATGCGGGCGCGGATACGCAGGACAGGATCTTCATCCTCAGCGCGTCCGAGGTCAGCCGCTACATGCCCATGACCGGCGACCGTGAAACGCAGTACAGCAAAACCATTGAAAAGCGCCAGACCTACTGGCAGACAAAGCATGTGGAAAAGCGCTGGATGCTGCGCCATCCCACCATCTACAGCCGTCAGGGCCACAGCCAGGTCTTCGGCGTTGACGAAAACGGCCAGTTCACCGAAAAGCTGCAAAACACCAGCCCCATCCGCCCTGCCTGCTGGATCGACCTGCAAAAGGCCGGCGATCTGGTCAGGCGCGCAGAGCCGGAAATGCTGATCGAAAAATGGGCCGTGGGCGAACAGGTGACCTTCGGCCGCTTTGAGCAGGACAATTCGCCTGCAAACGGCGACGAGCCGCTGCAGTGGGTGGTGATCGCCCGCGAGGGCAACCGTGCGCTGCTTTTGAGCCGGCATGTGCTGGCCGCCATGAAGTACAGCAAAAACGCCACCTCCACCTATGAAAACAGCACCATGCGCGAGTGGATGAACACCGTGTTTGTGCCATCCGCCTTCAATGAAGCGGAAGCCGCCGCGCTGGCACAGCGCACCGCCACGCCTGTCAGGTCGGCCGAGGGCCGCCATGTGCAGGACAAGGCGTTTGTTCTCAGCCGCGAGGAGGTCGAAAAGTACCTGCCCGCCACGGCCAGCCGCATCGCCGCCCCCACGGCTGTGGCCGAGCAGCAGGGCGCGGGCTACATCAACAAGCTGGGCGACTGCTGGTGGTGGCTGCGCTCCTCCACCAAGGGCACCAAATATGCCAACACCGTGCGCAACGACGGCACGTTTGACAACCGGTCGGTGAACTTTGCCACTTTGCTGGGCGTGCGCCCGGCGGTGTGGGTCAATCTGGACCGGTTCGCTCCCTGACAATGAAAAAAATGATCCTTCGCCGCAGCCGGAGGATCATTTTTTTCATGCTTTTTCGCGGCAAAAGCAATGACATTTATTGCATTATACGATAAAATAAAGGAAAGACAATGTGAATGGAATCCGCAGTAACTGAACAGAATCCACAGAAGGTGACGCGCAATGAAGAAAATGAAAACCGTCGTTTGCATTCTGGCTGCTGCGCTGGTGGTTTTTGCCGCAGCGTGGTTTGTGGCGATCCGCCCGGTACCGGCGCTGCGCTATATGCAGGCGCAGAACCTGCTCAGCCAGGGCGGGTATGAAAAGGCGGCAGAACTGTTTGGCGGTCTGGGCAGCTATGAGGAAAGCCCGCGGCTGAGCATGTATGCGCGTGCAGCTGCCTGCGGCGAGGCGGGCGACTGTGCCGCCGCTGTCAGCGCATTTGAAACACTGGGCGATTTTCGCGACAGTGGGCTGCTGGCGATGTATTATCAGGCGCGCGGTCTGCAGGCCGGTATAGCGCAAGACCCGGCAAACGGCATTGCGGCCATTGAAAAGTATGAGGCGCTTACGCTATTTCGCGATGCGCAGGAGCGCATGACGCAGACGCAGGCCGCCGTTTATGCGGCTGCAGGCCGTATGGCTGATGAAAAGCAGTATGCCAACGCTGCGGCGCTGGCCCAAAAACTGGGCCAATACATGGACAGTGCCCAGCTGGTGGAGTATTATTCCGCCTGCGGCGATGAAGCGGCTGGCAGCGACGTGCAGGCCATGAACGGCTTTGCTGCGCTGCAGGATTTCCGCGATGCGCCCCAGCGCCTGGCCGCTGTGCAAAAGCGTATCTACGACGATGCATCCGCTTTGCTTGATGAGCAGGATTACGACGGGGCGTATGCGCTGTTTGAAACGCTGGGCGATTATTCGGATGCGGCCGATCGCATTCTGGAAAGCAAGTATCAGCGCGCGCTGGCGCATCTGCAGGCGGGCAGCTACAGCCAGGCCTATGCGCTGCTGGGGCAGATCAGCGGCTATGCCGATGCGGACGAGCAGATCTTTGCCAGCAAGTTCACCCGTGCCGAAAACCACCTGATGGCTTACGAGCTGGACGAGGCGGAGGCGCTGTTTACCGAGCTTGGGCTTTATCAAAGCGCAGACAAAATGCTGGAATTGGTGGCGGAGGCGCGCAGACAGCAGACCTACAAAAACGCCGAGCAGCTGCTGGCGGAAGGCAGCTATGACGAGGCGTACGCACTGTTTGCCTCTCTGGGCGAGTATTCCAACGCGGCTCAGCGCATCCCGGCCAGCCAGTACGCGCGCGCCGAGGCCTGCCTGCTCGCGGGCGATTACGATGGCGCCTACGCGCTGTTTGCCCTGACCGGCGATTATTCCGACGGTGCGCAGCGCATTCTGCAAAGCAAATATCAGCGCGCCGAAAAGCTGCTCGCGGGTGGGCAGTATGCCGACGCCTACGCGCTGTTTGAGGAGGCGGGCGAGTACAGCGATGCAGCCGACCGCATTCTGCAAAGCAAATATCAGCGCGCGGAGGAGAATCTTTCCAGAGGGCAGTACAGCGACGCCTATGTGCTGTTTGCGGAGCTGGGCGAATATTCCGATGCGGCTGACCGCATCCTCGAAAACAAGTACGCGCGCGCCGAGGAATATCTCACCGGCGGCGATTACGCCAACGCCTACGCGCTGTTTGGCGAACTGGGCGATTACAGCGACGCGGCTGACCGCATCATTACCAGCAAATATGCGCGCGCTGAGGCGCATCTTGCCAAAGGCGAATACGACAGCGCCTATGTGCTGTTCACGGAGCTGGGCGAATATTCCGATGCGGCTGACCGCATCATTACCAGCAAATATGCGCGCGCCGAGGCGCATCTTGCCAAAGGCGAATACGACAGCGCCTATGTGCTGTTCACGGAGCTTGGCGACTATGCCGATTCATCCGACCGCATCCTTGAAAGCAAGTACGCGCGCGCTGAAGCCTGCCTGACAAACGGCGAATACGACAGCGCCTACGCGCTGTTTAACGAACTGGGCGATTACAGCGACGCGGCAGACCGCATCCTTGAAAGCAAGTACGAACGCGCCGAAGTCTGCCTGACAAACGGCGAATACGACAGCGCCTATGCGCTGTTTAACGAACTGGGCGATTACAGCGATGCGGCGGACCGCATCCTTGAAAGCAAATATGAACGCGCCTGCGCGGCTTTGCAGCAGGGCAGCTTTGCTGCGGCACAGGAGCTGTTCACAGAGCTGGGCGATTACAGCGATGCGGCAGCGCAGCTGGCCAGCGTGGAGGCAGCCCGTCTGCAGGCTGCCTACGACGATGCGCTGGCACGACTGGCGCTTGGCAAATATGACGAGGCCTACCGCATCCTGGGCGAGCTGGGCGATTACGCCGACGCGGCGCAGCAGATCACCGCGAGCAAGCAGCAGCGTGCCGAAACGCTGCTGGCGCAGGGGCAGTATGGGCACGCCTATGTGCTGCTGGATGAACTGGGCCAGCACGACCGCGTTCTTCAAAACAAGCTTGAACGCGCCCGGATCTGCCTCAACGCTGGCGACTTTGACGGCGCGGAAGCGCTGCTGGGCGAACTGGGCCAGTATGAAGGCGCGGAAGCGCTGCTTGCAAAGGTGAATGAGGGCAGAAAGCGCGCACAGGCAGACAGCTGCCTGAATGCCGGCGAATATGAAGCCGCGCGCGCCCTGTACCTGCAGCTGGGCGATGCGGCTGCGGCAAATGAAAGCCTGTACCTGCTGGCGCACACGCAGGAAAACGCGACGCCGTGGCTGGCCTACGACAGTTATACAGCGCTGGGCGCTTACCGCGACAGCGCCGACAGGGCTGCGGCGCTGTATACCGTGCGCTTCGAAACCATTGATGAAAGCGATGCAAACGGCCTGCGCCGCTACTACGACCACAATGCAGCGGCATATGGCCTGCTGGATGCAGCCGCCGACGTGGCGGTGCCTGCTGAATATGAAAAGCTGGAGCTGACCCCCTTCAACACCTATTATGCCGTCAGGGATCAAAAGATGGGCCTGCTTTCCGCCGACGGCAGCGTGCTGGTGCAGACGGCCTACGAAGGCATCATCACGATGGATGACGCTCACTATCTGGTGTGGACAGACCAGGGAGATGGCGTGCTGGCCGCCGACGGCAGCGTGGTGGTGGAATGCGCCTATGACAGCGTGGAACCATATGAAAACGGCGGCTATCTGGTGAAAAAGGACAGCCTGCTGGGCCTGCTGGACAGTGCCGGCAGCCTGATCGTTCCGGTGGAGTACAGCAGGATTTCCGTCAAGGGCTCCGGCTTCGACGTTGTGAAGGACTACAAACACGGCATACTGGACGGCAGCGGCCAGACCATCCTGCAGCCGCTCTACGACAGCATCGACCTGCAGTCCGACGGGCGGTATCAGGTAGTGCAAAACAAAAAATATGGCATTGCCGACGCAAAGGGCAGCAGCATCATTGCGCCCGCCTATAACACGATCACGCTGGACACCAGCGGCAACTACATCGTGACCTCCGGCGGAAAGTACGGCATCGTCTCCTACGAGGGCAAGGTGCTGCACTATCCTGATTTGCAGGAGATCCGCAAGGGAAGCAACGACGGCAAATATCTCATTTTCAGAAAGAACAACCTGTATGGCTTCATGGACGCCGTGACCTTCGAAACCGTCATCGAGGCGGAGTGGAAGAACGTGCACATCATGTACGACGGCTATGCCTACATTTACAACAACCTCAACAAATGGGGCGTTATCAGCGAAGAGGGCGTGGTGACCGTTACGCCTGCGTGGACCGACATCGTCTATTATGACGACTGCGGTCATGCTGTGAAGGATGAAAATATTCTTTTGAACAACCGCGGAAATACAGTGTGCGATTTTTCCAAAGCTCCGTCAAAGTACTATTACTCCAGAGATCCGGTCAAGTATCAGGGAAAAGGCATATTCACAGACGGCAACTACGATACGATGCTCTATGATACAAAAAATGGCAAGCTGTATTCCTACGAGGTCAACAACGACGACGTAAAGGACCTGCGCATGCTTGGCGGCGGACTTCTCTCCGGCAAGGCAAACACGGGCAGGTACGGCAGTGGAAACGACTACTACTGCGTGATCGATCCGGCCACCAAAACCATACTCACCGGCACACAGTGGGAGGATTCCATTACCTCGCTGCCCTGCCGCAACCAAGTCAATGACAAGTACGGCTGGATCAGCGAAAAGGGTACGGATCTCATTCGTCCCACCTACAACTACATTCGCAGGAGTACGGTCAACGGCTACATCATCGCCGCCAACTACAACGACCGCGGCAATCTGGTGTATGTGCTCATCGACGGCACGACCGGCAAGGTGGTCAAGTTCAATATCGGTTCGGAAGATGATGCCGTCAGCATGGCAATGTCCATGCGCTCGCTGTGATCATCCGCAAAGGAGGCTGTTTCGTGAAACGCTTTATCGCACTGTTGCTTGCGCTGCTGATGGCGCTTTTCGAGGCTTCGGCGGATGTGATGGTCGCAGGCGCACAGGCGGATGGGGATTATGAGTACATCCTCACCGAAAAGGGTGCGCAGATCGTGTATTTCAACGGCAATGCCGGCACCCGGGAATTGCGCATTCCCGATACGCTGGGCGGCAGGGCCGTCACGGGCATCGGCTGGGGCGCGTTCGGTTCGCTGCACAAGCTGCGCGAGGTGGATATTCCCCACAGCGTTCTGTCCATCAGCGACGAGGCATTTCTCAACTGTACGTCGCTTGAGACCGTGCGCATCGGCAGCGGCGTGCTCGCCATGGACGGCAACCCCTTCGACGGCTGCGTGAAGCTGACAAAAATCACGCTTTCAGAACAGAACGAGGCGTTCACCCTCATCGGCGGCGCGCTGTTTGCCAAAGAGGGGCTGCGGCTGGTGTGCTGGCCCGGCGGCAAAAAGCAGGCGGAATATCTGCTGCCTGCAGGCGCTACCGCCATTGGCGACGGCGCCTTCTGCGGCAGCCCGCACCTGCGCAAAGTGGTGATCCCCCAAAGCGTGACCAGCATCCACAGCACCGCCTTCAACGACGGCTACGGAAAGAGACTGGCGGTGGAGCTGGATATCCGCGGCAACCAGTACGCCCGTGCCTATGCTGAAAAAAACGGCATGGCCTATACCTATGAGCTGTCTGAGGAGGAAGTGCGCCAGCAGACCTATCAGCGCGCGGCGCAGCTGTATGCACAGGGCAGCTTTGAACAGGCGCAGACCATTTTTGAGCAGCTGGGCGGCTATGCCGACAGCGCGCAGCAGGTGAAGGCCTGCATCTATGGCCGGGCCGATGCGGCGTATCTCGCCGGCGACTACCAGACGGCGGAAAGCCTGTTTGCATCCATCATCGGCTATGCGGATGCGCAGGACAGGCGCGACGAGTCCGTCTTCCGCCAGTTCCGCGTGGGCACGCATCTGCTGTTTGGCCGCCTTGAACAGGACGACGACCTTTCCAACGGCGCAGACCCCATCGAGTGGATCGTACTGGACCGGCAGGGCGATGAGGTGCTCGTGATCTCGAAGGATCTGCTCATCGCCCCGAATGCCGACAATTTTCCGGGCGGAGAACGAACCGATTACCCCTACATGTACAATGCCGGTTTTGACAGCACGCACCGCAGCATCCCCACCACCTGGGAAAACAGCATCGCCCGCAAAAGCCTGAACACGCGTTTCCTCAGCGAGGCCTTCACCCAGCAGGAGCGCGAGGCCATTGTGCTTACAACGCTCAAGGCCGAGGCGCGGCCGTTCAAATATGCCTCCAAAAAGGCCGGCAGCGACACGCAGGACAGGGTCTTCATGCTCAGCTATCAGCAGGTGATGAACTATCTGCCCAATGCGGAGGACCGCATCAGCCAGCATACGCAGACCAATCTCAACCGCATGACCTACTGGCAGCGCGAGGATCTGTCCACGCAGTGGCTTTTGCGTCATCCCACCGTCAACGGCGATACCGAGGCTGCCGGCATTGACGGAAACGGCGAATTCACCGATACGGCCAACCGTTCCAGCGCCATCCGCCCGGCCTGCTGCATCGACCTGTCGCTTGCGTGGGACATGATCAGCCGCGTCGTAGAGGAAGAACCCATTGCACAGTGGAACGTGGGCGACCAGCTGCTGCTGGGCAGCTATGAGCAGGACAACAATCTGCAAAACGGCGCAGAGCCCATCGAATGGCTGGTGATCGCCCGCGATGGCAACAAGGCGCTGCTTTTGAGCCGCCATGTGCTGGCGGCCATGCGCTTTGACAGAGCTGCCAAAATGACGTGGGACAAGAGCAGCATTCGCGCATGGCTGAACGAAACGTTCCTGCCGCAGGCATTCAGCGCGGATGAAAAGAGCGTGCTGGCCCGGCGCACGGCTGCGGCCATGCGCGCAGCCGAGGGTCAGCATACGCAGGACTATGTGTTCCTGCTCAGCAGCGAGCAGCTGCAGCAGTGCCTGCCCGACACCATCACCCGCGCAGCCCGGCCCACCGCCTATGCATCCGCACAGGATTTGAGCCAAGTGGATTATGAGGCGGCCTGCTGGTGGTGGCTGCGCTCCTCGGGCAAGGGCGTGCGCCATGCGCATGCGGTGGAGGAGGATGGCACCATCGTCAACCGCTCCTTCGACTCTACCACCAATATTGGCGTTCGCCCGGCCATCTGGGTGAATCTGGACAGCATTGACAAATAAGCAAAGGTGGGTGGAACCATGAAAAAGCTTCTGGCGCTTCTTCTTGCAGTATGCTGCATGCTGGGCGCACTGCCTGTTTCGCGGGCGGAAACCCTGGAACAGCAGCTGATCCGACAGCTGCCGCAGCTGCTTATGCAGGCGGCGGACGGGTTTGAACTGAACATGGAAGGCATGGGCGAAACAGCAGACATCACATTTGCCAGCGACGCAAAGGGACTGCCCCTTCTGCTGTGGGAACTGCCGGATGAAAAAGGCGGACTGAAGCTGGAAACCGTGCTGGAGGCGCTGGTGTGCGCTGCGGCAGGCGTTGACAGCCTGCCGGACGGCCCGGCTGCCGAGCTGGACTTTGCGGCGCAGGCTGTGCAGGCGATCGCTCAGGCGGCGCGCAGCGCCGTAACGGTGGAACAGACCACTCAGACGCAGCCTTCCGGATTGGTGCAAAAGCACACCGCCATTACGCTGTCGCCAAAAAAGCTGGCATCTGCGGTGGATACCGCCGTGCAGGCGCAGATTTTGCTGCATGCTGACAAAATCGACCAGCTGCTTACACGCTATGACGCGGTGATCACCAGCATGCTGCCGCAAAGCGCGGGCGTGCGCAGCGCACAGGCGCTGCTGGAGGCATGGAATGGGCTGGGCGTGTCAAAGCTGATTGTGCTGGACATGCCTGTGGAGGTCAGCATCATCACGCTGCCCGACGGCACCGGCCCCTGGAACGCCGAGGCAAAGTTTGCCGGCATCACGCTGAATGCAGAATATACAGGAGAATATTTCACCGCCGCGCTCAACGCATGGGACCGCGTTTATGTGTTTGATTCGCGCGATCTGCAAAAGGCGTGGGTCATTCTCTCGGCTGCGCTGGAGGGCATCAGCAGCAGGGCGTATGACGTTTCCTTTGCCGAGGGTGACTACAGGCTGATGTTCAGCCCGCAGCAGTTTATGAGCGAGCTGCGTCAGCAGCTGGTGGCCAGCACCCGCCGCTACGACCAGTACACCGGCGAACTGCTGGCGCGCTACATGCCGTGGTTTGGCGTGGAGGAAACGGACCTGAGCCGGCTGAAAGAACGGTTTTATCATGAGCTTTCCTATCTGGGAAGCCGGGTGACGTTGCCCACGGTCGAGGCAGGCCTGCACATGGACGAGGGCGTGTTTGAGCTGGATTTTGTGCTTGGCAACAAGGCTTCGCATGTGTATTTGCGCAAAAACACGGTCGATATCTGTATTCCGATGAATTACACGACGATTGCTGTAACGGGCTTTGTGAGCGAAAAGGCCCTTTCGCTGTCCGGCACAGTGGGCAACAAGTTTGCCATCGAAGGCCGGCGCAAAGACGGACAGTGGGAGATGGACCTGTACACCGGCGACAGGCATGTGGCAACGGCGGTGGTGAGCGACGGATATGCGTCGGGCTACCTGATCGACGCCCCCTACGACATCCTTACCCTTCAGTGGGACGAGCGCACGCTGCATGCGCTGATCAGCGACAGCACCCTCCATGCAACGGTGCAGCTGGAGGACAGGGGCGTCAACTGGACGGTGTATTCAGAACCTTTTGACCTCACTGGCCGCTGCAGCTGGGATGGTGCATTCACACTGGAAACGGAGCTGGGTCAGAAGCAGAAATATTCCTGGAGAGGGTATCGGCAGGACTGGAAAAACACATGGAAGTGTGAACTGGAGATCACGGGCCAGTCGGTGGCTGCAAAGTATATAGACAGCAGGCCCAGCGATGGGAAGTATCGTCTTTACAGCGCGCAGGTCGACTGGTCTGAAGAGCAGCCATGTCTGTTGCTGCAGTGCGTCAGACAGATTTGGCCCTATGAAAGTGCGTTCGACAACATTTTGTTTGCTGTCGATTACCGTCCGCAGACCCTTGTGATCCAAAATGACTACGATGAGCTGGTCTTCACCACCGCAGCGGACGGCGAGATCCGCTGGATGAGCAACGGCGACAGTTGGGCGCTTGCGCCTGTATTCACCGACGACGGCTGCCGCGTGAAACTCACCTGCAATGACGAAAGTGTTGTGTTTGACCTGAAGTACAGGCAGCAGCAGCTCACCGACAGCCAGATCGAAGAGCATGGCGTGAAACTGATGAATGTGCACGACGTGCTGGTATGGCTGGGCTTTGCAAAGCCTGAGCCGGAATGGCGGCAGGGCAGCGCCACGGGCTTTGCGGGCCCGGTGACGGTCAGGGTGCAGCTGGACGGCAGCGGAGCCATCACCGCCATTGAGATCGGCGACGAGTACTTCAGTGAAACGCCCGGCTTTGGCGCCAAGGCGCAGGAGGATGCGTTCAAACTGCAGTTCATCGGCAAAAAGCTGCCTGTATCGGAAGCGGAGATTGATGCCATCGCAGGCGCAACCATCACCACGCGCGCCGTGATCAGCGCGCTCAATGCCATTGCAGCGCCCGGCGCCATGCCTGCCGAAAAACCGGCAGCGGCCGAGCAAGCTTCCAACCGTGAGGACGGTACCTTTACGGGCAGCGCCAGGGGCTTTGCAGGCCCGGTAGCTGTTGAAATAACGGTGGAAGGCAATGCCATCACCGCCATCACCATCGGTGACGAAAGCTTTGCCGAAACCGCGGGCTTTGGCGCGCAGGCGTTGGAGGAAGCCTTCCGGCAGCAGTTCATCGGACTGACCCTTCCGGTGAGCCTGGAGGACATCGACGCCATTGCCGGCGCGACCATCACCAGCCAGGCGGTGATCGAGGCGATCAATACTGCTGAATGAGAGGAGATGCCGAAACGCCTGGACGAGAACTTTTCGGAAATAGTGCTGCGAAAAAAAGGAAAAGGGTATGAAAAATGCCAAGTGCGACAAAAGGCCAATCTTGACAAAAAGCACTTTTCCAAAATCGTCAACGACGTGCACTATCAGCCAAAGAAACAACCCTTTCTTGCGCTGAGCCGTCGCCGCAGGTTTAACTTGATCGTAAAGGAATTCGCCGACAATGACATGTATGATGTCTTTGAAATCAGCAAGGCGCTGGTTGCCATAAGCAGCCGCTGCTTGGCTGTGAGGTGGCGTAACGGAAAAAACAAACAAAGGTCGCCTGCAGGGCGACCTTTTATCTTCTCAAGCTCGGAAGGCCGCGAAAGACAAAGGAGGATATACCGGCAATCTTTTTGAAGCACTATCCGGCGCTGATGGAAGGGAAGATGAATGTATCAGAACTGGCGCGGGTATGTGGGTTAAGCAGACCGACGGTGTATAAGTATCTGAAACTGGTAGGATGAAAAAGGCTCTCCCTTTACCGGGAGAGCTTATCTGAATTTCATTACACTTGCTTTTCCCAGAAAGCAACCGCATCATCGATCCAACCTTCGGCAACCGTTCCTGTGCCCAGCCCAAATCCATGGCTCAGACCTTTGTAGGCGTGGAATTCCGTGGGGATGCCGACAGCCTCCATTACCTGCAATCTTTTCTGCATAGTGCGCCAGCTGGTGATGCCGTCGTTTGTGCCAACGCAGGCATAGGTTGGAGGATCAAGTTCGTTGTATTCACTATGACCGGTGTACTGCATGATCACAGCGCCGGGGCGCGGCAAATTGTCACCGCCGAAAGCCGCAGGGCCGTAGGTGCCGAGATAGGCTGCCATGCGCGCGCCTGCGCTGCCGCCCCAGAGAGAGTAGCACTCCGTATCCACCTCAAGCTCATCCGCGTGGGCAAAGATGAAGCTGATCGCTCTGGCCAGATCCTCGCAGGCGGTTTGTGCGCCGGGACGGTAGATCAGCGCAAAGGCGTTGCAGCCTTTCTTGCTCAGTTCCAGAGCATGCGGAAAGCTGTCATGCATGGCTCCCACATAGACAAAACCGCCTCCGGCGTTACAAACAGCAAACTTAGCTCCTGGTTCACCTTTGAAGAAGAACAGGCCGGTATCGTTCTTTTCAGGATCGGCGGCTTTCTCTTCATCGGTGTAGATATCGTAGAAGATCACATCGCCGGATGCGGCCCGGTCGTGCATGTAGTTGACGATTTCCACCGTCTTATTGGGATCGATATTGCTGTACCATGTCAGGCGAAGATCCTTCAGCGTTTCGCCACTGTAATATCCCTCATCCACCGGGAAGATCAGGCGCCCGTAGTCGGCGAATACCGGATCATTGATCACATCGGCAATCGCACTGCCGACCGTGTATCTGTCATCGGATTCATTGCCGGAATTCCAGAACCAGCACAGACCATTGTAGGCATATTCCATCATGGCTTTGCCGTCGTGACTGTACCCTTCCTTTACCCGGTAGGCCAGACTTCCTTCGGCTTCATTGTCTGCCAAACGGAAGTGGCCGGATGCAGATGCCGCCATGTTCAGGATTTGCATATTGAAAGCATAATAGGCAAAGTCAGAAGTACCGGAGCAGGCGAAGATAAAGAAGTCATTCCAGTGATAGCCATAATAATCGACGATGGCATCCATATATCGTGCGTCCGTTGTCAGATTGCCGCTGGAGGGCATGAAGTACCGGAAGTACGGCAGGCAGTGCTCAAAGGTGCGCCATGTGGTAACCGAACCCATCGAGAACCCGCCAAAGCCGCGATGGTCGCGGGAGGCTTCCAGTCCTTCCGGTGTGGTATTCTCTGCATAGGTTGAGTACTTGCCTTCCACTGCAGGAATCAGGTCATACAGCAGTTCGTTGTGATACTGGTCGGTCAGCTGAATGGCAAGGCCATAGTCACCGCTGTCCTCGGGACTGGTGTTATTGTACGTCGGGCACACAATGATCATCGGCTGCATCTTACCGTCTGCGATGGCATGGTCGATGACATGTTTAAGAACACTGGGGCGCTCGTCGGTGCCCAGCTGAGTGGTTTCGTTCGACCAGCCGCCGTGCATAAAGTAGAACACATTGTAGGTGTTTGCATCCGAATATCCATACGGCAGATAGACCCATGCAGTTTTGTGGAGCGGCTGGGTCTTTTCTTCATAGGTGAAGGATTCCCATGTGGTGTAATCCAGGCGCACCATCGTTCCTGCCTGTTCGGCGGGCTGGAAGTATGCTGCCGGGATTTCTTCAAGTGCTGCAGGAATATTGCGCGTGTTCGGCACGAAATCATCAGCTCCCTGAGCGAAGCAGCCTGCTGACGGAACACACAGTATGACCGCCAGCAGCATAATGATCAGTTGCTTCATCCTACTTCCTCTCGCAGGAATCACTTTCCCGCCTTCTTCGCCGCTTCCTCGCGCTGTTTGCAGATGTCGACCCACTTGGGGATCTTGCTCAGCGTTTCATTGAGCTCTGCCATCACGCCGGGGATATCGATCTTCTGCGGACACATCTGCGCGCAGGCTCCGCAGCCGATGCAGGCAGAGGGCTGTTTGTCGGCGGGCAGACCTTCCAGACGCATGGCGATATTGATGACCGGAGAGAAGCGAAGTTCACTGCAGGTGCCCATCATCAGCGGGATATCAAGTCCCATCGGGCAATGATCGGTGCAATAGCGGCATGCCGTACAGGGAACGGAATTCTTCATGCCGTCGGCAATGGTCATCAGCGCGCCGATCTCCTGATCGTTCAAAGGCTTGCGTTCCTCAAAAGTCCGGACATTTTCCTGCATCTGCTGCATGCTGGACATGCCGGAGAGCACCATCGTCACACCGGGAATTCCCTGCAGAAAACGGAATCCCCATTCGGGAATGCCTGCATTCGGGCGCAGCGCCTTGAGAACAGCTTCGTCTTTTTCGTCCAGCTTGCACAGGCGACCGCCGCGCACGGGCTCCATGACCCACACGGGGATGTTACGCTCGTTCAGCAGCTCAACCTTCGCTTTGGCGTCCTGCAACGTCCAGTCCAGCCAGTTCAGCTGAATCTGACAGAACTCCATATCATCACCGGCAGCGTCGAGAAACTCGCGCAGATTCTCCACGCGGCCATGGCAGGAAAAGCCCAGATGTTTGATGCGTCCGAGGCGCTTCTGCTCCCTGAAGTAGCCGATAATATCCCAGCGGGGATCCAGATATGTCTGGATGGAATTCTCATAGACGTTGTGCAGCAGATAGAAATCGAAGTATTCGACGCCGCACTTCTTCAGTTGTTCCTCAAACACAGCCGCCGCATCGTAGCTGGAGCTGATCTGATGCCCGGGATACTTCGTGGCGAGATAGTAGGAATCTCTCGGATATGCGCTCAGCACCTTGCCGATGACGATCTCGGACATGCCGCCGTGATAGGGATAGGCAGTGTCAAAGTAGTTCACGCCATTGTCCAGCGCGTACTTCACCATTTCTGCAACCTGCGCTTCATCGATCGCGCCGCCTTCCAGCGTGGGCAGGCGCATGGTGCCAAAGCCCAACATGGACAGCTTCTTATCGTGAAAATCGGTGTAAATCATATTGCCTTCCTCCATGATTCAGCTTCTGTTTCCGGGTTCATAGCGCAGCCATACTCCGCTGCCCGAGAGGGCTTTGGCCTCCAGCAGTCTGAATGCTACAGGCTCAGATGGGTCAACAAAGGGAGACCGGTCAAATACCGTCGCCACATTGATGCCGCCATCTGTCAGCGGTACGATTACAAGGCTCAGTTCATCGATCAGTCCTGCCTGCAGGAACGTATAGTCCACAATACCGCCGCCGCAGATCATCAGCCTATCGATATGAAGAAATTCGTTCAGCTTGTGCATGACCATCATAGGATCAAGCTGATCTTTGCCTGCGAAGATATAGGAGATGTCCTTGCTGCGTAGATAAGCGATGTAATCATCCGACACGCTTTCCAGCAGTACTTCAATAACGTGTACTTTCGCCCTGCCGCGCTTCTCAATGTACTTTCCGTCATAGGCGATTTCGCCTTTGGGATCGATGGCTATAAAGTAACTGTCCACATCAGACGGTGCAATATAGTCCTCACGTGAATAATGCCTCTCCGTGACCGGGAGTTCCTTTACCCAGCCTTCGGCATATGTCTGCGCCATGGTCGTGGCGCCGTAAAGCGTCGCCTTGCAGGCATAATCCGCGCGGATGACATTGGACTCAGCCAGTGGCTCACGCACTTCGGGAGATGCGAACCACTCGCCGTCGATCTTGCCATCCACGGAGCTAACCATATGGCACACGACAAAAGGTCTGCTGTTCATGATGAGATATCTCCATTATCGGGCAAAGAACATAAAGCGTTCCACCTGCGCCGGGTCGTAGTGGGAAAAGAACAGTGTATTGGCGGTATCCAGCGCGGCGATGGCATGCATATCAGCCTCATCCAGCGTGAAATCGAATACATTGAAGTTCTCTTCCATGCGCTCCTTGTGCGTGGACTTCGGGATGACCACCACGTCGGACTGCATCAGATAGCGCAGCGCAATCTGCGCGGCGGTCTTGCCATGCTTTTCAGCGATGGCGATCAAGGTCTCATTGGAGAACATGCCGTTCTTGCCTTCGGCGAAGGGCGCCCATGCCATGTGCTGCGCACCGTACTTGAGCAGGTATTCGTGCGCGGTCTTCTGCTGATGGAACACATGGGTTTCGATCTGATTGACTGCGGGCTTCACTTCCACAAAGCTGGTCAGATCGATAAAGCGGTCGGGATAGAAATTGCTCACGCCGATGGCGCAGAGCTTGCCGGCTTTGTAAGCTTCTTCCATGGCACGGTAAGTTCCGTAGTAATCACCGAAGGGCTGATGAATAAGCATCAGGTCGATGTAGTCGGTCTTCAGCTTGCGCAAGGATTCCTCGATGGAGGCCTTCGCCTTCTCATAGCCGTTGTTGCTGATCCAGATCTTAGTGGTGATGAACAGCTCTTCACGGGGCAGACCGCAATTCACGATAGCATTGCCTACGCCTTCCTCGTTGCCGTAGGCCTGCGCAGTGTCGATCAGGCGATATCCTGCATTGATGGCATCGAGCACGCAACGCTCAGTCTCGTCATTGGGAATCATGAATACGCCAAAGCCCAGCTTGGGCATCTTTACACCATTGTTCAGGGTTACAAGTTCCATATTCATCCTCCTCATTCGTCAATCGTTCCGAAAACGTCCTCAATCTCGCCCATGAAGATATAGTGCAGATCGCCGTCGCGATAGAGCGTATCGCGCACAAACTCCGGCAGTTCATCCTTGCCCATCAGATGGGTATAGATCTTTTTGCATACGAAGGTCAGGGTTGCCTCCTCAAAGCCCACGGCATTGTCCAACCGCTTTGGAGTGAGGGTAGTATGGTTGATCTTGTCAGGCTCGTTATGACCGGAATGCATGCCCAGATAGCCCAGATCCTTGCGATTTTTCTCTGGGAAGAAGCACACGGTGAAGCGTTCGCCTTCCAGCAGGATATCACTGGTGCGGCGGCTTTCGCGCAGGAAAACAGTAATAATCTGCTTGCCTCTGTTTGGCGGTCCCCAGATTGTACCCATGGTACCCCAGCCAATGGTCATGGTATTGTATTCTTCCGGGGTTCCTGCAGTACAGAGAGCCCACTGGTTATTGAACATGGAAAACACGTCGTATTTCACAGTTGAAAAATTGTCGATGCTGATCTTCATGATGATTCCTTCCACAAAAATCGTACTTGTACACAGTATTTCTGCGTGCTACAATGCAAGTGTATCACCCGGTTGTTACAACCGGTCAAGAGAAATCTATGAACACATTGTAAATGATGAGGTGTTTTTGATGTACAGCATGAAAGAAGTCTGCTGCCAAACCGGCATGACCTATGAAGCACTCAAGTTTTACTGCAACGAAGGTCTTGTACCTAACGTAAAGCGCGATGCCAACAATCACCGTGTGTTCGATGATCGCGACATTGCATGGATCAAGAGCCTGACATGCCTGAAGAACTGCGGAATGAGCCTTCAGGAGATGAAGGTGTATATCGATCTGTGTCTGCGGGGAGAAGAAACGATTCCTGAAAGAAAGGTCATTCTGGCCCAGAAACGGGAAGAACTGCTGAAGCGAATGGCCGAGCTGCAGGCCAGCGTTAACTATATCGACTGGAAACAAGGCTTCTATGATGATGTGCTGTCTGGAAAAATCGAGTATTACAGTAATCTCATTAACAAGTGATATCTATTTTTCATGAATCCAACGTTTAACAGCGTTACACAAACGCCAGCATTACGCTGGCGTTTTTTGTAATGTTGAATTATAGACTACCACCTATGTTCTACGCTAAATTTTCGGATAAATAAAAATTTGGATATCACAAAAGGTTTTGAACTATTTAAGTTTGCACATCTCAAAAATTCGAGGTATAATATAAGCAACAAATAAGAGAGCATAACATCTCGTTGTTCAAATCACATTGCAAACAGGAGAAAACAATATAATGCACCCCGGTATTTACCTTGAAAAAGCCCTCAAGGACGTATTACGTACGTCCAATTTTGTCCATGGAATGTTCAACCTTATCACCGCGCCATGCGGCAGCGGCAAAACCACAGCAGCAATTAATGTGATTTCCAAACTGGCATCCACTCCGCGCACAGCACTTTATCTGATTGATACGACTAATGGCATGCATCGTCTGGCACGGTTGAAGGAGCTTACCATGCCATGGCATCCTCTTTTGCTTTGCGTTCAGCTTCTTTTGTCTTCAATACTTTTTCGTAGGCATCAAACTCGGTCTTGTACTTATCCAAGAACCAGCTCTTCACATAGGCATATGCGGCAGGCATTGCTTTGGAGGTCTTCTTGATGATGTAAAACTCAATGAGGGCATCCTCCCGTTTGACTTTGTCTTGGTAGTACTCCGTGTAATAAGAGGTATCCATATTTTTGAATAGGCGAATGACCTCATCGTCTTCCAAATACTCTTTGGCAGGGCGCTCTTCTGGTAGTTCCTTCACCCGACGCAGGGGCGATTTCAGAATGCACTCGCTCTCTTCCAACCAAGTAAAGAACACGCGGATATTCCGAAGGTAATTGTTGATGGTAATGTTGCTGATTTGCTGACGGTAGTCCCTACGACTTGTAGGGTGGTTCAAATCTTCCGAACGTCTGTCAGCACAGAAGGTATACTTTCCGCGCTGTTGCAAATCCACAATGTAGGCTCTGATATGAGGTTCTTTGACCTCTTCTGCATTCTCAATATCGTACTTCTCCTTGAGCCAGCGCGAGAACAATTTGAGCGTCTGTTCATAGGAACCCATCGTCTTCGGTCGTAACTGCTTGCTGCGGCAGTAGTCCATAAACATGGCAATCATCCTCTGTAAATTCAAAACGACCAACACCTTTCCATTTACACATTTTCACCCGTGTTTTTTGACAGTGTGAAAGCGCAATAAATGCTCGGCATTGGTCGCTATTGGTGTTTTTCCTTTATCGCTCTCCTGCCTACCAAGAGGACATTGATTGCTATTTTGCTATAAGCAAAAATCGCTCAAACTGTTGATTTGTAAGGGTTTTACGCGCTTCTCTCCAAGCTTAGCTTATCCGCCAGCATCGCGATAAACTCCCCATACCGAACCGCCCTGAGAGTCCCTTCGGGCCTCTTTTGGGGCGCTTCGGGGCGGCTGCGCCGCAAGTTTTGCTTACATCATGTATCCTACTACATCCGTGGTAGGCTGTTCTGTTCGGATACAGTATAACATGCGTTTACAGGGGTTTTGGTTTACAAAATGCGATTTCGGCGCAACTTTTTTGCTAACGAGTATTGAACGACTTTTGAACCGCGCTGAACTGCTCCTGAACCAAGAGTGAACGGTATTTGAACCCCTTTTGAACGACTTCCTGCGGCGGCGGAGGCGACTGGCCTTTTCGCCGTTTTAATTTTCTTTTCAAAAAGAGTTGAAAAAAGATAACCGATGCGCGTATAACGACAGGTTATCGATAGCGGGATGTTACTATATAGACACAACGAGGGACGCAAGCCCCTCGGAAACATAAGAGCCAAGAGCTCAGAAAGAAAGAGGTAACGACCTATGAAGAACACTTACGCTGGTGCCCTGACCCTGAACGAAAAGAACTTTGCTATCGAAATGGATAAGAAGTTTGCCGCTGCCGCCGCCAATGTTTTCTCTGCTGAATATGAAAAGCTCCAGGAAGTGCGCCGCGCCTACCCCAACTACAAGGTTGTCACCGTCGCCCGCAAGGAAAAGACCAGCGGCACTTCCGGCCTGACCTTCGAGTTTATGGAACTCTACATCGAACAGCACGACGATGAAGAGCAGAACATTATGGCTGAGTTCAAGGCTCTTCGCGCAACGGATGAAGAAAGCAAGGCTCTGGGAATGAAGGGTGAATCTTACCTGACCATCCGCACTTGGTTCCTCGAGACTTACCCCGAAGTTGAGAACGCCGCCGCCAAGCGCGAACAGCTTCTGAAGGACATCCGCGAAAAGCGCGAAGCCGCTGCCAAGGCCAAGAAGGAGGCCGAAGCGATGGCTCGCCGCGCCGCCCTGCTGGCTAAGATCAGCAAGATGGCCTAACCCCTCATCCCGTCACCCTTCACTCAAAAGACAAAATATTTAGGAGGAAAAAAAGATGGCTAACAACGGTCTGAAGGTTCTGGTTGCTAAGAAGACTATTGAAATGACGAAGGCTTTTGCCAAGGCTGCTACTGATCCCCGCAGTGAAGAATATGCTCTGCTTCAGCAAGTTCGCCGCGACTATCCTCGCTACAAGGTCACTCAGCGCACCGTTAAGCACAAGAAGAGCCAGGAACACTACGCTGGTCTGACCTACGAATATATGGAGACCTACATTATGGCTCACGGCACGATGGAAGAGCGTGTAAAGAATCTGAAGGACTTCAACGAACTTCGTATGATCGCGATGTGCCACAGCAAAGCCCGCGCCTTCCCCTTCATCCGCAGCTGGTTCCTTGACCTGTTCCCCGAAGTTGAGAAGTTCGGTGTGAAGATTGCCAAGGTCGAAGTAGAGGAAGAAATCGATGAAGAAGAACAGCTCGCGCTTCCTGCTCCTGCTGCTGAGAAGATTCCTGCCTAACGAACGAAACGACACAGGTTGAGCGGAGAAAGAAATATAATATGACGCTCAACCCTTGTCGGAAAGGATGATATATATGGAGCTGGAACTGAAGTTTTACTCTCTGGATGAGTTGGTGGCCGTGCTGGGGCGCATTCGCAAGCCTAATGACAATTTCAAAAGGGATGCAGAAACATATCTGAAGCGCGAAGGCTATACCTACGAATGGCTGAACCGCAGGGGCGTGCAAATCATCAGCCGCGAAGTGCCACCGCAGATGAAGCTGAAAAAGTTGCTGATAGAGCGGTTGGGATTGGATACACAAGTGGATGCTCTTGACTTTGCCCGCTATATCGTCGCCCTGTTTATGATAGATGGCTTTGCTTCTATGCCTTACGATACAAAAGAGCGTGTGTTGTTTGAGATCGTAGGCAAGGACATTTCCAACACAACCTTGCGGCGCTGGGCTGGCAGACTCTATGAAACAGAAAATGCGTATCGAAGCAAAAGAGGCTCCCTCTGGAAGACCGTCACGGATGAATACGGAATGAAACGCCAGATTCCCGTGCCAGACTGTAGCACTGAATACAGAGAATATTGTGACGCTCTGACCGCCGCTATCCATGCTTTTGAACAAGCAGATGCAAAAGCCGAAAAACCGCATAAAATAAAACCGTTCGGGAGGGCGATCCGAAGCCTATACTCCCAATACGGCAGATACTATTGGTGTCCTGAGACTGTTGTGAATGCGCTTGGGGATGATGTAGATGAAATCATCAACCTTGTGTTCCAGATCGTCAGTCCAGATGAAATGACACGGTTTTTAGAATATGACTTTGAGTGAAAGACTGCATTTTTTGCAGTCTTTTTTGTGTTGAAACGACGCGGGTTGAGCTGGGATAAGAAAAAGAATATAGAGGCCATCCCCTGTTGCTTCGGCGGAGGAACCAGCTTTTGAACCATTTTGAACGAGTTTTGAGCGAGTTGTGGATGGGTTTGGACGGGTAGAGAACGAGTTTTGAACAACTCCACAAAAACAAGGTAAAGCTCCTTAGAACTTCACCTTGTTTCAAAAAAACCTTATACTCGTTGCTGTTCAGGAGCGGGAATAACTCCATAAACTTTTTCAATAGAATATGTTTCTCCAATCGGAGTGTTGTCGGGTGCTATCTTCGTTTCTATAAGTAATTCCACATCTAATTTATCCCCTGCTTTATACGACATTCTACCCTCGTGAACTGTCTTAAGAAAATCAGGATCGTTTATGGATGCAGAAATAGCGCGTTTTCCGTAACGGAAGTTCCAAGCGCCATTACCTAAAAGGTCAAGTTTCTTTATCGGAAGCGAAATGCGTTTTGTCTGAATCGAATCTGTGTTTGTGTATTCTGGAATATGCGAAGGAATAGCTATATCTTGAATTTGTTCTGAGTTAAAATTGCGTGTTTCGTCGCCGCGCGTTAAGCGTATTCCCCCGTTGGGATTATGCAAATGCATGCTTTCTGCAATAGCACAAATGCTTTTTTCTACGGCTGGATTGCTGATGACAATGCGTGACCCTAAAGGAGCGACTACCTCCGTTCCGTCAGGGGCTATAACTTGCACATGACCATTGTTTATATCTTCTTTTACCTCTTGCGGTTTTTCACCTTTTAGTTTTGATTTGATATCAAACATGCCGACAATAATGTCAAATAGATTGGCCGCGTCTTCCAACGAACTTATTCCGGCCATGCTTACTGTTTGCGCGGCCAATACCAGTATAAATGATAGATCAACCACAAAGCTTCCTTTTGAAAAGCTTTGAACCTTCAGTTGGTATTCGGGTGAAGATGGATCGTCATCAACAATTTTGCTCACGACAAACGATAGATTTGACAATGCATTTCCCAGCAAGGAAGCATCTATCTCGTTTTCACCATCAAAGGCAAGAGAAAACTTATCGGATGATATTTTTGTGGTCACAAGCATTTGCTGAGAACCTCCTATGTATTTTCATATATATTATATCATTCTTGCCTGTAAATGGAATATGAAAAAAGAATTGCAAGCATTAAAGCTTACAATCCTTTAGACTTATTTCGTAGTTGTTGGGCTTACAGTATGGTTTTTATATGTTTCCCAAGTCGGCTCATAGTCTTCTGTCGCTTGATTTCCCCACATTGCCCAGCCTTCGCGGTCTCCACGAGCAAACAGTTCAATAAAAGGACCAGGAGAACACTTTTCAATAATTGGAATAATCTCATCGGGCTTGCGAGAATGTTCTCGTTTTTGAGTGCGTATTAAGTTGACCTGCGAGCGTGCGGGAGGCAATGTCCTATTTGGATTTCCACGAATCCCAAACAAAAGAATTTCTGTCACATTTCTAAAATAGAATCCAACACCTCTGCCATCTGGCCCACCATCTTTACGGATTTTTTCCCAAACAATATTTCCCTTGTATTGAAATCCCCAAGCCTTCATAACTTCAAGTCCATCGGGAAGAAGGGCATTGGGAACCCAAAGGTATAAATGACTTTTATCTGAAGCAATTTGTTCAACTGGCAAGGCTTTGATTTCATCTAAGCTCATTGTTTCATAACGAGCTAAGCGTTTGTGTTCAGGTGCAACTTTGCCGGTTCTGTTTTGGAAGCGCCATGGCGGATCTGCATAAATCGTAGAGAATTGTTGGTTTCCACAAAACTCAAGCAAATCATCAATCGTTTCTTGGAGCATGCTCATCTATATATCCTTCTTCCCAATCTGTAATGCAAGGTTTCTTAATTCCGATAGCAAGGATTGGGCATCCACCATTTCTCCGAGAATCGAGTCTAGTAGTTAGCTTTCCAATCCATGTTGTGCTTGCGCCATACTTTCGCATAATGGGTTTCCACTCGTGGGCGCGGCTGTCGTAATCATAAATAGTTTTAAAAACATCATTTAGTTCTTCTGAACGAGTGACAATTACACCAACACTGATGACATCACAGTCATAATATGTTCTCATCGCTAAAAGATCTCTGTCAAATGTCTGGTCTTTACTATTCCATTCCAAATCAAAAGCAACTCTATTTTTTACAAAATCAATATTATGACCATCAATATATCCCTCCAGAGTAAATTCATTGGATGGCTTCTTAGCAAAGCCTTTTTTTACTCTGGGATATATTTTGATGTGTAAATCGCCAGAAATCTGTATTTCTTTCCAACCAAGCGGATATAATACTTTGTCAAACTTATCGGGGATTTCGCTTTTATTTCCGCCAAGTTTTCGAAGTTCATTAATACTTATAGATAAACTTCTTAGTGAGTTTTCTATCTCTTGCCACTCGCCAGGAAATGACTGAGTAAGGATTTCTAACGCATGATTGTAATTATATAGCTCAAATTTACGCAAGATATCTTCACTAACATAATCGGAAATGTTCATCTGCTCGCCTCCTATCACCAATAAATTATAGCATAGACAAGATGAAAAAGCATCTATTAAATCTGTTCTATACTTTTAAGATAGACACTTATTTCCTTCTCATCAATTCCGGAAAGAAATGAAAACTCTTTTTTTGAAATCTTTCTCCGTCTATATAAATCATAATATTTCCAGAAGCGCTTCGGAATTTCAACACTACTCATTCACTTACACCTCACGCTATTAGCTTCAAATACTTATAGACCGTCGGTCTGCTCAATCCGCAAATTCTTGCAAGTTCACTCACATTCATCTTTCCCGAAACTAAAGATGGATAATACTTGTAGAACATAGCAGGGATGTCATCCTTTGTCGTTTGCGGCCTGCCGACCTTCTTTCCTTTTGCGCGTGCGTTTTCCAAACCGCTTCGCACTCTTGCCCTGATGATTGCCAGTTCAAGCTCTGCGAAAACTGCGCTCATCTGAATAAAGGCTTGGCTCATAGGGTCTATCTGCCCGTTGCGACAATCAACTGTGATACTACCCACGATGATGAGTCTAAGCTTTTTCCTCTTGATAACCTCCACAATTTCACAAAGCTGCTGTGTGCTCCTGCTCAAGCGGCTGACCTCAAGTGTGATGATGGTGTCGCCCTCAGTCGCCGTATCCAAGAGCATATGAAGATTCTGCTTCACCTTCGCGTCACCGTGTTCATACTCAAAAATCACTTCTTCCGCTCCTGCGGCCTTCAGTTCTCTTATCTGCCTGTTGATGTCCTGTTTTTCCTCCGTGGTGGAGCAACGCGCATATCCCCATGTTTTCATTCTCTTGACCTCCTGTGTAAAAGAAAAGGTCGAACGCCGTAAATCGTTTCGTTGACGGATTCCTTTTACAGATTTCCCGCCTTTTCGGCGGCGTTCCGGCCTTGTGGCAACTATCAACCTTAACGAATGTTAGTGTTTACACTTCATCGTCCTCTGCGATCTGACGCATGACCTCTTTGATATGGGCTTCATGCTGAGTGCGGATATGTTGGCGGAGGCTGTAAAGCGCTTCGCCAATAGTGTTGAAGGCATTGGCGGCGATCCACGCTTCCTGCTCCTTTGCCATCTGGTTCAGCGGAAGCGCGTCCTCTTCAAACAGGACAACCGCGCCCTCCACAATCAGCCTCATTTCATCAAGAGCGTTGCCAGTGTTCCACATATATTCGCCCTTCATCTGTTCTTCCTCCATATGGGGCGCGGGATTAACCCGCCGCCCCAAGAATGAGATTGACTGCTTTTTCGGCCTTTCCTGCCGCGCTGACGATGAAGCGCTTGTCGTTCTTCAGCACGCTCAGCCAGTTCTGGACATATGCCGCGCTGTTGCGGAAACTGCTTGCTGTTTCAAGCCCTGCCGCATTCACCAGAGCAGCAGCGCCGATCTCTGCGATCAGTTCTTCCTTGCTGTAAGCCTCTGTGCCGAAGAAGGCGACCTTCTCAAGGCGGTTCAAACGGCTTGCGTGGCCTGTGCTGTGCGTCAGTTCGTGGAAGGCTGTGCTGTAATATTCGGCGGTTTCCGCAAACTGTTTCAAGAGAGGAAGCGTTACGCAGTCGGCGGAGGGAGTATAAAACGCTCTGTCGCCTTCCTGATGCTTGAGCCGCACGCCGCTTCTCTGGATGTATTCCGCAATCATCGCTTCTGCCTTTTGATCGGCATTCGCAGTCGCGGGCATTTTCGGCATATGCTTGGCGGTCAGTCCTTCGCACTGGTCGATGTGGAATACATTGTAGTAGCGCAGGAAAGGGACTTGCTTGACTTCGCCTGTCTCTTCATCCTCTTGCTCCACCCATTTCCAGAAAACAACCATACTGGACTTTTCGCCCTTCTTGACCTTGCCGCCTTCCTCTTGGCACTGCTTGAAGGTGACATATTCGCCCGCCCTGCCAAGCATCATCTGGTTCAAGAGGCTGTAAGGCTTGCCCGTTGCGTGGCTGACGCAAGCGGCGGAGGCGATCCACGGTTTCTGCCAAGGGATGATGCCGTTTTCCATTTGGGCGATGATGCGGTCGGTGACTTCTTTGTAGATATCCATTTTGTGCTTCCTTTCTCTTGTAGGAAGCACAGTCTGTGTGGTTGAATGACTGTGCTTCCCTGTTCGCCGCTGTTCAGGGTTGCTCTGGTCGAATGCTGTGGTAGGTGTTCGACCTTTTATTTTTCTTCTTCGCCAAGCGCGGTTTCAATCATGCGCCGCATCCAGAGGAGTGCGGTTTCGACGCTCTCAACCGTGGTGTTGAGATTGACTTTGCCTTGTGCGGTCAGCGCTTCATTGATGGCGATAGAGTCTCGTTTCAGGCAGTCAAGCGCACCGCGAACGATAAGCCGCAGACGCAGGATGTCGATTTCCTTGTCCATATGCTCACCTCACAGAGAAACGGCGCGTCGTGGTGGTCTTGGTGTAAGCCGCCGCCAGTTCCGCATGTTCCTTCTTGAAGCGGGTGCTGTCGAAGCGGCTTGAGGTGTAGGGAGTCCAAGTGACCTTGAAGGCACCCGCCAGAAGCGTTTCTTCTTCGCCCATCACGCTCTTGATCTCATCTTCCATCGTGGCGATCTCCGCTTCCAGTTCTTCCTTCATCCTCTTGAGTTCCAGAAGTTCCTTGACCTTGTTTTCCATATTGGGGTTAGACATCGCGTTAGCCTCCTTGGTTCAATTAGAAACTTGTTTATTTCTTTCTTACGATTGTTATTATACACTATTATATTGAAACAGTCAATATCAAAATACACTTTTATTCAGAAAAATTTTATTTATTTCTTGACTGTTACAATCAATTCGTGTATAATCGCAAGCGTGAGGTGATAGGGATGAGTATGGTTCAGAAAATCAGAATTGCGTGCGTAATGCGTGGAAATATCACAGAATCAGAATTAGCCAGGCGACTGGGAACAACTCCGCAGAATTTCAACAACAAGATGAAGCGCGACAATTTTTCCGAAAAAGACTTACAGGATATTGCCGCCGCTCTTGGGCTACAAGTAGAAATCAATTTTATTGACCCTGAGACAGGCACAAAAATCTGATAAACAAAAAAGCGGGGACAGTCTGCGCGATGTGCGCAAGCTGTCCCCGTTACTGTTAGGTACCTACCCCGGCTACCCTTTTGGGATAAATAAAAATCAAACACCCATACCCCGCCCTGCCTGCTCTCGTTCCCCGCTAAATCGTCTGAGAATTTCAGATCTCGGATATGGATGAACATCAGCGGACAGAGCAAAGCCTTTTGTCTCCATAGCGTGCCGGATCCGGCGTTCGAAGTCTTCCAACAAACAATCCGCCTGTTCCTGTGTGATGATGCCTTCCGCCAAGAGGTCAGCAGTGCTGGTGGTATCAATGTGCCGCCGCTTTAATCGTTCATAATTCATTTGAACCACTTCGCCAGCGGCGCAAACAAATCGTTGATTGCCTTTTGTGCTGCCTTTACGCTCTGCTTATCCACTTCGACCTGAACCTTTTGCTTGGATAGCTGCTTGCTGACTTCCTGCTGAACCACGCCAGGGATTTCCTTTTTGACTTCTTCGGCTGCTCCTGCGGCGGTCGCGTCGGCATAATCGCAGAACTGGTTGATGTGCCGTCCGTGGAACTGGTTGCCGCCGCTCATAGTCGTTTCCATCTACATCCCGTGTTTGATAACGGATGCTCTTGTTTTTCCAACATTCATATTTATCTCTCCTTAATAGGTATCTATTTCGCAATACTTAATGAAATTGCGAATTAACTGACGAATAATTTGAGACGCACTCAAGTCTTTTTCGATGGCGTGTCTCATCAAAAGCGCCTTATCTTCTTTGGTAAGGCGAACTGCTAATGTGGTCATATCGCTCATTTTTCTCACTCCCTTCACTGTTATGTGTAAAAATGCGTAATACGCGTGAAGGCTTTCGTCCAACATTTTTCGCTCTGCCGCCGAACCGACAAAGGTTAAGCGCAGAAAGAGAAAGAATATACCATTCAACCGCTGTCGTTTCGTGCTATACTATTGGCGGAGGTGTATCCTATGCCCTTGTCTGAAAAAACGCCCCATCATGGCAAACAGCACCATCAAAAGCTGAAGCCGTATGTGGTGCTTCAATATCTGCTGAAGAACACGGATGAAAATAATGTGTGTTCTTCCGGCGACATCGTGGATTATCTGCGCAATGAGTGCGAAATAGAAGCAGAGCGCCGTTCTGTGTGCGAAGATATTCAGGAAATCAACCGCGTGGCTCTGATGATGGAAAGAGAATGTTCCATTGACGAAGCCCAGGAGATGCTGGAAGAAGACGATGATCCCGAACTGAGAATGATTATCTATGACCGCCAGCGCAAGGGTTACTATGTGCGCCAGCGCAATTATGATTTGTATGATATGCGCCTCTTGGCTGAGTGTGTCTATGCCTCCAAATTTATCAATGCTCAGCAAGCGAAGCGGCTTGTGAATGTAATTTGCGATTTTGGCAGCGTTCATCAGGCAGAGCAAATCAAGCACGATGCTTTCTTGACAGACCGTGTAAAAACCAACAACCAAGGCGTGATGAATAACATTGATGTCATCAGAGACGCAACAAGCCGAAAGTTGAACGGGCAGCCGCACAAGCCAGAGAAAATCAGTTTCAAATATCTGAAGCACAACATTAACGATGTGAAGCAGGAAGTGGAGCGCCGCAAAGGTGATACCTATATTGTCAATCCCTTTGCCTTGATGATTAACGACGGCAACTATTATTTGCTTGCTTTTGATGATAAGAAAAAGAAAGAATGGCACTACCGCGTTGATAGGATGAAAGATGTCCAACTTACGGGTATTGAACGCGAGTGTGAAGACGAGTTCAAAAAAATCGACTTGAAGAGTTACGCACAGCGTGTGTTTTCGATGTATAAAGGCGAGCTTTCCCAAGTGACGCTTTACTGCCTTTTCACCCTGCTTGATACGATGGTTGAGCGGTTCGGCACAAAAAATGTTCAATACACAAAAGTGGATGAAAAGCACTTCACCGTTACCGCTTTTGTGGAAGTCAGCGACCAATTCTTCGGCTGGCTCTTGGGCTTTGGGCGGAAGGTAAAGCTGATAGACAAGCCTGAAACAGTGGAAAAATTCACAGCGTATCTGGATAAAATCAGGGATATGTATTAGGCAAAAAACAGCAGCCGCTTGTGTGTGGCTGCTGTTTTCTCTTCAAAAGTCGTTCAAATCCCGTGCTAAACCTCTTCAAAAGTCGTTCAAATCCATTCAAAACCAGTTCCAAATCTGTTAGCTGAATATCCCCTCAACAGGACTGAATTGACTATACTTCAGCTTCAGGTCATCATCCGTAATATCCAGATATGCTTTCTCCGTTACTTCAACGCTTGTATGGCCAAGTATCCTGCTAAGGGTATAAATGTCCATTCCCGCGAGCAGACATCTCTTCGCAAAGTTATTCCTCAAAGTATGGGGCGTGATGTGTTTCTTCACGCCAATGCGCTTCAGGTATTTCCGAAAATTCCTTTCAAAATCCGAAGTATGAAGTTCGCCGCCTGAATGCTTCACGGGGAAAACATAATCAGAATCGCAATAGCGGTCTTTGAACTCTAACCAGCGTCTTACTTCAGCCGCAGTCTTGGATGAGAAGTAAACCGTTCGCGCTTTTCTGCCTTTTGTCTTATTCGCAGGGAGGAAGACACACTTTTCGATCAGGTTTACTTGTTCTATTTCAATCGAAAGTGTTTCGCCAAGACGGGTTCCGCTGTCCAGCATCAGCATGATCGCGATGTAATCCCTGTATTCGGGGAAATAGCTTTTGTCCAGCGAGTGAAGCAAATGCTTGACCTCATCGTTTTCCATGTATTCTCTTGGCTTTCTTTCTTCAGGCAGAGGCTTGATACGCTTCATCGGTGTAGTTTTCAGTATCTCTTCTTCCGTCAGCCAAGCGAAATAAGCGCGGAGGTTGCGCAGATAATTGTTGATCGTTCCGTTGCTTACCTGACGCTGATAATCGCGGCGGCCTTGAGGATTGTTCATGGAGCCGTCCACAGCGCAGAAGGTGTATTTCCCTCTGTCTTGGAGTTCGATGATGTAGTTGCGGATGTGCTTATCCCTGATGGCTTCTACTTGTGTGATCCCCTCACGCTCTTCGATCCACGCAAAGAACAGTTTGAGTGTTTGCTCATAGCTCAGCATCGTCTTTGGACGCAGCTGGCGGCTATGGCAATACTTCATGTAGAGATCCATCGTTCGCTGTAAAATCAAAAAATACCCACACCTTTCGTTGACAGTTTCTGAAAAGCGATTTTGCCGTTTTTCAAGAACAGCCGACGCCAGATGTAGGTAGTGCTGAGCTCCCTGCGTAGGGTGGGATGATGCTAAATAGGGATGTTCAGCGGTGTGTTAGGATGGAGATAAGGTGCCTCAATCCCTTATTTCATAAGCCTTTCACGCACTTCTCTCCAAGCTCAGCTTATCAGCCAGCATCGCGATAAACTCCCCATTGGTCGGCTTATCCTCCGGCGTGCACACTCTGCACCCAAAGGCGCGATTCAAGGTCTCCACCCGGCCACGGTTCCACGCCACCTCAATGGCATGCCGGATGGCCCGTTCCACCTTACTCGCACTTGTTCCGAAATGCTTGGCAATCAAGGCGGCGCTTCGCGCCTCCTTGGGGTGTGGTTTATTGCATTTCAACTCTGGTGTTTGTTGGCTTGCTTCCGTTGAATAGTATAGCATGTGTTTACAGGGGTTTTGGTTTACAAAATGAGAAATCCGCTAAGGTTTTAAAAAAATTTGATATTGGTCCAGTTGTTGTCTTTACTTCGAACTAATCGAACCAACCAAATAGCCCTTTTCTCTCTTCTTCCACAGGAAATCCGTCGGCTTTTTTAGCTTGTTCTATCTCTTTTAAGACGGCCTTTCTTGTGGCGTTCCATTTATCCTTGCCCTCACTAGTCCAACCCGAATCCCAGTACAATGTATTTGCTTTAATTGTCGCTGAGTCATAGTTTCCATTTTGAATGTCTACCATCACTTCGTCAAGAATGGCTTGCAGTGCGGCTTCTTGCTTTGTTGCCCCGGTATTACCAATGATCGTTACAATGCCAATACCTAAAAGGAGCAACGCAAGCATTCCCATTGCCAGTAAAAACGCGTGATTTTCATTCTTGTTCTTGGTTTCAATTTTGTAACGTTCTTGGGCGTGCTTTTTATCCAAGATGCGTTCTTCATGCTCCATACCTTTGATTTTGGTTTTTGCCCGGATTACTTCCTTGCCCTGATTTGTTATCATGATTTTGTGCCCACAATACTTACAGAAAAATATATCAAGGCCATTCTCTATTTCTAATGTTGCTTGGCAATTAGGGCACTTGAGTGTACTCAGTCTCATTGCATTTACTCCTTCGAATTGAGTTGATTGTTTGAAAGACCAGTTTTGCACGTGGCAAGACTGGTCTTTGTATATACAGAATTATTGCTTGCTGGCTATGTTCAGAAGCACAAGCCTCTCTCTGAACATCTTTTCATACTGTGGCAATCTCTCAAACACAGCAGAAAGGCCAGAAATAGCATAATCAATGCTAATACCATAATACACAAGCTAACCTTAATATGAGGAAAGGAGAGAAAAACCTTTCCTTGTTCAACTCGTTTTGATAAGCGTTGTTGTACTTTCTGAAAAAGGGTCATATTTTCCTCCAAGACAAGTTGTTTTCTTAAATTATAGCATGAGGTGTTGTTAATAACAATGTACTCGCTTGAGTGTTCTCACTACTCTTCAAGTAACGAAATGCCCAAAATGGCTTTTCCCTTCTAATCATCACTAACTAAAGTACTAACCACACAAACCGAACTGTTATCCAAGTTAGTGCAAATGGGTTTTCTATAAACTGCTTGTTTTGCTTTCCTTGCTATGCCGTGTTATACTTATGTTACCAATTATTTGGAGGCATCCGTATGACTGTCAAAACGCCTCGCAAGGAAGAAAAAGAACCTACATACCGCAAACTGAAGCCTTATGCTGTGCTCCAGTATCTGATGAAGTATACAGACGAAAATCACGTTGCTCCTGCAAAGGATATCGTTGATTATCTTGAAAACGACTGTGGGATTCAGTCGGAACGCCGATCCATCTATAAAGATATTGCAGAAATCAATGCAATTACCTTAATGGCAGAGGAAGGCTGCACAATCCAGGAAGCCGAAGAGATGCTGCAGGACGATCAGGACGACGAACAGAAAATGATTGTCTATGATCCAAAACAGAAGGGATTCTATGTGCGCCAAAGACATTGCGATCCAAATGACGTCCGTTTGCTTGCAGAATGTGTTTATGCTGCCAAGTTCGTCACTGAAGGGCAAGCAAAACGACTGGTGAATGCGGTGTGCGATCTTGCAAGCGTACATCAGGCAGAACGCATACAGCACAATACCTTTTTGGTTGATCGAGTCAAGACAAACAACAAGAGCGTATTCAACAATATTTCAATTGTCAATGACGCCATGAGCCGAAAGCTGGGCGGCCAAAAACACTCGCCAGAGAAAATTAAATTCAAATACCTGAAACACACGATTGATGATGTGACCAAAGAAGTAGACCGCCGCAAAGGCGATGACTATACAGCAAGCCCATATGCACTGTTGATCAATGACGGCAACTATTATATGCTGGCATATGATGACAAGTATAAAAAGTTGCGCACTTATCGTGTTGACCGTATGAGGAATGTGCGGCGAACGGACATTCCTCGCGACGGCGAAGAGGAGTTCAGTCAAATCAATATGAGCAATTACACGCAGCGTGTGTTTGGCATGCACAGCGGTACTTCCAGCCTGGTCACTATTCGGTTTATACCACCGCTTTTGGATACTGCCGTTGAGCGCTTTGGCACAAAGGGCGCACAGTACTGTATGTGCGACGAACGGCATTTCTCTGTTACAGCAAATGTGGAAGTCAGTGATCAGTTCTTTGGTTGGATCCTGGGGTTTGGCAAGCGCGCGAAGATACTGGGGCCGGATGATGTGGTGGAGAAGTTCAAAGCGTATCTGGACAAGGTAAGGGAAATGTATTGATCGTTCAATGTTTATTATGAAATACTGTAACGAGGTGATCCCATGCCCCTCCAGCTGATCCGTCAGGATATTACAAAAATGCAGGTCGACGCCATTGTCAACTCTGCCAACAGACATCTGGGCGCAGGCAGCGGCGTAAACGGCGCGATCCATCGTGCAGCTGGCCCGGAGCTGCTGAGAGAATGCCTTTCTCTTGGCGGATGCCGGACCGGGGAAGCCAAGGCAACGGCTGCCTACAGACTGCCCTGCAAACATATCATCCATACAGTCGGCCCTGTATGGCACGGCGGCTCACACGGCGAAAAAGAAGCTTTGACCGCCTGCTACCGCAACTGCCTTACCCTTGCACAGAAGATGGGCTGCGAAAGCATCGCTTTCCCGCTCATTTCTTCCGGTGTGTTTGGTTACCCAAAAGATCAGGCACTGAAGGTGGCGGTGGAGGCCATCAGCGCCTTCCTGCTGGAAAGCGACGCCGATATCATGGTCTGCCTGCTCATTTTCAGCAGGGAAGCCATGCAGACCGGCAGTAAGCTGTTTGCAAACATTCAGCAGTATATTGATGATCACTATGTGGACGGGCATGTGGACCTTCGCAGGGAAAACATCCGCGCCCGCCGCATGATGGAAGAATGGGATTTTCTCAGCGAAGCCGATGTTTCCATGCCCATAACTTCAGCCCCGTACGCCATACCGGATGCCATGCCGCTGGAAGAGGACCGGTGCCTTTGCGCTCCCTGCCCTTGTGCAGGCGCGGCGTCGCTGGAAGAAGCCCTCAGCAGCATCGATGAAAGTTTTTCAGAAATGGTGCTGCGAAAAATCAAAGAAAAAGGCATGAAGAACGTCGACTGCTATAAAAAAGCCAATCTGGACAAGAAGCATTTTTCAAAAATCAGCAATGACGTGCACTATAAGCCCAGAAAAACAACGGCCCTTGCGCTGGCTGTCGCGCTGGAACTGGATCTGGCTGAAACAAAAGAACTGCTCATGAAGGCAGGCCTTGCCCTGAGCAGGAGCGACAGGTTTGATATCATTGTGGAGTATTTCATCAGCAACGGAATGTATGATATCTTTGAGATCAACGAAGTCCTGTTTGCGTATGATCAGGCGCTGCTGGGAGCGGTGACAGCCTGAAACGGTTGCTTTACGAATGCTTGAATATGGAGGAAATGAAGGGTGTTTACGAAAGAAAACGGCTATATGCTGCTGGGTGTGGCTTGCCTTTGTCCCATTGCCTTTTCATTTGTGGATGCGCCTGCGGCGGCAGGCCTGCTCATGAGCGGTTTTTGTGTGCTGTTTGCCATTCTGTGTTTTGTTGTCGCGAGCAGACGCGAAGCCAAAAAGGCGCGGCTTGCATCCGCTTCGGATCCGGAAAGGCCTTCCTACTTGTCTGGCGAATCACGCAAGACAATGGGAAAGCAGATCTTTACGGTGGATGACCAGGTCATTCCCACCCCGAACTGGGCGCCGTCCGGCGTGGTGGCGGCCGGGTTTATCGCCCTGTTTATGGCCGTTATGGTCAGCCTTCTCACTGTGGCCTTCCCTTATGGTTCCAATATTACGCTCTGTATCATTGTTTGGGGCGTTGCAGGGTTGGTCATGGCTTTTGCGATACTGGTTTACCATATCGGCAAACAGGACAGCCTGGCGTCTTTGCAGAAAAACGACGAGCATATGCGCAAAAAGGCAGACCTGGTCGCTATGGAACGCGATAAGCAAAACCGTGCTGATCGCATTGAGTACCTGGAAAAAGAAAAAGAGCTGGTGCTGGAGCGCGGCTATCGCAGGTGGAAGGGAGCCGCTCCCCAAAAAGAAGGCGACTGGGCCATAGCCGGCGGCGTCGCGCAGGCGATCGGAGGCATTGGCGCCGGTTTGTTTGCAGCGGCGGCCACCATTGGCAACAACGCAAAGATCCGGCAGGAAAACGAGGAACGCGCAGCATTCCAGCAAATGTCGCAAATGCTTACCGCCATGGAGCTGAACGACATTGACCGGCAGATCGCTGCTTTGCAAAGAACGAAGGATGAACCTTACACCTTCTGGGAAGCTGCGGAAGGGCTGTTTACCACGCTGGAGGTCACCAAAGCTTTTTACCGTTCGGCTTGGGGCCCGGTGATCGTTCGGCTTGAAATTCGCAACACACACAATGCGACCATCTATGGCTCGCTGGATTGCGTGCTCAGCCATCATGGCGTGCAGGTGGGCTCCTGTGCGGTGCTGCTGCCTGATGAAGGCATTGAACCCAATGCGGTTAAAAAATGCTACGCTCTGTGCCGGCCGCCCAAAATTGACCGTTTTGCCTACTTCAATAAGCTGGCTGTGAAGGACCCATGGCATGATGCGATGGAGATCACCGGCCATAAGCTGTGGACCAGGCAGGATCCCCGACTTATGCAGGACGTCGCCGCCGGCTTTGCTGAAACGCTTGCAAAGAAAAAGGGGAAGCCTGCAGCCCGGCCGGTTGCCGAACAAAAGCAGCGGATGAGCAAAACGAAAAAGTGCGCGATCATCCTGTCGTGCGCTCTGGCGGTCGTTTTGGGCATCGGGCTGTATTTGGGCATTCCGTATGTAAGATACCAAAAGGGACTCGGTTTCCTTGAAGATTCTCCCGCGTTGGCGCACAAGGAATTTTTTTCCAAACTTCCGCTTTACTATTACGAAAAAATAGCCGACAGCTGCATCAGCTGTGCAAAACCCCTGCTGAATAACGAAAACGAAACCCAGCGCACGCTGTCTTACCTGGATCTTGCCGATAAATACGCAGCCACAGCCGAGCAAAGGAAACAGATCACCCAAATGTATGTTTCGGCCTGTCTGCTCAGCAAGGACGCCGCCGCTGCCGAAGAATACATTCTTCGGCAATATTCTACATGGGTGCTTAGCCCCTCTGCGGTAACCGAATATGCCAAAACTCTGCATGCCTTTGCATCTGAAGACGCAAACGTCGTCAAAGCAATGCAGGAGAGCGCTCTGAGGCTGGTTCAGCATGTACGCAGCCGCTGGGAGGAAGCGGATGTTTTGGCTAAAGAATGGGACGTAGCCCAGCAAGAGTACGAGCAGATGGTGGAATGTTTTCTCAACAGAGATTACCAGACAGCTCTGGCGTACTTTGATACGCACCGGGACGTTGAATTCGGGCCGGACTATCTTGGCTTTTGCAGGGCGGCTGCCGAACTGTTTGGAACCTGGAAGGATGACAGCGGCAATACCCTGGTTATAACCTATGATCCGGACAAGGAAATCGAGTATTTGTCCGGGGCACCTTACGAACTGTACCTTAAAATCGCTTTAAACGGTGAGGACATCAGTTATTTCAGTGATACGATCTGGTGGAAAGGGCATTTGCGCCAGTGTAAAATCAAGCTCTCGCCGCGGGTACGCGAAAACGAGAGGATTTACGAAACTGAATATGTAGACGTCTTCTCACCTTATGAATTTGAGCTTGATGATCATGGCCAGCTCACTGTAACGCATCAAAGCGTACGCAAAACCCACCGCATTGAAAAAACAACCGTATGGACAAAAATATTTACAAAAGCGGAGTAAAATCACACAGGGTTCAGGAATGACGATTTCTTTGGCTGTGTGCGGTTCATCATCACATAAGTCTGAGAAAAACGAAAAGGTCGCCTGCAGAGCGACCTTTTTGTTTTTGAAACCTTCTATAATGGCATCGTAACCAATACCAAAACATAGCAGGAGGTTTTCAAACATGAAGAAGAATCTGACGGAACTGGTTTTCATCCTCGATCGCAGCGGCTCTATGGCCGGCCTGGAGAGCGATACCATCGGCGGCTTCAACGCCATGATCGAAAAGCAGAAGAAGGCCGAGGGCAAGGCTGTTGTGTCCACCGTACTGTTCAGCAATGACAGCACAGTTATCCACGACCGCGTGGACGTACAGAAAATTGCGCCCATGACGGCCCGCGACTATCATGTTGGCGGCTGCACCGCGCTTTTGGATGCGATGGGCAAGGCCATCCACCACATCGGCAACGTGCACAAGTACGCCCGCGAGGAGGACCGCCCCGAAAAGACGGTGTTTGTTATCACCACTGACGGCATGGAAAACGCCAGTCAACGTTACACGGCGGAGGAAATCAGGGCGAAGATCGAACGGCAGAAGAGCAAATATGGCTGGGAATTCCTGTTCCTGGGCGCGAACATCGACGCGGTGGAAACGGCCCGGCGCTACGGCATCAGCGAGGACCGCGCTGTGAGCTACCGCAGCGACAGCCGCGGTACGAGGCTCAATTATGAGGTGCTGAGCGACACGGTTGCCCATATGCGCGCCTCCGAAAACATGGCCGTGCCTGCAAACTGGAAGAGCAGGATTGAAGAGGACGTAAACGAAAGAGACCTCTGGTGAGTTCCTGACGTCAAAAAAAGGACCAGTCCGATTTTTTTCGGACTGGTCCTTTTGCATGGGGTTACAGCATATGCACGCATCCCTCGCGGAAGCTCAGATACGCCGTATCGCCCACCTGATAGACCTTGCGGCCCACCGGGCAGTAGTCGGCCAGCTTGACCAGCGTGTCGCCCACCATGACATGATAGTTCTGGTAAGCGCCCATGAAGCAGCTGAGCACGACCTTGCAGGGCAGCGCGCCCTCGTCTGCGAGGATGCCGGCCTCGGGGCGAAGGACGACCTTGCAGGTCTGGCCCACGGTGAATCCGGCGGGATTGGCCACGGACACGTTGTGGCCGGCGATGCTGAGGGTGCAATTGTCGCCTTCCACAGAAGCAACAGATCCCTCGAGGAAGTTGACCTCGCCGATGAAGTCCGCCACGAACTCGCTGTTGGGGTGGTGGTAGATTTCCTCCGGCGTGCCCATCTGGGCGATGACGCCCTTGTTCATGATGATGATCTGGTCGGAAATGGCCATGGCCTCGGCCTGATCGTGGGTGACGTACACCGCCGTGATGCCCAGCGTCTGCTGAATGCGGCGGATTTCGGTGCGCATGCTGACGCGCAGCTTGGCGTCGAGGTTGCTTAGCGGCTCGTCAAACAGAAGCACGCTCGGCTCCACCACCATGGCGCGCGCAAGAGCCACGCGCTGCTGCTGACCGCCGGAAAGCTGGTTGGTCATGCGGGTTTCCATGCCGCTGAGCTCGACCAGATCAAGGATTTTTTCGATGCGCTCGTCCATTTCCTTGCGGGGCACCTTGCGCAGCTTCAAGCCGTAGGCGATGTTGTCGTATACGTTGTAGTGCGGGAACAGCGCGTAGCTCTGGAACACCATGGCAGTGTCGCGCTTGTTGGGCGTGAGCGCGTTGATGGCCTCGTCGCCCAGGTAGATTTCGCCCTCGTCGGGGCTTTCAAAGCCGGCGATCATGCGCAGCGTGGTGGTCTTGCCGCAGCCGGAGGGACCCAGCAGCGTTACAAAGCTGCCCGGCTTGATCTCCAGAGATACGTCGTTGACGGCGTAAAACTGCTTGCCGGTCTTGGGATCGTTGTAGATCTTGGAGATGTGCTCCAGGCGTACGCCTTTCTTTTCCTTGCCAGCCATCTCACTCACTCTCCTTCACTCGCATTTTTCGGCTGGTTCCGAAGTACTTGATGCACAGGTTCATCAGCACGATGGCTGCGTACACAATGGCAATCAGAATGGTTGCGTAGGCGCAGGCCACGCCGTAAGCGCCCTTTTCAGCAAACTCGTTGATGCGGCAGGTGATGAGCAGATAGCGCGGCGTGACCAGCAGGATGATGGCGCTGATGGCAGTGATGGAGCGCACGAAGGTGGTGACCAGACCGCTTAAGAACGAATCCTTGATCAGAGGCAGCGTAACGGAGACAAACACCTTGGCGCTGCCTGCGCCCAGATCGTACGCGGATTCCTCGATGGACTTGTCAATCTGCCGAAGCGCCGATATACCGCTTCGCGTGCCAACCGGCAACGAGCGCACCACAAACACAATGACCAGTATGATGCCCGTGCCATAGACGCCCTGCAGGAAGCCCGTGCGGAACACGCCGCCGGCAAAGCCGCGGATGAAGCCCACGCCCAGAACCGTGCCGGGCACGGCCATGGCCAGCATCGACACGAACTCGATGAAGCCCTTTCCGCGGAACTTCTTCTTGACCACCAGATAGGAGATGATCATCGAAAGCAGCGCCGTGATGGGAGAAGCGATGAGCGAGAGGATAAACGAGTCGGTAAAGGCCTTGAATCCGTCGTCGCGGAAGAGTTGTTCAAACCACTTCAGGCTCAGGCTGTAATCGCGGCCCCAGAGCTTGAACAGAGCGCCGAAGGGGATGGCGATGTACATCATGATGACGAAGGCGGAAATCAGCGAGCAGATGGCCGTGAGCGGCACGCGCACGCTGCGGTCCTCGATGAGGGCGCGGGCGCGGCTGGCATTGCCGGTGAGGGTGGCCGCCGTCTTGGCCTCGAGGTAGTACTTCTGCACCAGGAACAACACCAGCGTGATGCACAGAAGCACCACAGCCATGGCCGCCGCGCCGGTGGTATCATAGCTGCCGCCGGTGATGCGCAGATAGATCGTGGTTGCCAGCGTGTCATAGCTGCCGCCGATCATCATGGGATTGGCGAAGTCAGCCACGGATTCGATGAAGGTGACCAGAAATGCATTGCCAAGGCCGGGCAGCATCAGCGGCAGGGTCACGGTGGTAAATACCTTCCAGCGGCTGGCGCCCATATTGCGGGCCGCCTCCTCCATGGAGGGATCGATGTTTTTAAGCAGGCCCTTGAGCATCATGTAGCACACGGGGAAGAAGGTGAGGATCTGCACGATGGCAATGCCGCTCAGGCCATATACGTCGCTGTCATAGATGCCAAGCAGCTTGCGCGTGATCAGTCCGCCGCGGCCGAAGAGCAGAATCATCGACAGCGACAGCACAAACGGCGGCGATACCACCGGAAGCGTCGACACGACGTCGAACATCTTCTTGACCACGCGGGAACGGACGCTGACATAGCAGTCCACATACGCAAAGAGAAGACCCACAATCACCGCGCCGAAGCTGGTGATAAAGCCCAGCCTCAGGGTATTGAAAAAGGCGGTGTTGAAGGTGTAATCGCTGAAGATGCGCGGGAAGGCGTCGGCGGTCCAGTAATCCAGCTTGACCTTGACGTAGGTCTTTGCCGGATCGATCTCGTCGCCCTCCTTGAGCAGGCGGCCGTTTTTGGCATACAGGAACCCGAAGCTCTCATCGAGCTGATCCAGCCCGATCACGGCCTCGGCATTTTTATTGCCCTGCACGAGGATGGCTCCCCCATCCTGTTCATAGGGCGCGGGTGACTGACCCGCCAGCACGCTTTCCAGCGAAACCATCTGCGTTTCCACCACATGGACGCTGTCCATGAGCAGCATTGCCAGCGGATAGAGGATAAACAGCGCAAGCAGCACCACAAGCAGCACGATGGTTGTGACCATCACCGGGTCGCCAAAGAACTTTTTGCGTTCCAGCGCCGCGCTCTGACGTGTTTTCATGGGCATTCACCCTTTCCAAAAAAGGTAAGGGGATGGGATTTCTCCCATCCCCCTGTAAGGTTGCTTTGATTGCCGGTGAATCAATTCACCGCAGTGCCGGATTACTCGGTCTTGAAGCGGCCGTCGGCGGCAGCGCCCAGCGCCTCGAAGAAGTCCTGCACATACTGGGTGGTGTTGTTCTTGGCGTCTTCGAAGTCATAGTCGATCACGTTGTTGGGATCCAGACCGAAGGGCTCCACAGCAGCGGGCTGCTTGGCGGAGTTGATGACCAGGAACTGATAGCTCTCGGCGTCGTCAGCCAGCTCCACGCACTCGGGAGACAGGGCGTATTCCACCCACAGCTTGGCGGCGTTGGGATGAGCGCAGCCCTCGAAGATGGCGGTGGCGCCGATTTCGAAGCTGGTGCCTTCCTCGGGGATCACCAGAGCGATGTTGTCGTAGCCGGAGAGGATCTGAGCGATGCCGTCATGCAGGAAGCCCACGCCGATGACGCACTCGCCGATGCCAACCTTCTTGGAGGGGCCGGAGCCGGACTTGGTGTACTGCTGAACGTTCTTGTCCAGCTCGACGAAGTACTTCATGGCCTCATCGTGGCCCTTGAGCTGAACCATGGTGTTGATGATCAGCTTGGCGGTGCCGGCGGTGTTGGGGTTGGACAGCCAGACCAGGTCCTTGTATTCGGGCTTGAGCAGATCGTCCCAGCCCTTGGGAGCTTCCACGCCCAGGCGCTCGAGCTCTTCGGTGTTGACCATGAAGCCCAGAATGCCCTTGTAGATGCCGTACCAGTAGCCATCGGCATCGCGGTACATGGGGCCGGCCAGATCGGCGGCGTTGGCAGCTTCATAAGCAGTCAGCAGGCCGGCCTTGGCGGTCTCGTTGTAGGGGTCGGTGGTGCCGCCAAACCAGACGTCGGCAGAAGGATTGCCGGCTTCTTCGGTGATCTTGGCCTGCACTTCGCCGGTGGAGAGGCGCTGATAGTAGGTCTTGATGCCGTACAGCTCTTCAAAATGACGGGCAGCGGAAGCCAGATAGGGTTCTTCGCAGGAGCCGTACACGACCAGCTCGCCCTCTTCCTGAGCGGCAGCGATGAGAGCGGGATCGATTTCCGCAGATGCGATGCTCATGCAGCCCAGCAGCATGGCGATGGCAAGAAGCAGAGAGAACAGTTTTTTCATGGTCTTCTTCTCCTTTTTTATTTTTGACGTCTCGCGTCATGGTTGTCCTTATTATACTGCCAGAATAAAGGACTGTCAATTGCTGAAACAACCCGGACAGAAGGTAAGAAACAGCCGGGAAAGCGGCTGTATTTTGTTGGATTTATTATGAAAAAAACATCCGGCTGCGATACCAAAAGAAAACAGCCAGCCGACGGGCTGCGCTTTGGGTTAGCTGCCCACCGCACTCCCGCCGCTGACTGCGACAGTTTGAGTCACACCGCGTCCGCATGACTGTACTGATATGAAAAAGCGATGCAGAATCTACCACTGGCGGAGGCAGGCCCGCAGGCAAAGCTGCGGCGGTATGCACGCCCATCGATTCTGCATCGGTGCAGATTACGCAAACTCCTCATGCCAAGCTCATGGCCTTTGGGGAACGTCCGAAACGCAAATGCTTCTCTCTGACAATGCCAGTATACCATAATGGTTTCCGTCTGTCTGTATTACCGCTCGTATAATTGCACATAGAAAAAGAACCTGGCCACGCCGAGGCCTGTACAAGCCGGTCTCTTTACGTCCGAAACGAAACGTGGGATGGTTCTTTTGCCGAAACGGGTGCTTCGGCAAAGCGATTATAGCGCACTTGCTTTAATGTTGCAAGAAAAGAAGCCACGCAAGGCACGGCCCAAGTACAATACAAGGGAGGTATCAACGCGGCTTCTAAAAAGAGAACAACACGGATGGAAATAAAAAAGCAAACAGAAGAGACGTAGCGTTCCAATAAATGCTGCTTAAGCTTATTGCTTTGCACACGTTCGTGCCAGAGAAATCAGTTGGAGAAATATTTCGCTTCTGATAAATCAGGTATGTATCCCGCATAAGAAACAGGCTCAAATCTTCCTGTACAAATCTCAAGGTTCCTCTTTCCACAGCCAGTATTCTTTGCCCGCAATGATCAGTTCGCTGATATCGCGTTGCCTGAAACGCTTCAGTTTTCTGATGTCATACTCACGGCTGGTACGGATTCCGCACAGTTCCACAAACACGTTCTCATCCAGTTCATCCAGAAAGTCCATCGATTCTACTTTAGCGTCGATTAAACTCAAACGTTTCAGATTCGGGAGCTGAACAACCGTTTCAATATGATCCACATCTTTTCCCCAACCGCAAAAGAAGGTATCCAAATGCGGTAGTTCCGTCAGCGGAAGCAGATCTGCAGAACCAAACTCATGAAATCCAAGGCTTCGGAGATGCTGAAGTTCCGAAAGCGCCTCGATATGAAGAAAATTCATTAGCGACCAATCGCCGCCGGAAAGGAAAAGGGTTTCCAGACTCTTCAAACCTGCAAGCTCCCGCAAATCAAAATTGCACCGGAATTCAAGACAGGTCATTTGCAGTTCCTGAAGCTGAGTCATAGCACCTATAACAGGCAAAATGTCCGGCCAGGCTTCCAGATACAGCGTCCGAATTGCCGTGCATTCAGCCAGAATCGCGTAGTCGTCTTGAAGCATGACGAATTCCGAGCAGTCCAGTTCAGTGATTTTTTTCAGGTCTGCCAATCCGAGCTCCCTGTCGAATAGGTTCAGAGTCTCTCTGACTTTTTCTTCAAAACGGGGTTCGTGAAACTGTAACTTAATCAAATTGATCCTTCCGTTTCATTGGGCTTTGCTTCAGTATAGCTGACAAATCAGAACAGGTTCATCCCAAAGACCGGAGATTTGGGATGAACCATTTCCCCCATAGAAAAACCGATCGTTTCAGGTTACTCAGCTCCAATTGCCTTTCACCTGAAACGACCGTATCACCAGCAGCCGGTGCCCGATGATGCGCGCGCATCCCCTGGCCATACGTCCGAAACCGAGCCTTCTGCCTGATGGTCGTTGTGTGTTGAAAATTTATAAGATGGCTATTTCTTCCCCGGTTTCCTTGTGGATGATGTGCAGAATCCATCCTTCCTTGACGGATTGGGTGTATTCGATGGAATAGTCAAAACGTTCATGCTCTTTCAGTTCCGATAACTGATGCCCCGGCAGCATGAGTACTGGTTCGGTACCGCTGTTCGGATGGCAGCCATGACCGATGAGCACGAGCCACATGTGAATCAGCCGTTCATACCGTTCCGGTTCGATGTCGGCAAGCATGTAAATCACATCAAAATCCACGGTTTCGAATACGCTTTCTCCATCGACTTTCTGCTGAGCATCGCCGCCGTTCTCCATCAGCAGCCGCAGACAGTCCGCGGCGACAAACCGGTAATCCAAAAACTGCATGGCCCACATAAGCGTTTGTGCATCGCGGATTCCATTGGGATCAAGCCCGAATGTCAAAGTCAGTTTCAGCACATCAAACAGGTAAAAGCAATGCAGTTCATGATCCTGCGGCTCGCGGCCATGAATACTCCGAAAAACATCTGCCTCCCAGCAGCATTCATCCAGAACAAACCGCAAAACCGTTTGGGTCAGATCTTCCGGCGGATAGTGTTTTTCCTCCAGCAGGTGCCGAAGTTTATCCAAATCACAAGGCAATTCGCAGAGCGCCTGATACAATGCTTCCAAGAGTTAATATGTAAAGGGTGGTTTCTGCCACCTAATACATATGACTGCGGCTCATTTGTGGTGAATTGAAAAGCAGTTGTAGGAAAGGAGTTAAAAAGTCCGTATAACCGCTTGAAATCACACAGAAAGGAGCTTTT
>JAFWYA010000017.1 GCA_017517815.1 Clostridia bacterium | reverse complement strand
GTCGGGCACGGCGATGAAGTATTGCCACACCTTGGAGGCGAGGCCGCAGTTGTCAAACTCCTCGCGGAGGATGGCATCCGCTTCGCGCAGGGCATGGAGACGGTCGCGGGTGATGGCACCCAGGCAGCGTACGCCCAGACCGGGGCCGGGGAAGGGCTGACGGTAGACCATGGCATGGGGCAGGCCCAGAGCTTCGCCCACCACGCGCACTTCGTCCTTGTACAGCAGCTTCACGGGCTCGACCAGTTCCATCTCCATGTCCTCAGGCAGGCCGCCCACGTTGTGGTGGGCCTTCACGCCATGGCTTTCCAGAATGTCGGGGTAGATGGTGCCCTGCGCCAGGAAGGAAATGCCCTCCAGCTTGCTGGCTTCTTCGTCGAAGACCTTGATGAACTCGCCGCCGATGATCTTGCGCTTGCGTTCGGGTTCATCCACACCGGCCAGCAGGTTCAGGAAACGGTCGGTGGCGTCCACGTAGATGAGGTTGGCGTCCAGCTGGTTGCGGAACACCTCGATCACCTGCTCGCTTTCGCCCTTGCGCATCAGGCCATGGTTGACATGCACACAGACAAGCTGCTTGCCGATGGCCTTGATCAGAAGCGCCGCCACGACGGAGCTGTCCACGCCGCCGCTGAGGGCCAGAAGCACCTTTTTGTCGCCAACCTGCGCACGCACGGCTGCGACCTGTTCGTCGATAAACTGCTTTGCAAGCTCAGGCGTCGTGATGCGCGCCATCGATTCCGGACGTACATTGCTGTCCATGTTTGTTGCCTCCCGTTTACTAACAAGAATAAAAGAAAGTTTACGCAAAAAGAATACTCAAAACAGGCAGGGCTGTCAATCATTTTCTGACGAAAAAACCAAGCCGGTGCATGCACTGCAAAATGGGATGCACGAGACTGTCGAAAGAACGCCAAATTGGAAAAACAGCAAAAAAACCACCCAAAAGGACAAATTTGTATTTTACAAAGCGGCGTTGATGTATTATAATAATCGGTGGTAAAAGTGACAGGCGGGCTTTGACCCGTACTCTTCTGTCAGAGTAGGAGCAATTAGAATGAGCCGGATGATTGGTACTGTTTCTATGGGAATCCGCGCTCCCATTATCCGCAAGGGCGACGACCTGGCTGCGATCGTTACGGCTTCCATTGAGGAAGCCATGAAGGAAGACGGCCTCAAGCCCCGCGACCGCGACGTTGTCGCAATGACCGAGGCCATCGTGGCGCGTGCACAGGGCAACTATGCCTCTGTGGAAGACATCGCTCAGGATGTGCGTGAAAAGCTTGGCGGAGAAACGGTGGGCGTTATTTTCCCCATCCTCAGCCGCAACCGTTTCGCCATCTGCCTGCGCGGCATCGCCAAGGGCTGCAAAAAGATCGTGCTGATGCTCAGCTATCCCTCCGACGAAGTGGGCAACCATCTCATCGACTGGGATATGATGGATCAGCATGGTGTGGACCCCTACCGCGACGTTTTGTCTGAGAAGCAGTATCGCGAGATGTTTGGCTACATCAAGCATACCTTCACCGGCGTGGACTATGTGGAATATTACGGTCAGCTCATCCGCGAAAGCGGCGCTGACGTGGAGATCATCTTCGCCAACGATCCCCGCGCCATCCTCAGCTATACCAAGAACGTGATCAACTGCGACATCCATACCCGCGAGCGCACCAAGCGCCTTCTCAAGTCCGCCGGCGCCGAGCGTGTGTACGGCCTGGACGAGCTGATGAACGCGCCCGTCAATGGCAGCGGCTGCAACGAAAAATATGGTCTGCTGGGCTCCAACAAGTCCACCGAGGATACTGTGAAGCTGTTCCCCCGCGAGTGCCAGGGCCTTGTGGAAGACATTCAGGATCGCCTGTTCAAGCTCACCGGCAAGCATATCGAAGTGATGGTTTACGGCGACGGCGCCTTCAAGGATCCCGTCGGCAAGATCTGGGAGCTGGCCGACCCGGTGGTTTCTCCTGCTTACACGGCCGGTCTGGAAGGCACGCCCAACGAACTCAAGCTCAAGTATCTGGCTGACAACGATTTTGCCAGCCTGTCCGGCGAAGCGCTGCGCAACGCCATCAAGGCCAAGATTCAGCAGAAGGACGGCAGCTCTCTGGTGGGCAATATGGCTGCTCAGGGCACTACGCCCCGCCGCCTAACTGACCTCATCGGTTCACTGTGCGACCTCACCTCCGGCTCCGGCGACAAGGGCACGCCCATTGTCTACATCCAGGGCTACTTCGATAACTATACCAACGATTGATCGTGTCCTTTCAAAAGCGCGGACGGACGAACAGTCCGTTCGCGCTTTTTGTGCGATTTCAGGAAAGAAGACCATGAGCAAAAAACATATTCTGGGTGTCGTTTTTGTATTTCTGTCGGCAGTGATCTTCGGGTTTACGCCGGTGCTGGCCAATCTGTCCTATTCGGGCGGCAACAATGGCGTAAACATGGCGTTCCTCAGGGCTCTGCTGCCCCTGCCGGTGCTTTTTGCGCTGGGATGGGGCAGGGGCAAGCGTGCTAAACCCACTGCCGGGCAGATTCGTCGGGGTATACTGGTGGGTGTGCTGCAGTTTGGCTGCACGCTGATGCTGTATTGCTCATACAGTTACATTTCTGTGGGTGTTGCAACTACGCTGCATTTTTTATATCCGCTGTTTGTGGTGGGGTGGAATGCCTTTACTACACGCCGCATGCCGGGGAAACTGAAACTGGCAGGACTGCTGCTGGGAGTGACCGGTGCAGCCAGTCTGATCGAACTGGGCCAGGACGGTATGTCGCCCGTTGGCGTAGCATTGGCACTGCTGTCGGGCGTGGTGTTTGCCGCTTATATTATTGCTGTGCAGAAAGAGGGACAGCAGCCGCTGCCGCTGTACCAGCTGATGACGGTGCTTTCACTTGCTGGCGTTGTGATGTGCGGTGGAATGGGCCTTGCCATGGGCAAGCTCACCTTTCAGCTTACGCCGCAGGCGTGGGGATATGCAGCAGCCTGCGCACTGCTGGTGAGCATTGGCGGCAGCGCGCTGTTTCAGGCGGGTATCCGCCGGGTGGGCGATGCCGACGCGGCTATCTATTCGCTGCTGGAGCCTTTGACAAGTATTGTATTTGGCGTACTGCTGCTGGGAGAAGCGCTGACTGTGCGCAAAGGATTCAGCAGCGCGCTGATTTTGCTTGGACTGCTTCTGACCGCACTGGCAGACAGGCCCAAAAAGAAATAAAGCAAAAGCCAGAGCGTATACGCTCTGGCTTTTGCTTTATTCATCCGTATCTTCGGGCAGGCTGCCCAACAGTTTATACAAAAGCTGGTACAGCGTAAGGGCCTCTTCGGATGTCAGCGGTACAGCTTTGGCCAATTCAAGTGGAATGTGCAGGGCCTGCTCGCGCATCTGCTCTCCCTTGGGCGTGATGGATACAATCAGGTTGCGCTCATCCAAAGCGGAACGTACACGTGTGATCAGCCCTTTGGATTCCAGCTTTTTCAAAAGCGGCGTCAACGTTCCGGAGTCCAGAAACAGCCGTTTGCCTAGCTGCTTTACGTTGACAGACCGTTCCTCCCACAGCACCAGCATGGTGATGTACTGCGTATAGGTAAGGTCCAGTTCATTCAGGAACGGTTTATACAGTTTGATGGTTTCCCGGGAGCAGGCATACAGGGGAAAACAAAGCTGATTGGCCAGCTTCAGTGCGTCAAATTTGCATTCGTTCATCGTTCTTCCCACTTTCGCGTATGATATGGGGACTGTATATACTTCTGCACGCAGGTAAGATATTCCTGCTTTGGGACGATCTCGTTTTTGCCTTGACACATGACGTGCAAAGTGTTAAGGTAAAAGAGCTGTCGGGCGGCCAGGCGATCGCGCGGGAAACCGTGAGGAAAGTCCGGGCATCACAGGGCAGGGTGCCGGCTAACGGCCGGTGGAGGCAACTCCAAGGAAAGTGCAACAGAAAGAAACCGCCTCATGCAAATGGGGTAAGGATGGAAAGGCGAGGTAAGAGCTCACCCGCGCTCTGGTAACAGAAGCGCGCTGTAAACCCCACCTGATGCAAGATCCGAACAGAAGCGATACGGCGGCCCGTCGTGCTTCTAAAGAGATCGCTACGACCGTATGGCAACATGCGGCCAAGATAGATGATCGTCCAACGACAGAACTCGGCTTACGACCGCACCGACAGCCGGCCATTGGCCGCATGAAACAGGCGTGCCATTCCGGCCCGCTTTTTTTCATTTTCAAAAGGAGTGTGAAGCCTGTGCAGCGCAAAGAAAACCGTTTCTTCAGCGCCATGCCGCCCATATTCAGCGTGATGCTCTCAACGGTATTCGGCATGATTTTGCTGCTGCTGGTATTGGGCCGCCCTTGGCTCAGGCAGTATTATGCAAACCAAAGCCTATTATCCGATGCAATGCTGCTGCCGTTTGCGCTTGCGGGCATTGCGGCGCTGTATGCGCTTTGCCGTGCGTGGAAGCGCCCTGCGGCGGACACAAAGCGCAGCCTGTGGATGCTGCGGGCGCTGTTTTTGCTGGTGCTGGCAGTACAGTTCGTGATCGCCCGCAGCTGCTGGTACAAGATGGGCTGGGACATTTACAACGTCTACACCATGGCGGAGGAACTGGGACTGGGTAAGCCGCTGACGGAGCCGGAGTACTTCCAGCTGTGCCCCAACAATGCGCCGCTGACCATGCTGCAGGCGGTGCCCATGTGGTTTGCGGGCAAACTGGGGCTGGCAGTGCCGTTTGTGGTGCTGCCATACATTGACGCAGTATTGCTCAACGCTTCGGCCTATGTGACGGTGCGTACCGTGCAGACCATGACGCGCAGCCGCACGGCCCGTATGTTTGCGCTGGTGGTTTCCATCGGGTGGATCGCGCTGTCGCCATACATTCTGTACCCGTACACCGACACGTTCTCCATCCTGTTCCCGGTGCTGGCGGTATATGCCTACCTGCGCATTGAAAGGCCGTTTGTGAAATGGCTGGTCATTTCTCTTTTGTGTTTCTTTGGCGCGACCGTCAAGCCCACGGTGCTCATCGTGCTGATCGCCATGGTGATTCTTGGGCTCTGCCGTTGGCTTTCGCAGATGGACTTTTCCGCCGCTTCCCTCAAACGCGTGCTGGTTGTTGGCGCCGCCATTATTATAGGTATGTTTCCGGGAAAAATCTTTCAGGACAAGTCTACCGAATATCTGGCCGGCAGCGCTGTGCCGCAGGGTCAGCTGAGCGCCACGCATTACCTGATGCTGGGCATGAACGGCGATACCTTCGGCGGCCATTCGCCGGATGACGTTACCTTCTCCACTTCGTTTGAAACGCTGGAGGAACGGCAGGCGGCCAACATCCGCCGTGCGTGGGAACGCCTGACGCAGCGCAGCCTGCCGGAGAATGCAAAGTTCTTTGCTGTAAAGGCCTACAAGGCCTATGCAGACGGATCGTTTGCATCGCACCAGAGTTTTCTGGAGTTTGAAACGCCCAAACGCACCGATGCGCTGAGTAAACTTTTGCGCGATTTCTACCACGACGACGGCCGGTTTGTGCCGTACTGTCAGACGATCGTACAGTGCCTGTGGCTGGGTGTGCTGATTTTATGTGCAGTCGCGGCCGTACGCATGCGCCGGCATCCGGCGGTGTCACTTCTGGCGCTGACGCTGCTGGGCGTCACGGCCTACCTGCTGCTGTTTGAGGTATGGCCGCGCTATCTGTTCCTGTATGCGCCCCTTTTCGTGGCGCTGTCCGCCATGGCGTTTGACAGACCCTTGTCAGTCAAACGCTGAATATGATACAATAACAACGCTTTGCGGGGGTGGGGTTTGTCCATCCTCGCCATTGCGCGTTACAGACAAAAAGGAGTAAGCCGATGTATCTGATCGTAGGTTTGGGAAACCCGGGTTCCAAGTACGCCCACACGCGCCACAACGTGGGCTTTGACGTGCTGGAGGCGCTCAGCCGCAAGCTGAATGTGGCCATCACCCGCGAAAAGGAAGAGGCGCTTGTGGGCGAATGCTTTGTGGGCGGGCAGAAGGTGATCCTCGCCATGCCGCAGACCTATATGAATTTAAGCGGCGAGGCGGTCAGCCGTCTGGCACGCTGGTATAAGATCGAGCCCGAAAATCTGCTGGTGGTCTATGACGACATCGACATTCCGCAGGGCCATATCCGCATCCGCAAAAACGGCAGCGCGGGCACGCACAACGGCATGCGCTCCATCGTGGGCCTGCTGGGGTATGAAAACTTTCCGCGCCTGCGCGTAGGCGTGGGGCAGAAGCGGGAAGGCTATGAACTGGCCGACTGGGTGCTCAGCCACTACATCGGCGAGGAACAGGATGTGGCCGATAAAGCTTTTGCGCAGGCTGCAGACGCCATTGTGGAGTATATCGAGCATGGCATCGACAGCGCGATGTGCAAGTATAATACGAAGAAAGTCAAAAAGCCCAAGCCCGAACCTGTGAAGGAAGAAGGAGCCGCTGAATGAACGAGGGCCTTTTTACAGCCTATCAGGACCTGCCGGAGTGGAAAAAACTGCTGGAACGGCTGAACGCAGGCGACTGTACCGCGCTGTCCGAGATCGCCGAGGGCGAGCGTCCCTTTGCGGCGGCGGCGCTGGCCCACAAAACGGGCCGTCCCATCGTGTTGGTCGCGCCCACTGAGCTGGTCAGCCAGCGTCAGGCGCAGGATGTTGAGCGCCTCACGGGCGGCGGCAGCGCCGTGCTGCCTGCGCGCGACGTGCAGTTCAGCCGTGCTGCCATGAGCCGCGAAAGCACCTGGCAGCGCCTGCAGGTGCTGGATCAGCTGGTGCAGGGCAAGGTGCGCGTGCTGTGCACCAGCGTCGACGCGCTGCTGGACCGCTGCACGCCGGCAAAGCGTTTTCGCCAGGCGGTGATCACCGTGGCGGAGGGCGAGCGTCATGCGCCGGATCAGCTGATCAAACGCCTGATGGAAAACGGCTACGAGCGCGTGTCCATGGTGGAGGGGCAGGGCCAGTGCGCCATGCGCGGCTCCATTCTGGACGTCTTTCCAGCCAATGCGCCGGATGCGGTGCGCATCGAGTTTTTTGATGACGAGGTCGACAGCCTGCGCCGTTTTGACTGCATCAGCCAGCGCAGCATCGCGCGCATCAAGTCCGTACGTCTGTCACCCGCGACAGAGTGCCTGTTTGGCGACCCCGAAGCCGCCGCGCAGCGCCTGAAGGCTGCGCTGGACGCAGGCGTGGGTCAGGCCATGGAGGAAGCGCAGGATGATGAACGCGGCGTACCCTCGCAGGAAGAAACCGATGGCCTGCCTTCGCTGGATGATTTTTTAAGCGAACTGGACGCGCTGGAACTGACGGAGGACATCCTCAAGGAGGGCGGCAAGCAGGAGGCGAAAGCTGAGCGCAAGCCCATGACTGAGGATGAGCTCAACTGGAAGCGCCATCTGGACGATGTAGAGCGCATCCGTGCCGGGCAGTCCATCCGTACGGCGCCCATGTGGATGAATGTGCTGTGCGAACAGACCGTGACTGTTACTGATTATCTGGATGATCCCATCATTTTGCTGGATCGTCCCGATCAGTACGCTGCGCGCATCCGTGCGGCGCTGGACGGCTTTGCTGATTCCTATGAGGACGCCCGGCTGCGCGGCGATGCGTTTGACGCGCAGAAGGAGCTGCTGTTTACCTATGACGACTTGCTTGCTGACTGGCAGAAGCATCCCAGCATCACCCTGTCGGACATTATTTCCACCTCCGGCAGGCTGAAGCCCACGCAGGCCATCGCCTTTGCCTCCAAGCCGGCCATGCCCTATCAGAGCCGCCTGGAGCCGCTCAAACAGGACATCGATAAATGGAAGGCGGAGGGCTTTGCCATCATCCTGCTCACCGGCGGCGAGGCACGCGGAAGGCGACTGCAGAAGGCGCTGGAGGAACAGGGAGCGCCCTGCGTGTATACCGAAACGCTGGACGGCAACCTCGTCGAACGCGAAGTGATGCTGCTGCCCGTGGCGTATGGCAAGGGTTTCATCCACCCCGGCGCAAAGCTGGTGGTGCTCAGCGATACCGATATTTACGGCACTGCCTACCAGCGCGCCAAGAAGAAACAGAACGCCGGCGAGCGCATTGCCAGCTTTACCGACCTCAAGGTGGGCGACTATGTGGTGCACGACCTGCACGGCGTGGGCCTGTACAAGGGCGTTGTGCAGCTGGACAGCGACGGCGTGAAGCGCGACTATCTGCTGATCCATTACGCTGGCACCGACAAGCTGTATGTGCCGGCCGATCAGTTCGACCGTGTGACCAAGTTCATCGGCGCCGAGCATAGCCTGCCCAAGCTCAACCGCCTGGGAGGGCAGGAATGGGAGCGTCAGAAGAGCAAGGTCAAGGCGGGTCTGAAAAAACTGGCCTTCGATCTGGCGGAGCTGTACGCCAAGCGCTCCAAAAACACCGGCTATGCCTTCAGCCACGAAAACCCCTGGCAGCAGGAATTTGAGGACATGTTCCCCTACGAGCTGACTGAGGACCAGCAAAAGAGCGTGGCACAGATCGAGGCGGATATGGAAAGCAGCCGCAATATGGACCGACTGCTCTGCGGCGACGTGGGCTACGGCAAGACCGAAGTGGCCCTGCGCGCAGCCTTCAAGGCTGTAGTGGAAGGCAAACAGGTGGCTATCCTTGCGCCCACGACCATCCTTGTGCAGCAGCATTACAACACCATCAAAAAGCGCTTCAAGGGCTTCCCGGTGAAGTTTGACATGCTCAGCCGTTTCCGTACGGCCAAGGAGCAAAAGGAAATCGCCCGTCAGCTCAAGGAAGGCGAACTGGATCTTGTGGTGGGTACGCATCGCCTCATCAACAAGGACGTGCAGTTCAAGGATCTGGGACTGCTCATCGTTGACGAGGAGCAGCGCTTCGGCGTCAGCCACAAGGAACACATCCAGCACATGAAAACGCGCGTGGACGTGCTCACCCTGTCGGCCACGCCCATTCCGCGCACGCTGCACATGAGCATGGTGGGCATCCGCGACATGAGCATTCTGGAAACGCCGCCGGAGGAGCGCCTGCCCGTCAAAACGTATGTGATGGAGTATTCCGACGCTGTTATCCGCGAAGCCATTCGCCGCGAGATGGCGCGAGGCGGACAGGTGTACTTCCTGTACAACCGCGTGCGCTCCATCGAGCAGATGCACGAGCGCATCAAAACGCTGGTGCCGGATGCGCGCATTGGCATCGCTCACGGCCAGATGAAGGAAAACGCGCTGGAAGACGTGATGCTGGACTTCTACGCCGGCGCATACGACGTGCTGCTTTGTACCACCATCGTGGAAAGCGGTCTGGATGTGCCGGATGCAAACACGCTCATTGTATTTGATGCCGACCGTTTCGGCCTGTCCCAGCTGTACCAGATCCGCGGACGCGTGGGCCGCAGCAACCGTCAGGCCTATGCCTACTTCACCATCCGCGGCGGGAAAATGCTTTCCGAGACGGCTGAGCAGCGCCTGAGCGCCATTCGCGAATTCACTGAATTCGGCGCAGGCTACCGCATCGCCATGCGCGATTTGGAAATCCGCGGCGCGGGCGATGTGCTGGGCCCGCAGCAGAGCGGTCATCTGTCCACCGTTGGTTACGATATGTACGTCAAGCTCATTGAACAGGCGGTGGGGGAGGTACAGGGCATCGAGCAGACGCCCGAACTGGATACGCGCGTGGAGCTCAGGCTGGATGCGTTCCTGCCCGAAGCCTACGTGCCGCAGGAAAAGCTGCGCGTGGAGATCTACAAGCGCATCGCCATGATCCAGGACGAGGCCGGCAGGCTGGACATCGAAGAGGAACTCATCGACCGCTTCGGCGACGTGCCGCAGCCGGTGGAAAACCTGATGCATATTGCCCAGTTGCGCGGCATCACCCGTCGCATGGGCGTAAGCCTGCTCACCCTTCGCCCGGACGGCGTGCATATGCGGCTGGATGAAAAGTTCCTGCCGGATCCTGCGCTGCTGTTTGAGGCAGTCACCCGCACCGACAAGAGGCTGAAATTCAACGTGGGCAAAACGCCCGAACTGGTACTTGCCCAGCCGCGTATGGACGCTGAAAGCGCCATGCACACCACCATCTATGTGATGACCAAGGTGTATGAGGAGCTTAAAGAATTGAAGGAACAGCAGAAAAAAGCTGCTGAAGGCGAAAACTGAATCAAAAAACCGTCTGCTTTTGCAGACGGTTTTTGCTATGTTTCTTTTACAGCCATTCCGCAGGGCGGATGGAAAGGGTACTGGCGTCGGAACCATTCATGGACATGGTCATGAGGGCCTTTTCACCGCTGATCAGGCGGCTGGATTGTTCGCGTTCCATGACGAAAGCTGTGCCAACGACCTCAACATTAAACTCGCTCATCAGATCGATCATGCCCTTGGCCGTTCCGCCGGCCTTGAGGAAGTCATCCACAATGAGAGCGCGCTGGCCTTCCTTGACGGCGCGGCGGCTGAGGCTCATGGTTTCGATATGTCCGGCGGAGCCGCTGACGTAGTTGATGTTGACGGCGGAGCCTTCGTACACCTTACTGGAGCGGCGGGCGATGACCAGCGGCACGCCCATCGACTGGGCGGTCATCAGGGCAACGGGAATGCCCTTGGTTTCCATGGTGAGTACAAAATCAGGGGCGGCGTCATAAAATTCGCCGGCGATGATGATGCCCATTTTGCGAACTAGGTCGGGCATACTGAGAATGTCGCTGAGGTACAGAAAGCCGCCGGGCAAAAGGCGGTTGGGGTTTTGCAGTTCGGCGCACAGCTCGCTCAGGAACTTGACAGCATCTTCATGGGACATGGTGGGACGGTAGCGCACGCCGCCCGCTGCGCCGGTCACGGTATCCAGCTGGCCCAGGCCAAAGGTATGATATACGTCGCGAAGAATGTCGATATCCTCGCTCAGCGTGGACTTGGCTGAGCCAAAAAGTTCGCAGAAATGCGAAAGCGTATGAATCTGGTTGGGCGAGGCAGTCAGCAGCTGGGTCAGTGCAGCCAATCGCTCGTTGCGTTTGATGCGTTCCAAAATGGGTCCCTCCGGTCTGGTTTGATCTCGTTTAACATAACACCCGCCCAGTATATCACACTTTTCTGAATATTACCAGTAAAATTTCTGACGAACGTTCGGAAAAAGCGAGAAAAAGTTTGAAAATTGAACATTACACGCATTTGATGTTTCACGATGAATCACGATGGAGTCAAAGCACGTTTTACATCTGTAAAGCATTGACAATCAAGCATTCGCTGACTATAATATCTTCGTAACTTTGCATCTACTGCACCGTTCGTACACGGACGGTGCGGCTTTGTGTTGTTTTTGCAAAGTTGAAAAGCGGCACTGCCGTTGAAAGGAGAACCCCTACCATGGCTGAAGAAAAGAAAGTCATCCTTACTCGCGAAGGCTATGAAAAGCTGGAAAAAGAGCTGGACTATTACGTAAGCGTACGCCGCAACGAGATCAGCGAGCAGATCGCCATCGCCCGCGGCTTCGGCGACCTGAGTGAAAACGCTGAATACGACGAGGCCAAGAACGAGCAGAGCCGCATCGAGGCCAAGATCGTCGAAATGGAAAACACCCTGCGCAACTGCATCGTTGTGGAAGACAGCGAAGTCAGCACCGACACCGTCGGCGTTGGCAACAGCGTGAAGGTATTCAACGAGACCCTCAAAAAGGAGCAGGTCATCACCATCGTTGGCGCCAACGAAACCGATCCCGCCAACCTGAAGATCAGCTCTGAAAGCCCCATCGGCGCCGCCCTGCTGGGCAGCAAGGTGGGCGACGTCGTGAGCGTGGAAGTGCCCATGGGCGTAATGAAGATGAGCGTGCTGGAGATCAGCCGCTAAGCCTTCGGCTTTTTGATCCGCCCGGCAGACGCATGCCACACCTGCCGTGTGCAGACGCGTGAGCGCAGTTTTACACTTTTGCCTTTTACTGAAGGAGAGCTTATACATGCCCGAGAATATGGAAAATCAGACTCAGGAAATGACTCAGCAGCAGCTGAGCGAGCAGGAAGCCATTCGCCGCGAAAAGCTGCAGAAGCTGGTGGAGGCGGGCAAGGATCCCTATACCATTACCCGCTATGACCGCACCCATACCTCCCAGCAGATTCTGGACAACTATGACGAGCTGGAAAACCAGCAGGTATGCATCGCGGGCCGTATGATGGCCCGCCGCATCATGGGCAAGGCCTCCTTTGCCCACCTGCAGGACAACGACGGCAAGATCCAGATCTACGTCAAGCGCGACGACGTTGGCGAGGAAGATTATGCTGCCTTCAAGCAGGACGACATCGGCGACATCTTCGGCGTGAAGGGCTTTGTGTTCAAGACTAAGACCGGCGAAGTCAGCGTGCATGCCAGCGAGATCGTGCTGCTGTCGAAGTCTCTCAAGCCCCTGCCTGAGAAGTTCCACGGCCTGACCAACACGGACATGCGTTACCGTCAGCGCTATGTGGATCTGATCATGAACCCTGAATCCAAGGACGTGCTGGTCAAGCGTTCGAAGATCATCAGCGCCATCCGCCGCTATCTGGACACCCAGAACTTTATTGAGGTGGAGACTCCGGTGCTTGTGCACAACGCCGGCGGCGCTGCTGCCCGCCCCTTCATGACGCACTTTAACGCTCTGGATGTGGATATGAAGCTGCGTATCTCGCTGGAGCTGTACCTCAAGCGTCTGATCGTGGGTGGCATGGAGCGCGTATACGAGATCGGCCGCGTGTTCCGCAATGAGGGCGTCGACACCCGCCACAATCCCGAATTCACCCTGATGGAGCTCTATCAGGCCTACACCGACTACCATGGCATGATGGACCTGACCGAGAACATGTACCGCTACGTGGCTCAGGAAGTGCTGGGCACTACCAAGATCGTGTACAACGGCGTGGAGATGGACCTGGGCAAGCCCTTTGAGCGCATCACCATGATCGACGCAGTGAAGAAGTATTCCGGCGTGGACTTCAACGAGATCCACACCCTTGAAGAGGCTCAGGCCATCGCCAAGGAGCATCACATCGAGTTTGAGAAGCGACACAAGAAGGGTGATATTCTCAACCTGTTCTTTGAGACCTACGTTGAGGAGCATCTCATCCAGCCCACTTTCGTGATGGATCATCCCAT
>JAFWYA010000016.1 GCA_017517815.1 Clostridia bacterium | reverse complement strand
TTAACGTGCGGCTTGGTGCGTTCAAACTTTGCCTTAGCCATTGGAATCGACCTCCTGAGAATGTATTGGATTTTTTTGATCCGGCAGGGTTTGGTTTCATGCGGTTGGAGCGGGTGATGGGAATCGAACCCACGTGGCCAGCTTGGGAAGCTGGAGCTCTGCCATTGAGCTACACCCGCATGTCCGCATGGCTAGACCTGATACCAGACATGAAATATTCTACCTTTTTTCTATCTGCTTGTCAACCGCATTTTTTCCGCAGGCAAAACGCCGCTGCGCGGCCTGGAGGTTTTATTTTTACAGTATTTTTGCAATCTGAAGAAAGCTTCATCATTTTCTAATCAAACATACATTGTCAGGCGAGGTATATTTGTGTATAATGCATTCAGGAGGTGATCCGATGGCGATCGCTGCAGATTTTTTACGCGGCTATACCGACACCATCATCCTGCGCCAGCTCAGTCATGGCGACAGCTACGGCTACCGCATTTCCAAAAACGTTGCCGAACTGACCGACGGCAGTCTGGAAATGAAGGAAGCCACGCTGTACACCGCATTCAGGCGGCTGGAACAGAGCGGCTGTATCCGCTCCTATTGGGGCGATGAACAAACCGGCGCGCGCCGCCGCTATTACACCATTACAGAGGAAGGCCAGCGCCGCCTTGCAGCTGAATGCGCAGCGTGGGAAGACACCCGGCAAATGCTGGATCTGCTTTTGAAGGAGGATTCACAATGAACGAAACCATCAGCAAAATCGTCGATCTGCTGTTTGAAGACATCGAACCGACCGAAGAGGTTGTCACTCTGCACGACGAAGTGATGAACAACTGTCAGGAGCGCTTCAGCGATCTGGTGGAAAGCGGCCTGTCTGCAGACGACGCCACGCAGGCCGTGGTGGAAAGCCTGAAGGGCATGGAGGAAATGCTGGCGGAATATCCCCGCAAAGTGACGCAGCGGGACGCCGAAACGGAAGAACAGACAACCTTCACGTTCGACCCTGCCCTCTCCCCTATCCGCACCATTCATGCGCTGCATCTGGGCAGCTGTGATCTGTACATCCGCCCCTCGCAGGACGCGCTGATCCACGTCATCTGCGCCGGCGACGAGCAGCCTGTACGCGCACGGCTGCAGGGTGATGTGTTGCTGATTGAGCCGGAACCTGTCAAACGTGAATTCAAGCGTGAATTCAAGCGTGAATTCCACTTTGACATTGACGGTCGCGAGGCGCAGGGGAAAGCCGAGTTCAGCTTTGATCTGTCTGATTTGTCCGGTTTTCTGGGAAAGTTGGCACGCAAATTGGCTGTATCCTTTGGCGGAGACGGGATCGAGCTCCTCGTGCCCGAAGGACCGCTGCCCGAAGTGCGCATCGATTCCACATCGGGCGACATTCATGCCGAGCAGGTGCGGCTGCAAAGCCTGCACATCGGCACGGCGTCAGGCGACGCTTCTCTCAACAGTCTGACCATTGCGGACGTGCTGCAACTCACCACTGCATCCGGTGACGTGCGGCTGACGCAGGTCACTGCCAACAGTCTTTCCGCCAGCACCACGTCCGGCGACATTGCAGCTGATGAAATGACCGTGCGCACGACCACGCGCATCAACACCACCAGCGGCGATGTAAACTGGTACGGCAGCAGCGAAAGTCTGGAGATCAGCACCATCAGCGGTGATCTGAACAACATCGAGGGTTCCATCGCCCGATTGAATTTTAAAACCGTCAGTGGAGATGCACGTATCGTAACGGACGCATGCCTGCAAAGTCTTGCAGGCCGCAGCACCAGCGGAGACCTGCGCGTGCGCCTTCATACTGCGCAGCCGGTACAGATCAGCTGCCGAAGCGTGTGCGGCGACATCAGCCAGCATGTGCCGTCCGATCCGGCAGGCAGCGTGTTGGTGGAGCTTGCCACCACCTCCGGCGATATTTCCGTGCGCTGAGCATGCAAAAGCCTCCCTGAAAAAGGGAGGCTTTTGTGCTGTTTACGCTTCCGCCAGCGCTTTGGCCAGCTCGCGCAGCGCCGCAGTGGTATCGTCATTGAGGGCAGAGCGCACGGTCACAGCGCCGTCCAGCACGTTTACGTCCTTCAGGCCTGCGAGCATCTCGCGCATCTGCTTGCCCGCCGTTGCGGCCCAGGAGCCGTTCTCAGCGATCGCCACGGTGCGGTTTTTGAGCGCGTGGGCCTTGATGTCGGCCAGCAGCGTTTCCATGGCCGGGAAGATACCGGCGTTGTAGGTGGAACTGAGCAGCGCCCACTTGCCAAAGCGGAAGGCGTCGCTGAGGATGTAGGAGGGATGCGTGACGGATACATCGTACATGGCGATCTTCTTCACGCCCATCTCACGCAGCATCATCGCAAGCACCTCGGCAGCGTTCTGGGTGTGGCCGTACACCGTGCCGTAAGCGATGAGCACGCCGTCTTCCTCGGGAGTATAGGTGCTCCACTTGGCGTACTTGTCCACAAACCAGCCGATGTTCTCACGCCATACGGGACCGTGCAGCGGACAGATCATGGCAATGTCCAGGCCGGAGGCCTTCTTCAGCAACGCCTGCACCGGCGCGCCGTACTTGCCCACGATGTTAGTGTAATAGCGGCGGGCGTCATCCAGCCAGTCGCGTTCAAAATCCACCTCATCAGCAAACAGGAAGCCGCTCACCGCGCCAAAGGTGCCAAAAGCATCAGCGGAGAACAGCACCTTGTCCGTCTCATCATAGGTGACCATCACTTCCGGCCAGTGCACCATGGGCGCCATATAAAAACGGAAGGTATGACGGCCCGTCACAAGAGCTTCGCCCTCCTTGACGATATGCAGGCGGCTCATAAGCTCCTCGCCGAAGAACTGGCGGATCATCACGGCGATCTTGTCGTTGACCACAACCTTTGCCTCGGGCCAGTAGCGGCAAACGTCTCGCAGCGTGGCGGCATGGTCTGGCTCCATATGATCAACGATGATCCAGTCCAGCTTCCGGCCGCCAAGCGCATATTCGATATTCTCCATAAACTGGTCGCTGATGGCGCGGTCGGCGGTATCCACCAGAACTGTCTGCTCATCAAGCACAACATAGGCATTGTAGCTGATGCCGCGGGGAATGGGATATACATTTTCAAACAGGTTCAGACGGCGATCATTGCCGCCTACCCAGATCAAATTCTCATTGATTTTGGCAGTACAGTGCATACGCATTTCCTCCTTCGCGTTTAGAACCTTTAGTATCTTATCACAATTCTTTCAAAATGAAACACCAAAAGTACTCTACTTTACAAAAAAGGCCTTTCGCGGTATCATTACATTATACTGACCTTTTCTATATGGAGGTACATGGATATGGAAGCGATGAACCGCGCACAGCAGTGGTCTGCCGACGTTTATTTTGATGAATCCACCCGCGGAGCAGCACAGAAAATGCTGCAGGATGAAGGTGCTGTTCTGGCTGCATTTGGCAGCGAACTCAGCTTTGGCACCGGCGGTCTGCGCGGCATCGTGGGCACAGGTACCGCGCGCATGAACCGCTATACCGTTGCCCGCGCCACGCTGGGCCTGGCGCATGCGCTCAAACAGCGCGGTGCAAAAGCCGGCGTAGTCATTGCCCATGACAGCCGTCACGGCTCCGACGAATTTACCGCTGTGGCTGCCGGTGTGCTGGCCGGGCAGGGCATTCATGTGCATGTCTTTCCCGTTTTGGCCCCCACGCCCATGCTCAGCTACGCCGTACGCGCCCTGAAGCTGGACGCAGGCGTCATGATCACTGCCAGTCACAATCCTGCCGAGTATAACGGCTACAAGGTCTACGGCTCTGACGGCTGCCAGATCACCGACCTTGCCGCCAAAGAGATCACCGAATGCATTGCTGCCGTCGGTTATACCGACGCCGTTATCCTGAGTGAATCCGAAGCCCGCGCCGCCGGTTTCTGGCATGACGTCGACGACAGTCTGCGCCGTTCCTTTGCGCAGGCCTGTCTGTTCTGCCGTCCCGATCCCACGGTGTGCACTGCGGTGAACGTTGTTTATACCCCTCTGCACGGCACCGGACTGCTGCCTGTGCGTGAGGTGCTGGGGCTGATGCAGGGCGTTACCGTCACGGAAGTAGAAGCGCAGTGCGCTCCCGACGGCGACTTCCCCACCTGTCCCAAGCCCAATCCCGAAATCGACGAAACGCTTGCCATGGGCGTTGCCCTTTGCCGCGAGACCGGCGCAGACCTTTTGCTGGCCACCGACCCCGACTGTGACCGTGTGGGCGTTGCCGTGCGCAAGCCCGACGGCGAATATGCCCGCCTCAGCGGCAACGAAGTAGGCCTGCTGCTGCTGGACTACATTCTGTCCACCCGCCGCTCTCAGGGCACCCTGCCCCAGAATGCCGTAGCCGTCAAAACCATCGTCACCTCCGACCTGTCCTTCTCCATCGCGCAGAGCTATGGCGTGAAGATCCGCGAAGTGCTCACGGGCTTCAAGTACATTGGCGAAGTGATCGGCGCGCTGGAGGCCGAAGGCCGCGAAGGCGACTATGTATTCGGCTTTGAGGAAAGCTGTGGTTATCTGGCCGGCACGCATGTACGCGACAAGGACGGCGTGATGGCCTGCATGCTGGTTTGCGAAATGGCGCAGGCGCTCAAAGCCCGCGGCATGAGCGTGTGGGAAAAGCTGTGCGCGCTGTATCAGCAGCACGGCTATCTGGGCACGCGCCTTCTGAACTTTGATATTGCCGGCGCTCTGCCCATGGTGGAAATGGCGGCTACCATGAAGCGCATGCGCACGCAGCCCCTTACCACGCTTTGCGGCCGCGAAGTGACGCGGGTGAAGGATTATCTCACCGGCGTGGACGGCTTGCCCGTCAGCGACGTGCTGGTTTACGAAGCCGCAGGCCTCAAGGCTATCGTGCGTCCCTCCGGCACCGAGCCCAAGGTAAAGGTGTATTTGTTTGCCACCGCATCCGACAGCACCGCCTCCGACGCGCTGCTGAACGAGATGCAGGCTGTCCTCACCGCTGCCATCCGTCCGCAGAAATGATAATTTAAAGGAGGCGCGCCATGCGCATCGCTCACATCAACGTCGTCTCCTCTCTGAGCACCGGGCGCATCGCCGTCGCGCTGTGCCGCATGGTGCAGTCTTCCGGTCACCGGGCGCTTTTGTGCCACGCGCGTGATCATGCACCGACGGACGTGCCGTCCCTTGTGATCGGTTCCAAGCTGGACACCTGGCTGCACGCCTGGCTTTCGCGTGTCACCGACCGTGCCGGCTTCTACAGCCGTCGCGCCACCAGAAAGCTGATCCGACAGCTGGAAAGCTACAAGCCAGACCTTGTGCATCTGCATAACCTGCATGGGTACTATCTGCATTTGCCCACGCTGTTTGCCTACCTCAAAAAGCACGATATGCCCGTCGTGTGGACGCTGCACGACTGCTGGGCCTATACCGGCCACTGCGCCTATTACACCACCGCCAAGGATGCTCCCTCGCTTTCGCCTCAAAAGCGCAGACGCGCCGAAACGCACACCGTGGGCTGCGAACGCTGGCTGGGCGGCTGCGGGGAATGCGTGCTGAAGCGCAGCTATCCCGCAAGCCTTGTGATGGACCAGAGTGCGCGCAACTGGCTGGAAAAGCGCAGCCTGTTTAACGGCCTCAGCCACATGGTGCTCACCACGCCCAGCGAGTGGCTGCGCGACGAGGTCAAGCATTCCTTTCTGAAGGATTATCCCGTATACGTTCTGCCCAACGGGCTTGACCTGAACGCCTTCCAGCCCTGCGCCAGCGATGATTTCATGCACGAGATCGTGCGCAGCTACGGTCTGGAACGCACAGAGGGCCGCCGGCTGGTGCTGTCTGTCGCCGCCGTATGGGACGACCGCAAGGGGCTGGAGGACTTCATCGCCCTGGCTGAAGAACTGGGCGATGAATACTGTGTAGCTGCCGTTGGTGTGGATCAGTACCAGATGGAAATGCTGGAAAAAACCAAAGTGATGGGCGTTCGCCGTACCGGCAACCTCAATGATCTGTGTGCACTGTATACCGCAGCCGACGTTTATGTAAGCGTCAGCCACGAGGAAACCATGGGCATGACCCTGTTGGAGGCGCTGGCCTGCGGCACGCAGGTCATTTGTTACAACGCAACCGCCATGCCGGAGATCGTGACCGACGAATGCGGCGCCGTAGTGCCGCTTGGCGACATTCCTGCCATGGCAGATGCTGTACGCAGCCTGTGCGACCAGCCCAAACCTTCCTCTGCCTGCCGTGCGCGCGCGGCAGAATATGACTCTGACAAACGCTTTGCAGGCTATATGCGCCTGTACGAAAACATGTACCGCCACAGCCCCGCTTATCGCGAGGCACTGGCCGAAGCGGAAAAGAAAACCCGGGAAGAATAATGGATAAAGGAGGAACAGCCGTGCGAAAAGCTCTGTTGACCGTGTTTCTGGCTGCGCTCGCGCTTTGCCTGTGCGGCTGTTCCACCATGCCATCCGAACCTGTCAGACCGGATGTGCGTATGCTTGATCGCCCCCTTTATGCCGACGAACAGGCAGTTTCAGCCGAATCATCTGCCACCCAGTCCGCGCTCAGGCTGGACCTGTGGCTGGATGCTTCCCACACCATGGGCGGCATCAATCTCAACGAGGAAAGCATGTACCCCCACTACAGCCGCAAATACCGCGAGGGCGGTTTTCATTACCGCTATGAAGATACGACCGGCCTGTACGAAAACGTGCTGCGCACCATGCTGGCAGCGGCCGAAGGTTCCCGTGTGCGTCTGCTGCGCTGCGGCGACGAACGGCTGACGGATGCATTCCTTGCCGAAGCCTTCAGTGAAAGCACCGATCTTCGATCGCTGCGCCGCGACATGCTGACTTACGCCATCGACCCCATGCCCACTGTGTTTGCCGGTTTTTCCGCCGAAAGGATGGACGGCAGCTTCTATTCGCTGGGCAGCCCGCAGCTCAATCAGCTGCCGCAGCTGGATGCCGCACTGTTGGAAAATCCCGCTTATGCGCAGCAAATAACGGACGTGCTCAGCCAGCAGATCCGTCGGATTCAAAGCGGCGATATGTCGCTCACTGCCATCGGGCAGGATGCCGATTACCCGCTGCTGTACGCGCTTGACAACCTTGATCCGTCTCGTCTGAGCGTCATCACCTGTGACCCGGCCTCCATCCGTAAAACGACTGCCGTGGCAGCAGACGGCACACCGCACGATCTGATCGCAGATCTTCTGGAAGAACGCGGCGTATTTGACAACGGCCTGAGTGTAGGCATGTATGCCTTCACACTGGACTATATCGGCCAGCTTTCTTCTTTCTCAACGGTTGATTTCAGCGAGCCGCTCGTCTGGGGCCATCTGAAATACAACACCAAAAAAGGCCGTGCTGAAGGTGTGCTGCCCATGCCGCGCACACTGCTCACACTGGTGATCGGCCAGCCGCAGCAGGTAGCCGACTTTACCAAAGCGCTCAACGAAACGTTTGATACTTCCGCCGTGTTTAAGGCGCTGCGTGGCCCCGAAAAGGGGGAGCTGACATACGCGCGCAGCGGCCAGACCATTACCCAGCAGCCCTTCACTTTTGATTATGTCTATACGCAGATTGACCGTCCCACGCTGGCCGTGCATACGCACCACACGCAAAGCGTGATCCTTTCTGCTGAAACGGTGGATGCTGCCAGCCGTCTGATCACGCTGCCCGCCGGTGAAGGCCGCACATTCACTGTGACCCTCCCTCTGGAGGATGCACGCGCCGAACTGACGGATGTGGAACTGAAAGCGCTCGATGCGCTCACCCTCAGCCATACCCTGCCCAACCTGCCGGACGTTGTTGTTCCTGAAAATGCACAGGTAATCCCCCTGCGTGACACACTGTATGTGTACGAACAGCACGTACCGGAAAACACGCCCTTCACGATCGTTTCGGTTGAACGTGTGGAGGACACACTTGTTTTCACCATTCAAACGCAGGAATCCCTTGAACCCGGTTACTACCACCTCAGTCTCAGTGCCGATTATGCCGGGCATATCAACTGGCAAACTGCGCCGTGGGTGGAGGAACTCAGCTGTTCATTCACCAATGAGCAGATCGCCGAATGGGAGGCGTTTTCCCGTCTGATGACCCAATTCGAGCGCAGGCGTGAGAATGTTTCCCGTCCCTTCCAGCACGCGTGGGGGCCTGCGACTGACGCGCTGTATCATGGAACGCCCTATCCCGACTTCCCGCCGGTAGATAAGGTTCCTCAGCTTTCCAGCCTCGTTTCCCAGGTTCAGACCGCTGCCAACGTGCAGCAGACCCCCTGCGTGCGCTACACATTCGATGTGTTCGCCGTTACCCCGTAAGGAGGCTTTCCCGTGCACAAACGCCCCATGCGCATCCGCTATACCGCAAGGTTCAAATGCCTTGTGTGCTATATGCTCGCTTTTGCGCTGCCGCTTTTATGGCAGGCTGCAGGGCTTGTGTTTGTGTACCCCTATAAACTGGCGTCCACCGCGCCGGACATTGCCGCCCAACTATCGCCGTATCTGCCGTTTCCTGCACAGCCTGCGGCCGCTTCCTTCCGCGAAGCCGCTGCTGCGCAGGAGTCACTTTGGCTGACCTGTGCAGCACTCTGGTTTGCGGCCTGCTGGCTGATGACGCTGCTCCTTCAGCTGCTGTGGCGCTGCACACACCGTTCACCCGTTCTGTCCTCCCGCCGCATTCAGCGTGCGGTGGTCGATTTTCGGCTGATGATGCTGGCAGCATGGGCGCTTGCCGCTGTATTTGCCGCTGCCCTGTGGTATTTCGGCGTGCAGCATATCGCGGGACAAACCCATTGGGACTGGCTGGTCTATTTCGGCGGATATGCACTTCTTCCCCTTGCCGTATGGATCACATCCCGTCTGGCTGCACCGCCTGTCATCAGCGGCAAGCACGGTTTCTTCAAACGCGTGTAAACAGAAAGGAGGTCTGCGCATGAGCTGCTATGTGATCGCCGTGGGCGGCACAGGCAACAAAATTCTGGAAAGCATCGTCTACGCCGCATGCGCAGACGCCTTTTATACATACGACGCAAACGGGCAGCGCGTTCCCATCCGCAAGCTGGACATGTTAAGCGTCGATGTAGACGCTGCCTGCGGCAACACCACCCGCGCCAAGCGCGCTGCAGAATACTACGAAGAAGTACGGCAGGCTTTTTCCGCCTCCCCTTACGAGCATCGCTGCTTTCATACTGCGCTGAGTGTTGACCGCTGGAGCACCGACTTAAGCCGCCGTGCCTCCTCGGTGGAAAAGATGGCGCAGAATCATCAGGCAGATAAATTATTGGCCCGTACCCTGTTTTCACAGACGGAGATGCAGCTGGAATACAGCGAGGGTTTCCGCGGGCATCCAGACCTTGGCGTGCTGTTTTTTGCCGATCTGCTGGGTTCGCTGGACGAGGCGCGCAGCGCAGGTCTGCCGGATGAATTCAATGCCCTCATCGACCGCATGCAGGCCGATATCAACAGCGGCGAAACGGTCAAAATCATCCTGTGCGGCAGCATTTTCGGCGGCACAGGCGCCAGCGGTATCCCGGCCATATCGAAATATCTTCGCCGCCGCTTTGCTGCACACAGCGATCAGTTCGTCATGGGTTCCATGCTGATGCTGCCCTATTACAAAGTGCCGCCTGCCAATGTGGACGAAACGCGCGAAATTGCCGTAGACAGCGATTTCTTTCTGGACAAGGCGCGCACCGCGCTGCAGTACTACGGCATGGAAAGCATGATCCGCGACAGCGACGACGATCCCAATGGCCTGTTCGACGCGGTGTACCTGCTTGGGCTGCCGCCGGAGCACTTTGTATCCACACGCATTTATTCCACCGGTTCGCAAAGTCAGGAAAACGACGCTCACATGCTGGAATGGCTGGCTGCGCGCTGCGTGGCGCAGTTCATGCGCACGGGCTTTCGCGGCATTCATGCGCACAACATTGACTGCTACTATTATCAGTGGCACACGCCGCAGTTTTCGTGGGCCAGTTTTGACGAGGATAGCGCGCTGTATCAGGCGCGCTACGGTACGCTTTGCAAAGCGGCTGCCGTGTTCTTTGCCGAATGTTTCCCGGCTCTTCAAAAGCTGGTTTCCACCCATGACCGCCGCAGCGCGCGCATTCCTTACTGCTCAGCCTATTTCCACCGTCTGCGCCGCATGAGCGCCGCCCAACGCGCTCAGCTGGAAAGCCGCCTGGATGCGCTGTACCATTTTTTTGCCTTTTACATCAACTGGATGACGCAGCTGATCGGCGCTGTTCCGCCCGGACTGCGCGGCAGCGACCGTGACGGGCTTCCCGAAAACGGCCTGTTCCTTGCACAGCAGCTGGATACGCTGATGCGCATTCTTTCCAGCCGCACAGACGAGGATGCAGCTCAGCTGGAAAAATCCATCGAACGTCTAATCGTAAACACTGTGCCCGACAAGCGAAACATGCGGCGCATCCTGCAGGCCCTTGGCGGCGGCGAGACCGCGCCCGGCCCCGACGGCAGCCTTGCCGCATTTCTCACTGCGCTGCTCGACGTGGTTTATGAAGATGACTGACCCGGAAAGGAGGTCTGCCTCATGAAAAAACACGAAAAGGAAGTGCTGGACCGGCAGACTTCCTATCTGACCTTTTTGCCGCATATGAACGACGGCTTCCACACCGGCTACCAGACTGTACCCGGCGTGGTGAGCGACCGCAACCGCCGTCCGCGCGAATGGCTGGAAAGTCTCGCGCGTAATATGCAGACCCAAAACCATGACGTTGGGTATTCCATTCCCGATGTGCAGGCTGCCGAACAGCAGCTGCGCAGGCTGGCAAGACTGCACCCGGATGAGGCGCTTAAGCACCAGCAGATGATCGATTACCGCGCACTGCTGGCGCTGCTTCTTCTGTGGGACACCTGGGAACAGGATGAAGCATGGCCCAAACTGGAACTGCACGACTTTTCAGAAGCTGGAACCGCTTTTTCGGACTCTGTTTTTTCCGCGCTTAATCCTGCGCGCGCTGCAGGTGGGCTGAAGATATTTACCCTGCGCAGCGCACGCCAGACCCAGGGTGATGTACGCCCGCTGGCTATGCTGTCGCAGGCAATGATCATCGCGCCTGCCGCAGAGCCGGGCGATCTGAGCGCGCTGCTTCCCGCAGGCGTTACATGGTATGACCGCAGCTGCGGACGTTTTGTCGACCCCTGCGGCGCCATGGATGCGCTCAGCTCCTTCCGTCTGCTGGCGCGTCTGCGCGTTTTGCAGGCGCTTCACGAAGACAGGCAGTGGCAAAGCATGATCCTCAACAGCGATGCGCAGCTGGGCGGCGTGCTGGAGCGCTTTGCCGCCGACCTGATCGCCGCGCAGCAAATCACGCCGGATGAAAACAGCCTTCGCCTGCGCACGCTGGCCGCTCATACCTTTGCCCAGACCGGCGCTCTGCCGGTGGAAATGCACACTGTTCGCAGCGACGAACCGTCGGTGTTTGACAATCCCCTGCTGACTGCGCTGGCGCCCGGCAGGCTGCCTGCCTGTCCTGCCGACACATTCTCCTTCTGTGCGCTGGAAGGCCTGCCCTTCGCATGCAGCCACCCCGAGTGGCTGTACGCGCCTATGTGCGTGAAGGACGAATCCATCGTGCTTGCCCGCCTGCAGAAGGAGCTGGATCTTCTTCAGCGTCACGATCCGCGCTGGCGGCGCGCCGCCGCACAGATGCTGCGCGTATTGCGGCAGGATGTGCAAAACCGCACGGGTCTTCATGAGCATGTCCCTGCGCTGCTGAGCCAATGGGCGGATGAACTGGAGGCCCTTCCGACCTCCGCCAGCCGTGAACTGGTACTGGATTATCCGCTGGCTGACTGCCCGGTCGCGCTGCGCACCCTGCTGGGCGACATGCTTGGCATGGAGGACGAAAGCTTCATCCGGGGTGTTTTTTCCGACTCGCTTCTTCTGATGCAGGGAGAATGCCCCTACGAAAACGAAGATCACTGCCGTGTGGATGGATCTGCCTGGGCGCTTGCTCCGCTGTCGCCGCGCCTGTGCCGCTGGCTGATGGATACCGCCGATCTGGAAGGGCTGTATGCGCCGCTTCTGGACGAGGTACATTTTGAGAAAAACGGCGCGCAGATCACTGCATCCTTCCGTATTCTGCGCCGCAGCCGCGATCTGGGCAGCGCTCCGGTGAGCGCCGTCACTTTCCGCCGCACATATACAATCGGGTCTTCCGCTGCAACCGGCACCGCCGTTCTCAGTGATCAGCGGCCCGGTGTGACCGTGTGGCCCAATGCGCGTTTCACCCCCGGCGTATGGAAGCAGTATTTTGTTTTTGCCCAGCAGCCCGATCAGGTAAGCGTGTGGACGCTGGACAGCGACTGGGTGCAGGGCGAACTGTACCGCAGTGCGGGCACTGCCTGGCAGACAGCTTGCTCAAGCCGTTTCCCGGCCTTTGTGGCCCTCAAACGCGGTGAGCTTTCGCTTGGCGCACTCATCAACGACATTCCCCGCCGCCTGCTCAAGCACGAGCCTGCCGCCGCCATTGCCATTGACTTCGGCAGCATTTCCACCACGGTCATGCTGCGTCAGGGCGAACGTGTGCAGCCCGCCGTTTTGCCGGAATGCATGCATCAGGCGCTGCTCAAAGGCACACAGCCTTCTGAACTGGCTGAGACATTCCTGCCGCAGGATGTGCTGCTGCCGGGAAGCGCAGTCGAATCCACCTATTACAGCCTGATGGATATGTTCAGCGACGAAAGCGAGCGCTGGACAGGCGTTTTGCGCGACGGGCACATCTATTACCGCACAACCCTCGAAGCTCTGACCCGCAAAAGCGCAGGCGCTTTGTACTACGACCTGAAATGGAGCGACGAGCCCTATGCGCGCAGCGTGATGCGACTGTTTTTAAAGCAGGCCATGCTGCAGGGCGCGCTTTCTGCAAGGCTGTGGGGTTCCTCTTCCGCCTCGTGGCGCGTATCCATGCCCAATGCCATGCCGCTTCACCGGCAGGAAAGCTATCTGGAGCTGATGCGCGGTCTTGCGCGTGAGATTGCCGCCGAAACCGGCCTGCCGCTTACGCCCGGTGTTCCTGCCGTGCTTTACGCCACCGAAAATCAGGCCGATGGCCTGTACTTCTTAAGCCGCAGCGAGATCAATGCAAGAAGCGGTTATCTTAATCTGGATATCGGCGGCAGCACGGTCGACGTGAGCCTGTGGCTGGGCGAAGCCAAACGCGCCACCATCGAGTCCTCCCTGCTGCTGGGCTGCCGTCAGATGCTGTTTGAATCGCTTCTGGAATGGCATGCGCAGGACTTCAATGCCGATTTCAGCGACGACGCATTGCGCAGCGCCATCACCACTTTGACCCGTGCATGGCAGGCCGAAGGCAGTACGGTTCGCGGCCGCCGCAAGTGCATGCTTCTGTTGGATGACCTGCTGGCCACACAGGCGCAGGCGCTGCGCAATGCCATGGAAAACAGCCGCGCCAACGGCCATATCAGCTATTTTGAAAGCCTGCTGCTGTTCCACATCGGGTTCCTGTTCTATCTGGCCGGCGATCTGCTGGAGCGTGCCTGTGCCGACGCGGACACCCGCGCACTGCTGCCTGAAAAGATGGAGATCTGCATTGCCGGCAATGGCGGCCAGATGATGAAGCTTTTCAGCGCAGATCAGCACACGCGGCTTTGCTCGCTCGCTCTTGCAAGGCTGAACCCCGAGCATCCTCTGAAGGTGCTGCTGCCCATTCAGAGCCGTCATCCCAAGCAGGAGGTCGCCCGCGGCCTGCTGTGCAGCGACAGCAGTCTGCAAAGTGCTCTGAGCGGCGTTTCCCCCTTCAACGGAACGCACGAAGGCAGCGAAAAGGAAAACCTTGTGCTCAGTTTCCTCACGCTGTTTTACCACATCTTCCCGCAGGCAGCTCAGCGCCTGATGCCCACCGCCTTTGAGGATGACGGCGCGCCTGCGCTGCGTGGCACGGCAGCCATCGAGCTGGATACCATCTTTGCCAACAGCATTGCCGCTTTCCCTGTGGATGACATGGCCATGTACGTGCACTGTCTGGATGCGCTGAAGCGGCTGTGGCATATTTAAGGTTTCAGTCTGCCCCATTTGGGGTAGATAAACCTTGACATCCCCATATGGCCCGTGCTAGAATGCACGCATAAACCCATATATGATGGCTTCTTCGGGGCAGGGTGAAAATCCCTACCGGCGGTATAGTCCGCGAAGGAACGGCACTCTGTCCGTTCCCCGATCCGGTGAAATTCCGGAACCGACGGTAAACGGCTGCTTGCAGTCAAAGTCCGGATGCGAGAAGAACAGTCCGCCTTGTTAAGCGTGATTGTCCCTGATGCATAAAAGCCATCAGGGACAGTTTTCTTGATAAGGAGGCCCCCATCATGACCCAGAACAAAAAGTCTTTCCTCTCCACCCGTGAACTGAGCACCGTTGCCATCCTTGCTGCGATCGCCGCAGTGCTGTTCATGATCGAGATCCCTGTGGTACTGTTTTACAAGCTGGACCTCAGCAGCCTGCCCGTGCTGCTGGGCGCATTCGCCATGGGACCTGTGCCCGGCACCATGATCCTGCTGGTAAAGGCCCTGCTTGGCCTTCTGCACTCCACGTCGCAGGGCGTAGGCGAACTGGCCGACTTCATCATGGGCTTTGCCATGATGCTGCCCTCCAGCATCGTCTACAAGCGCATGAAGAGCCGCAAGGGCGCGATCGTCGGCATGATCATCGGCACGGTCGTGGCCACTGTTGTGGCGGTGCTCACCAATCTGTACATCATGATTCCCTTCTACGGCGCAGCCTACGGCATGCCTGTGGAAGCCATTGTGGGCATGGGTCAGGCCATCCTTCCGGCGGTGGACTCCATCGGCAAGTTTGTGCTTATGATCACCGCGCCCTTCAACGTGCTCAAGTGGGTGGTCATCAGCGTGCTGACGGCCCTCATCTACAAGCCCCTTTCCCCCATCCTGCACGGCAGGAAGACCCGCTGACGGAGGCGACACACCTTGAATTTTGAAACACACAGCGTAGCCCAGACGCAGGCGCTTGGCGCTGCGCTTGCCCGCCAGCTGCAGCCCGACGACGTGCTGCTGATGCTGGGCGACATGGGTGCGGGCAAAAGCGAATTCACCCGCGGCCTTGCGCGCGGCCTGGGCGTGACCGGTTATGTCACCAGCCCCACCTTTACCATCATGCAGCTGCACGACTCCGGCCGCTTGCCGCTGTATCACTTTGACTGGTACCGTCTCAATGACGTGGAGGAGCTTTATGAGCTTTCCATGGATGAATACCTGCACGCCGGCGGCGTAGCGGTGGTTGAGTGGCCCAGCCGCGCCGAGGAAGCCATACCTGAAACCTATCTGGAAGTGGCGCTTGAGCCTATCGGCGACGATTCGCGCCGGATCACGCTGACCCCTGTGGGCGGCTTTCGCGAACTGGATTGGAAAGGACTGACCCTATGAACATCCTTGCGGTGGATACTTCCGGCCCCGTAGCGGGCGTAGCGGTGCTTCGCGACGGAGAAGTTGCCTACGAAGGCGCTACCGTCAATAAGCTGACGCATTCTGTGAATCTGATGCCCATGATCGAAGAGGCGCTGGGCCGTGCCGGTCTTGACGTGAGCGCCATCGACCTGTACGCCTGCGTCACCGGCCCCGGTTCCTTTACAGGCGTGCGCATCGGTGTGAGCGCCGTCAAAGGCATGGCGCACGGCGCAGGCAAGCCCTGTGTGGGCGTGGATGCACTGGAGGCGCTGGCTGGTGGCGTATGCATGAACGACATGCTGCTTTGCCCCATTCAGGACGCGCGTGCCGGTCAGGTATACGGCGCTGCATTCCTGCCCGGCATGCCGCCTGTGCGTGTGCTTGACAATATGGCCGAGAAGCTGCCTGCATTCATCCAAAAGGCGCTCGAAGTTGCTGGAGACCGCAAACTCTGCTTCATTGGGGACGGCGTTAAAACCTATCGCAATGCCATTGTTGACCTTCTGGGAGATCGTGCTGTGTTCGCACCTGCGCACATGAGCTATCTGCGTCCCGCTTCGGCAGCGGTGCTGGCGTACGAACATCAGGCGGATCAGGTGGATTACCTGACTCTCATGCCCGTTTATCTGCGCGCGCCGCAGGCTGAGCGCGAACGCGCCCGTAAGCTGGGAGGCAATGCATGAGTGTGATCTACCGCCGCATGACGCTGGAGGATGTGCCGCAGGTGCATCAAATCGAGCTGGACACCTTCCATACGCCGTGGAGCTATCAGAGTTTCGTGGACGAGATGACCACCAACAAGTGCGCCCGCTACATCGTGGCTGAAGAGGATGGAAAGGTGCTTGGCTATGCCGGCGCGTGGCTCATTTTTGATGAAGGGCATATCACCAACATCGCCGTCACACAGTCCGCCCGTGGCCGCGGCATCGGCAAGGGCGTGACCCGTGAGCTGATGCAGTATGCCGCCAATATGGGCGTACAGTACATGACGCTGGAGGTGCGCAAATCCAACACCGTAGCGCAGAACATGTACAAAAGCCTGGGTTTCATTGAGCTGGGCGTACGCAAGCGCTATTACGAGGATAACGGCGAAGATGCCTACCTGTATGTATGCCAGAACATGCCTGAGGTACAGGAAGACTTTTTCGAGGTTACTGAAGACGAAGAGGCATAAAAAAGCATAACAAAAGGAGCTGCATTCATTCTGAATGCAGCTCCTTTTGATTCATTTTCAAGCTTTTTCCCTGCGGCGCACGGCCAGCAGGTACATCATGCCGGCAGCTGCTGCCCAAAGCATGGCCAGCAGCACGATGGGAGTAGCATCGCCCGTGGGCGGCACGCCGTTCACTCCTCCGGTGGTGTAGCCTGCATCAAGGTGTTCCTCGCTCCATTCAGCAGGCAGGCCTTGCTGTGCCAGCAGGCTCAGGGCTTCCAGCGTAGGCAGTTTCACGTAGATCACCGCCACACCGCCGATATCCCACGCATCAGAGTTAATGGTCCAGTCTACGCCCGGAACACGCTGAAGCGTGACAGGACGTCCGGCTGCCAGGCTGTTGTCTGCATCAAAACGTACCTGATACGAACCGGCAGGCAACGCGATAAACTCGTAGAAACCGTCATTCCCGGTAATGACCTGCTGAACGGCGTTGCCGTAAATGTCCTCCACAGCATCCCCGTCCTCCGTCATCAGCGTAATCTTCATATCCTTCAGCAGCTGCTCACCGGGTTCGCGGGCGCCATTGCGGTTGGAGTCGAACCAGGCAAGGCCGCTGAGTCTGCGGGAAACAACCTCGGTGACCACCTTGAGCGTATGCAGCTCCTGATGGTTTTCGGTGAAGGCATCAGCGATATCCACCAGTTTCGCACCGGCCTTGGTGCAGTTCAGAGTAATGGCTATTTCGACGGCAACAGTCTCGCCCGCAGGCACATCCACCTCGCAGGCCAGCGCGGTGATATCACCCAGTTCCTGACCAACGTTTACGCGTCCACCGCTGAGGGTCTTGCGCGTCCAGCTGCTGTCGGAAAGGTTCAGCTCATTCATGGCCTGCGTGCGCACCCCGGCGCTGCCTGTGGTATAAACGCTGGCATTCTGACCGCCGGAAATGCTGATGGAATCCACCGTGTAGGTACCGCCGCGCAGGTCGGTGCCGCGGCCGTCGCCGTCATAGGGCAGAATATCGCGCAGCCGCAGATTGTTATAGGCTGTATCGCCCACATTGGCAAATGTGACCGTATAAACGATCTGATCCTTCAGCTCGGCATAGGCCTTGTCGACCTTCTTGTTGAGCATGGAACCCGTGGTGTGCACCACCTGGAAGGAGGCGGTAGCGAGATTGCTGTTAAATTCAGCAAGTGAACGTTTGTCAGTATCAGCGGTGATGGTTGCAGTATTGCTGACAATCGTTGCATTGTCTGTACCGGGCTTGATTTTGCAGGAATAATGGATGGGCGGCAGCTCAACGCCTGCTTCAGCATTCCGAATGAACCATGTAAGCACCGTATGCCCCTTGCTGTTGGTTGAAATGTAAGGTTCAAATGCCGTACCACCGTTCACAGTTTCCAGCGCCGTATCATAAGTACCGCCCAGGCGCGCACTGCCCTTTTCATAGGTGAGGTGCGCATCCAGCGTATCCGTGATCACGAGCTCGTCCTTCATATCTTTTTCCTTGAAGGTTCCCACAAACTCAAAGGACGGCTGAATGGTATAATCCACCCGATACTCACCGGCATTCAGATTGTACACCGAACGTGAACGGTTGTCCGCGCCGAGCTGGGCAATGCTTTTTTCAAGCTTTGCCTCTACACCGTTGATCAGTATGCTTACGCCGCCGAAGTAAGAACCGGTATCATACGTTATATATCGTTGGTTATTTTCCTTAATTTCCTCGCTGTTATTGTAATATTGGTTGTGCGCCAGCGGCGTTCCAGCCATTACCTGACCGTTTTCATCATACACAGTCTTGTCATAGGCGTAATGCAGCACATACATGCCCTCCCCGCGCCAGCTTCTGAAGGGCGCCTGGCCATTCAGGCGATCATCATATTGCGTATGCTTTTTGAACGGCTCGAGATATTTTTCATATACATAACGGTATTTGTTTTCCACACCATTTTTAGGCGGAAAGCGCATACCTTCCTCATGTGTCATGCCAGTGGGTTTAACGTACAGGTCGGCCTCCTGATTAACAGGATACACATAACCCGTCTGAGCGTTTTCATCTATATGCACAGGCAGGTCAAAACGGCACATGTAATCTGCAGGAAGCGAATCCCCGGTGGAACGTCCCTGGAAAAAAACACCCACGATGACAGCATCCTTGGGAATATATTCACGTTTCTCATACATTTCCAGGTCAAAGCTCAATGCTCTGTCCATTTCTTCTTCGTCTGTCCAGGGCTTGCGATCCTGTTTGACCGCAAAATACGCTTTCCAGGTCCAGCCCGCAGGATTTGGCTGAACTGTTCTGCAGCGCCAGCCTTTCAAAGGATCGTCTGGATAATCCACCAGTACAGCATTCATGTCACAAGTATCAGCATCTTCGCGCACCTGAATATCTGCCGGCAGTTTGATCAAATAGTCAAGGCCATGAAGATTTCCGATGCTAAGGCCGCCACTGACACTGGACAACGCAAACAGATGCAGGTCCTGCCCCGGATAAGCAACAAATTCACTGCCGCCATATGTCTTTGAAAAAACCGCGCTGTTGTACATGGCGCCTTGTTTGGTTTCGAGTGTTTTGTACTCATCCTCAGTCAGATACCACAAAGACTGATGGACGCTGCCTTCAACCCGTTGAATGGAAAGAGAGACTTTGTCATCTCGTGTGTCTTTCTCTTCCTGGCTGATGGGACCGCCATTCAGTTCGAGTGTGTCGGCCTTCAATTCAACTTCGCTCCAGAAGAGTTCAGCATTCATATCAGCTACATCATCATCCTTATAAGGTGCGATAAGCTGTACATAGGCCTGCGTAAAGCAGCCGATCTTTTTGTCATATGCCGTTCCGCCCAGCGTTGCGGAAGGGAACTTGATCTCCGGCGCAAAATCATAATTGCTGAAGGTAAAATGGAGAATATCCCCATCCTGAGATACGATCGCTTCACCGCTGTCATAAACGCTCTGCGATGCATTTGTTTTTTCATTCCACTTGCCAAAAGGCAATTTTTTTGCAAGTTTAAACTTGCCAATTTGCCTTTCGAGCTTACCGGTTTCATCCTGTCCATAGAACATTTGATGGTAATCCCAAAGGCGAGGCAGATAGTCGGCAGTCACATCCACAGGCTTACTGCCAGAATTGTTTTTATCCGCTCTGAGCGTCTTGAGATTTACATCAAAGGAAATGGGACCTTCCGGCAGCTGAATTCCCTTGAAATCATCGTGGTCGCTTGCCAACTGGACACTGACAGCTAGGCCTACCATACGACCGTATACACTTTCCGTTTCGTCAAACTGGAAAGTTCCGTCCTGGTACTCTGTTCCCAGGCTCAGCTGCACATTCAGCCTTTCCTTGGCGGAAATGGTAAGGGTCGTGTCAAAGTCCTCCAGCATGGCCGGAACCTTCTGCCCGTCAACCCATGCAAAGAACACAGGCTTGAGCGTTTCACCCTGCTTCATCTTATAGGCCTTGACGGGTACGGCAAACTCCTGCCAGTAGACGGAAATCGGGCTGCTTTGCACCTTCATGCTGCCGGTGAGCACCAGTTCTTTGGCTGTCTCGTCATACTCAGACTTGCCGTTTTCAAGCCACAGCATTTCCTCCATTACAAACAGAGCGTCGCCTTCGTCGCAGGGAATCTCTACACGGATATTCATGCGATCGCTCACTTCGTTTTGCACAGGGTTCTCCGGCTCCTGAATCGCAGCGCGCAAATGATAGGTAGCCGTATCAAAGGTACGCAGAATACCATTGCTCGCGCTTTGGTCATGCCCCGGGGCGTTATCGTTGTCAAAGGTCTCGGTGCCATCGACGACGGATGTACAGCAAAGCTGCGTCACTTCTACCGTTCCCGGCAGAGCATGCGCACCTTCTGCCAGTGCAGCCGCTGACAGCATGCAAAGAAGAAGCGCAGCACACAGCGCAAACACTTTTTTAATGGCCTTTGGAGAAACAAACAGCATACTCAGAACCCCTTTGTATACATAATAGGAACACATTACACCATTGTAATCATTCCATTATCAAACCAAATACAGTATACCGTTTTCTTCCTTTTGTTGTAAATAGCAACCAAAATTTGATTGCATTTTGTAATAGTTTTGTTATGTAACTGTCATCATTCGAAACAATTTGCTTTTCAAATCAAAAAAGCAAAAGCCGTGTGACTTTCATCACACGGCATTGCTTTTTCCACTGCTTCGACCTGCCGCTGAAACATACGCAACGCGCAGGTCGGCGGCACCGCTTAAGAAACTTAAGCGTTCACCATTTTAGCCAGGCGAGCCTTCTTGCGGTTCGCGGTATTCTTGTGCAGAATGCCCTTGGCAACGGCTTTATCGATAGCGGAGGTGGTGAGGCTGTACTGGGCAGCGTTGGCCTCCGTCTCAAACTTCTTGACAGCAGTCTTCACCTTGGACTTCACGATACGGTTACGGAGATTCTTCTTCTCGGTCACCTTCACGCGCTTGATGGCGGACTTGATGTTCGGCAACTTCTTTCACCTCCTTAGG
>JAFWYA010000015.1 GCA_017517815.1 Clostridia bacterium | reverse complement strand
TGCGCGCGATCGTTGCGCAAGCCATCTACTATTTCAACAATGAACGTCCCGTTCGGAAATTGAACGGAAAAACACCAGTCCTGTTTCGAACAGAACTGGTGGCTTAGGTTATTTTCTGTCTACTAACTATTGACTACTTCAATTCCTTAAGGTTTGGCGGCTTTTTTCTATGCTTTTTTTGACTGCCGATTATGCACTTTTTGACTGTTTTCTGCATGTTTTGACTGCTTTGAAACAGTCAAAACAACAGTTGCATGGCCTATGCTATCAAATGCTTGCGATATCTCCGGCTGCTGTACACTTATTCACCCAACTGGTTGGCGTTATATTGCAGACGATATTCCGATGGCGAGCAGTTCCAGCGGCGTTTGAAGGCCTTGTAAAAGGTATTGTACAAGGCAAAGCCTGCCTGCTGGGCGATATCCTTTACGTTCAAGTCTGTTTTCAGCAGAAGCTGGTGCGCCAGATCCAGCCGTTTTTTCTCCAGGTATTCAGCAAAGGAAAGCTGCGTTGCACTGCGCATGGCTGACTGCAAAGCCTTTTCGGAAATATTAAAGTAATCGGAAACCGTTTTTTGATAGAAATCAGGATCGGTGAAGTGCTGATCCACATAGGCTACGATGTCGGCACCGAAGGTTGTGGGGGAACGCTTGATCTCCAGCAGGGCTTCACTTAGAGTAACGGTATATTCCTCCAGACGGGCAAAATAGGCTGCAAGAGGCTGATCCAGATCGGGTGAAAAAAGCTGAATAGCGCACAAATCTTCAAAATGTTCCTGCTTGATACGGATAAGAATGGAATGTAAAAACTGCAGCGTACGCCGGTAGGGCTGTGCGGAGAGCACTTCTTCCGGGGAAGACTGATCCCGCAGATTAACATGAATCTGATGCAGAAAGCGTACAGCAGTTTCGGTTTCAGCCTGTTTGACGGCTTCATAGAACAGCTGGAACAGGCTGTAATCCGTGCCGGAGAGGTTCTCCTGCTTGGGGAAGTTACCAATGGACCAGACTCGTTTTTCAATATAACCAGCTGCCAGACGAAGGAGGCGTTTGCCATGGGCATAGGCTTCACTCAGGCCATCTGCTCCGTTGTCGGAGTGAACGACGTAAACATTCATGGGCAGATGGTATTCTTTCACAAACGCTGCATGAAGGTTTTCGATGGCGTCCATGCTGCCCAGCTGATCCGGCAGAATGACGGCGGTCAGATTGGGGGTGACGGGGAAATGATAGAGCGGCTGCGAAAACTGACGTGCCAGCAGCTGCCCGATGATCAGTTGCTTGGACAAAGCCAGATTCATCGTATGCTCGTTGGAAATGTGCTGATCAAAGTTCATGTGCAGCAGCGCCAGATGGTAATGCTGGGGAAAATCCGGAAACAGTGCCATGAAATCCTTCTTTGTTCGCTGTGAAGTCAGATTACCCAGAAGCGCCTTTTCCAGAAAGCTGTTTTGCAGAAGGCGGCGCTGGCTGTCCAGTTCTTCACTGCGCTGTTTGAGCGCTGTATCCAGCTGTTCCAGCGTTTTGGACAGATAATCATACTCGTCGTTGGAATAAAGCGAAGGAGCCAGGTTGCGCGCCTTCTGCACCAGACTGCGCATGGGCCTGCCCATGCGCAGCATAAAGAACAGCATGAGGGCCAGTCCCCCCACCAACGCTGCCAGCACCAGCGCCCACATGGTCTTGATTGTAGCGTAAACACCGGCGTTGAGCATGTCGCGCGAGACAGAGATAGTAACGGAAATGCCCGGGGTGTTGCTTTGGGCATGAAGCGTCATGTGCTCAACATCCGGCGAAAGCACACCGGTTGTATAAATAGGCTGTTCCTTCCAGAAAATCTGCACGCTGCTCGCTTCCAGCAAACCATCCGGAGCGATGGCGTTCAGAACTCGCTCCACGTCTACGGCAATCATGGAGGTTGCTGCAGGATGGACATTGCCATACCAGATGGTCTGGAACAGGAGCAGCGCGTTGTAATGGCCATATACCGCGCTGCTGACGGGCAGACATTCCATACCCTTTTCAGCCATTGCAAGGAAGGTTTCCGGTGAAGTAACCTCCGGAATGACCAGCACCTGCTGAAAAAAAGTATCCAGCAGGTTCATTCTGTCCACTGCCATCTGATGGCGGGTGATGATGTAATTGTTTCGCGTCAGCAGCACCACGTCCTGCGCATAGGAATAATCTGTGATCATCTGCTGCAGGGCGGAGTGAAGGGAGCGCAGGGTGATATAGTCAATCTCTCCCTCGTTTCTGCAAAACTTCTGAAATACCTCATTGTGCCTGCCCCAGTTGATCAGCTGCGCCTGCAGGGCCTGAAGCTGATTGTTGACCAGATTCAGGTTGTGGTTGAGCGTATCGGTGTAAACCTGCAGATTGGCCTTCTCCATTTTCTGCGCATTGTGGTGAATGATCGGAACGGTGCACAGCAGCAGTGCGACCAGAAAAATGCAGAACGCCATAAAAATACGTGTCAGTATTTTCTGGGAAAAAAAGGATTTGAGCATAAAAAAGCTGCCTCTTTTCTGGTGTGACTTTATGGAACAGAAAAAAGAAAGATCACATATTATTATACAAAAAAATAGCGTCAGGCGCAACGCGCCAATCTGCAGTCCGGGACGAAACTGCCGGGGAAAGAGGTGGAATTTTCGGAAAAAAGGAGATTGAAAATTGAGCATATGGTCTGAATCAATACCGGAAAGGCCGTGAAAATCCGGATGAGGGTGAATGAAATCGGGGAAAACGTATTTACACTGATCACAGCCACAGTGTACACTCAAAACACAAGAACTGCGGAAAGAACGTAAATCCGCAGAAAAAATTGAAGGAGGATCTGATATGAAAAAGATTCTGACTTTGGTTGTGGCTCTCGTCATGGCCCTCTCCCTGGCCATCCCTGCCATGGCTGCTCCCTTTGATGGCGAGTATCCCATCCTGGATGAAAAAGTTTCCCTGACCATCGGCATTGGCACCCACGCCAACGTTGAAGACTGGGAAACCAACTGGCAGACGCTTCTGATGGAAGAACTGGCCAACGTCGACGTTACCTTTGAAGTCTACGGCTCTGAGATGCTGACCCAGCTGACCCTGGCCATCACCTCCGGCGCCGAACTGCCCGACATCCTCATCAACAACAAGCTCGGTCTGGATCTGCTGTATCAGTGGGCTCTGGCCGGCGCGATCATTCCTCTGAATGAGTATGTGGAAAATGACGCCTACTTCATTAAGGACGCCATCGAGCGTACCGGCGTGAATTTCCTGCCCATGGTTACTTCTCCCGACGGCAACCTCTACACCCTGCCCCAGTACAACCAGTCCCTCACCAATGAGGCCAACGACAAGATCTGGGTGTATCAGGCCTGGCTGGACAAGCTGAATCTGCAGGCTCCCACCAATGCCGACGAGCTCTACAACGTGCTCAAGGCCTTCAAGGAGCAGGATCCCAACGGCAACGGCGAAGCGGACGAAATCCCCCTCATCGCCAGCACCAACAATTATGAGGATTCCTGGTGGCAGGCCATCATGAACATGTTCATCTATGTGCCCGACAAGGCGCAGTCCGTGAAGGACGGCAACGTGTTCTACTATGCCGCTACTGAAGAATACCGCGAAGGCCTCAAGTACATCCGCAAGCTGCTGGATGAGGGCCTGGTGGATCCCATGACCTTCACCGCTGACAAGACTCAGGTCGCCGCTCTGGTGAACCAGGAAGTGCCTGTCGTCGGCATGCACATGGGCGCTGCCAACTTCGGCACCGTCAACACTCCCCGCATCGGTGAATACGTCGGCATTGAGCCCTTCAAGAATGCTGCCGGTGAAGCCTCCACTACCTTCTATCCCTCCCTGCCCGTCCCTGCTGCCGTCATCACTGCTGACTGCGAGAATCCCGAGGCTGCGTTCAAGTTCCTGGATCTGTTCTACCGCGACGATATGTCCATCATCAACCACTGGGGCGAGGAAGGCAAGCACTGGGAGCGCGCTCCCGAAGGCTTGAAGGCCTCCATGAAGAACATGGACATCGACGCTTCCTTCAAGGAGCTGGAAACCCTGTGGGGCACCGTGCAGAACATTATGTGGTATCAGAATGGTCCCTGGGCTCGTGAGTATGCCATCGCCTCCGGCCGTATCATCCCCGAGAATCCTCTGACCACCGCTTACGGCGCTTCCCAGATCCAGTATGCCTACAGCGCGGCCTATCCCGCTGAAGATGAGTACATCCCGCGCTTCATCTACACCGAGGAAGAGTCTGACGCTGTCAGCATGACCATCACCGATCTGGAAACCTACATCAAAACCGCCCGCACCAACTTCATGATGAATGCCGAGGGCATGGACATCTACTCCGACGAAGCCTGGAATGCTTACCTCGAGCAGCTCAAGGTCATCGGCATGGAAGAAGTGCTGGAAGTGCAGCAGGCCGTTTACGACCGTATGTACAAGTAATTCTCTTCCGAAAAACAGCTAATCAATTTGCAGGGAGCTGCCGTCCTTCGGGACGGCAGCTCCCCCGGAAATGAGGCATTTATGAACAGAAAGCTTCTCAGGCGCATCATCAATCATTGGCAGATTTACTGCTTTCTGCTCCTGCCCTTGATCTACCTGATTCTTTTCCATTATGTACCCATGGTGGGCGCGCAGATTGCATTCCGCAAATTCACCATCCGTTCCGGTATCTGGAACAGCAAATGGGTAGGCTTTGATAACTTTGTCAAGTTCTTTAAAACCTACAACTGCTGGACCATCATCAAAAACACGGTTACCATTTCCACCTATTCCATTCTGGCTGGCTTCCCCATCCCGATCGTGTTTGCGCTTCTGCTCAACTGTGTGCGTCAGAAGCACTACAAGAAAGCCATCCAGACCATCACCTACATGCCTCACTTTATTTCCACGGTGGTTATCGTGGGTATGATTCTGCAGATTGCCAACCCGCGCGTGGGTCTGTATGGTACGATCTTCCATGCTCTGACCGGCGAATATCCGCAGGATCCGCTGGGCTCGACCAAGGTGTTTACCCACCTGTATGTCTGGTCCGGCATCTGGCAGCAGTTTGGCTGGAATGCCATTGTGTATCTGGCTGCTCTGTCTGCTGTAGACCTCCAGCTGCATGAAGCAGCTATCATCGACGGCGCATCCCGCTGGCAGCGTGTGCTGCACGTGGATCTGCCCTGCATTCTGCCTACCGCAACGATCATGCTGATCATGCGCGCGGGCAGTGTGATGAGCGTTGGCTATGAAAAGATTTACCTGATGCAGAACAATCTGAATCTGGGCGCTAGCGAAGTCATCTCTACGTATGTGTATAAAATCGGTCTGGGCTCGGGCGGCAATGTACCCAATTACAGCCTGTCCACAGCCATCGGACTGTTCAATTCCGTTGTCAATCTCGTCCTGATCTGTGTGGTTAATTCGATCTCCAAAAAACTCAGCGAGACCAGTCTGTGGTGAAAGGAGGAAGCAAAATGTTCACGATTGATCTTTCCCGCAGATCCAAAAGAAGAAAAATCAAGGATCCCCTGGGCGATAAGGTGCTCTATGCCATCGTTCACGTGGTCATGGCCCTCCTGCTGATTGTTACGCTCTATCCGCTGATTTATGTTCTGTCCGCCTCCTTCTCCTCACCCCAGGCGGTATCGACAGGTCAGGTGGTTCTGTGGCCGGTGGACTTCAGTCTGCGCGGTTATCAGGAAGTGTTTGATTACAAGGTCGTATGGATCGGTTACCGCAACACCATTTTCTATACTGTGTGCGGTACGCTGATCAACGTGATCATGACCCTTTGTGCGGCATTTGCCCTGTCCAAGAAGACCTTGCCCGGACGCGGCTTCTTCACCTTCCTGTTTACCTTCACCATGCTGTTCTCTGCCGGTATCGTTCCTACCTACCTGCAGATGAGGGAACTGGGCATTGTAAACACTGTCTGGGCGATGATGCTGCCGGGTGCCATTTCGGTCTACAACATGATTGTGACCCGCACATTCATTCAGAACATCCCCAGTGAGCTCGGCGAAGCGGCGGCTATTGACGGATGCTCGGACTTCCGCTATTTCACTGCCATCCTGCTGCCTTTGTCCAAGGCGGTTATCTCGGTCATCTCGCTGTACTATGCGGTGTCGCACTGGAACTCGTACTTCAATGCCATGATTTATCTCAGCGACCGCGACATGTTCCCCCTGCAGCTGTTCCTGAGAGACATTCTGGTGCTCAACACCGTCGACGCTTCCTCTATTCTGGATCCGGAAGAAGCACAGGCGCTGGAAGGCATGCGCGACCTGCTCAAGTACGCCATGATCGTGGTGTCTACTGTTCCTATCCTGATGGTCTATCCCTTCATCCAAAAGTACTTCGCCAAAGGCGTCATGGTAGGTTCTGTCAAGGGTTGATGAACATAGGAGGGTTTCGTTTTATGAAACAGGCACGACATTCTCCGGAGTATCTGCACAACGGTATCATCTACCAGATATTCCTGCGCACCTGCACTCCGCAGGGAACGCTGGAAGCGGCCAGGAAGCTGCTGCCAAATATCGCTTCCCTGGGTACGACCATCGTCTATCTGTGCCCAATCTTTGAGGCGGATGACGATATGGATCCGCGCTACTGGAGCATACGGCAGAGAGGCGCAGGTACAAACAATCCCAAAAATCCGTACCGCATGAAGGATTTTTATGCCATTGACCCTGAGTATGGCACGGAGGAAGATCTGCATGCTTTCGTCCGGGATGCGCATGCGCTGGGCATGCGGGTGTGGCTGGATATGGTGTTCTTCCATTGCGGCCCGAACGCGGTGCACATTCAGGAGCATCCTGACTGGGTCAAGCGCGATGAAAACGGCGATTTCACGCTGGGCGTGTGGGCCTTCCCGGTTCACGATTTTGCCAAGCCGGAACTGCGGGAATATCTGCTGGACAACATGGTGCATTGGGTGCGGGACTTCGACGTGGACGGCTTCCGCTGCGACGTTGGAACCCTTATGCCGTTGGACTTTTGGGAGGAAGGCCGCAGAAGGCTGGAGGCCATCAAGCCCGATGTGACCATGCTGTGCGAAGGCGAACGGCCGGAAGATCAGCTCTACGCCTTTGATCTGGATTATGCCTTCAGCTGGTATAAACACAATTTTCCTGCTGTCATGAGTGGAGAGGCGCCTGCCTCTGCTCTGAAGGACGCATGGGATAAGGCGAATGCCAAGTGGCCTGCGGGTGCCCGCCATATGCGCGCCATTGATACCCACGGCACGTCCGATTCCTCCACTGTGAAAGGTGCACGCTACGAAAAGGCATGGACCCATGCCGGCATGGATGCTGTGCTGTGCCTGAACTACTGGATTGACGGCGTTCCCTTCCTCTACAACGGCATGGAGGTGGCAGACGATGCTCCTCACTGCGTGTGGGCGGATCGTTTCCACGCCAAAAATACGGTGGTGGACTGGAGCTACGCCGTCACCAAAGAGGGCCGTGCCCGTACCGCACTGCTGCGCAGACTGGCGAAAATGCGTAAAGAGCATCCCGCGCTGCTCAAGGGTGAAACCCGTTGGGTAGAGGCCGGTGAAAGCCTGCTGGTGTTTGAAAGAGTCTGTGCTGAGGAAAAGCTCCTGTGCGCCGTCAATCTGGGGCGTAATGCCGTACCCTTTGAAGCACCGGAAAATGCTGAGAAAATCTTTGCCCGCGCAGGAAAGCACACGCTGCCGCCCTTTGGCGCAGCCCTGTACAGGATTTCATAAGGTAAATAAAGACCTCAACGAAAGAAAGGAGTTCCATTATGCAGATTGAACGCATTGAAACCACTCGGGTAAACGTCCCCTTTGAGGCTCCTATTCTCTGGTCCCAGGGCTATCGCGGTTCCACCACCCGTACTCTGATCAAGGTTTATACCGATGAAGGTATTGTGGATATCGGCGAAACCCGCGGCGACGACGGCATCGAGGAAAGCATCCAGCAGATGGCCGCTAAACTGAAGGGTGAAGATCCCTTTAACATTGAAAACATTCTGGAACGCTTCCACATGAAGGCGTATTTCCAGGGCTATTTCGGTCTGGCTGCTGTGGCCGGTATTGAGATCGCCCTGTGGGATATCATCGCCAAGAAGGCCGATCGCCCCCTGTGCGACCTGATCGGCGGCCGTTATCGTGACGAAGTGCCTTTCTCCGGCTATATCTTCTTCCGCCTGAAGGATGAGGTTACCGGCAAGGGCGGCGAAAAAACGCCTGAAGATATCGTGAAGTTCTGTCAGGAAGCCGTGGATCTTTATGGCTTTAACTGCCTGAAGCTCAAGGGCGGCGCCCATGATCCGTGGCATGAGATCAAGGTGCTGCGCGCCATCCGCGAGCATTTTGGCCCGGATTTCAAGCTGCGCATCGACCCCAACGGCTGCTGGAGCCCCCAGACCGCTATCAAGATCGCCAAGGAACTGGACGAAATCGGTCTGGAATACCTGGAAGATCCCTGCTGGGGCATTGAGGGCATGGCACGCCTGCGCAAGGATATTCATACGCCTCTGGCTACGAACATGTGCGTGGTTGACTTTGACTCTTTGCCCGTTGGCATCCGCGAGGGCGCGGTGGATATCATTCTGGCCGATCCTCACAAGTGGGGCGGCATTTGGGCCACCAAGAAGCTGGCTGCCGTGTGCGATACCTTCCGTCTGGGCATGAGCATGCACGCCGGCGCCGAACTGGGCGTGTCCACCGCTGTGAACATCCAGCTGGCCGCGTCCACCCCGCAGATCAGCTACTCCATCGACGGCCATTATCACCACGAGCTGGATGATATCATTGTTGGCGGCAAGCACAAGTACCGCAACGGCATGATGAAGGTTCCGGATGCGCCCGGTATTGGCGTAACCCTGGATGAAGAGAAGGTGGCCTTCTATCATGAGCGTTTCAAGAACCTGAAGGAGGCCGCCCTCAACGGCGAACGTCCCGATACCAAGCGCCATCTGTCCCGCAGCCAGTTCTGATGCATCTGTCAAGGAGGAGAAAAGAATGATCACGAATCTGCCCTTCCAGAAGGATTATGAAGCGTATCGTGCTGCATGGGATCAAATCAACCCGCAGATCGATGCCAATATCGAAAAAAACCGCAAGGCAGACTTTGAAGTGCAGGTGGTTGATGCTGAGGGTAAGCCTGTGCCTGAGGCTGAGATCACCGTGCGCCAGCTGGATCACGAGTTTGTGTTCGGCTGCAACGGCCTGATGGTGGGCGATTTGGGCGAACAGGAAATGGAATATCAGGACAGCTTTGGCCGCCTGTTCAACCTGGTTACCACCACGCTGTGCTGGGCTGTGACGGAGTTTGAACCTGATAAGTTCCGCTTTGAAGAGGGCGTGCTGGATATTTTCCGCCGCCCGCCCATTGACCGCATCATCAAGTTTGCTGAAAAGTACAACCTGAAAGTCAAGGGCCAGCCGCTTTTCTGCGAACGCTGGTGTCCGGACTGGGCGTCCAAAGACCCGGAGGAACTGAAAAAGCAGATTGCCAACTACTTCCGCAAGGTTGCCGAGCACTGCGGCGACAAGCTGGACATCGTAGACGTCATTAACGAAGCCTTCTGTGCGCCTCGCCGCACCCCGGACTTCTGCCTGCTGGATGATGAATTTACCATGGTCGACTGGGCCTTTGAGGCCATTCAGAACGTATTCCCCGAAAGTGTGGATACGGAACTGAACGAGGCAAGCCACGTCCATAACCGCATGCGTGAAAAGTATTATGAAGTCGCCAAGCGAGTGATGGACAAAAAGCTGCCGATCAAATCGCTGGGTATTCAGTATCATCTGTTCACGCCTCAGGCCGGTATGGAACACATTCGTGACGAAAAGATGGGCCTGACGGAAATGCTTAAAACCTATGAGCTGTTCAACAAGCTGGGCCTGCCGATGTTCATTTCTGAAGTCACCATTCCTTCCACCTTTGAAGGCACCCGTCAGCAGGGCGAGGCGCTGCAGGCCGAGATCGCACGCAACCTCTACCGCCTGTGGTTCAGCGTCGAAAACATGGCTGGCGTCATCTACTGGAACTTCAAGGATGGTTTGGCCTGGAAGAACGAAGGCGACTGCCTCGGCTGCCTGATGGATCAGAATTTTAAGGAAAAGCCCAGCTATTACGCGCTGTATGAACTCATCAAGCGCGAGTGGATGACCAATGAACTGAAAATTGCTGATGCAAATGGCAATGTGGCGCTGCGCGGTTTCAAGGGCGAATATCAAGTGACGGCTGAAAAGGATGGCTGCACCGTAAAGGGTAACCTGCATGTTGGCAAAGATCAAAAACTGACGCTTGTGCTGGCATAAAGCCTGCAGGAAGGAGAAATACTTCTATGATTCGTTTTTATGATCCGGAAACTGTCATTCAGCTGACCCCTTTGTGGAAGGGTGAGCGTTTTGCTGACGGCCGTCCCAAGGTGCCCGACCGTGTGCTGGAGGCCCTCAAAAGCATGACGCTGGAAGAAGTGTGGAAGCCTATTTTCCTCAAGGGCTACGAAAGCCAGTTTGAAGGCAATCTGAAAACGCTGCACAACGACGGCCGCAAGCTGATCGGCCGCGCTGTCACCTGCTGCTATGCGCCCACCCGACCGGACCTGTTTGACGTGATGATGAACCAGGGCGAAAGCGAAGGCCGCAAGGGCATGTTTAACCAGTGGGTGATCGACAGCCTGGTGGAAGGCGACGTGGTTGTCTGCGACATGTACGACAAGATCTACAAGGGCACCTTTCTGGGCGGCAATCTGACCACTGCCATCAAAACCCGTACTAAGACGGGCGGTGCTGTGATCTGGGGCGGCGTTCGCGACGTGGAGCAGATGGAGAAGGTAGATACGCAGGTGTACTACCGCGGCGTTGATCCGACTCCCATTCGCGAGTTCTGCATCACGTCCATCAATGCGCCTACGCGCATCGGCAAGGCCATCGCTCTGCCTGGCGATATCGTGTTTGGCGCGGGCGGCGGCGTGCTGTTCATCCCGGCACACTTGGCGGAAGAAGTGGTGGACGGCGCAGCCAAGACCCACGTGAAGGACGACTTTGGTTTTGAAATGATCCGTGCCGGCCGCTGGACCACGGCTCAGATTGACAAGGCCTGGAGCTATGAAATGATCAGCGAACTGGTGAACTGGATCCAGACCGATCCCCGTGGTGAAGAATACCGCGATCTGGACTGGTCCAAGGAACTGGAAGCTTCCAAAAACGAGAATCTGGATATTTCCCAGACCATGCTGTAAGCCATGGAAAAGGCCGGTGGACACGTTTCACCGGCCTGCCATTTAGGGGGAACAATATGGAAAAGTTTGTGATGATCACAGGTGCCAGCGGAGGCACTGGTTTTGCAATCGCCCGGCGTTTTGCACGGGAGGGATGGAATGTTGTAATCACGAGCCGCAACGAGGCGGAAGCCAAAGTCGCGGCACAGTCCGTTGCCGAAGAGTTCAAGGTACAGGCAGAGGGTTTCCAGTCTCAGGCAGGAAGTGAAGAAGCGGTTCGTCAGATGTTCCAAAACCTGCAGGAGCGAGGCATCGCCCTTTCGGCTCTGGTGCTCAATGCGGCTGATTTGGGCATGGGACAAAAAGCCCTGGAGGTGCCGCTGGAAGACTGGCGTCAGGTGCTTGAAACCAATCTGGTATGGAATTTTTCGCTGATGAGGGAAGCCGCCCGGCAGATGAAGGACGCTGGCGGCGGATCCATCGTGGTGATTGGCAGCAACACGGCCCGCAGGGCCATTCCTGACCGCAGTGCGTACATCGCCTCCAAGGGCGGTCTGGTTTCGCTGAGCAAAGCCCTTGCAGTGGAATGGGGTCAATACGGCATTCGGGTGAATGTGGTGGTTTCGGGCTCCATTAAAACTGCACGCTGGGCAGCACAGACGGAGGAATGGCGGCAGGTTCGCCGCGACCGTTCGCCTATCGGCGATATCGCCGATTTTGAGGATATTGCCAACTCGGCCTATTTCCTGGCGTGCGATCAGTCCAGAGTGATTACAGGCGCGGAGCTTGTGGTGGATGGCGGCGTGGATGCGCAGTTCCTGCCCAAGAATGCGCCGTAAGGAGGATGCCTGTGAAAATTACATGGATGGGGGAATCCGGCTTTATTCTGGATGATGGAAAAACGTCTGTTCTTCTTGATCCCTACTGGAGCGACGCTCTGGGAGAGCGGCGTGCGGACAGGCATCGCCTGCTGCCGGTGAAGCAGGAATGGCTGGAAAGGAACTATGATCTGGTTCTTTTCACTCATGCGCATATCGACCACACGGACCCTCAAACGGTGCAGATGCTGCTTGACAGGCAGCCCCGCCTGATGTTTGCCGGCCCGCCCTCTTCCCATGCGGTGCTGAAGGACTGTCCCTGCTTTTTTGAATTGTATGAGGGAGCAAAAGTGACTCTGGGTGCTTTTGAAATCCGCGCGCTGCCTGCTGTCCATTCGGACAGATATGCCCTGGGATATGAGATCGTGCATGAAGGAAAAACGCTCTATTTCAGCGGAGATACGGCGCTTTTGTGCGATTTGGCGGCACGTGTGCCCCATCAGCCGGATGTGGCTTTCCTGTGTTTCAATGCCGGGGTTGGCAAGAACATGAATGCTCAGGATGCGGCTGTGCTGGCGGAACGCATTGACGCCAGACTGGTGATTCCGTTCCACTATGGCATTTTGCCCGGGGGAGTTACGCCGGAGGAACTGGAAGCCCTTTTGGCGAAACAGCAAAGACCCTGTTTTACACCTGCATACGGTGAAACATTTGAAGTATAACGGTGAACCACTGCAGTGAGAACGCCGGGGGCGCCGGAGGCATGTGTACGAATTGCAATATTGATCCTTTGACAGGAGTGTGTACGCTGTGAATCAGGAAATACGGCAGTTTGAAGAGATTTCATACATTATCCGGTATCCCGGGGATTACGATCCGGCAAAACGGTGGCCGGTGATCATTTTCCTTCATGGCATGGGATCGCGCAGCCAGGACATCCATCGGCTACAGGGAAACCCGTTTTTCACACTAACCGAAAAACATTCTGATTTTCCATTTGTCGTGATTGCACCGCAATGTTCTGTAGGTACGTGGGTTGATATCTATCAGTCATTGAAAAAACTTGTATGGCATGTAACAAACGCAGCTTACACGGATCCTGAACGGGTATACCTGATGGGAGCCAGCATGGGCGGATACGCCGTATGGCAGCTGGCGATGAGTATGCCGGAGCTGTTTGCAGCCATCTGTCCCATTTGCGGCGGCGGTATGTATGCGAATGCCGCACAGCTGAAGCATGTGCCTGTATGGGCATTCCATGGGCAAAAGGATACGACCGTATTGCCGGAAGAATCGGAAAAGATGGTGAATGCCGTCAACCGCTTCGGCGGAAATGCCATTCTGACGATCTATCCTGAAAACGGGCATGATGCATGGAGCGACACCTACAGCAATATAACTGTGTTCCAGTGGATGCTCTTCCATAAAAAAGACGCTGGCAGTGCTGTGTGGACTGTACCCAAGATAACGGACAAATGAAAAAAGAGACCTCCTGTTGTAGAATAAGAACTACGACAGGAGGTTGTTTGTATGGCAAGGAAGTACACAAAGGTAGAAGAATTAACAGAAGCAATACGAGCCAGGAAGGCAAGCGGCGAAACGAATCGGGAAATCGGTGCAAGATATGGACTGAGCAAGAGACAAGTAGCACAGCTCATCAATCGTCAGAATCGGAAGGAACGGAAAATTGCAGCAGGATATATTCCAAGGCCTAAGGGACGTCCACGTAAAGAGTCTGCAAGCGAAGAAGAAAACGCAGCAATGAGATTGTACAGCTGCGTATGCAGGTGGAATTACTGCGAAATTTTCTGTGCGAAGCTGGAAGGAGGTGAAGCTGAAATATCGAGTGATCGAGCGTTTTCGCGGCCGGTACAGCATACAAGCTATGTGCGAGGTATTCGAAGTGTCTCGCAGTGGCTATTATGCATGGCGGAACCGGCAAGGAAAGCAGACAAAAGATCAGTGGCTGATAGACCTTATCGAGGAATGCCAGAGATTGTGTAAGCAGACGTATGGAATACACCGCGTTCGGCGCTGGATCCAGCGCAAAATCGGCAAGGTGGTAAATGTGAAAGCCATTCTGAGAGTCATGCGTAAGCTAAGCCTGCTGTCGGTTGTTCGCCGCCGCAGACCGTATACCCGTTACCAGCAGGCTGTTCACAAATATCCCAATCTGCTGAATCGTTGCTTCGAACAAACACGACCCAATCAGTTCTGGGTAACTGACATGCAAACCGCCCCGTCACCGCCGAGTGTTACCACCATTCGCTCAAATGGTGCCGTTTTCAGACACTCTATCAAGTTTTCGCTTTTACAACCAAGCAATCCACAAGCTTCACTGCGGTTGGGGGTTAACAGCCATGCATCCTTCAGATAGGTATTCACCCATGGGAAGTACGGCGCAGGATTAATGACAATGCGCACATCATATTTTTGAGCCAGTTCGATAGCTTTGGCAAATGCTTCTTCTGGAATCTCCAACGTTAAGAGGAGTATCTCCGACCGAACAAACTGCTCTTCCATCTGCTCTATATCTGTTGCTGAAAGCCGCGCACCTTAAAATACAGTTACGCGATTTTCACCCGCAGCATCGGTGAGGATATCCTTTTGTATTATTGGTTACAACTGGGTAATAAATTTTATGATAAACCAAAGGCAAAAATTTATCTTGACTTATATGGGTTTCAGAGTGAACAATACCATACCCAAAGGAAAAGGAGGACCCCTCTATGATTCTGAACACCCACCCTGATAACCGAAAGGATATGGTCAAGGCAATTTCAGAGCATACAATGCTGCGCGCTACGTACATGGGTATGCCGTCCGGCACATACCAAATTGGAACCATCACCGTGAACATGGATGGCACCATCACCTGCAACGATGAAAAAACGCTCGAAAACATCAGGCCCCTGCTCATTGCTCGTGGCTGGCTGGAGGCTGAACCTGAAAATGAACCTGCTGATTCAGGAGCGTTGGCTGAAACATATACAGCCTCTGTGTCAGTCAGCTTACCAGTTCCAGACTGGACAGTTCCGCAGCTGATAAACCTTTTGCGCATGCTTTGCAGCAAACAATATATCCTGAACCGCATGATGCAGAGCAATACGGTTCATATCGATGAAGCTTTTATCATGGCTACCACAGACAGTCCCCCTACGAATGCAGACGATTTCAAAGCGCGTATCCAGTGTGCCAACGATACTGACAGCATTCGCGGCATAACATTTGAAAACGACAACTTCATTTTCTACGCACCTCCCTGTGTGAGCACCCCAGAGCTTCAGAAAACTTATGCTGAACTCTTCACAAGAATATTGAAATGCGCGAAGACTGCAACCCGGGTTTCCATCAAACAGCAAGTCAATCCTGAGAACGAAAAATACTATGCCAACAGCTGGTTGATGCGCCTGGGCTTTGGCGGCACACAGCACAAGGAACTGCGTCGCACCCTGATGAGCCACCTTAATGGCTATGCTGCATTCAAAAGTACTGCAGACATGCAAGCACACAGGGAACGGCAGGCAGCAAGGCGTTTTGATTTGAAAGCCGGGGTGAAAAACGAATGAAACAGCGGCTGCAATCGCTCAACAATTATCTCTGGAACACAGGCAATACAGTCAGCGAGATGCGATTGCTGATCGAAGGTGCAGTCGTGCTGTTCGAGGAAGATGCACTGCCGCTGACAAAACTGGCTCATACCAATGGCGAGCATCAGGCAGCAGTTGCGTTCGACACTATTGGCGCAGCCCTGTACAATCTGCGCAAGTATATTTGTGAGCTGCAGCAGGAGCATACGGCTGAGGTGAACCGGCAATGTGAAAGCGAATCAGAATCATAGCAAGCGTCCTTCGGGGCGCTTTTCTTTTGCCGAATTTGCCGCTACGTTGGCCACGTTTGAAACATCACGTGTTATCCGGGTTGATTTGAAAGCGCCACAAAGCCCCTAAAATGCCCTGATTTGAAAGCCCCCACAGACAAAAAAGGCCGCTCCCGATTTGGAAGCGGCTCCTTTCATGCATCGGTTTACCATCCAAAATCGCGCTCGCGAGACAGGCTTCTTTTCAGCGCTGGCAAGAGAACCTTCTCGATTTCAAAGCTAATGCCCAAGTCTTCATAGGCCTTCTTAATTCCTCCATAATATTCCTTGGTCGGAGGGTAAGGCCTGATGCGTTTCATGATGTAGATCATGCCCTCGATTTCAGAGCCGTCGTTCATGAGCACCTTGCGCTTTTGCTTGGTGTAATAGTTGGGGTAACCTTCATACCGGTCCAGGCTAAGTTCGTCTTCCTTGTCGATTTCCCACACCGCAACCGGAACCGCCGAGCCGCGGGCGCAGGTCTGCTCAACAGTCGCATGGAGGTAAAACTCCAGTCGGTGATTCAGGAGATATCCCATTCCAATCAGTCTGGCATTTGGGCAGCGAAAATCCATCTGTTTCTTAACCATGTTTGAGCCGTATGCGATGTATTTCATTCAATATCCTCCTTGATTTCAAACCTTTCTGCCTTCGCGGCATGGTATTCATCACTCGCGTGGGCAGAGAAGTCAAGTCATTTCTTGGTTGATTTGAAAGCCGTGTCAGTTGAATTCGATGGTGAGCGTGTTCCTGCCGCCAAGCCAGAAGCTGTTCTCAGTGAGCGGGTCTTCAAAGAAAGACTCTTTGGCCTCCTCGATGTACCGCTCGAGACGCTCAGCGCTGATCAGTTCGGTCACAGCCTTCCTGGTGGTCTTCTTACCGTTGAGATAGAACGTGGTTTTCATGGGATGTACCTCCTTGTTTGATTTGGGAACTGTGGCTCCCGCGACCCCTTGCGGGGTTTCGGCCTGTGCCTCAGGCCATCATCAGGCGGGTCAGGCAAAAATGGTGAATGTGCGTCCGCGTGCTGTGAATTCATAGCTCACCTTTCCGCGCTCATGTGTGCGCTTGACCATGCTGGTGATCTCTTCCGGCTTGCAGGTTTTCATGCGCGGCTGGCGACGAATGTATCGCAGGGCAGCAGATTTGTAAGCTTCCCCGAGCGGCTTGCTTGTGTCTCGATTCTTGAGCCGCCACCGGTCCTGGCGCACCTGTGCCATCCGCTCACTCTCTTCCATTGTGGTGTAGAAGTTATCGCTGATTTTGGCCACCTTGATTTCAAAGAGTGTCTCCAGGCGATCGTTCCAGATTGTGCGCCAGCAGCTGTCGATTGTGTCTGTGCATCTTCCGACCCGAATGGTCAGGGTGTCTCCGTAAAGTCCGCGCCCGAAGATGTGCTTGCTTTCGATGAGAACCCTGAGGATTTCGGAGCCGTTGGTCAGGTCAATATGTGCCATTTCACCCTGGGAGCCGCTCATGGTTTCGGGGTTGATTTGGTAGCCCTGTGCCAGCAGCTCAGATACCTTCTGGGTGTAGATCTGTCGGATGTCCTGTTTCGTCATGGTGGTGTGCCTCCTTGCTTGATTTGGGAACTGTGGCTCCCGCGACCCCTTGCGGGGTTTCGGCCTGTGCCATAGGCCTTCGTCAGGCGGGTTCAGGCGGCTTGTCTCCAGGCGGCGTTGCCGGGCAGGTTGGCGAGGAGGTGCATGCGGCTGTGTTCGAATTCCTCCCCGATGAAGCCCAGGCGCAGGAGCCAGCAGCGGAAGGTGTACTTCGGGTTGTCGGTTACCGGTCTGGTCGGGCTGGCCGACTTGGTGGTGAGCGCCTGTGCGCTGATGGCCAGGCAAAGGTGGATGTATGCCTTGATCTTTCCAGCATGGAGTGTGCCGTTGAAGGCGCGGAACTCGATGGTGTGCGCCGGGCGCTCCGTGGAGAAAGCGGCATGGAGGTTGAGCAGGTGGTAGCGGCTCGGGTCGTAGTGTGTCGCAGCGCACTGTCGCCAGCGATTGGTGTAGTTCTGGCTCGTGTACCAAAGGGCTGCGAGGTCGTCCATGGTTGCAGGTTTGGCCAAGTTGAGCTGCTTGAGGAAGTCCTGATCGACCGGTCTGCACCACCGGTCCCGGCGGTCGCTGCTGATGCCGAGGGCCATGGTCAGCAGGTCTTCCTTGGCGTTGACAATGTTCACCAGGCGGCGCAGACTCTGCGGGGTGTGCGCCCCGAGGCCAACGTGGATGTGGATGCCGCAGGAGCCGTCGACCCGTGCTCCGGCCTTCTTAAGCTTCCGAACCACCTCCTGCACCATCGGGATGTCGTCCCAGGTGCACACCGGGCTGACCACCTCCGCGCAGGGGTCGGTTACCGAACTGTCGCTTTCGACCGTCCAGTGCCTGCCGTCCGGCATCGGCACCACCCAGTTGCTCAGGTGTGTTCCGAGATAGCGGGCTTCCGTCCCGAAGTGTGCGGCAATGGCCTCGGCAGCGCCTCTGCGCCCGAGCGCTGTGGTTTCAATCTCGATACCGAAGGTCTGGTTTTTCATGGGTGTGCTCCTTTCGGCCCGGCGGCTTTTGGCAGTCGACCTTCGACCCCGCCTGCGGCCCTGCGGGGGCTGTGCCCCGCGGCGTGGTACATTCATCGCTCTGATCGCGGCAAATAGCAACCCGACTGAAGCACCAATGTTTTGAGCAAGATACAGCTCAGATGCGACAAAAAAGACGCCCCGAACGGGACGCCTTCCCTATCATGCGCGTACGCGAAGCCCGTCCGCCCCCGCGCCTGGATCCGTGATCGCGGAACGGGGTTTGTGTAGCTTTTTGCGGCGGCGGATCACAGTATTTTTGCCAAATCGCCGCCCGCCGCGCCCCACCCGCGCCAGAAAAGGGTCACGCCTGTGCCGCGCCGTCCCCGTTTTGAGCCCCAGCCCCTGGCTTTTCCGGCCTTTTTGCCCGCAAACCGGCCCTGGAAGGTTTGGAACCGCCCGGGAGGCCCGGCTGCCGCCCAAATTTGGCCCCACGTTGGCCTTGGCTGCCCGCCTGGCCTGTTTCCCCGGCTGCTGCGAAAGCCCCGCCGCTGCCGCCACGTGGCCCCGTTGCGGCCCCAACGGCCTCGCCCGCCGCCCAGCCTCCGCCGTTTGCCGCCCGCCCCGAGCAAGCCAGCCCGCAGCGCTCCGCGCCGTCCGCCCCCCGGGTGTACCGCGTCGCCCCGGGCCAACCGTCCGCGCTCCAGGCTCCCGACCCGCTCCTCGACCCGCCCCACGCCCTGGTACACTTTCCCGCTTTGCTCGGCGAAAGTCTGTGCCCCGGGAGGGGGGATCAAATCTCTGGGAGCGATACGCTGGAGACCGCGCGCCCCTCTCGCGTGAATTTTCGCGAAATTCAGGGGTGGGGGTCATCAAAAAAAGCACCTCCTTCGTGGTGCGTTTCAAGCTATGTATTTTTCTGACCCAATCCATAAAATCTGGATAAGGGGAGGAGACGATACGCAGGTAACCACGGTAGCCATTTCTCTGAACACACAAGGACATATTGATAGAATAATAAAGAGATGAAGAAAGACTCAATGAAATTTTCTTAATTATAGAGTATATTTGTGGTTACATGGCTACTGTGGTTACCTGTTACTTGAGTGCCACTGATATGAAAGGAATACAGATCTGTTTCGAAGTATTCACTCCTCATCTTTCGTGGATACTAGCGGTTACTTTTGTGAAATAGCAAATGAAATGGCATTAAACCGATAGCCTATTGAAATGGGCAACGAAATGTGTTATAGTGCAAATGGATAATCAAATTTGCTGTTTGATAAGTTGATTTGTGTGAGGATGTATCACCATGAAGATCTGTTTTATTGAAAATAGCACCGTCATCGATCATGAACAGTATATCCCGCTTGGAAAGCTGACCTGCGATATGCTTAATGATCATAGATGGCAGCAGCAGCGGCTTCTGGAAGCCCACTTGGATTTTCTGGAGCCTTTAGAGGACACAACTGCTGCAGAATTCCTCGCCGGAATCGAAAATACCGAAAAAGAATTCCATGAAGTGCAGGAACGAATTAGAAAATACAGCTACTACGAACTGAATGATGAAGCTGCTAACACCTTTGCATCAATTGAGGAACTGCTTGTCAGCCTCCGGCAGCAAGTGGAGCAGAAGGTGCGCACCGGTGATGAATTGATCGCCGATCTGGGCATTGAAATTGACCAGTATGCCTGGCGGCGCGCCTCAGAGCATTATTCCGCTTTCTGGGAAGCCCATGCAGAAGCAGTGCGTATTTTTACAAAAGTTGTTGAGATGGTGATGATTCGAAATGATGATTATCCGCAACCCAAGAGCATAGAGAGACTTCAGGCATTCGGGTTTGAACGTTTTCAGAAGCGCATGCATAATCTGATGCAGGAATATGAAACGGCGGCATCTTCTGTCTATACACCGGATTTTGAGCTGCTGACGCTTCCGGGCGGCGGTGTGCAAATCATCCCGATGGTCAGCATCAATAACGTTGCTCAGCTGATGTATCATGAGATCATGAATCTGATTATGCAGGGGCATAGCATTCGTAAATGCAAGAACTGCGGCAAGTATTTCGTGCAGTACGGTGATCGCGTGGTGGACTACTGTGATGAGATTCCCGATGGCGAAACCAAGTCTTGCAAAATGATCGGCTCTTCACGGCAGTTCACCGCCAGTTTGAAGGATGATCCGATCAAGCAGACCTATACCCGCGTGTATAAAAAATATGTAGCTCGCCGCAGACTGCGCACGGTTACAGAGAACCAGTTCGCTGAGTGGTCTGTTGAAGCAAGAAAGCTTCGTTCGACAGCATATGAAACAAACATGGCCGCTGAGCTTTTCCGTGAAAAACTGGATGAATTGATGATGCAAATCACCGGAGAAATATAATTCGCAAATTATAGTATAAATTTGCTCTAGCCTATTAACACTGAGACTGCCATATAGTATAATGTTCATTGTGAGAAATTATCTATATGAGCGATATCAAGCTTCCAGTCAAGCGATTGGAAGCTTTCCTTATCCTCAAAAGATAGGCAATAGCATTCTTGATTAACGATTGGATATTGGAAAGGAGAGAAAAAGAATGGATGCAGTACAGATGAGAGACCTGATGGAGCACTATGGAAAGCTCAGGAACAGCGTAGAAGTATGCAAAAGAAACATCCGCCGGATCAAGCGTACTACCTTCGAAGCATATGTTGAGGAGAAAACGCATCGTGATACTTTGGGTGAAAAACGTCTGGGCGGAGAATATTCCTCCAACCCGACAGAACTGCTGGGGTTGTATGGACGGAAGCAGTTTGATGAGGAGCGGGAATATGAGCTTCGCAAGGAGCAGCGCAGTCTGGCTGTGAAGCAGGCTCTGCTGTGGCAGCTGACCACGCTGGTTGAGCAGCTTGATGAAAAAGAAAAGGAACTGATCGTCAGGCGCTATGTGGACAGTGAACGTGTAGAGGAGACTTATAAGAGCCTGGGTATTTCGCGAGCGACTGCGTTCAGAAGGCTGGAGGCAGGTCTTATGCATATGGCTGATCTGTACCGGGATCTGTATGAACGGGCTGCGTGACAAAGGGAAAGGTGATGCGAATGAATGCAAGGGAATTCCTGTCTGAGCTGTATCAGGGCGTTCCGACCGACAAAATGACGTATGCTTTTTCTCTGCCTGGCAAGAAGTGTTATCCGTATGCACTTCGTCATTTGGATGGCCTGGTGGAAAAGGCCATGGAACTGTCAGACACAGAGAACGCCTATTTCGGTCTGCACCTGATGGATAAGCCTCCGGCTTCCGGCAAACGTGCCAGCCTGAATGAAATCAGCTGCGTTTCCTTTCTCCACGGAGAGTATGACATCAAAGGGCCTGCACATAAGGAGAATGATCTTCCGGAAACCCTGGAAGAGACGCTGTCCTTTCTGCACGCTTTGGAATGTCCTCCGAGTATCATTGTTTTCAGCGGCAATGGTGTGCATACCTACTGGCTGCTTGAAGAACCCGTTGCTGTGACCAATGATAACCGCAGCTGGATCCAACGGATTATGAAAGGCTATGAACAGTCTATCCATCAGCTGGGCAAGGAAAAAGGCTGGAATTTTGATCCTGTGGCTGACCTTGCCCGAATTCTTCGCGTTCCCGATACGCTGAACCATAAGAGTACACCTCCCAAAAGAGTGGAAGTCATCGAAGCGAACCTGAAGCGGTATCCTTTGTCAGCGTTTGAAAAATACGCAGATGAAAGCGATTGCTGCATAACAGACCGTATTCCTTTCACGCTTGATCCGGAACGTATTGGCCCTGCCGGGCGAATCATCAGCCGCTGTCCATTCATGCAGCACTGCCGGGATGATGCAGATCATCTACCGGAGTCGGAATGGTATGCCATGATCAGCAACATTGCACCTGCATCAGACGGTGTGGATGCAGTACACGAGCTGAGCGGAGCCTATTACGGATACAGCCCTGAAGAAACGGATCGTAAAATCAGGCACGCACTGGAACAGAAAAAACCACACAGTTGTCGGTACATCAGAGAATGTCTGGGCTTTGAATGTCCGCCTGATGGATGCGGCGTAAAGGCGCCTGTGGTTTTTGCACAGTATACGCTGGAAGAAAGAGTGCATCAGCTGCTGCAGAAGGAACTGACAGCGGAAGAGATGTTCGAAGAAGATACGCTCTCCCTTATGGCCTATGCCAGAGAACAGCTGCCCGGTGTGTACGGCAAATTCAAGCTGCGCCTGCGTCGGATGGGTATCTCATTGCGGGACTTCGAACGCGCTGTTGTTCATCAGGCCGAACTGAAAAAGGCGGCAGCAGAATTTGAAGCAGTTGAAGTCGGCAGGCCGATTCATCTGCCGGATCTTGATCTGAATGGGGCTGTAGAGCCGGATGGCTTTTCGGTTTCTTTGCAGGACGGTATCCAGAAAACGGCGTTGGCTTATGGAGAATCTGTTCTGATTCCGGTTGCGGCAGAACCGGTTGTGATTACGCGCAAGCTGGAAAATGTGGATGACGGTCAGGAAAAACTGGAAATCACCTTCCGTAGGAATAATAGAATGAAATCCATCCGCGTACCGCGTTCGGCAGCGCTTAATAAGACGCAGCTGATTCGCTATGCAGACAGCGGTTTGCCGGTGCATTCCGGAAATGCCGAGGACATGGTCAACTATCTCGCTGCTTATGAGGCGAAAAATACGGATTGCATTCTCTGCGCGCGGGCGATTGATCGCATTGGCTGGGTCGGCAAAGAATTCTACCCCTATCGCGTGGATGGAGAAATGGAACTGGAAACCGATGCACTTAGCGTATCGCAGATGCTCAATGGTCTTGTGCAGGCAGGCGATTTGGCCGTTTGGCTGAACGCAGCTGAAGTCATAAGAAGCAACTGTATCTCCCGTGCAGTTCTGGCCGGATCGTTTGCTTCACCGCTGCTGCACTGGCTGAAGCATCGCGTGTTTCTGCAGCATGTGTGGCATGATTCCCGCGGCGGCAAAACAGCAACGCTGAAAATGGCACTGTCCGTATGGGGTGATCCTGCGAGGGTGCTGACCAGCTACCATGCGACGGCAGTCGGTCTGGAACGCAGCTGTGCCGCGATGATGCACCTGCCGCTGGGGCTGGATGAACTGCAGGCGCTGGCTGAGAAGCGTATGACGGTAGAATCCATCGTATACAGTCTGGGCAATGGCTTCGGCAAGCTGCGCGGCGCGAAAAACGGCGGATTGCAGAAAACACTGCAATGGCGCAACATCATCCTCTCTACCGGCGAAATGCCGCTCATCCGGGAAAGCAGCATGGACGGCGTAGGGTCCCGCGTGCTGGAACTGTACGGAAGGCCTGTTGCCGATGAAGCAACCGCACGGGACCTGCATCAGACCAGCGAGAGGCATTACGGCCATGCCGGGAAACGGTATATCGAGTATCTGGTGTCGGAAGTGCTTTCCGAAGATGAAAAGCTGGAAACGCTGTATCGGGATATGAGGGATCGACTGAGGATGGCGTATACCGGACAGCATGACAGAGATCCGGGCGTGCACTTTGATAATGTTGTTGTTCTGTGTTTGGGGGATTATCTCTCCAGCCTGTCTGTATTCGACCTCGCCGAGGAGGCAGCGTGGGAACAGGCGTTGAAGCTGGGTGTGGAATTGCTGGCAAACAATGCGCATCTTCAGCCAAAGGATTCCATCCAAAGGGCATGGGACTTTACTGTGGACTGGATCGGATCAAATCGCGATCACTTCCGTACTTCGGTCTATGCCCATGGCGTTGCGCGTTATGGTTCTATCGCAGCAGACCATGTGAACATCATTCAGAGCCCATTCCGCAAGGCGCTGGAAGAGGCGGGCTTCAGCTATGCGAAGTCTGTCAGGGGCTTTATCAGCAGAGGCTGGTTTGACAGCTACATTGATTCCGACGGCAAGAACCGCAGCCAGTACCAGTGCAAGATCGACGGGGTGAATATGCGCGTTTTCCATTGCAAATTGAAAGTCGGGCCGGATGACAACTGTGAAGATGATTTTTTGAAATGAAAACAAGATGACCAGGAGTGCTTGAGCAATCAGCACTCCTTTCTCATCTCTAAATAACCAATGGAGGTAATGCTTATGACTGTAAGAAAACTAAGCCGCTGTCAGCAGCAATTGCTGGAGGAACTGGGCGAGCAGTACAGCGTGAACCGGATTGACGGTGCCTACTGTATCTATCGCGATTTCGGTGACTATGATGTGGAAATCTGCGGTGGCAGAACGATCCGCGCACCGTTCCACATCTTTGTGTGGCAGAAAAAGCCGACGCTGGAGATCGTAGAGCGGTTTATGGACCAGCCGCACGACTGCAGGCAGGTGGCACAGCTGCTTCAGCAGATCGCGCTAAAGTATGATGACTGAAACAAACAGGAGGTAAAGTATGAGTCACTATGAAGTGCCCCAGCAGATCATCCAGCTGCTGGAGCCGCAGTTCACCATGGATATGGATGGAGACACCGTCGTACTCAGCAAGCGTGTGGGAACGATAACCCTGTCCGTTCGCGGATGCCAGCCTGGCCGCTCGTGCGTAAGCGTTGTGACACAGGGCGGCTCGAAGATTCCGCTGATGGAGACCTATCGTTTTCCCAGCAATGATATTTCCGGTATTTGCGCATGTCTGCGCGAACTGATCAAGCGTTACAACAAAAAGGAGGAACACTGATATGATGAATATGACCGCTCATGATGCCATGATCCGACTGGATCTCCTGAAGGATCGAAACATGCCCCTGGATACCCCAGGTAAAACCGCTTCCCCGGTGTACAACAGAGCCTACGCTGATTATCTCAGCGCGGGTACTGTGTGCAATGCTCTCAAGGAAGGCAGCGACGCAGCGGGCGGCTATCTGGTTCCCGATGAGTTTGAACACAAACTCATTCAGGCTCTGGAAGAACAGAACGTGCTGCGCAGAATCAGCAGTGTGGTAACCACCACGCACGATCTGAAAATTCCGGTGGCTCTTGGCATCGACAATGCAACATGGGTTCCGGAAGGCGCTATGATTCCTGTAACGGAAGGCCAGTTTGGCAGCGTTGCCATTGGTGCATACAAGCTGGCAACGGCTGTGCTGTGCAGCGATGAACTGCTGGAGGACGCCGGTTTTGACGTCGAGGCCTACATCACGGAAGCCTTTTCCCACCGACTGGGAACGGCGGAGGAAGAAGCCATGATCTCCGGAGATGGCAAGGCCAAGCCACTGGGCCTGCTTAAGCAGGTGGAAACAGGGACATTGACGGAAGATGCCGGGTCGATCAATGCAGATGATCTGCTGGATCTGATCCTTTCTGTTCCGGCAGGCTATCGCAAGAAAGGCGTTTTCCTGATGAATGATGCCACAGAAGGGCATCTGCGAAAAATCAAGCTTTATCATGGCCGTTCGATCTGGGAGGATGATATGGAACGAGATGTTCCCACCACGTTGCTCGGATATCCTGCGATTATCTGCAAGTCGATGCCTGATGTCGCCAGCGGCAGCACACCGATCCTGTTTGGTGATTTCCAGCATTATCTTATTGGCGATCGCGGCCACAGGAGCATCAAGCGCCTGAATGAGCGATATGCCGATCATGGTCAGGTCGGATTCTATATCAGTCAGCGTATGGATGCCCGGCTGATTGACAGGAACGCTATCAGGAGCCTGAAAGTCCGATAACATCAAAATCTCCCCGCATATCGGCATATAGCGGTATGCGGGGAGTGCTTTTCTGATTGTGAAATAACACCGGTTGTAAGAAAGCGTTTTGTGTGAAAGGTAGAATTGCTTGTTTTTTCAACATGAGCGTTGACTTATAAACCGGTTTGAGTGATAGATGCCATACCGAAAAAACGGAAGGAGGGAGAACCATGGAAACCAATATGAACATGCACTTCGATTTTGAGATGAATCAGTTCGATGGCCGTGTGCTTCACAACCTGACGAATCTGCTCTTCAGCTATGGAGAACTGATCAATCATGCCACGGGCAGCTGCTTTCAGGTGCAGAAAACACTGGTCAGGCTGCTTGCCCAGCAATCGGCGGAGGACTCTGCCGAAACATTTCTGCAGACGCTTTGCGCACACGATGCAGTGTATGGCTCGGGAACCATCGGAGTGGAGTTCTCAGCGGATCGTGTTCGGATCACCGGCTTTCCGCAGGGTTCGGATATGGCAACGCTGAAGGCTTTTGGACAGCTGGCGGTACTGATCGTAAAGTACTGCCGCGAGTGCACGAGAGTGATTGCCCGACAGAGAGAAATCACCAATGAACGTTTCAGCATGCGCGGGCTGCTCGTAGCTCTGGGCATGAACGGACCCGCATTCAAAGAGAGCCGCTCCATTCTGCTGCGAAACCTGCAGGGAAACAGAAGCTATTGCTCGCAGGCATCGGCTGAACGGGCGGCTGAAAAATACAGGCTTTCACGCGCTTCCAGGGAGGTGAAACCGCGTGGACAAATCATCTATGAATATATTGAATAATCAGGATCTGCTGGCTGATATCATGAACACCCAGCCGCAGCACTCGGTGTCACGGAAAAAGAAGGCAGCTGCTGTCAGTATCTCGTCCGCAGAAAGCCTCCGCCAGCAGGCAGAAGCATTTCAGAAAAGCATGGCAATTCTCCTTGCGGGACAAATGCCCAAGGTGTCCGCTGCTCCGGCTGCGCCTGCGCCGTCGAAGACGCCCGCCTATCTGCCAGTCAGAACAACCGGTACTGATCGCCATGTGTTCGCCAACTATGCCTGGGACTGGTTTGAAAAGTTCAAGGTCCCCAAGCTGCGTCCCGGTACAGCCATGAACTACCGGCTGATCATCCGCAAGCATCTGGTTCCGTTTTTCGGTGAAATGCGTTTGGAGGAGATAACAACCATGGATATTCAGAGCTTTTACAATCAGCATTCCGATATGGCCCATTCATCCGTGCGATGTATGGGTATTGTTCTGCATGGTATCTTCGAATCAGCCATTGAGGATGGACTGTGCACGACAGATCCCACCCGCAGCAAGCGCCTGACGATGAGCCGGAAGAAGGTAACACGCGAGGCGCTTTCGCTGGAGGATGCGCAGGATATCATCAACCACCTGGACAGGCTTGAATTAAAGGATAGAGTGCTGGTTGCTCTTCTGATTTTCACCGGCATACGACGCGGCGAGGCATTGAGATTGCAATGGAGTGACATCGATTACGACCGCAAAGTGATCCACATACAGCGCAGCGTGCGGCATGTGGGCAATCGCGGATATATCGGCCCGACAAAAAGTTCCGCAGGTGTGCGGATGATACCACTTGAGCCGCAGCTGGAAAGGATTCTGCTGCAGTGCAAACCGAGTGGTACATATGTGCTGGGAAACGGTGAATTCCCGATTACAGAAATGACATACAAGCGCGGCTGGGAACGTATCTGCCGAACGATCAACATGCACGGCGCAACGGCGCATGTGCTCAGACATACGTACATTACGATGGCCGCAGCGCATGTGGATATCAAAACGCTGCAGACCATTGCCGGGCATGCGGATATCAGTACGACGATGAACAGGTATGCGCATGGCAGAGAGGACAAGATTATTGAGGCGGGTGGGTTGCTGAGGAATATGTATGGATCGTAAAAAACCACAATTCCATGTATGGCGCTAATAGTTTGAAACATTGCTTATACTTGCAATCGTTCAAAGACAAGCATTCATCAATGTTATTACTGGCGAAAAATTGGCACATGTGTTTCATTGCTTTCTGTATTTTTTTATCATAAAATATATGAGAACATATGTTCTCACTATAAATCGGGTCATATGCTTCATACTAGATTATGTGAGCTCCAGCAGCGTGGCCACATGACATGCAACGAATTCATCCAAGTTAGGTTGCTTTTCTTGGATGACCAAAGCAACCAGTTGGGGGAGGACCAACCTGGAGTTCATATTTCTAGCACATATTCCAAGCAGAGATATGCAACAAATGCATATCTCTGCTTTGTTTTGTTGCTTCAGCGTAAAACAACCACCAGCAGAGCTGGTGGAATAGAAAAGCTTTAGCTTCAAGCAGATCGAGCGAAGCGAGTGACAAAAGAAAAAGTGACAAGAAAAGCCCAGCAACTCAGAAGCAAAACTCGCTTGCGAGTTGTCGGGCATAGGTTGCGATTGACTACGATTCAGAGCGTCTTGAGACGCAGCCAGCAAATTTGCCTTGAAGGCGTGGTGCATACCACCAGCTTAGCTGGTGGTTTTGATTAAAGAATTATTTTTTCAAAAGCTTTTTTCTCTGAACTAACCGCTCTTGATGTGTTTTGCCCCCGTCAAAGAACTTGTCTTCTATGCGTTGCATTTGCGAGATTGACATTTTTTAGAATGAAGCATACGCGGTCAACTGTCTGTCTGCGCCAGAGACCAATCCCCCATCCTCCCTGCCTCTTTAATACAGGTTTTCTTTGTACTTTATTGTACCGGAGGTACTATTTGTGAGAACTTGGGAATATTCGCTGTACGAAGGCAAAAAGCTGTATGCAGTGCTGTCCGCCTTCATCACTATGCCTCTGGAATTTTCCAACGGGCGTGGGACAAAACCACAAGAACTTGGTGTGACATTGGGGATACCAAGCCCATTACCGAGGCTAATGCCATGGGGATTACTTCTGGCGTTAAGCCGGAGCAAGAAAACGCTTATCGTTCAGGAAAATAGTCAAACTGTTTTTCAGGATTATACTGAACTCATTGCTTGACGGGATATCTGTACCGATTCTGATTGGCGATTCACCTGAACCGTCGAGCAAATTTGGGATCGCGGAAAGCGGTGAATCAAAAAAGCCCGCTATCGATCAAGGCAACGGACTGAGAGCTATTCAACATGCAGAGAGTTAGAACAGGCTCAAACCGCACGCGCATCCGCTTCGGACATCCTACGCGTGTCCTCTGCGCACAGTGTCTTGACTGTGGTATCAGACTGGCTTTTTCTGCCTCTGTGCAGTATCGCCGCCATCGTATGTGCGGCTTCCAGCAGGTACGCGACTTGTTCATATTCTGATGTAGTTCAGAAGCAATACTGTCCAACAAATGGGGTACGGTTCATTATTCCAGCTAATCCTTTTTCGATGCTGTTTATCTATCCGCGGCGCCCGGTGTCCTTCTGATATTTGCCGGGAGATATGCCGGTAATGCTTTTAAAGGCGCGAATAAAGGCATATACGCTGGAATATCCGCTAATTTCGGAAACATCTGTCAGGCTCAGAGAAGTGGATTCCAGCAAAAAGCGCGCTTTGTCGATACGCTCACTGAGAATCAGGTGATGGATGGAGCAACCGAAGCTGGCGTTGCACAGACGATTGAGATGGCGCAAGCTTATGCCGAGCTGACGCGCCACATCTTCGCCGGTGATATTCTGCTGAATGTGATCGCGAATAAGCTGCTGTGCGGCCTGAAGGCGCTCATCGTTTACGGAGGTTTTCAGCTTGACGTCAGTTTTGTAGCGATCATAGGGCTGAATGATCTCCAGCATTTCCAAAATCAGACTTTGCACCAGAAAGGGCGAAAGAGAACTGGCTGTCAGCGCAGATGTTTCCAGCTTGGTATGCAGAGCGATCACCAGTTGCTGCAGCGTTTTGGATTCCCGGCAGCATACGCCGTTCTCAATTGCCTCCAGGCAGCGGAGAATTTGCGGATTTTCGCTCTGAATGTCAAAGCCGGACACCAGCTTGGAGGAAGGCGGTTCTTCGTCGATGATGCGGTGCATGGTGCGAGGAGGAATGATGACAAACTGCCCGCTTCCGGCCGTAAACTGCTGCCCGTGTTCCAGTTGGATCGATAACCTTCCCTGGAGCACATAGTGCAATTCATAGAGCATGTGCCTGTGGCTGCTCTGGGACTGGCTTTCCAGAGCACCGTCCACAAAGCGAAACCAGGCGGCATGGAAATTCCAGAAATCGCTGCTATGCATAATCATCAAACGTGACAGCAGATTATAATTGCTCTGGTTTTCGCGTATGCTTAAGCGGCGGTTCATGGTTTGCACCTCCTGTCTGTGTGATTGGACTATAACAGGAGAGGCGAAGCGTTGTCAAGCAATATGTCCGATTTTGGTATTTATTTGTCTTTATCAGGAATTGAGTTGGAGTCAGCTTTTCTCTATAATAAAAGCATCAAAAAAGAATCCATCCAATATACGCAAATGAAGGAGAAAGAACGATGAAGAGACTTCATGGCGTTGTTTGTGCTACCATCACGCCCATGTATCCCAACGGAGATGTCGATATCGAAAGCGCGAAATCCCTGTACCGCTACCTTGCGCAGGAGGGGATCCATTGTCTGTATCCCAACGGAACCAACGGCGAGAGCCTTTCTCTGGTGGAAGATGAGCGCCGCGAGCTTGCGCAGGCAGCTGTCGATGAGGCGGGCGAAAAACAGGTTGTGTATATTCAGTGCGGCGCATCCACACCTGCGGAAAGCTATCGCCATGTCCATCACGCAAAAGAAATCGGAGCGGATGGAGCCGGGCTGATGACGCCGGTGTTTTTTTCGCTGGATGAGGCTGCCCTGGAGCAGTATTATGCTTCAATTCTGGATGAGATTGGCGATTTTCCGATGTATGTGTACAATATTGCCTCACGCACCGGAAACGACGTCTCCGCCGCGCTGCTTGGCAGACTGATGGATCGCTATCCGTCCTTGCACGGCATCAAATTCAGCGCACCGGATCTGTTGCGTGTCAAGGCATATGTGCATGCGCCCAAAAATCGTCGGGCCGATGTGCTAATCGGCTGCGACCCGCTGGCTATGTGCTGCATGATTTCCGGAGGCACGGGCTGGGTATCGGGTCCGGGAGCAGTGTTTTCAAAAGCCTTTGTGAGTCTGTATGATCAGATCATGCGTGGAGAAATGCAGGCGGCGCAAGAAACACAGGAACGCATCACTGCCTTTATGAGCAGGTTAAGCGGCATCCCGGAAATTCCCGCTATCAAATACATGCTCAAAAAGATGGGAGTTATTCGCTGCGATACGGTGCGCAGACCCCTGCGTCCTTTGACGGATGCTGAAAAACAGATGCTGGATCTGCTGATGCAGGAGATGCAGATCTAAACAGGTTGTTTCGTTGGATCATTTGGAGGTGATTCGCGTGAACGTTTCTGTGAAACAATACCGGAAGGCGAAGCAGCGGCTGCGCCTTGTGGCGCGCAACTGGCAACTGTACCTGTTTTTGCTGCCAGCAGTAATTGTTTTTGTGATTTTTTACTATTCGCCCATGTATGGTGTTCAAATTGCCTTTAAGGACTTTAGGGCCAATTTGGGTATCACAGGAAGTCCATGGGTAGGGCTGAAACATTTTGAACGCTTCGTTACCACACTTTCCTTTTCAACGCTGATGACCAACACCTTGCGCATCAGCCTGATGACGCTTGTGCTCGGTTTTCCGGTGCCGATCCTCTTTGCGCTGCTCATCAACGAAATTCGCTTTACCCGCTATCGCAAGGCAATTCAGACCATTTCGTACGCGCCGCACTTTATCTCCACCGTGGTGATGGTCAGCATGCTGACGATCTTTTTGGACAAAAATTACGGCATCGTCAACAAGCTCATCGGAGTCCTGGGCATCGGGCCGTATGATTTCATGACCAAAGGCTCTTGGTTTGCCGCCATCTATGTCATTTCCGGCATCTGGCAAAATGTGGGATGGGACGCCATTCTCTACATCGCTGCGCTTGCTGGTGTAGATATGGAGCTGCACGAAGCCGCTATGATTGACGGTGCCACACGCCTCAAGCGTATTATCCATATCAACATTCCTTCTATTTTACCCACCATTACCATCATGCTGATTCTGGCCTGTGGCAAGGTGATGTCCGTCGGGTTCGAAAAGGTTTTTTTGATGCAGAATCCGCTCAACACCAGCCACTCTGAGATTATTTCCACCTTTGTTTACAAAGCAGGTCTGCAAAGCGCACAGTACAGTTTTTCCACGGCAATCGGTCTGTTCAACTCAGTAATCAATCTGATATTGCTCCTTTCTGTAAACACACTGGCTAAAAAGCTGGGTGAGACCAGCCTGTGGTAAGGGGGTGTCGTTTTGGAAATCTCCACCCGCAAACAAGACATGGATTCGCGTGTAATTGATGTCGTGGCATGTATATTCGGCGCCCTCGCCCTGCTCATTACGCTCTACCCGCTGATCTATGTGGTCAGCGCTTCCTTCTCGGAACCGACCCTCGTTACAGGAGGCAAGGTGGTACTCTGGCCGCTGAGCCCCACGCTGGAAGGATATAAAACGATTTTTGAATACGGCCCCATTTGGCTGGGATATCGGAATACCATTCTTTACACGGTCTTTGGCACGCTGATCAATATGGTGGTTACGTTGCCCTGCGCCTATGCGCTTTCGCGTAAAGATCTGGTGGGCCGAAACTTCTTCTCCATGTTCTTTGCCTTTACCATGTTTTTTGGCGGCGGTCTCATTCCCACCTACCTGGTCATCAAGCAGATGGGAATGCTCAACACGGTCTGGTCTCTCCTGATCCCCACTGCCATGTCCGTGTGGAATATGATCATTGCCAGGACCTATTTTCAAAGCTCTATTCCCGCCGGCATTGAGGAGGCGGCCACCATTGACGGCTGCTCAAATGGAAAGCTGTTTATCAACATTATTCTTCCGCTTTCGCAACCCATTATCGCTGTACTGATTCTTTATTATGCCGTAGGCCATTGGAACCAGTATTTTAACGCGTTGATCTATCTCAATGATCAGAACATCTATCCGTTGCAGCTGATTTTGCGTAACATTCTGTTGCTGGATCAGATGTTTGACATGATGGACAGCGACCCTGAAGCACGTCAGGAAATGATGCGGATGCTCCAGATGAAGGAGTCCATGAAATTTGGTATTATCGTGCTCTCTACGCTGCCGGTTATGATTCTCTATCCATTCCTGCAGAAATTTTTTGTCAAAGGCGTCATGATCGGCGCCATCAAAGGGTAACGGGCGGGCCTGTTCAACGGCCCGTTCAAAATAAAAAAATGGAGGGAAACAAGCTATGAAACGTATCCTGAGTTGCATCCTGAGCCTGTTGGTACTCCTGACGGGCATCGCCCCCGCGCTGGCCGCCGGCGAACCGCACGCCAACCCTGACACGCTGGTTCTTCCCATCAACCACGAACTGCCCCTTACCGGCGAACCTGTCTCCATCGAGGTGCTTTTCCCGCGTTCCAATGGTCATGGCGACCTGCTGGACAACTGGTATGTCAACCAGCTGGAAGAAAAGACCGGCATTCGCATTGTGCCCGTTCCGGTTGAGGAGTCTGGCTGGACCGAAAAGAAGAATCTGGTGCTCGCCAGCGGCGATTACACCGACATCTTCATGGCCGGTCTGACCTGGAACGACGCGCTGATCTACGGCGAAATGGGCATCTTCCAGCCCCTGGAGGATCTGATTGCCGAGCATGCGCCCAACGTTATGACCCTGTTGGAGAAGTATCCTGAGGCCAAGAAGACCCTGACCATGAACGGCCACATCTATGTGCTGCCTACGTGGTCCACACCGGCTCGCGAGCTGATCAACAACGAAAACCGCAAAACCATCAACACCAAATGGCTGGAAAACGTCGGCATGGAAATGCCCAAGACGCTGGATGAACTTTATGCGGTGCTCAAGGCCTTCAAGGAACAGGACGCCAATGGAAACGGTGATCCCAACGACGAAATTCCCTACACCAATGTGTTCAACGGCGAAAAGTTTGAGTGGATTCTGTCTGCCTTCGGCTTTGTGAATCTGCGTCATGACGTTCTGGGCGAAGGATACGTCTACGTTCCCGCCCATGAGAACTACCGCCACTATCTTGAGTTCATGAACAAGCTCTACTCCGAAGGTCTGCTGGATGAAGACTACTTCATCCAGACCACCGAAGAGCTCCAGGTAAAGGTTGCTGCTGGCGTCGTTGGTTCCGGTATCACCTATGCGACTGACTACACCACCGATCTTGATCTCAAGTTTCAGTACTCCAACGTCTCTCCGCTGATCAGCGAATACAACAATGTGCTTTGCTGGCCGAAGTACTCTGTGGAGCGCACGGACGCGATGCTGGCCATCACAGACAAATGCAAAAATCCCGAGTTGATCCTCAAATTGCTGGACTACTGGTATAGCGAAGAAGGCAGCTTCCAGGTCAAGGGCGGCCCGAAGCTGGGTGAAATGCCGGAGGATCTGACCGCTGGCTACGAGAAGCTGATTGCTGAGGATGGTACCGTTACGTATAAGCAGAACTTTGACAAGGAAAAGTTCAACAGCTTCTATCTCTTCCGCAAGATGAACGGTCTGTGGGCTGTGCCCCATGTTTATACGGATGAGCTCAATGAGCTGGTTGTCGGTGCTGATCCTGACCGCGCCCGTTCTCATCAGGAATCCATCGACAGCGGCTGCTACGGAGCTCTGCGTCTGGCCTACCCCAACGCCGCTTTCAACATTGATGAAACGGATGCGCTGGCAACTTATGTTATGATCGACAGCTATGCCGATCAGATGACTGCTAAGTTTATTACCGGTGAGGAAGCGCTGACGGATGAATCCTGGGCTGCCTACGTCGCTACGCTGGAAGGCATGGGTCTGAGCGCTCGCAATGAGATTTATCAGATCGCTCTGGATCGCTGGAACGGCAAATAAGCGTCTACCATTCTGCGGGCAGGCCCGGAGGGCTTGCCCGCTCTATTTATGAAACAAAGGAGGGACATCATTCATGGCCGAAGATTGGAAGCAGCTTGATCCGGATCTTGCCTTGCAGCCTGCATGGATGCGCTGGGACCCCGACGAAGAGCATAAGTTGACCGCTCGCAAATGGCAGGCAACGCCAAGCATTGCCATGCACCGCGGAAGACTGTGGATTTCGTGGAATGCCGGAATCAGTTCCGAAAACGTAGACAATTACATCGTTGTCAAATACAGCGACGATTTGGGAAAAAGCTGGTGCGAGAGCGATTTGATCATCGATCTGGAAAACCTGCGCGTGACAGACAGCATGCTTTGGGTTGACCCGCTGGATCGGCTGTGGATTTTCTGGTATCAGACCTTTGGCTGGTATGACGGACGCGGAGGCGTATGGGCTTCTGTCTGCGAAACGCCCGAAGCCGAAAAACCGCAGTTTTCCGCGCCGCGCCGCGTCTTCCACGGCATGATGATGACTAAGCCCATTGTGACCAGCACGGGCCGCTGGCTTTTACCCAGCAACCTGTTCCAGTACTTCAATTCAGAATATCATTGCTATCCCAACGAGCGCTTTTCCAATGTTTATACCACCGATGACAACGGCGAAACCTTCTATAAGTTGGGCAAAGCGGATGTTCCGGGCCGTCTGTTTGACGAGCATAACCTGATCGAACTCAGCGATGGCAGGCTGATGATGCTGGTGCGCACGGTCTATGGCATCGGAAAGTCCTATTCGCAGGACGGCGGACGTACCTGGTCCTTTGGCGAGCCATCCTGGATCCCCAGTCCATCATCAAGGGTGTCACTCACGAAGCTCAAGTCCGGCACGCCACTGCTGGTCAATCACTACTGTTTTACGCCCAAAAGTCACCAGTACAGCGGACGCGACCATCTGCATGCACTGCTGTCGGATGATGACTGCATGACCTTCCACCCAGGCATTGAGCTGGACGAGCGTGCGAATGTCTCCTATCCGGACACCATTCAGCTACAAGACGGTCTGATTCTTACGGCGTATGATCGCGACCGTCCGGGTGCCGGCGAGCTGCTGCTGGCCACCTATACCGAGGAGGATCTGCGAGCGGGCAGAAATGTCAGCGGCCGCGTCAGCCTGAAGAATATAGTTTCTGCTTTGGTTCATCCATAGGTCTTTTCGCAGAACCGGGCGTTCCTCATCGGAACCGCCCGGTTTTTGTCGCGTGCTTGACATCCGCATCGACGGCGAACCTACTCCATGCAAATGCATTTTATCAGGAAGGTTCGCTATAAAGGAATGACTAATATGCTTAGCTGAAAGGTTTATTTGAGCTGATTATTTATGTATCAAAAGATTTCAGAATAGCTTCGTAGTCAGAAAAAAGTGGATTTTCATTTGTGCTTGAAAAATAGAACATGTAGAAGTATCCATCTTGAATGGTAAGAGCAAGTGTGATTTTCATATTGAGTTCAATACCTAAAGATTGATCATTTGATACAGTTTCAAAGATGTAGAAATCGCAGTTTCCATAACGAGCTTTGCGAATGTCTGCTGGCGAAAGAGAAGAATCATACATATCGGGAATAGATAAAGGTAAATCCAGCAAAATAGAAGCAACATCGAAATCCAAATCATATCTTGTTATTCCGCTAGCTTCTATTTCTGCGCGTTCATCATAGGTCCATCCCTCAAGCCACAGATCAGTGCAAGAAAATAAGACTACAATTCCCGGATCGTCATAGGAAGCAAATTTGGCGTCAATTATTTCGCGTTGCTTTGTCAAAGGTTTTTCTGTCCAATTGTTAGGAACAGAAAAGAACGCATTGCTTTCAGGGTCATTGTAAACATATCCAGAAGTCACTGGTATGAGAGTGGTGGTTTGAAGCGTATTGCCAAAATCAAGCCGATCTATCATATGCTGCATGATGGTTTCATGTTTTGATGATATATTTCCCGAATAGGAAAACAAACGAAAATTGATAGCTTTATAATTGTATACAGTATAGTATTGTAGAACATAAGTAATGGCATCGTTGTCTGTAACGGAATAAAGCACTTTTATAAACTTTGCTTGCCCTTGTTCATATATCTCTGTATCTTCCACCTGCATTCCATATTCAGCAAAGCCAGTAGCAAATGTAGATGCTATGAATTCCAATTCACTTCGAGCAAAGTCGTTAAAATTGCTTATATCATTTTCTTCCATCGACACAGTTATTTCGTGATCAAAATTTTCTTCTATCAAATCCATATATAAATGATTTTTTGTCATAAAAGAAAGCATATCAGCTTGTTCCCAACCGATAATATCCCATACAGGACTAGATGCTTCTGTCTCATGTGTAAGGATATGATAATCGAAGGGAACCTCAACGGAAACGCCTAACGCAGGAAGATAAAAGGTGCTGGAAATAAAAGTAGCACTTGCTGGCAAAGGAAACAAAATAATGAAAAAAAGGAACGCTATCAGCGTTTTCAAAAATTTTTTCATAAGATGTGTTTTCCTCCTGTTAAAATAATGAAATTCATATCATATAGCGTCAATATACTAGCAATATGCATATTGCGGGGGCGAATACCTATTCGTATTATATCATGACAATTTGTGGTAATCAACAAAATGCTCAGGAAGCGAAAAACGTGATGCAACTTGACGAATCCTAGCTTCTTGAACGAACGCAGAAAGCTGATGTCACAGAAAATCAAGGCATACTATTACTGCCTGTAAAAGCCAAGCGCCCCTTGGTTGGCGGACCATGTTGCACCCACAGCGCCCCCTCCCGACAACTCCGACTCTGAAGGTCGTGCGTTCGAATCGCATCGGGCGTACCAGTAAAAACCCTCGAAGCCATAAAGGTTTCGGGGGTTTTTGCTATAGTGGGGATCGGGCGAAAAAAGTGTGAAATTCACAGGAAGTTCCACAGTTTTGATATATATCTGAATCAGCACCCCTTATAAATCTGGAAAAAAGTGAAATTGTTTTTTACTACCTCACCACAAACGCGTCTTCATCAACATCGCCTTCATAATCGAGCACAAGCCAGCCCAGCTTTCCTTCAACAAGTCTGTGCTTTCCCATATCCGCGCGCAGATTGACTTCAAGTGTATTCTCCTCACAGTCCCACGCATAGGCTTCCAAAATCGTTGTGCCAACGGAAGCCTCCTGCTGTTCCAGTTGTACAACATTGTGTCTGGAAAAAGAACCGCGTTCGACCATACCAAAGACTGCAACTTTGCTGCGCAGCCTTTTAGCCCGAGCAACGCCCACCTGAAGTGCGGTGGGTTCGATTTGAACAACTTCCACAATGCGGAACAGGCAATTTTTATCATTACCGAAGGAAGCAAGCATTTCCTGAACTGCTTGTTCTTTTGAAGTGATGATTTCAGCAGCAGTTTTTACAGTCAGGGTGTGCCAGTTATGGGCTTTGTATTGAATCCACGAGGATTGCTGCAGCATGTCCGCTTTCAACCATTCAGGCATGGTAGCAATCAGACGATCCACATTTTCCGCACACTTTTCACACAGCTCGCCATCAGCAAGCTTGCATGCGTTCGTGCTCCAGAAACCAGTATGGAAGAATCCCAGTTTCTTTCCGCACAAGCTGCACAAAGAGCCAAGCGGTACATATCGGCTATCGGTAGCCCATTCAACAAATTTTCTGAACCCGGATGACATGGTGTACCTCCATCAAGCAAAGAGCTGAGACACAATGCCTCAGCTCTTGTTTTTTTACAGATGTTTGTAATCGCCAATCACCAATCCGCTCTCACGTGCACGAACGGCCAATTCTGTTCGATTGGCAAACTGCGTTTTTTCGCGGATGCGTTGAATATGCTGTTTCACGCGGGTAACGGACAGGCACAGCGTTTCTGCAATGGCGGCGTCCGTTTTGCCGCTGACCAGCTCGCGCAGCACTTCCAGTTCGCGCTCGGTAAAGTCGTCGCTCAGCGCTGCCCCAAGACGGGTGACGGGCGCGGAGTCCGGATAGATGGATTCGCCCGCCATGGTACGATCCATGATCTTCAGCAGCGCCTCGGCGGTAGGCTCCTTGTACCAGAAACTCTCTACGCCAATTTTGCGGGCATGAGCAATGTAGCTGTATTCCGGCTGGCTGGTAATGATGATGATCTTGATCTGCGGATAATGCTTCTTTAGCTTTTCGGCGGCTTCAATGCCATTGGCATCCAGCGCGGTGCATACGTCCATCAGAATCAGATCAACCCGGTTGGTCATACAGTACAGCTCTGCCATGGCAGCGCTGTCCAAAGAAGGCAGCAGATGATACTGGTCGCTGGTGCTGACAAAAATCTCCAGCAGTTTCCTCGCCATGGGATCGTCTTCTACAATCAGTACATTAACCATCCATTGTCACCCCTTTCTCAAAGATGATGGTCAACACAAACTGAGGATTTGTCTCAATGCGCATCTGACCGCCGGCAGCTTCGATTTTCCTGCGGGCGGTGCTCAGTCCTCCGCCTTCTGTGATTGGGCCAGCCGGGACAGTGCCGTCATTGGTATATCGCATTACGTACGCGGTTTCCGTTTCTTCCACGTCGATCCACAGCTGCTTTGCGCCTGCATGGCGAACGGCGTTGGTCAGCGTTTCGGCACCGATGGCGGCGATGAGCTTGCGCTGCTGTGCGTTTTCCGGCAGCTGGCCGTTCACATGCACCTGCATGCCGATGGCGCTGGCAGCGTTCTGAAGACTGGCCATAGAGTCCGTTTGATGCTGGGGTTCCGCCTCCAAACGCAGCACATCGATGTTGCGCTGCCAGATGTCAATGATCTTCTTTGGATCGCCGGAGTCATATTGCAGATAGTGCCGCGTCATCAGCAGCGCCTGGCCAAGGAAACCGTGCAGATTCACGCGGGTTTCCAAACGTTCTCGGGCGATGACATATTCATCAACCTTGCTGCCGTAGCTTCGGATGCGGGCGTTCATTTCCTCCAGTTCGCGGTGTTTGGATTGCAGTTCATCCACAAGCTGATGCTGATGGGTTGTATCAGCCGCAGTGAGCTGAACCGCACCATCCAGCATTTCCTGATGGAAGGTCCAGATCGTGCCATCCGGCAAACGGAATTCTGGCTGTTCACCGGCGGCAATGCGCATAACAGATTCAACGGGTGGATCGCTGACCAGAGCTTTCCAGAACAGATTCGCGTTCTGAATGGCCTTGCCAAAGAGGGTGTGACTCAGCTCATTCATCCGGTGATTGGTCAGCAGCACCAGACCATTGGGCTGTGAAAAACAAAGGCCAGTTTCCAACTGATCAAGGCTTTCCTTAATAGAGGAAGGCGTGATAGCTTTTTTGCGCTGGTTGACTGCATCAATAACCACCATGATCAGGAATACAGAAATCGCCAGCCAAAGGAGCAGTGGCAGGATCACATTCTGCTGTTCAAACCACAGAGAAACAGCAGGAATAGTGGCCGGAGCGCGTTCTGCCCGGATGACAGATGCATACAGAAGCAGCATGTCAGCCATTACCGAAGTACCCAACATCAGCAGGAGCTGTTTCGCTCGACCCTGTTTTCTGCCCACAAGAATGCAGATGCAGATCCCGGCGGTCATCGTCAGGAAGAACACAGTGACGATGATCGTCTTAAAGGTCATCGGGAGGGAAGCATAGGTCATCATACCTGCACACCTCCCTGTTCGAGTGCAGCTTCAATGATCATATCTTCGTCCTGAACTTCACAACGGACTGTTCCACCGGAAAGTGTGAATGATGGCAAGGGATCAACAGCGGTTTTACAGCCGGCTTGAATGCGCAGATGTATGCTTCCTTCGGCGGATTCGGCTGTTACCATCATGGCGCTCAGCTGGTCAAGCTGTTGTTCTGTTACGTTTTCAAAAAGATCATAAGCCTCGATGATTTTCTTTACGGCTACCTGTCCATCGCAATGGCAGTCCAGATAGGTAATCACACCGCACAGGCGCAGATTATCCAGCGATTCACGCAGGCACAGTTCCAACTCACGGGCGGATATTTCCGTCTTTTCTTCGCCCAGCAGAATCAGGTTTGCCCGCCGTTTGATATAGGCGCTGATCACGCATACCTGCGAAAGCAGCGTATTAGCCTGCTCTGGATGCTCGCGGCTCTGCTGCAAAAGAGCTTCCGCTTTATCCAGCTGCGGAGCGATCTCCCGTGCAATGCGGTCGTACAGGCGGCTTTTTTCTTCTGCCTGCAGACGGCGTTCCTTCAGTTCCACTTCAGCCTTCATCAGGTCGTAACGTTCGCCAAGCAGTTCGTTGGCCTCACGCAGATGCTCTGCCAGACTGTTGATTTCTTTCACATCATCCTGCCAGAAAACATGACCGCCGCGAATGGCTTGCGAATGCAGAATAGCGTCTCCC
>JAFWYA010000014.1 GCA_017517815.1 Clostridia bacterium | reverse complement strand
AGGAGGAAGTGCGCCGCTTGGAGGTTGTGAAGCGGGAGTTCATCCAGGAGAATAAGAAAACAAAGCCGGATAGGTATACACGATGAACAGTCCACATCTATGATGTTCGTGCTTGCTATAAACCCTCCGCATGAAATACACTATGCAGAGGGTTGTCAGCTTTTGCGGCTGATCATTGAATCGTTTACTTTAGTTTGTTACTCAGGGGTAAGCGTGAGCCAATCTATACTTGGAAGATTGCGAATCCCCACTGACAACTTGCTTGTCAGTAGTTTTGTCCCCGGCTCGCCCTCAATTTTCGGGCGTCTTCCAATACTGCAATGATTAACAGATTGACGGAAAGGCCACATGTTAATATAATGGATGTGACTCTCAAGAGTATGTGGATCAATGCATGAGTTTGTTACACTATTATCCAATCACAACAAACCACCACATGTTAACTATGATCTGGCTTGGATGTGCTGGATATCACCCATGTGGTAAACAAGGCCCCCATCAGGAGGTCAAGGACTATGTGCCGGAATAATAACCCGTGACCGTCGCATGATCCTCGGTGTGACTTGCCTCTTCTCCTCAGTCAGAAGAACTGTAGTGTTCCCATACACCCATCTTGATGCCTTTATTCAGCCACGATGTTATGCTGAAGCACTCTAACAGAGCCCCCATCGTTTTTCTCCTAAATGCACCATAGAAACGGAGTATCGTTACATGATCATCATCCCTGCCGTCATTCTCACCATCGAATCTGAGGATGACCGTGCGTACATGACCGCACTTTACCAGAAGCACTACGCCCTTATGCTCAAAACTGCATGGGGATTCACTAAGGAGCGTGCTGATGTTGAGGATATTGTATCCGACAGCTGCGCTGCTCTGATCTTGAAGTTGGATACAGTGCGCACACTTGAACAAGGCAAACTGCGCTCTTACATCGTCACCACTGTACGCAACACGGCTATCGACTTCTGTCGCAAGCAGCAGAGACAAAATGCCCGCTTCGTGCAGATTGAAGATGGAGATATGCAGCAGTACCCCGCCACAGTCTCTGTGGAAGGAAGCATCCTGTTGATGGACGAGCTGAATGAGGTTCGGAAAGCGCTTCATTCTCTGCCCGAACGCGAACGAGATATCTTGCGCATGAAATGTCAACAAGGTATGAAGGATGCTCAAATTGCTGAGATCATCGGCCTGTCTGAAAGCAGCGTCCGCAAATATGTCAGCCGTGCCCGCGAACACCTGAAGGCCATGATCTACAGGGGTGTGACGGAATGAAAGAGCATGTTGAAATCTCCACGTTGCAGGATCGGCATCTGGATTTGATGATCCGGCTATCCTTCGACATGGATGACGCAGACGAAGTACAACGCCTGCTGGACTCTCCCGATCCCGTGCTGACCCCGGAAGAGCAGGCAATGGCGCAGGAGATCTTCGCCACTGCCCAAACCAAAGCCAAGCATCATTCCCGGACTGAAAAGCGAAAGAAAACGCGACAGACTGCCGGGCACATTGCTATGCGAGTCATTGAAGTAGTGGCCTGCTTGGTCCTGATCGCCATGATTGCTGTACCGGTTGCCATGGCTGCTTCCCCCACCTTCCGGGCAAGGGTCATGAAGCTGCTTATCGAGATGAACCCAGATACGCAGGAGGTGCAATACACCTTTGTGGAGGATCCGGATGCTTCCTTTTTTGTCCCGGAGTTTTGGCAGGGGGACTATTACCCCTCCCATATTCCAGAAAGGTTTGTGTTGCAGAATTACGATCCATCTTTCGCAGAAGCTGAATATCAATGCGGAATAGCAAAGTTCTATTTCAGTGAAGAAACAGATTCTGCAAATCTGCTCGTGTCCCATGAAGGTGAGGTTGGTTACGGGGAGAATGTCAACGGCTGCCCCGCACTTGTCTTTGAAGGGGGCAGCGGTTCCTCCGCCTATTGCCACATTCTCTGGAGCAAGGATGATCGTTGGTTCTCCCTGTCAAGCTATGCGCTTGACCGAGAGGAAGCCTTCCGCATTGCTCGCAGCGTCCGCCGAACTGGACTGGAGCATCCCGTGTTTACACCCGACAAGGAGGCAGCACTTGCCCCACCTTACGGGTGGCTGGGTACACACTACCCCACATGGATGCCCAACGGCTGGTACACCTCCAGCTTTCAGATTCCTGGCAGTAACATATTCTTCAGCAATGGTGTAGAAGAGCTGTGGTTCGTTAATGATACAAGTATGGACTGCACTTTGGGAACCTTCGTCGCAGCGCAGGTTGTTGATCTGAACGGTCATACAGCTTGGCTCTATGAGCCAGACGATATTCAAGCCGCCGATCAAGATCGTGTGCTTATCTGGGTATGCGGCGACAGAACACTTTGGTTACGATGCGCTGCTCTTCGCGCTGAAGAGTTGTTTGCCATTGCCCGGAGCGTAGTGCCTCTTGATGGCAGCAACTGTCATCAAGACGCCGCCCACGGCCAGCCTGTGTGGAACAACACGCCCTTCAGTGAAGCCGATACGCTCGGAACGAAGTGGCCATATTCACACATTCCCACAGCTATTCCAGAGGATTACTACTACATCGGCTGGATATGGGGTAGTGATGGAGAAGAGTATGGATTCTGGGACGGCATTCAGCGCTGTGTTTTCTACGCAGAGGTTGATGCGCCCACCGAGTCCGCCCTTAACTGCTATACACCCGTCATCCTTGGTGATAAAACCGGTTGGCTCCTCACGGAGAACGACTTCGATGGCAAGGGAACGACTCGGCTGGAGATCCTGTGGGAAGGCGAATCCTGCTGGCATCGATTACGTACCCTTCACTTCACTGAAGCCGAAACCATCGATCTTGCTTGCAGCGTACAGCCTTTTGACCCTACGAAGGGCGGTGAAGTGCAATGATGAATCGTGAAGCCTTCGTGCGTGCGCAGGATGAGCATTTGGATATCATGATTGCCCTTGCCTTCGACCTGGATGACGCAGAAGCCGTCCAGCAGATGTTCGAAACAGATGATCCACCGCTTACCACCGACGATGAGAGACGTGCTGACGTGTTGCTATCCAGCGCCTTCACAAAGGCAGGACAGCAGCAGCGGCAGATGCGTGCCAATGGTTTCCGCGCCGTGCTGCGCAAGGTGCTTCCTGCAACTCTCCGTGCTGCGGCCTGCCTGCTGCTGATACTAACGGTATCCTTTTCCGTTGCATTTGCTACCTCTGCCGTGTTCCGCTCCAAGGTGCTGACTCTTGTTGTGCACATAGACGAAGAAAGAAATTGGGTCTTTGTAGATTTCTTGGAGGATCAGGATAGCGCTTTTGACGTACCGCAGAACTGGACGGGGCTCTATTTCCCTTCTGCTCTCCCGGAGGGATACGACATCAGCATGACGGACAGTACGCCGCCACGCATCATCTATCAAAATCATCTGGGGCAGAATTTCTGCTACGCCGAGTACGATGAGTCCGACAGCATAAGCGTCTCCACGGAAAATGCAACCACCCGTTTCATCAACATTGGCGGGACTGTTGCCCATCTGGTTGAAAGCGAATCGTTTGACGGATCTGCCCATGTGACCACTATCACATGGACGAACGACCACCGCTGGTTCTCTTTAACAAGCGAGAACATGACCTTGGATACGCTGGTCAAAATTGCAGCCAGCGTCAGGAAAATCATCCATTAACAAAAGATCGGCTTCCCCTGTTCAGACAAGGGAGGCCGATCTTTTCATTTGCCGTTACCGCTGGATGCTGATCGCCTGGGTACGATCCTCATTCCCCTGAGCGTCAATAGGAACGATCAACAGATCATACACGCTGGAATCCGCACTGCCCTGACCATAGAAGCCAGCCGCAGCCTGCGAAGCGGTGACGATCTTGCGACCAGTCGTAACATCGTAGAGGGCGAACGAAGCTGCCTGCTGACCATTCGCAGTACATGCTGCAGTCGTGATTGAAAGCGTAATCCGGCCAGAGTTGGTGATCGTCAGGGTTCCCCTGAGAGGATAACGCTGCAGGCTCGCATCAGGATGATTCTCCAGATGGAACACCACATCCGACGTCAGTGCGCTCTTGGGGACAAAACCACGAATCAGGTCGCCGGTGCTGCTTTCAATATAGGCCCATTCACCCATGGTCGCGAGCCATTCAACCCATGCACCCTGCGGCAAAGTCAGCACAGACTTTTCGCTGAACAGCGGATCGTCCGTCACAGAGACACTGCGAGTCGTATATGCTGCCATAGGAGAGAAATTCAGCGTTGACACCTGGGCGTTGCTGGGCAGCGCACTTTCACGAATCCAGCCGATACGCATATGATCGCTGGTGATGTCATACTGGATCATGATCCAGCCATCTTCCTTGCCGAAGACCTGAATCCAGTCGTTAGTGCTGACAGCGGCCTTACCATTCCCGCTGCGGCCGTAGCCCACGCCAGGCCCCTGATAGACCTCATACTTCTTGCCACCGGTGAACTTGATGCTTTGCGCGGAAAGCTCGCCGCGCGGGATATCAGGAGCAACGCTCAGCACCTTCTTCGCCTGTGCGCGGGTTTTAGGCAGAGCGTCAAAAGACACATAGCGCAAATTCCGCTGTACTGTGCCAGCCACACGGCCAAGCTTCTTCGACTCAGTAAAGTTATAGTAACTTACACCGCTGTCCGTCACATAGGCTCGCTCGCAGTTGCCGTTACGACGATCCATATAGGCATAGAGCTGGAAGCTTCCACTACGCCAGTGGTAGGATACGGTCTGCATCCAGTATTCCTCATGCTCCTTATCAATACGGATCACATCGAAGCCCAAGGCGTTGCTGTACTCGTCATTGGTATTCCCCTGGCTGATGGACTTGCCTGCCATATGACGATCAAAGTATACATAGCCGTCGCCCTGCGGAACAGCATCTGCATTCCGCATCCAGTATTTCATGCCATCACCGTTATCGTGATAGCCCAAGAGAATACGGCTTCCATTCAGGGAAATCAGGGCAAAGCCGTAATCGCCCTTGGATGTACCGCTGATGGTGATGTAGTCTTCCATCAAATAACCAGCGTAGTTGTTCTGAATATGCAGAAGAACCTCTACAGGCGGTTCCTCTACATAGGTATCTCTGAACCGATCCGCAAATGCAGTACCCATACAGAGTATCGTAAGAATCATCATGCACAAGAAAATTTTAATAAAAAGCTGTTTCATTATCACAGCACCTCCTTGCTTAGTAAACGATAAGCACCAAGAATTTGTGACAAAATCACCAGCAGTCTACAGTTTTTTTAAAATAACTCTATAAGATTTGTCACGAAAATGCCTCCAAATTCGTATTACTATACGAGAACTACATCAGGAGGCATTCTTATGGAAAAGACATTTTCGTTATCGAAGTGCTGGTCAATGCTGTATATACGAATTTCTTTCTGACGGACACAAAACAACTGGTTGCAACTGGGAAAACATCAGATACGCTCTATATTGGTACTATGGTTGAATAGTTTGAACACTATAAACCTGAATTTGATGAGGAGTGTGATTGTATGAAAAGAGCATTGATAGGTGGGTTCATCTCACTCATAGGCAGCATATGGGCGTTAGCGATTGTTTTTCTTGCAGGAAGCAATCTCGTTACCTCTTGGGACACCAAACTCGGTAGATTATGGTCAACTGTTATTGAGATGGATTTAGCTTGTCTGTTTGTCATTTCTGTTGTGTTTATTGTGCTTGGCTTGATCCTAATGGCGGTTGAGTTGTTTTGTAAAGAGAAGTAAACTGATGCCAATTCGTCGAGCAGACTAATCTATATGAAAACGAGCATCCAAACGCCGGATGCTCGTTTGCTCATCGAAGAAGAATTGTTTCTTGTGAATCCTCCCCGCACGGTAGTACCAGTTTCACGCACCCGTTCCTTGGGACGGGTACAATGCCGAAGACGCTGACCATCTATGTATACTCCATGTGGGAAGGCATCGACGATCCTGACCTTACCACGCTGGATGTTCTTGTTCTAAACCATCCATTCGAGCGTACTTTGTCTTTGCTCACTCTTTGAAAAAAAGATAAAACACCCTTGACAAAACAACTCGAAAAGAGACGGGGCTGTTTTTGGATACGCTGTTAACCGTTTCCCTGCGATTCCTCACACATGAGCAGCTCGCCGGTTTCGGCGTCGACGCAGGCAAAGTAGCCCGCTTTTGTCAGATCGGGCGTGAAATAATAGGCCTGATAGGTGCCGTCCAGTGAATAATAGGCTTCGCAGGTATAGGCCGCGGCCAGTTCGTCCGCAGTGAGGCCGGTGACCTGACAGACGGCCTCGCTCATGATGCGCGCAGCCTCCGTCAGGCCGATGTCGGTGGGCTGCTCGCCGCGCGCGGAGTACAGCTTTTCATCGCCGCCGATGGAGCGCATGAAGGTATCCGCCGCTACATGCAGCGCAGGCACGTCGGGCTGATCGGTGTCCAGCATGGGTGCAACAAGGGCTGTCAGGCGGGTGAAGGCGTCATCAAATTCAGCCGCATCCGCTGCCGTCCAGTCGGCGCGCTGCAGCAGCAGATCGCCTTCGGGCGCGTCGCCCGCAGTTTCGCGCGGCAGATGCGCCACGCGCACCGCCTCGCCGGTAGCGGGGTCGATGCACACCATATAGATGCCGATGCGGATGGCATAGCTGTACAGCAGGCCGTTATAGTGGTTCAGTTCGCCGGTTTTGTACTTGTTGGACTCATCGTTATAGTTATACGCAATGCAGATATCAGTGGTTTCGCGCTGCATGGGCGAATACAGCGCGCAGAAGCTGTACTTCTGCAAAAACTCTCTGGTCAAGCCGGTGTGTTTTTCCAGCGCGGTCAGTGCGGTCTGCACAAGCGCATCGTCCGAGCTGAGCAGATTCTCCTCCGGCTCGCTGAACAGCAGATCCAGCTCCAGCAGCTGCAGCAGTTCTTCATCGGTGCGTTTGAGGGCGGAGGTATCAAACCCGGCCTGTTCAAACAGGGTGATGAAATGCGCCTGCTTTTCGACCGGCTGGGTAAAGAAATCCTGCCGTCCAGCACGGTCATACACATACTGCTGATAGCCTACGTCCCAGGTGCGCTGGGCGTAATCGGGGAAGAACTGGTCGATGTACCAGTTGACGTATTCCACCGTGCCGGTCTGCGCGCCGAAGGTGACACGATATTCGCCCTGACCCTCGTAGTCATGATCGAGTTCGATATCGGTATGGGTACGGGGCGTAAAGTAGAACTCCCATTCGCTTTCATGATCGCGGTAAATATGGTCGATCAGCCGCGGATACACGCCCATGGCGTCCAGCTCTTCTTCAGGCGTGCCAAACTTGTCGAGGATGAGCTTTCTTGCGTAGGCCAGCGCCTCGTCATAGGGCATATCGCCCTCCATGGGCAGCGAGCTGAACACGAGGTCATCCTTGCGTTCGCGGCCGGTATTGGCGGTATACTCCTCTTCGAAGGCGGGCAGGTCATCCATGGTTTTGAGGTTGATTGCGCCCGTGGTTTGCATACGGTCGAAGCTCTCCTGCCAGATAGCAGTCATTTCTTCCTTGGTCATCAGGTAGGAGGGGTGGGCGGCTGCGCCTGTCACAGCGAGGGCGAGCAGCAGGGAAAACAGGATGATTTTTCGCATCTTTGGTAGCTCCTTTCAGAAGGGTGATACCAATGAAACGACGGGAGGGCGGGGGAGATTCCCGGGAATGGGAGGATTTGCAAGTGTTACAGGGGGAGGTGTCAGCGAAGCTGACTGAGGGATTGTACCTATGGGCCAAGCCAAGCGGCTTAGTTACTGACGGCGGCAGCTGACGCGCCGCTTTGTGAGGCAAGTTGCCTCAGCCCGTTGATTTTTCTAAGCTGCGCTTAGGATTCTCTTCCGCTCCGCTCGGGCCAGAGGAGGAGGGGGAACGTCGAGGTTCCCCCACCCCCTCTGGACTCCCTTACCCCCTCCTTCGCCGGGGCAAAGCCCCGGACCCCAGCAAGGGGTCTTTACCTTTGAGGCGGGTTGGGCAAGGAACAAATGAAGCTAAGCGAGCCGCGACCCCGCTGCGCGGAGCACCTGTACCGCTACATTCGCCCACCGCAGGTGCGGGGAGCGGCGGTCTGAGCAGTAGCCCCAAACCAAAAAAGATCTGCCGCCCCAAAAGGGGCGGCAGTCCGGGGTTAAGCGCACCGCGCTTAATCCATGCGGGAGTAGTTCGGGCTTTCTTTGGTGATTTGAATGTCGTGGGGATGGCTCTCCTGCAGACCTGCGCCGGTGATGCGGATGAACTCGGCATTTTTGCGCAGAGATTCGATATCGGGAGTGCCGCAGTAGCCCATGCTGGCGCGCAGGCCGCCCACGAGCTGATAGATGGTGTCGGCCAGAACGCCCTTGTAGGGCACGCGGCCTTCCACGCCTTCGGGAACGAGCTTCTTGTTCTTCTCCTGGAAGTAGCGGTCGCTGGAGCCCTGCGCCTGTTCCATCGCGCCCATGGAGCCCATGCCGCGGTATACCTTGAAGCTGCGGCCCTGGTAAATTTCAACGGCTCCGGGGCTTTCCTCCACGCCGGCCAGCAGGCTGCCCAGCATAACGGCGCTGGCGCCGGCGCCAATGGCCTTGGGAATGTCGCCGGAGTACTTGATGCCGCCGTCGGCAATGACGGGAATGCCATACTTGTCGGCTTCCCTGGCACAATCGGCCACAGCAGTCAGCTGAGGCACACCGATGCCGGCAACCACGCGGGTGGTGCAGATGGAGCCGGGGCCGATGCCCACCTTGATGCAGCTTGCGCCGGCCTCGATAAGGTCGCGGGTGGCGGCGGCAGTGGCAACGTTGCCGGCGATGATGGGCAGGTTGGGATAGGCCGCGCGGATCTCCTTCACCTTTTCGATTACGCCCACGTTGTGGCCGTGCGCGCTGTCGAGGGACACCAGGTCCACCTGAGCCTTCACAAGGGCTTCCACGCGCAGCATGGCGTCCTTGGTGATGCCGATGGCAGCACCGCACAAAAGACGGCCCTTGCTGTCCTTGGCGGAGTTGGGGTACTTGGTGGCCTTTTCAATATCCTTGATGGTGATCAGGCCGCAAAGCTCAAAATCATCGTTGACGATGGGCAGCTTTTCGATGCGGTGAGCGGCAAGGATGGCCTTGGCCTCTTCAAGCGTGGTGCCAACAGGCGCGGTAACGAGGTTTTTGGAGGTCATGACCTCCTCAATGCGGCGGGTCTCGTCGGTTTCAAAGCGCAGGTCGCGGTTGGTGAGGATGCCCACCAGCTTTTTGCCGCGGGTGATGGGCACGCCGGAAATGCGGTACCTGGCCATGAGGACCTCGGCATCGCGGATAAGGTGGTCGGGCGAGAGGAAGAACGGGTCGGTGATCACGCCATGCTCGCTGCGCTTGACCTTGTCCACCTGCGTGGCCTGCTCCTCAATGGACATGTTCTTGTGGATGATGCCCAGGCCGCCTTCACGGGCCATGGCGATGGCCAGACGGCCGTCGGTCACGGTGTCCATGGCGGCGCTCAGCATGGGAACATTCAGCCTGATCCCCGGGGCCAGAATGGTCGAGGTGTCCACATCACGGGGCAGCACATCGCTTGCGCGGGGTACCAGCAGCACGTCGTCAAAAGTAAGACCCGTACGAATGTTGTCTTCCAGCATTGGTCTTTCCACCCTTTCTTGTCTTTGGATTTCGGCTATTTTACCAGCGGTGTTTTGGAATGTCAATCCCCCAAAAACTGCTTTTTATCTGAAATTTCTGTATACATTCCATTCTGAATCCATTATAATCGTTCTATGCCTGAAAAGGCAATTTTCGGGAGGGAAAAACAATGAAAAAAACCATTCTGCGCAGCTACGCCAAGCTCATCGCCCGTACCGGCGTAAATATCGAAAAAGGGCAGGAGGTCATGATCCTGGCCGGGCTGGATCAGCCTGAGTTTGTAAAGATGCTGGTGGAGGAATGCTACCGCGCGGGCGCGGGCAAGGTGATCGTGGACTGGGAGTACCAGCCGCTTGAAAAGCTGCATGTACGCCACCAGAGCGTAAAAACCCTCGGCCACGTGGAAAAGTGGGAAGAGGAAAAGTTCCAGCACTATATCGACGTGCTGCCCTGCCGCATCTATCTGGACAGCGAGGATCCCGATGGCCTCAAGGGTGTGAACATCCAAAAGATGGCCAAGGGCCGTCAGGGCCGCTATAAGGTGCTCAAGCCCTACCGCGACCAGATGGAGGGCAGGTACCAGTGGTGCATTGCCGCTGTGCCGGGTAAGGCCTGGGCCAAAAAGGTGTTCCCGGATGTAAGCCCCGCCCGTGCTGTGGAAAAACTGTGGGAGGTCATTCTGCAGTGCTCCCGCGTGACCGACGACCCCATGCAGGCCTGGCGCGACCATAACGCCGATCTGGAGGCCAAGTGCAAATATCTCAACGATCTGGGTGTGAAGGAGCTGCGCTACCGCGCCGGCAACGGCACCGACTTCAGCGTTGGCATGATTCCGCAGGCCGAGTGGCGCGGCGGCGGCGAAACCAGCCTGACCGGCCATTTCTTCAACCCCAACATCCCCAGCGAGGAAGTGTTCATCTCGCCCATGCGCGGCAAGGCCGAGGGCATTGTGTATGCCAGCATGCCGCTGAGCTACGAGGGCCAGCTGATCGAAAACTTCAGCGTGCGCTTTGAAGGCGGCAAGGTGGTGGAAGTAAAGGCTGAAAAGGGCGAGGAGCTGCTGCGCCAGATGGTGGGCATGGACGAGGGCGCGGCCTATCTTGGCGAGTGCGCGCTCGTGCCCTACGACAGCCCCATCCGCAACAGCGGCATCCTGTTCTACAACACCCTGTTTGATGAAAACGCCGCCTGCCACCTGGCGCTGGGCCGCGGCTTCATCGACAGCATTAAGGACTATGGCAATTACTCTCTGGAAGAATGTCATGAAATGGGCATCAACGAGAGCATGATCCATGTGGACTTCATGATCGGCACCGAGGACATGGAGATCGACGCCATCGATAAGGACGGCAACGTGGTGCCTGTGTTCCGCAACGGCAACTGGGCGATCTGAACATAAAAACAAATCACCGGCTGGTCACAGTAAACCAGCCGGTGTTCTTTTATGCTCTTTTTTCCACGATCACGCCGCCGGTTTTGTAAATGCAGCGTTCAGGCACTGTGCCGCGCACGCACGAGAGGGGATATACATTCGAATCCCGCCCGATGATGGTGCCGGGGTTTAATACGCTGTTGCAGCCCACTTCCACACGGTCGCCCAGCATCGCGCCCATTTTGGTGCGCCCGGTTTCGATGGTTTCGTTCCCACAGCGTACAGCGATGGGGGTTTTATCGCTTTTGACGTTGGACGTCACCGCTCCCGCGCCCATGTGCGATTTGTACCCCAGAATGCTGTCGCCCACATAGTTGAAGTGGGGCACCTGTACCTTGTCAAACAGGATCACGTTTTTCAGTTCCACGCTGTTGCCCACCACGCAGCCCGCGCCCACCAGCGCCGCACCGCGGATGAACGCGCAGTGGCGCACCTCGGTCTCAGGTCCGATGATGCACGGCGCGCCAAGATGAGCCGAAGGCGCGACCTGTGCCGTTTGATGCACCCACACCTGAGGCGAAACCTCGCAGTAATCGTCGCCCAGCTGTGCACCCAGATCGAGGATCAGCTGGTTGACGCCTGCAAGCGCCTGCCAGGGGTACTCAAACCGGCGCAGATAATCCGCCGCCTGCGTGTGAGTTAAATCGTACAGATCAGCGATGCGGTACATGTCGAAACCTCCTTGCTTACAGAGCCCAGCCCCTGAGGAACAGCCCCAGGAACATGCATGCCGTCCACAGGGCGAAGAAGCCCCACTTGATCAGCCCGCATGCGGATGCAGCCTTTGCTTTGCGGGCCAGCAGAAGCAGTGTTTCCGCAAGGCCTGCAAAACATGCAAGCCCGGTGAAAGCGTACATGGCATGCCGCAGCCATGCGGCAGCCGCCGCATTGTGCTCCACCACCGCCATGGCCAGCGCTGCGTAAAACAGCATGAGCGCAAACAGCCAGCTGAAACGGCGGTCGGCAGGGGCGTCATACGCGTCGGATGCGGCGTAGCGAAAACGCAGCTGCAGGGGCTGATACGTTTCGTCCTGCTTCTTTATCTGTTTATGCAGCTTCAGCAGGATCATGCCAAACAGCACGACCCCCAGCACGGCGATGACGGTCGCAGCCGTCCACATGGCCTGACTCATGCGTTTTCCTCCACATTCACGCCCAGACGGGTGCAGGGCACGCGGCCGGCCAGCAGGTCGGCAATGTGGTAGCGCGCATGGCCGATGATCACGTTGGTGCCGTGCTCCACAGCGCGCAGGGCAAAGGCCAGCTTGGCGCGCGCGCCGTTTGCGCCCTTGCGGCTGGCGCCGCTGCAGTGGCCCATGAGCTCGCTGACTTTGGTGCGCACCTCCGCAAGCGTGGAACCGCTCACCAGCTTCACCAGCGTGGAGGGATCGTCGCGGTCAAGGTAAATGCCCTCGGTGGAGGTGAGCAGAATCAGGTTCTTCGCGCCCACCAGACTGGCAACCACTTCAGCGGTCTCGTCGTTGTCAACGCATTCAACCACCTCTGCGCCCTCGGCGCGGCGGCTGGCCAGCTCCATCTTGCGCACTTCCTCGTCGCTGACGGGGTCGTTGTAGTTGATGATGGGTATCACGCCCTGCCCGGCAGCGCGGGTGAGCAGACGGCGGATGTGCTCGCGGCGCAGGGGATCGTTAAAATGGTTGTGCTCCACCAGCACCTGACGAATGCCGTGTTCAGGCCGCACAAACTGGCGGTAGGTGTTCATCAGGATGGTCTGGCCCTGCGCGGCGTAGTCGGCCTTGTCCTCCTCGGTGATGCCGCCCAGCTCGTGACCGGCGCGGTGCATGTAGTCCAGACGGCCGATCTCCGCCGCGCCGCTGGTAACAAGAATCATGCCGGGGCGCAGGTCGCCGCCCAGACGCTGAAAAATATTGTAGTCAATCTCGTTTTCGGCCTTCTGGATGAGCGCCATGCTGCCGATTTTCACCACAAGATCAATCTCATTCATGGAAAAAAGCCTTCTTTCGCAAGGAATAAGCTAATGATACCTTCGCTGGATGTAAAAGTCAATCCAAAGCCGTTTTCTTCGGGAACAGCGTGAGAGGGGCGCTTCTTTTGCAAAAGAAGCGCCCCTCTCGCACACACTCAATACCCGCCAATAAACTGCTTCGTTCTCGGGTTTTCCGAGTTGAACAGCTGCTGGGGCGGGCCTTCCTCAACGATGACGCCGCCTTCCATGAATACAACGCGGTCAGCCACGTCACGGGCGAAGCTCATTTCGTGGGTGACGACCATCATGGTCATGTCCTCTTTGGCCAGGTCGCGCATGACGGCGAGCACCTCGTGAGTCAGCTCCGGGTCAAGGGCGGAGGTAGGCTCGTCAAAGCAGAGGATCTCGGGGTCCATGCAAAGCGCGCGGGCGATGGCCACGCGCTGCTGCTGGCCGCCGGAAAGCTGGAAGGGGTACTGGTCGGCCTTGTCGGACAGGCCTACCTTGGCAAGCAGGGCTTTTGCCTTTTCGATGGCCTGCTCTTTGGGCATTTTCTTCACGCGCACGGGTGCGTCGATGATGTTTTGCAGCACGCTCATATGAGGGAAGAGGTTGAACTGCTGAAATACCATGCCCATGCGCAGGGTGATCTGGCGCAGGGTGGCTTCGTCGGCATAGGTCAGCTTGCCGTCCTGCATGGAGCACATGGTGAGGTCCTCCAGGCGGATCTCGCCGCTGTCGACGGTTTCCAGCTGGTTGAGGCAGCGCAGGAAGGTGCTCTTGCCGCTGCCGCTGGGGCCGATGAGGGCCACCACTTCGCCTTTGTTGACGGTCATGGAGATGCCCTTCAGTACGCCCAGACCGTTAAAACCCTTGTGAATATTCGTTGCGGTAAGCATGCGGGGGAAATCTCCTTTCTTAGCGGTAGTAGTCCATTTTCTTTTCAGCCAGCTTGCACAGCTGTTCGGCCACGCCGTTCAAAATGAGGTACATGATGATGGCCACCAGGTACGGCTCGATGGAAGACGACGAAGAAACCTGCTTTTTGGCAACGGTCATCAGGTCGACCACGGCCACGGTGGAGGCAAGCGCGGTATCCTTGATGAGGGTGATGATCTCGTTGCATACAGGCAGCAGCACGCGCTTGACGACCTGCGGCAGAATGATGCGGAAGAAGGTCTGCATTTTGGTATAGCCCAGCACCTTCGCGGCCTCGTACTGGCCCTGCGGGATGGACTGGATGCCGGAACGGAAGATTTCGGCAAAATAAGCGGCGTAGTTGATGACAAAGGAGAAGATGACCGCCCAGAAACGGTCCACGCGGAAGGGCAGGATCATGGGCAGCAGGAAATAGATGAACATGATCTGCAGCATCAGCGGGGTAGAGCGCATAATGTAGATGTAAAGGCTGATGGGGCCGCGGATCACGCTTTTTTTGCTCATGCGGCCAAGCGCCACCAGCATACCAAGCGGCACGCTGAGAAGCAGCGTGAGGAAGAAGATGCTCAGCGTGGTGCCGGCGCCGTCGATCATGAGGGTTACCAGCTTCCACAGCTTTTCAGGGTTGTTGAAGAACTTGATGGTCATGTGGGGTTTTCCTTTCTCATAGCGCCAAACGAGCCGGGGGTCAAAACTGACCCCCGGCGTTATGTTGCTATCCTTTGCTTACTTGGCGGGCACGACGGTGATGTCGTCGGTGAACCACTTCTTGCAGATCTCAGCCAGGCTGCCGTCGGCCTTCATTTCGATGAGCAGTTCCTGCACCTTGTCGCGCAGAGCCACATCGTCCTTGCGGAAGCCGATGCCGTAGTTGTCGTCAGCCAGAGCAAAGCCGGCAACCAGGTCGGTAGCGCCCATGCCGCTGACCTTGTATTCGCCAACCACCAGGTCGACAAGCACCGCGTCGCAGCCGCCGGTCTGCAGGTCCATCAGAGCGGTGAGGTACTCGTCGTAGCCCAGAACCTCGGAGAAGGTGGCGGCCATGTCGGCGAAGTCGCCGTTGAGCAGCTCTTCAGCGTAGGAGCCGTTCTGCACGGCAACGCTCTTGCCAGCCAGATCCTCGGCAGCCTTGATGCCGCTGTCGGCCTTGACGTAGAACACCATCTGGTTGTTCAGGTAGGGGAAGCTCATGGCCATGGAAGCCTCACGCTCGGGGGTGATGGACATGCCGTTCCAGATGCAGTCGATGTTGCCGGAGTTCAGTTCCAGTTCCTTGGCGTCCCAGGCGATGGGCTGCGCCACGAATTCCACGCCCAGCTTGGCGGCGACGGCCTTGGCCACGTCGATGTCGAAGCCGACGATCTCGTTGTTTTCATCACGGAAGCCCATGGGGGGGAAGCTGTCGTCCAGGCCGAGGATAAAGGTGCCCTTGTCAAGGATGGCCTGCACGGAATTATCTTCAGCATGAGCGAAACCGCACACCATCATCATCAGTACCAGTACAGCGGCGAACAGTTTCTTCATCATTGTTGTTTCCTCCTAAAAATTTTTGTTTCTTATCGTGTTATCGCTTTAGTGCGCTAACACGATAGTATAATAGCACCACCCTATGGGAATGTCAACCCCTTTTCAAAAGTTTTTTGAAAAAAGTTTTTCATGGGCGGTATATGCTATAATAAACAAAGAATCAACTGCCAAGGAGGCCGCTCATGTCCTTCACCCACCTGCATCTGCACACCGAATACAGCCTGCTGGACGGCGCAAACCGGATCGGCCCGCTTGTCAAGCGCCTGAAGGAACTGGGGCAGACCCATGCCGCCATCACCGACCACGGCGTGATGTACGGCGTGATCGACTTTTATAATGAATGCCAGAAAAACGGCATCACGCCGGTGATCGGCTGCGAGGTATATATCTGCCCCGACCGGTTTGAAAAGCATGGCGCGGCGCGCGAATACAGCCACCTGATTTTGCTTTGCGAAAACAACACCGGCTACCGTAACCTTGTAAAGCTCGTGTCTGCCGGTTTTACGGAGGGCTTTTACTACCGCCCCCGCATCGACTACAAGCTGCTGGAAGAGCACAGCGAGGGCCTCATCTGCCTGTCGGCGTGCTTAAGCGGCGATCTGCCCAAGCTGCTCATGCAGGGCCGCCCGGACGAGGCGCGCCAGTACGTGGCCAATATGCAGCGCATTTTCGGCAGGGACAACTTTTATATTGAGATCATGGATCACGGCATCCGCGATGAAAAGCTGGTGCTGCCCAAATTAAAGCGCCTGGCCATGGAGACCGGCGCGCCGCTTGTGGCCACCAACGACTGCCACTATCTCTACCGCGAGGACGCGCAGGCGCAGGAAGTGCTTATGTGCATCCAGACCGGCAAAACCCTGCAGGATGAAAGCCGTATGCGCATGGAGACCGAGGAACTCTATGTGAAGGGCGAGCGTGAGATGCGGCTGTTGTTTTCCGACTGTCAGGAGGCAGTGGATAACGCGCAGAAGATCGCTGAACGGTGCCATGTGACGTTTGACTTCGGCACCCTGCACCTGCCGCACTATCCCATCGAAACCGGCGAAACGGCGCTGGAAATGCTCACCCGCCTGTGCATGGAGGGCCTGCGCCGCCTGTATCCCGCGCAGGCGGACGATCCTGCCAGCGAGCCGCGCACCCGCCTTCAGTACGAGCTGGACATGATCAGCCAGATGGGTTATGTGGACTACTTCCTCATCGTGTGGGACTTCATCCACTATGCCAAGCGCAACGGCATCATGGTGGGCCCCGGCCGCGGCAGCGGCGCAGGCAGCATTGTGGCGTATACGCTTTCCATCACCATGCTGGATCCCCTCAAGTACAACCTGCTGTTTGAACGCTTCCTGAACCCTGAGCGCATGTCCATGCCCGACCTGGACATCGACTTCTGCTACGAGCGCCGTCAGGAGGTCATCGACTATGTGGCGCGCAAGTACGGGCACGATCACGTCAGCCAGATCATCACCTTTGGTACCATGAAGGCCAAGGCTGTGGTGCGCGATGTGGGCCGCGTGCTGGGCATGAGCTATGCAAGCGTGGATCAGGTGGCCAAGGCCATTCCCTTTGCACTGGACATGACCCTTGAAAAGGCCATGGACGTCAGCCCCCAGCTGCGCGAACTGGTGGAAAGCGACCCGCAGATCCAGCGGCTGTATGACATGAGCCGTACGCTGGAGGGCATGCCGCGCCACGCCAGCACCCACGCGGCGGGCGTATTGATCACCGCAAAGCCGGTCACCGAATATGTGCCGCTGCAGTTAAACGACGAGGTCATCACCACGCAGTATCCCATGGGCACGCTGGAGCGGCTGGGCCTGCTCAAGATGGACTTTCTGGGCCTGCGCACGCTCACCGTCATCCGCGACACGTTGGCCATGATGAAAGAGACCGGCGTCGACATCCGCCCGGAGGACATCCCCACAGACGATGCGGAAGTGTACAAAATGATCTCCTCCGGCGATACCGACGGCGTGTTCCAGCTGGAATCAGGCGGCATGCGCGTGTTTTTGCAGAGCATGAAGCCTGAGTGCTTTGAGGACGTCATCGCTGCCATTTCGCTCTACCGCCCGGGCCCGATGGAGTCCATCCCGCGCTATATCGCGGGCAAGCATGATCCGTCCACCGTCAAATACAAAACGCCGCTTTTGAAGCCCATCCTCGACGTGACCTACGGCTGCATGGTGTATCAGGAGCAGGTGATGCAGATCGTGCGCGACCTTGCCGGTTATTCGCTGGGCCGCAGCGACCTGATGCGCCGCGCTATGGCCAAAAAGAAGAAAGACGTGATGGCGCAGGAGCGCGAATACTTCGTGCACGGCATGACCGATGAAAACGGCAATGTGGTCATTGACGGCGCAGTGCGCCGCGGCGTGCCGCAGGAAGCTGCCGAGGCCATCTATGACGAGATGAGCGCCTTTGCCAGCTACGCCTTCAATAAAAGCCACGCGGCGGCCTACGCCCTCGTGGCTGTGCAGACGGGGTGGCTGAAAAGGCATCATCCGGTGCCCTTCATGGCAGCGCTCATGAACAGCATGCTCGACAACACTCCCAAGATCGCAGGCTATGTGCAGTACTGCCGTCAGAACGGCATTCCCATCCTGCCGCCGGACGTGAACAAGAGCCAGTGGCGCTTCTCCGTCGACCGGGGCGAGGACGGCAAACCCGGCATCCGCTTTGGCCTGGGCGGGGTGAAAAACGTGGGCCGCGGCGCGGTGGAGCTGATTGAGCGCGAGCGCGCCAAGGGCGCATTCACCAACATTTTTGACTTTGTGGAACGCTGCAGCGGCGACGCGCTCAACAAGCGCACGGTCGAAAGCCTCATCAAGGCCGGTGCGTTCGACCGGCTGGGCTACAACCGCCAGCAGCTGCTCTATATCCACGAGCCCCTCATGGACGACGCGGCCATCAAGCGCCGCAACAACGTGGCCGGGCAGTTGAGCCTGTTCGACCTTGAAATGAGCGGCGGCGGCCCGGTGACCGCAGGCGTAATGTTTGAGGTGCCGCCCATGGAGGAATATCCGCACAAGGCTCTGCTTAACATGGAACGCGAAATGACCGGCGTGTACATCACCGGCCATCCCCTGGATGAAGTGGCCGACCTGCTTCGCACCGGCTTTACCACCGCTGCCGACGTGCAGGAAATGGCCGAAAGCGAAACGCAGAATTTTGACGGCCTGCAGGTGACCATGGCGGGCATCCTGACCATGGCCAAAAACAAGGTGACCAAGAAGGGCGCCATGATGGGCGTGCTGGCGCTGGAGGATCTGACCGGGCAGATCGAGGGTCTGGCCTTCCCCAAGGTATACGAGCGCTACGCCTTCATGATGGACGTTGACAGCCTCGTCATTATCGAAGGCAAGCTGTCCATCCGCGACGATGAAGACCCCAAAATTCTGGTCGACAGCCTGCGCCCCCTTGACCGCAACGGCGTGAAGGTGCACACCAAGCCCGTGAGTGAAATGAAGGCCGATCAGGAAAAGGCGCGCGAAGCCCGTCAGGCTGCAGCCGCAGCGCCTCAGCCCCAGCTGACCGATGCGCAGCTGGCCAAGCAGGCGCCCAAAAAGCTGTATCTGCTGCTGCCCACCCGCGCCGATCTGGAGCCGGTGAAGGACGAATGCGAGGCCTATCCCGGCGACGTGCCGGTATACGTCAAAATTCAGGACGAAGGCATTGCGCTGCTGCTCAGCCGCCGCTACTGGAGCAGTGCGTCGGACAATGTGCTGATGCACCTGCGCTGCAAGTTCGGCGACGACGGCGTTGTGCTCAGGTGATTTGTTTTCGCTGTTTGTTTGCCTGATGGTCACGGTTTGTCCACATATGAATGGTATAGTGATATTGTCGAAAAAGACAAATGCGCGCGGAAGCGGCGCAAAGGGATGCTCTTACGTAAGATGAACGGTTCTCCTCTCTCTTGACCGACGGTACGCAGCCGGCGATTATTTGTGCCGGGCTCCCTTCGCTTCCGGGCGCGCCAAAAAAAACAACGCCTGCGCACTGCGCGGCGATGACATAAAATAAAAGCCAGACTGCAAAAAACAGTCTGGCTTTTATGGCTGCTTGGGCGATTCCGTCAGCCCCAAAGCAAGGAGATACATAATACAAGCGCGGAAACAACCGGCACGGTGATGGTATCCCAGCCTTTTTTGGTAAACAGCTCGGTGAGGGATGCAACAGGGGCAATGATCAGCGAAAACGCCAGGGATATATACCACGAGTGGCCCGACAACAAAAGCAATATCGGCAAAACGCACACAAAGGATGCAATCGCCATTGCAACGCTGCCTTCTGCCGACTTCACACCTTCGATCATTTTTCCCTGCAGCTTGTGTTTGCCAAAGTTCCTGCCCACAATGGCTGCTGCGGCGTCGCCGGGACCCCAGGCCATGATCGCGGCCACCGCGATATACTTGTGCTCAGCGCCAAGCGCGCCCCAGAATACCGCCAGCATGAGCGCCATCAGGCTGAACAGGGTCACAAAGCTGATGATCACTTCGTGCCGGGCTTTTTCCACAAACAGGCCCTTGTAAAAGGAGAACTTTTCAAAAAACAGGAGCGCAGCGACGATCAGAATAAGGAAAAACACCTCAACTGCAACAGCGATCCACCAGAGGTTTGTGCTGTAAGCAAGCGGCAAAATGGACGTAAAGGCCACCACGTGCAAAAGCTTTCTGAAAATGTAATCAGGAACCGTGATGGTAAAGCGCACGATGATCAGAAGCGCTGCCAAAGCTGCGATGCAGCCGATGTAAATGCCCAGCACCCTTAAAAATTCAAACAGATAGGTCATGTTGATTCTGTCGGCATTGTTGATAACGATCATGGAAAGACCCAGCACAAGCAATATGGCGCCGGTAACAGACCCGACGGTTCTGGCGTTGACCCTGTTGGCAAACCTTGCGCTGACGAGCGAAAAGGCTGTGGCGACCACTACGGCAATCAAAAGATAGTCCCAGCATTCAAGAATGATCGCCGGTTCGATGAGAATATGGCTGACCGAAGCGATCAGCGCCGTGAAGGTCATAATGAAGGTTGAGGTGCCAACGGCAGTCTTGCGGTCGTAACCAAGCATCGCAGTAAAAACGATCAGCATCATCATGCCGCCGCCCGATCCGAAGAAGCCTGTGCCAAAACCGATCGTCAGCCCAAAAAACAGGGAAACTGCGATCTCCCGGGCCGTCAGCCTGACCTTGCCGTCCTTTTCAGGCCGTTCCTTTGAATCCGGCTTTACAAGAAAGCGGATACCAATGGCCACGCACAAAAACAGCGAAAAACCGCCCAGCACCGTCTGATGGGTGAAATAAGCGGCGACCGAGCCCACCGTGCACATGCCGATGATGCACGCTGCGATCAGCCAGCCGTGCCTGAGATCGATCTTTTTGTTTTTGGCATAAACACCCGTGGTGACTGCTGAGCCGAGGATGTCGCTTGCAAGCGCGATCGCCGTGGCCATATAAGCCCCGTGCTCGCCGCCAAAAGAAGGGCACAGAACGATCAGAAGGGGAACCATTGCAGTTGCTGCGCTGAGGCCAACAAGGCCGGTACCAATGCCTGCGAGCGCTGCTGCAAGCGTTACAACGATATATTCATATCCCATTTTTGTTTCACCGTGTTTTTGTCAGATTGGATGCGGCCTTTTTTTATATTATCACACGAAGGGTAGAGATACAACAACAGAGGTGATTTCAGCGGATGGGCCGCTGCTGTTCTTGTGCGCATCAGGCTTTTCATCGTTACATCAGCGAACTCAACAGCCTGTATCTGGCAAATCCGGCCCTGTGGGAAGCGGACGAAACCCACGAAGGTTTTCAATGGCTGGACTGCAAAAGCGACAACAAATGCCTGTTTGGCTATACCCGAACCGCCGCTTCGCAGACAGTGCTGGCGATGTTCAATTTCTCAGACAGGGAAGCAGAAATGCCGCCGTGCAGCGGGAAGCTGCTTTTGCACACAGACTGGCGCTGCTTCGGCGGACAGACGGATGAACCGGGCACAAAGCTGCCGCCGTTCAGCGGCGTTCGGGTTGCATGTAAGAATTGAAAAAACCGGCACAGCATTTGCTGTGCCGGTTTTGTGCTTTGCATTACAGCGAGTTGATCAGGTCGTAGGTCTCGCGGTCGAAGTGCTTCTTCATCAGCAGAGCGTCGGCGATGGGCATGTTGAACACGCGGCCGTGACGGATGCCGATGGCCTGGTTGATCACGCCGCGGTTGAGCAGCTGGATGGCCAGGTTGGCAGCTTCAAAGGCAAATGCGCTGTCCTCAGCGGTGGGCTGCACGCCGCGCTGGACGTAGCCAAGCACGGTGGCGCGAACCTCAAGGCCGCCGCACTTGCGCTTGAGAATGCTGGCGAGGCGCTCGGCGTTGATGGGCTCGTGAGGATAGATGGTCTTGCCGTTGTCGTTGAGGAACTTGCGCCAGTCAAACTCCTTCATGTTGTCCCAGCAGTTTTCGCTGATGATGAGGGTGGCGCGGGTGTTGCCGCGGGCAACCAGATTGTTGAGGCGCGCAGCCACCTTGTCAACGTCCCAGCGCATTTCGGGCACAACGATCATTTCGGCGCCGGTGGCCATAGCGGTCTTCATGGCGATATCGCCGCAATGACGGCCCATGACCTGCACAACGGCGGGACGGTCGTGGCTGCGGCTGGTGGCGCGGATGGCGCGCACGGCCTCCACGCAGCAGTTGACGGCGGAGTCATAACCGAGGGTGCGCTCGGTGTAGCCCAGGTCGTTGTCGATGGTGCCGGGAATGCCGATGCAGGGGATGCCCAGCTCGGCCAGACGCAGAGCGCCGTTGAAGGAGCCGTCGCCGCCGCACACAACCAGCGCGTCGATGCCCAGGTTGCGCAGGTTCTGCGCGCACTGGCGCTGCACTTCAGGCTGACGGAATTCGTCGCAGCGGGCGGTACGCAGGAAGGTACCACGGCCGTCGGCAATATCCAGTACGGTTTCAAGATCCAGCGCCGCGATATCGTCTTCGGGGTTTTCGCTCAGGCCCAGCAGGCCGTTGTAGCCGCGCTTGATGCCCATCAGCTGAATGCCATGCGCTGCGGCGCAGCGGGCCACGCCCACAACCGCCGCGTTCATTCCGGGAGAGTCGCCGCCGCTGGTCAGAATACCGATCTTACGGATCACAGAAAATCACTCCTTGTTATCGATGGCGCGGGGGAAGGCCCGCGCAGGAACCATGGTGTCAGTCGTTGAGGGTCAGGCGCGGGGTGTGGTCCTCGCGGCCCACATGCTTGAGGTAGGCCGTGGGGCTCATGCCCACGATGCGCTTGAACTGCTTGGAGAAGTGGTAGGGGTCGGGCATGCCGATCTCCACGCCGGTGTTGCGCACGCTCATGCCATCGCGCAGAAGCGTTTTGGCGCGCTCCATCTTCAAAAACTGCAGGTAGCCCAGCGGGGGAATGCCAAGCTCTGCGGTGAAGCGCTTGCGGAAGGTTTCCACAGGCATGCGGCTGATGGCGGCCATGTCGGCCAGAGAGAAGGCGTCGCGGTAGCGGCAGGCGCGCAGCGCGTCGACCACGCGGGCGATCTCATGGCTGAGGGTGGCGCTGGTGGCAACGCTCTGGCCGCTGTGCGCGGCGATGAGGCCCCACAAAAGCTGCTCCAGCTGGAAGCTGGCGTCGCTGGTACCGGTGTGGCGCACCAGCACCTGCACGATCTGCCGGATGAGGATGACCATGCTGGGAAGCATGCCCTGCTTGGCAGGCACGCGATTGTATGCGTTCATCTGACGCATGAAGCTTTCGGTCAGCGGGCCGTCGACCGTCAGCCACAAAAGGCGGGTGTCCTTGGCCTTGAGGATGAGGCAGCCCTCGGTGCCGGCGGGGATCACCGCGCATTCGCCCTTTTTGAGGGGCACCTCCATATCGCGGTGCTGGAAAAGAATATTGCCGTCGTCCACTACCAGCCACATGGGGTTTTCGCAGCTGGAAAGTCGGTAGCTGTCCTGCAGCAGGATCGCGCTGCCGGCGGTCTTGATCCACACGCCGCTCTGCTCTGCCAGCAGCGCGGGCACGTGGGTACCCTGAACAAAAATGCCGGGATCGGCGCTCTCACCGATGGGCGCCTGAGGAACGAAGGTTACGTAGGACATCGTTTCTGTCTCCCATTCTGTAGTGTGGATTGCCTGAAAGGAAGTCCACACTATATTGTAGGGGGTCAGACGCGACATGTCAAGACGCAATGTGCGAATTCTTTCCAAAAGTCATGCCAATTCTTCCATTGAAAAAACGGGCCGCAGCCCGCTTTGAAATGTATTGTATCGTATTATGTTATGGAAAAATCAGCCTGCGAGCGAATCGCCCTCTTCTTCAGGCGCGTCCTCGTCGATGATGTCCATTTCGGGCGCGGGTTCTGCCGGTTCTGGCGTTTGAGGCACCAGCAGCGCGTTTTCAAAAAGCATGGCGGCTACGCCGTTTTCGCTTTTGCAGGTAAGGCGGTAATCGCCGCATTCGGTGTCAAATGCGCCGCCGTACTGCTTGATGCCCCAGTTCACCTGCTCCACCAGACCGTAGCGGTCGGCGGCGGTGGCAGCGTCGCTCATGGCCATGATGAGCGCGTAGCTGTGGTAGCCTGCGGTGGCAAAGTCGCGGTACTGCGCGTCGCCGTAGGTCATGCCCGCAGGCGCTGTGAGGGTGATGAGGCAGGTGGCGATGCGCTCGCCGCTGTCGTCCATGTGCATCTCCATCGACAGCGCGCCGCTCTGGATGCGGTAGAAGCGCCTGGCGCGGGAATCGTAGTCCTTGGTAAGGTTGTGGGGCAGAAGCATGCGGCCGGTGTTTTCGTTGATAAAGACGATGTTTTCGGCGTAGCTGGCTTCAAAGGCTTTGTAGGTCTGGCCAACGCCGTCGGCATGCGCACACAGGGCGCACAGCGCAAGCACGGCGGTCAGCACAAGGCAGAGCGTCTTTCGCATGGTTTCCTCCGTTTATCTGACGTTCAGGCACACCTGGGCGGCGGCGCTGACTTCCAGCTCGCTGGTCTGCTCGGCAGGCAGCTCGGTCACGCTTACGACATTCTCCACCGCAAAGCCGCAGGCTTCGGCGAGGGTGCGTGCCTTTTCCATGGCGTTTTGCGCAGCCTGCGCCAGCGCCTGACGGTAGATTTCATCGCTGCGGCTGCAGCGCAGAGTGACGGTGTAGCTGACGTTTGCCTCGCAAAGCAGCACGGCGTCCACCAGCTGAGCAAGGCGGCCTACGTCGTGCAGCGCCACGGTAAGGATGTATTCCACATCAAAGCCGGTGGCGGTCCACTGGGGAGAACTGACCTTGTTGTAGTGGTACTGGGCGTTGGTCTGCACCTCTCCGCGCGCGCTTTGAATGTCGCTCTCGGCGGCGCCTGCGCCAAGCAGCGCGGCGGTGAGCGCATCCACCATGGCGGCAGCGCTGCTTTCCGCATCGGCCAGCGTTTCACCGGCGGCATGCACCGTCAGCGTGATCAGGGCGCTGTCAGCCGAAAGGGGCAGCGTGGCGCTTCCGCTGGCGGTGATCACGGTGGGGGCGGGCAAAGCGGCTTCTTCGGCAAGGGCGCAGGAAAACAGCAGCATCAGGGCCAAAAGCAGGGCGGAAAGGCGTTTCATGGGGGTCAGACCTCCTTCATTTTCTTGCGGCGGCGGATGAGTACGATCACCAGCGCGATCACGCCCACGGGCACGGCCACAGGCAGGATCATCACGATGAACACCGCCACGTCGCGCACAAACTCGCCCGTCCATTCCACGGAGGCGGCAAAGGCGGCGCGCATGCGCTCCAGCAGGCTCACGTCGGCCTGCGCGGTATCAGCGGGCTTTTCTTCGATCAGGTTGAGAGTCACGGCGCTCATGTCAACCTGACTGTCGATGGAGCGCTGGGTGGATTCGTAGCTGTCGATCTGGTACTGGGTATCGGCAATGGCGGATTCGATCTCGATGAGGTCGCTCACGTCCTCGGCCTTCAGCAGCAGTTCGTTCAGGCGGTCACGCTTGGCGTACAGCGTGTTGAGCCTCGCCTGATTGTCCACATAGCGCGTCGTCATGTCGGTGGTGGATTCGCTGCGGTCGATCACGCGGCCCAGGCCCTCTGCGCCGGAGAGGAATGCATCCAGCTTCGGAGAAGGCACGCGCATGGTCAGGTTGATGCGGCGGGTGGTTTCGCCGTACTGGTACAGGCTTTCCACATAGCCGCCCATGTCGGCAAGCAGGGTCTGGGCATTTTCCAGCGCCTGATCAAAAGCTGTGGTACGGATGGACAGGTCGGCGGTGCGCACCAGCTTGCGGCTTTCCTGCGCTGCGGGCGCGGCGCTGCCGTATGTGCTTGCGGCGCTGCCGTATGTGCTTGCGGCGCTGCCGGAGGTCATGGCATAGCCCGTATCGTAGGCGGCTTCTTCATAGACAGTATCATAGCTGGCATTGGACGCCAGCTTGCTGCTGCTGCGCGACATCATCACCATGTCGGATGGCATGGAAGCCGCGGGCTGATCCATCTGCCCCACATGCAGGCCGCCGATGACCAGCACCAGCGCGCACAGCGCAGGCACGGCGATGCGCCAGAAGCGTTTGAAGCTCTTTTTCTTTTCACTCATTTTCAAAATTTCCTCCCGTCTGACCGCGGCGCGCCAGCCGGTTTCAAAACTCTCGGGCGCGGCGGTGTGATGCAGGCGGCTCAGCGCCTCGTCGATGGAATGGTCCTGCATGCGCTGGCCTCCTTTCATTTGGAACAGACGACGGAAGGGTCCGCCTGGTTCCCATTTTCGGATAATTTTTCTTTCAGCGCCTCTTTGGCGCGGCTCAAACGGCTTTTGACCGTGCCCGGCAGCATGCCCGTTGCGCGGGCGATGGCGTCGTAGCTCATGTTTTCGCCATAGTACAGGCTCAGTACCGTCTGCTGCGGCAGCGGCAGTTCCTGTACCAGCTGCCACAAATGCTGACTTTCATCGCTTTGCATATAGGCATCCTCCGGCGTGGGGGATGCGTCCGGCGCGTCAAAATCCTCCGGCAGCAGGCTTTCGCGGCGGTGATGAGCGCTTTTGAGCACGTCCAGACAGGTGTTGTGGGCAATGCGGTACAACCACGTGGCCACGCCGCCGCCATGGAAGGACGAAAACGCCCGGAATGCGCGCAGCATGCTTTCCTGCGCGGCGTCCTCAGCGTCCTGCGGATGTTTGAGCATGTGCAGGCAATGGCGGTACACCATGCCCGAATAGGGCGCGCACAGCTGTTCAAACGCAGCCGCGTCGCGCTTTGGCATGATCAGACCAAACAGCATATGCACCCCTCCCTCTGGTTTCCATTATACGCCCCTTTCCCTGGCAAATCAATGGATAGCTTTTCATGTGACGGGGCAGACTGTGACCATCACATATCAGGAGGAATATTGGATGCAGCGGGCGGAGAAAATCTGGCAGTGGGTGCTGGCGCTTGTGACCTTTGCGCTGTTTGTATTCTTTACGCAGGCCGAGGCCGCGACCGTGGCGTGGGGCGACAAGGGCACGATGGTCACGCAGATCCAGCTCAAGCTCAAGCAGTGGGGCTATATGAGCGGCGCGGCCGACGGCATTTTCGGCAAGGAGACCTACGACGCCGTGGTGAAGTTTCAGCGCAAAAACAATCTGAAGGTGGACGGCGTGGTGGGCAAATCCACCGCGACGGCGCTGGGGCTGAGCCTGAGCGCCGACGTGGCCGCCGCCAGCTACAATGAAAGCGAAAGCTACCTGCTGGGCAGGCTGGTGCACGGCGAGGCGCGCGGCGAGCCCTATGTGGGCAAGGTAGCGGTGGCGGCGGTGGTGCTCAACCGCGTGCGCAGTTCGTCCTTTCCCAACACCATCGCGGGGGTCATCTATCAGGCGGGCGCATTTGACGCCGTGGCCGACGGGCAGATCAACCTCACCCCGGATGAGGACAGCCTGCGCGCCGCGCGTGATGCGCTGGCCGGGTGGGACCCCACCGGCGGCTGCCTGTACTACTACAACCCCGTGACCGCCACCAACAGCTGGATTTGGACGCGCAGCGTGCAGCTGGCCATCGGCAAGCATAACTTTGCCATCTGAGGAGGCACGGCATGAAGAAACACGTTTGGATTTATGCTGCGCTGGGCGTGGCGCTCGCGGCGGCGGTGCTTGTAGCGGCGGATCGCTGGGCCGTTGCGCAGCAAAATGAGGCGCTGCTGCACGATGCTTTTACCCAGCGCGCATTGGAGGGGCAGGAACATCTGCAGGCGATCGCGCTGAAGATGGATAAGCTTGGCGTGACGGACGACATTGCCACGCGCGTGGAGTTGCTCGCAGGCATCAGCCGTCAGGCTGATCAGGCGGTGAGCGCGCTGGCGGCGCTGCCGCAGAGCCATGCGCAGACGGCGGACACGGTGAAATTTCTCAATCAGGTATCGGAGTACACGCTGATGCTGGCGCTGAAGGCTGCCTCCGGGCAGACGTGGCAGCCGGCGGAGCTTGAGCAGATGCAGGCTCTGCGCGACCAGTGCGTGCTGCTCACCGGCGCGGCGGCCACGTCGCAGTGGCAGCCATCCGCCTTTTATGACCAACCGACGGATGCAGATAACGGCATGGACTATCCCAGCATGATCTACGACGGCGCGTTTTCCGATGCAAGGCATATGGGCACGCCCAAGGCGCTGGGGATGCAGCAGGTCACCCAGGAGCAGGCGCTTCAAATCGCCCGTGATTTTGTGGGGGCGGACCGGGTGCAGTCGGCGCAGGCTGCGCCCTCCACCGGCGGCGCGCTGGAAAGCTGGGGCGTGACCCTTCAGCTTTTGGACGGCACGGTACTCAACGCCGATATCACCAAACAGGGCGGGCAGATGCTGTGGATGATCCCGGAGCATGCCAGCTTTCAGCCGCTGCTCACGCTGGAGGAATGCACGCAGCAGGCGCAGCAGTTTCTCAAAAGCCGCGGCTATGGCGAGATGGAGCCCAATCACTACCAGGTGTACGACGGACTGGCGGTCATCAACTTTGTGGCCGTGCAGGACGGCGTGCTGCTCTATCCCGACCTGATCAAGGTGCAGCTGCGCATGGACACCGGCGAGCTGGTGGGCGTGGAGAGCAACAACTATCTGATGAACCACACGCAGCGCGAGGCGCTTTCGCCTGCGCTGACTGAGGCGGAGGCGCGGGAAAAAATCAGCCCTCGGCTGGAAGTGTCGGCTGTGCGATTGTGCGTGATTCCCTATCGCAGCGGCGAATGCCTGTGCTGGGAGGCCGCCGGGCTGTATGACGGCAGCGAGTACCGCGTGTATATCGACGCGCAAACCGGCGAGGAACGGCAGGTGCTCAAGATGATCGACGGCATTCACGGACGGATGGCGGCATGAAAAAAGGGAGGGCTTACGCCTTCCCTTTTTGATATTTCTTCCATACAGGCCAGCCGAATGCCGCGCCCATGATGATGTAGACGATCATCAGCGCCGCGCTTTGCAAAAGCGATACCGCAACGCCGTTTTGGAACACGTCGCCCATCAGGCTGCCGGCTGCGCCCATCACCGCCTGCTGAATGCCGATGTTGCCCGGCACGATGGCGACCAGGCTCAGCATGCGGCTGACGCTGTTGTAAAACAGCGCCTGATAGAGGGTGACCTCCATGCCGATGCCGCGGAAGCACGCGATGTACAACAGCAGGTGCAGAATGTTGTTGACGATCAGGCAGACCAGCAGCCGCCACAGAAGCGCACGGTTCGTAAGCAGGTCGCAGAAACCGTCCACGATGCGGCGCACGATGGCGATGCGGCTGAGAAACGCCGGCATGCGGTCGCGGAACCACAGCGCCATCACCAGAAACACCGTCATGCACGCCGCGCCGATCAGCCAGATCAGCCACAGCGCACGGGGCCACACGCCCTGCAGAAGGCCGGTGCACACCAGCGCCGCCAGCATCTGGATGAGCGCAAACAGGACGCTGAACACAATGTTGCCTGCCGCCATGGAGGCGCTTTTTACATATTCCAGCCCCTTGGTGCGCTTGTAGTACGTGGCCGAGAACACCAGATCGGCGCGCATGGGCAGCACGTAGGCGATGGCGTTGGCCACATACACCACGCCCAGCCAGTCCACCGCATCCAGCGGCACATGATAGGTGTCAAGGATCAGCTTGTGATACACGCAGTTGAGCGTGCATGCGCCCAGCGCCAGCACCAGCATCCACAAAACGGTGGGCACGTCCAGTTTGAACAGGCGCGAAAGATCAGCCCGGTTTGCGTACAGATACCATGCCAAAAGCGCGATCATCGCAGCAAACAGCACGGTGGAAAGCCATTTCTTCCAGTTTTTCATTTTTTCTGCGCGCGGCGGGCTACGTCGTTGGTGTCGATCATGCCGCGGTACACCACGAAGCGCTGGTACAGGTACTCCAGCACAAAGTTGAGGATCATCGTCAGCGCCAGCACCAGAAAGTCATTCCAGCCGGCGCGGGTGAGCGCGTCGCCGCCCCAGGTGGTCACGGGCGTGAACACCAAATAGAACAGCGCCACCAGCGTCATGGCGCGGGGGATGTTGGCGTCGCTGTGGAAGGTGTAGCGGCGGTTGAAGGTAAAGTTCCACAGCACGCTAAGTACCAGCGAGATGAGGTAGCTGGGCCAGTAGGGCATGTGGAAAACGGTTTCAAACACTGTAAACGTTCCGACCTGAATGATACCTGCGCTGATGGAAAACAGCGTGAACTTGACGGCCTGCCACAGGCTGTTGTTTTCTTTCATGGGAAGTACCTCCCGTACAAAAAAATAGGGCGGAAAGGCGGTTTGCCTTTCCGTCCGTATTGTATCACAACAACAGAAGCCACACAAGCGTTACCAGCAGGCCCAGACAGAACATCACCAGACCAAAGCTGATGGACTTGGTAACGCGCTTGAAGTCCGCATGTACTTCGTCGCGCAGAGCGGCCAGCACGCTTTCATAGGGCGTTTCCACGTTCTTGTGCACGAGCGCTGCGGCGCCGTCCATCATGCGGCCAAGGCCATAGGTCAGCTTGGTGCCAACAGGCGCCGGGTGCTTTTCGTGCACGCGCGGCAGGAACAGCCGGCGCACCGTCAGCGCCGTGCCGTCGCCCAGTTTGTTGCACAGCATCGCGACTGCGCCGCCCACAGCCTTCATCACCACGATGGCAATATCCATCAGCTTGTCGCAGGCAAAGGCGAACGCGCCGCCCAGAAGGATGAGCAGCCGCATCAGCGGACGGTACACGCTGTCTTCCAGGTCCAGCTTTTTGGGCCAGCGCTCGGGATAATTGCCCTTGCTCATCACCAGGAAGTACTGCACCGCGTACAGCACAGCGCCCACTGCGATGGACTTGGCTGCGCCGATGAGGTTTTCAGCGCTGAAGTAGGGCACGGGCATGTGGTGCGGGTCGGCAGCACCGAAGAACGGCTGCGCCAGCTGACCCACGCGGGTCATGAACGTGTGGGGGAACAGGCCCAGCACGGGGATGATGCACGCACACAGCGTCAGCGCGATGGCAGACGGCGCAGACATATACTTCTTCATGCCGTCGTACTCGGCCTGACGGGTTTCATTCTTCTGCCAGAACAGGCAGATGTAGAGCTTGAACATGTAGCACAGCGTCATGCCGCCGGAGACGATGAACACGATCTCGCAGAACTCGTAGAATCCGGCAGCGTGACCGGCATGCACCAGCTCATGGATGTATTCAAGCAGACCTTCGTGCAGCAGGCTCTTCGAAATATAGCCGCTCCAGCCCGGAATGCCCGCAATGCCCAGCATCGCCATCAGGTAGCAGAAGTGCATCAGCGGCTTTTTGCGGCCAAAGCCCTTTACCTCGTTCAGGCTGAGGGCATGGGCGTTCATGGCCACCACGCCTGCCAGCAGGAACAGCACCAGCTTGAACAGCGAGTGGTTCATCATGTGCTGGATGGTGCCGAAGGCAGCCAGGCCGTTTTGGTTATGGCACAGGCCCTGTACGCCCACGCCCACCATGATGAAGCCGATCTGGCTGAGGGACGAGCAGGCGAGGGTGCGCTTGAGGTTGGTGGAGAAGATGGCCAGCAGCGCGCCCAGGAACATGGTGATCACGCCAAGGCGGAAAATAATGTCCGCAAAGGCGGTCACGCCGTGCATCAGGCGCAGGGTGAGCACCAGCATGCCAAACACGCCGGCCTTGGTCAGCATGCCCGAAAGTAGCGAGCTGGCCGGGGCGGGAGCCACCGGGTGCGCCTTGGGCAGCCAGATGTGCAGCGGGAACGCGCCGGCCTTTGCGCCAAAGCCCACCAGAATGAGCAGCGCGGGCAAAAGCAGACTTTCGTCGCCGTGCAGCTGTTCAAACGGAGCAGTGGCAAGGCCCTGGGGCAGCATCAGGATGCCCATCAGCATCACCAGACCGCCGATCACCGCCACGTACAGGTAGGTCTGCGCGGCGCGCATTGCACCGTGATCCTCCTCGTGGGCGACCCACGGATAGCTGGCCAGCGACATCACTTCAAAGAACAGGAACGCCGTGTAGATGCTGTTGCTCAAAAGCAATCCCACCGTCGCGCCCTGCGTGATGAGGGTAAACAGCGCGTAGCGGCCCGGGGCGTGGTCGTGCTTGAGGTAGTCGCGGCTGAAGATGGACGTTACCAGCCACATCACGCACGCGATGGAGGCATACAGGCCGCGGAAGCCGTCGATGGCCATGCGCATGCCCATGCCGCACACGCCGGGCAGTTCAAGCGTGGCGTTAAACGAGGTGAAGACCACCGCAAGCAGGGCGATCAGCTCGATGGCGGTCGCACCAACCATCACAGCGATGGAGCGGTTTTTGCGCCCGGCAGCGTAGGCGATGGGCGCGCACAGGATGGGGAACAGCGCAAGCAGAATCAACATCATGTCCGCACCCCCTTACAGCAGGCCCGCAGCCACTTTGGCGATGTAGGCGACCAGCGGCTTGGAGGCAAAGATGAGAATGAACATTGCAGCGCAGGTGACCGCCAGCGGCAGCTTCATGCGCCAGCCGGGATCGCCCTTGCCGGGGTCGCCTTCCAGCGGCATGGCATAGGCCGCCACGGCAGGCACCAGCATGTAAATGGCCGTCAGCACAGCAGAGATCAGCAGCACCGCCACAGCGGCAATGCCGAGCCAGCCGCCAAAGCTCAGCGCAGCCTCGGCCAGCGCCCACTTGCTCTGGAAACCCACCAGCGGCGGAATGCCCGTCAGTGCCAGCGCGGCAAACAGGTACACGCCCATGATGAAGGGCATCTGTTTGCCCATGCCGCGCAGGTCGTCCACATACTTGCGGCCGGTGCGCACCATCACAGCGCCCACGCAGCTGAACAGGGTGATCTTCATCAGCGCATGATACACCATGTGCAGAAGACCGCCGGTCAGTCCTTCGGGGGTGAGCAGCATCGCGCCCAGCAGCACATAGCTCAGGTTACTCATGGTGGAGTAGGCCAGGCGGCGCTTCATGTGTGTTTCGCGCACGGACATCGCGCTGCCGTAGAGGATGCTCACCATGGCCAGAATCAGGCACACGGCCTGCGCCCAGCTGCCGCGCACTTCATCAGCGCCAAAGCAGTAATACGCCATGCGGATCACCGCAAACACGCCCGCCTTGACCACCGCCACCGCGTGCAGCAGCGCCGTAACAGGCGTGGGGGCCACGCCGGCGGTGGGCAGCCAGCTGTGCAGCGGGAACACCGCGGCCTTTGCGCCAAAGCCCAGGAAACCCATCACGAACATCACCAGAATCAGCGTATCCGGCGCCATGGCGATGGAGGGAATGCCGCCGCGCACAAAGTTGGACGTGCCGCTGAAGTGGATGACCGTCGTCAGCGCCATAAAGCCCATGGCCGCGCCGCCCAGCATGTAATACACATACTTGCGGCCGGCATGCACGCCGTGGGGCTTCATGCCGTGCATCACAAGGAACAGCGTGGCAAGGGTCAGCAGTTCGTAGAACACGTACAGGGTCATCAGGTCTTCGGCAAAGGCGATGCCAAGCGTTACGCCGTAGCTGAGCATGTAGAAACCGAAGAACGTGTTTTCGCCGCCCTCGTGCTCCATGTACTCAAAGGCATACAGCGTGGCAAGCGGCCACAGAAGCGCGACCATGCCGCTGAAAATGCGGCCCAGACCATCCAGCTTGAAGCTGATGGTCAGCCGGGGCGTGAGCTGCAGCAGCGTAAACTGCTGGCTGCCCGGCGTAAAGATGCACCACGCGGTGAGAATGCTGGTAAGCAGCGTGACCGCGATGGTGAAAATGTGGCGTGCGCGCGCGCACTGCGGCTTCCACAGCCACAGCACAGCCGCGCCCAGCACCGGCATCAGAATGGACAGGAACAGCATATGCGTCCTCCTTGCTTACATCAGGCTCGCAGCCACCGCTGCGACAGGGCCTTCCACCAGCGCGGGGCAAACGCCCAGCACCACCAGCAGCGCGGTCAGTACGAACAGGGGCAGCAGCATCTTCCAGTTCAGTTCGCAGGAAGTGAGGTCGCCCTCGTAGTGATGGCCCACGAAGAAGCCGTCAATGCTGACCGGCAGCAGGTAACCGGCCGTCAGCAGGGCGGACACCAGCAGCACCACCGGGCCCAGCCAGCTGAAGGTGGCAACACCGCTTGCAAGCGCACCCTGTGCCAGCTGCCACTTCGAGAAGAAGCCGCACAGCGGGGGCACACCCACCAGGCTCACGCCGGCCAGGGTGAAGCACCACAGGGTGGCGGGCATGCGCTTGCCGATGCCGCGCAGGTCGCGCACGTCGGTAAGACCCGTCTTGAAGATCACGCCGCCTGCGCACAGGAACAGCAGGTTCTTCATCACGGAGTGGAAGTACACATGCAGCATCGCGCCGCGGAAGGCGATCTCGTTCATCATGAACAGGCCAAACAGCACGTAGCTTACCTGAGATACGCTGGAGTAGGCCAGACGCTTTTTGAAGCCCGTGGTCTTGAAGGCCATCATGGAGCCCATGAACACGGTGATGAGGCTGAGGACGATCAGCGCCGTTTGCACCCAGGTGCCGCGCACCAGATCGGCGCCGACAACATAATACAGGAAGCGGATGATGCAGATGACGCCTGCCTTGGTGATCACACCGGAAAGCACGGCGCTGGCAGGGGCCGGAGCGATGGGGTGAGCGGTGGGCAGCCAGCCGTGCATGGGGAACATACCGGCCTTGGTGCCAAAGCCCACGATGGTCACAAACAGGATGGCCAGCATCAGGGGCGCTTCAGCGCCAGCTACGGCCAGATCCAGCGTGCCGCCGGGCACGAAGGTGGGAACGATGGCGTTTTTGGTGAAGTAGAACACGCCCATCAGGCCCATCATGGCGCCGGCGATGGAGTACAGCAGGTACTTGATGCCGGCGGCGACGGCTTCCTTGGTGAGGGAGTGCAGCACCATCGCTACGCTCAGAAGCGTCATCATTTCGAAGAACAGGTACATCGTCACCAGCGTGCCGGCAAAGCACAGGCCCAGCAGCGCGGCTTCCGTCAGCAGGTAGAAAGTGTAGTAGCGGCGCTGGCTGCCCTCGTGGGCCATGTAGCCAAAGCTGAACGCGCCGCTTACCAGCCACATGCCGCTCATCAGCACTGCAAACAGGCGGGCAAGGCCGTCGCTTGCAAGGATGACAGGCAGGGTTTCGGTCATTTCAAACAGGGTCACACGGCCGTCGCCGGTCAGGCACAGCGCGCAGGTGAGCACAAAGCTCACGATGAGGGAGCACAGCACGAACGCGTCGCGTTTTTTATCCTCGCGCACAGCGGGGGCAAACCAGCACACGGCTGCGCACAGAGCCGGGAAAAACGGAACGAGGATCAACAGAAGGGTCTGCATCTCATTTCCTCCTTAGTCAAACATGGCAAGACCGGAACGGATGGCCTCCGCAATGGGGTGCGCCATCACGCCAACCAGTATGTTTACGATCACAAAGCCCCACATGGCACAGGTGGCCAGTTTGCCGCTCTTGTAGCCGGGGTCCACAAATCCTTCGCGCGCCGGGCGGTACAGGGTGATGACCGTCTTCATCAGGTACAGAACGTTGAGCAGCGTGGAAACAGCCAGCGCGATGAGCAGGATCCACATTTTCCAGCCGCCTGCGGTCAGGGCTGCGTCGCTTAAGTACAGCTTGGCGGTGAAGCCGGCAAGCACCGGCACGCCCACCAGGCTCATGGCCGCAACGGTGAAGCATACGCCCGCCGTGGGGTGGCGGAAGCCTGCGCCGCGCAGGTCGCTGAAGCGCTTGCTGTTGCCGCTGACTTCAGACAGGCCGGAGGCGGAAATGAACAGCGCGCTCTTGGCAAAGGCATGCATGATCATGTGGAAGATGGCCGCCACAAAGCCTGCGCGGATGCCAAGGCCCATGCCGGCGTAGATGTAGCCGATCTGCGCCACGGAGGAGAACGCCACCATGCGGCGCAGGTCGTGGCTGCCGATGGCGTTGATGCTGCCCATCATCATGCCCACGATGCCAAGGACGAACATCAGGTCCATCGCATGGCTGCCGGACACGACCGTCAGGCCCACCACGCGCAGCAAAATCTTGATCAACAGGAAGATGTAGGCCTTGCTGATGATGCTGGACAGCACCGCGCTGGCCGCAGGCGTGGAGTAGCCGTAGCTGTCGGGCAGCCAGGTGTGGAAGGGGTACAGGGCGCTCTTGATGCCCAGACCCACGAAGAACAAGCCAATGATGGTGGTAATGGGCACCGCATAGTTGCCCGAACGGTGCAGCTGATACAGCGTGTCGTGGATGTTTTCCATCAGCAGATGGCCGGTCACGTTGTAGGTGATGGTGATGGCCAGAAGCGTCAGACCGCTGCCCAGCAGGCTCATGATCATATAGCGCATGGCGCTTACCAGCGTGCGCCCGTTCTGACGCGACATGATCAGCGCGCAGGCGGTGAGCGTCATGATCTCAATGAACACATAGCCGGTGAACAGGTCGTTGGTGTAGAGCATGCTCATCATGGCGGCCAGCACCAGGTCCAGCATGACGCAGATGAGGTTGAGCTTCTTGCCCACCTGCTGGTCCAGCTTGCGCATGCCGCCTGCCACGCTCAGCATCATGATCAGGCTGAAGCACACGGCCAGCGTGCTTTCCACCAGGCCGCCGCGCAGCTCATTGCCCCACGGGGCCGGGAAGTGACCCATCCAGTACACGAAGCTGCGGTGGTTGGCCCACAGGTCAAGGGTGAGCCACAGGTTCAGCGCGGCCACTGCGGCGGAAAGCGCCACCGTCACCCACTTGGCCACGCGGCCGGAAAGCATGGCGCTCATAACGCCGCAGACCATGCACAGCATGATGGAAAAGAACGGTACGTTTTGCACAAAAGGCATGTCAGTCGTCCTCTCCCTTCATAAGCAAGGTGATTTTGTCAATGTCCAGCGTGTGGTAGCGGCGGTAGAGGCGGATGGTCAGGCTCAGCATCAGCGCGGATACCGAGACCGACACCACGATGCCCGTAAGCACCAGGCCGCTGGGAATGGGGTTGATGTAGTGGGTGGCGTCGGTGATGCCGTCCACCATGATGGGAGCAACGCGGCCCTCAATGTAGCCCACCGAGGTGAGGAACAGGTAGATGGCCGTGTCCATGATGTTGAAGCCGATGATCTTCTTGATGAGGTTGCGCTTGACAAGCAGCGTTGTAAAGCCGATGCCGAAGAGGATCACCGCAATGATCTGGGGCAGATGATCGCGGAACACCTGAATCATTACGACATGCCTCCTTTGCGGAACAGCGTGTAGAAAGCGTACATCGTGCACATAACGATGAAGCCCACGCAGATATTCAGCGGCAGGATGAGACCCGAGGACAGGATGGCGCCGGGCGTGCCCAGCGGAATGCCGCTGTGAATGTGGTTTGCGCCGGTGAAGAACGAATAGCTCTTAAGCCCCGCATAGGTCATCAGCGACAGGAAGGTAACCCAGCGGAAAGTCTTGAAGGTGAACAGCCTGCCGGCCTTTGCGAAGCCGAAGGCGTTGAGGTACAAAATCAGGCCCGCACCCATGATGGCGCCGCCGGAGAAACCGCCGCCGGGGCTGAGGTGGCCGTTCAAAACCACATAGAAGCCGTAGAGCAGAATGACGGGCACCAGCACCTTGGCAGCCAGCTGCAGAATGCCGTCATTCTTGGGCTCGTAGTGGCGGTCGTCCCATTCGGCTTCAAGCATGGCCTTGGTGGGCTTTTCATCCTTGCCGTGATCGCCCAGCTTGAGCAGGATCAGCACGCTGCAGGCAGCCACGAACAGGACGGTGGATTCGCCGAACGTGTCGAATGCGCGGTAATCAAGGATCATGCCTGCTACGAAGTTGACAGCGCCGGTTTCAGGAATGCCCTGCTCAATGTAGCGCTGGCTCACTTCGTTGTTGTACAGGTTATCCGCAGCGCCGAAGGGCGGCAGCGAAATGACTGTGGTAATCAGGAAGTAGCTGATGATCCCCAGCATCAGGAATGCCAGCAGGCGGTAGAGGGTGCGAAGCAGGCGCTTGCCGCGGGTCTCAGCCCACTCATGCATGCGCTCATGCTGCTTTTCCTCCTCCAGCACAAGGGCGTGGTGCTTTTCATCGTACTCGTTTTCCAGCCTGGCAAAGGCTTCGGGGGTCAGACCATCGTGTTCAGAGCTTGCGGTGATGCTGTGCTCGATCTCGCGGTCCAGACCGTCGTCCTCGTACAGCCAGCGGCGGAAGTGCTCACTGATGGTCATGGCGATCCTCCTCCTCCGGCTTGATGGCGTGAATCTTTTTGAGCGTGACGAAGAACAGAATGCTCGTTACGCCCGCGCCGACGGCGGCCTCGGTGATAGCCAGGTCAGGCGACTGCAGAAGCATCCACACGATGGACATCAGTACGCTGTAAGCCATGAAAATGATCACGCTGGAAAGCAAATTGCGCGTCAGGCAGGTGGCGATGGCGCATACCACCAGAAAGCCCAGCACGATCAGCATCAACAGGTCGTTCATTTTTCAATCAGCTCCATTTCCGTTTCAGGATGGTCGTTGAGCGTAAGCTCGAGACGGGCGATCAGGTGGCTGCCCGTGGGACTGGTGAGCCAGATGAACAGCGCCACCATCAGGCACTTGAGGATGACGAATGGATCATTCTGCGAAATACAGATGCCTGCGGAGATCAGCAGCATTCCCAGCGAGTCGCCCATGGAGGCGGCGTGCATGCGGTTGAGCACATAATGGAAGCGATACTGGCCGATGACGCCGGTCAGCAGAAGAAACAGGCCGCACGCCATGCATACGGCGGTAAGCACAAAGCGGATCCACTCAAGCATGCTCGTTTTCCTCCTTCTGCTGCTTCTTTTCAAGGGCGATGCCCATATATACCTTGCACAGCACCACCACGGCCAGAAAACCGATGAGCGCGTAGATGAGCGCCACGTCAGCCAGATAGCCCTGCCCCAGCATGTTGACCAGCACCAGGATCATGGCGATGGTGATGGTGGAGATCATGTTGATGGCCACGATGCGGTCGGCGATGCGAGGGCCCTTGATAGCGCGGACGAGGCACAGGAAGTCAAGCACCACCAGCACGATCAGCACGATGGTGTACAGCGACTGATAAGCGGTGTTCAGCATGCTTCATCCTCCTTTGCCAGTTCCAGAAGCGCCTGCTGAAAACTGGTGTTTTCGATACCGTCGGCAAATTCTTCATCCAGACAGTGAACGGTGAGCGTGTCACCCTCGCTGAGGACGGAAATGGTACCCGGCGTTACGGTGATGCAGTCGGCCAGCACGCTCTTGAGCGCGCCCTTCAGCGGTGTTTTGAACGTGACCAGTTTGGGCTTTACCTCGCAGTCCACCTCATACACCCTGCGGATGAGCGCAAAATTGCTTTTGATGATCTCCGAGAACAGCAGCCACAAATAGCGCAGGATCTGCGGCAGTTTGCGCAGAATGCGCCATTCTTTCTTGATGTTGTAGCCCAGAAATGCACAGCTGAAAGCGTATACCGCACCTGCGATCACCACGCCGAACGCTGCGATCTCCCACGTGAAGCGGCCGTTGAAGATGATCCACAGTACAAACAGCACAAGCAGCAAGTGAAAAACCTCCCATCAGGCAGTAAATGAGCGTTCCTTCCACATCGCAATTAATAGGAAGAAACGCCTGATATCTATAACGCAGACATTGTACGCCTGCGAAACGAAAAAGTCAACGATTGATAGGAATTTAGCGCTTTTTTTGCCGCTTTTTTACCGCATGAAAAAAACGCCGCGGCGCGATGGGCGCTGCGGCGTGGAAAAAATCAGTTTTCGCGGCTGGCCGCCAGAAGCGGTAAAAGCATCGAAACAATGGGCAGGAAGTAGCGGAAATAGTCGTTGACGGGGCTGAGCATACACACTGCAAGGCTCATCAGCGCTGGCAGGAAGCCCGCCAGAATGCGCCAGCGCTTTTGTCTCAGCACGCTCAGCGCCGCGCCCACGCACACCCATGTGTAGGACGCGCACACATACAGCAGGCTGAGGACGGGAATGTGCCGCCAGCCGCGCGCAAACATGGCAAGCAAAATGCGCACAGGTTCCAGCGCGGCGATCTGCGTGGTATCGAGGAAACGCGGATCGTCGCCCTGCGAATGGCTCAGCTCCCACGTTTCAAACACCAGCCGGTTGCCGGCCTGGTCGTTGTAGGTTTCGCCCTCGATCTTGGGGGCGAAGGTGTAGTAGCTGAGGTTGCCGGCAAAGAAGGTTTCGATATAGGTGAGCGGGTACTTTTTGAACATGGAAAGCCACGTTTCGCGGTAGCGCGCAAGGGCGGCTTCCTCGGCCTCGCGGCCCTGGCCGTACTGGCGGAAGGTGTACTTCACCGGGTCGGAGATCCATGGTTCGTACAGATCCGGCAGACGTTCGGCGTCCAGCACGCGGTCGATCTCGGCGTATTCTTCCGGGGTGACAGTGTCGGCATGGTCGCGCAGGGTGCGTGCGCTCTGCTGGAAGCACGCCGAGTAAATGCCGCTGGCCGTCTCGTCGCGGATGCCGAGGGCGGGGATCAGCACATTGGAAAACAGCAGCGCACCGGCCACGGCGGCGCACAGCGCGGCAGCGGGCTTCCATTTGCGAAGCACCGGGATCAGCACCAGCGCCGTGGGCAGCACCACATACAATCCGTTCGAACGCAGCAGGCAGGCAAGCAGCCCCCACACAAACAGCTTTGCGGGGCAGCTTTCGCCAAGCACCAGATATTCCAGCGCCGAAAGGGTGAACAACAGCAGGGCGGAGGTATACAGCGTGTCCTTGCTGATGAACTGCGCATAGCCGCCCCAGATGGGCGTGAGCGCAAAGAACGCCGCGGCGATCCACAGCATGACGCGCCCCACGCCTGCGCGGCGCATGAAGCGCACGGCGCTGGCCAGCGCATAGCCCAGCGCCAGCGTCTGCAGCGCGGTAAAGAGCAGCGCGCCCAGATTGTCGCTGCCCACCAGCCTGCCCAGCCACACGCAGCTGCCCATGACCCACGTGGTGAATACGGGGTGCCAGGTGTCCATCTCGCGCTGGCCGAAGAACTGCGCCACCATCTCGCCCAGATCCCAGCACACGGTGCCGGGGTAGAAGGCGATCAGGTACGGCGACCAGCACAGGATAAACAGGCCCATCAGCCACAGCACTTCATGACGCTTGAACCACAGCAGTTTTCCATTGCGACTCAAAAGCCCCGACCGCAGCGCATGGTCGATCCATGCAAAGACGGCCATCATGGGCAAACTTTGTCCAACGGCTTTTACGAGGAGAAAGAGAAGGGACGAAGGCCCCATCTGCCAGCTGTCGTAGGCAAACAGGTGCAGTCCAAAGGCGTTGCATACGCCAAAGAACAGCCCGAAGCCCACCATGGGAATGGACAGGCGCAGGCGTTTTTTCACAAACGTGTGATGAAACAGCCACGCAAAGCACACAGCCAGCGCCGTCCACAGGTAGCTGGTGGCGCTGGCGGGCAGGTCGCTCATGCCGGTGTAGCCGGCCTGCCCCTGCACAAAGCTCATGGCGCTCAGGATGCCCGCCAGAATGGGAAAAGCCCCCGTCAGGGGGCGAAGGGATAACTTCATTTGGTTTCTCCTTTATGGAGCATGTTGAGGATGTTGAGGTTGATCTCAAACAGCTGACGGTGCTTTTTGGCCACGGTGTCAAGCACAAGGCCGCACACAAGCATTAGCAGCGCGCACACCATCATGACGGTGCTTACGATCAGCGTGGGGAAGCGCGGCACGAGGCCCGTGGAGAAGAACTCGATGAGCACCGGCAGGAACATCACAAGGCCAACCACGCCAAACAGCGCCGCCAGAATGCCGAAGAAGCGCAGCGGACGGTATTCCTTGAACAGGCGGGCGATGGTCTTGAGCACCTTGAAGCCGTCGGAGTAGGTGTTGAGCTTGCTGACGCTGTCCTCAGGACGGTCGCGGTATTCAACGGGGATGGACTTGAGGCTGAGGTTCTTGTCCAGCGCGTGGATGGTCATTTCGGTCTCAATTTCGAAGCCCTGAGAAATGACCGGGAAGGACTTAACGAACTGGTAGCTGAACGCGCGGTAGCCGGTCATGATGTCGCGCACATCGCCCTTGAAGAAGGTATTGACAAGCCCGCGCACCAGACGGTTGCCCAGGTTGTGGAAGGGGCGCTTGTTTTCGGTGAAATAGGTGGCGCTCAGACGGTCGCCAACGACCATATCGACATGCTTTTCCAGCACCAGATCCACCATCTCGCGGGCGTTTTCGGCCGGATAGGTGTCATCGCCGTCGATCATGAGGTAGCAGTCGGCCTCGATCTCGCGGAACATGGTGCGGATGACGTTGCCCTTGCCCTGACGGTATTCGTAGCGTACGATCGCGCCGGCGTTGCGGGCGATTTCGTCGGTACCGTCCTTGGAATTGTTGTCATATACATAAATATCGGCCTCGGGCAGCGCAGCACGATAGTCGCTGACGACCTTGGCGATGGTCTTGGCTTCGTTGTAGCAGGGGATCAGAACGGCGATCTTCATTTGTGTGACCTCCATTAGTGGGTATTGCTCCTATTATTATACCAAGGCTTGCGCACTTTCGCAAGAGCGCAGGAACGCTTCCAGATTTTCCTTGGGGAAAAGCACGCTGGCCCACGACGCGCATACGGCGTTTGCGTTGTTTTGACGGAGCAGCGCAAGGGTTTCGCCGATGCGTTCAGGGGTCATTTCAACCGTACCGGGAATAAAACCGCCCTCCACGCCCCAGTACAGGTCTGGCGCGATGGTGTTCCACTGCCGCACCTGTTCGTTAAAGTCCGGCAGAGGCGCCGATCCGCAGGCGGCCTCAAGCGCCTGCTGCTCAAAGGGCAGCCCGGCGGGCGCGGTGGTGAAGCGGTATACCATGGGCTTGATGAACGCCGCCAGCGGCGCAAGATCCTGAAGCGACTGGCCGGTGAGATACGCCTGCGACGGCGGAAACAGATCGAGCGAAACCTCACCGAAAAAGTCCTTGAGCATGCGCACAGCCTGCGTGATGCGTTCAGCGCGCACAGCAAAAAACGTTTCGATGTGGCTGTCGGAAAAGACGGGTTTTCCGCCGGCAAAGCCGGTGATGGACAAATCCTTTTGTTCAAGCAGATAGCGCAGCCGACTGACGTCGATCCCGGCCTGTTCATAGCGGCGCACGCAATCAGGGCAGAAGCAGGCCAGCTTTGTCAGTTCGCCGTGGGCGAAGGACGGATAGCGCACACGGTCAAGAAATACGCCGTCAAAGGGGACATCGCCCATGGATTGTTTCTGAAGCTGTGCAAACAGGCGCACATTTTTTTCGCTGCCCGGGCAGCGGAAATAGAAATGCTCGCCGAATACGCGGGGAAAGGGGCTGCCGTCAGCGCAGACGATGGGGTCAAAATCCGCCGCAAAGTCGTTTTCGGAAAACAGCGACGCCCACTGGTGCACCTTTACGCCTGCAGCATGGGCGCGGCGGCAGATTTCATACAGCAGGGCGGTATCTTCAGTCTGCCCGGCCACCACGGCAAAGGGATGCACGGCGAGGATGCGGTCCAGCACCTCAAGCACCTGCTCGCGGTCCAGTCCGGCGGCAGGCGGGATGCCCCATAATTGAAATACGCTGTTCATTTGGCAGTCCTCCGGAGGTAGAGATACACCTTTTCGTACCAGAACGCGGGCGTGTCGGCCTCGGCGATCAGCTCGTACTGATCAAGGCCCTCCGGCTGCTGGCCGCGCGTGACCACATAGTCGCATACGCCCTCGCGGATGTAGCGCGCCTGCTCGGCCAGCATTTCATCCAGCGGCACATTGGTCTGATGGAAGTATTTCACCTGCGGCGTGATGCCTGCGGCGGTGAAGAAGCCGGCGTCCATGAAGCCGTAGTTGAGCAGCGACGCATCCGCTGGGATGTGCTGCGCGATTTTGTGCTGCATGGTGTCTTCCTTTGCAGTGCCGAACGCCGCGCCGTAATCGGCGGTCATGTTGTGACTGATGAGGGGGCAAAGCGCTACGCACACCGCAAGGCAGACGGCGCCTGCCCAGCGCGGACGCACGAAGCGGTCCCACAGCTGTCCGGCTGCAGCCAGTCCCAGCACCGCCAGCGGCGCAAGCGCAAGGCCGTAATAGGTGTAGCTCTTGCCGCCGATGAACACGCCCAGCGCGCCGATTGCCGCCATCAGCCACACGCACAGGCGCAGCTTTTTGTGCTTGACGCTAAACCACGCAAGCCCCAGCAGGATCGGCAGCGTGTATCGCAGGTTGCCGGTCAGCCAGTCAACGCCGCTCATGACGATGGCCTTTACGCGGGAAACGAGCCCCGCGCCTTCGCCTGCCGAGTACAAAAACAGGTTGTCGTACAGATACACCTTCAGCCAGTCGACGAGCGCGCCGTTTAGTCCAAAATACACGATCCACGGTAATGTGGACAGCGCAAAGCCTGCGATCAGCCATCCAAGCATGCGCGGCAGATCGCGCCAGTGTTTGATGAGCACATACAGCAACAGTCCCGCCTGCAGGCCCACCATGGTGAACTTGATCCAGAAAACGCAGCCGGTGAGCACACCGCACAAAAGCAGGCTTTGGGCGCTCATGCGCTCTTCATCGCTTTGCAGGAAGGCAAATACCGCCGCCATCGTGCCTGTGATCAGCGGCAGAGCCATCTCCTCGGCGCTGTCGCCCTCGGCAAAGCTCACCGAGGAAAAAACGATCAGCGCAAGCACGGGCAGCATCGCCCATGCGGACTGTTTGAGCCCTGTCAATGTCAGCACCCGGTATGCGCCGTACAGGAAGGCCGCGCCCAGCAGCACCTCCATGATGTACACGCCCAGAAAGCTGTCGGCGGACACAAGCGCGCACAGCGCGTGCAGCGCATACAAAAGCGGGCCCTTGTGGTCGTACAGGTCGCGGTACACCACCTGTCCGCGCGTCATGCCGCGGCCGATGGTCAGGTAGATATTGGCGTCCGACCAGTCGTTGACGGGATAGCCGGGCGAGGATTTTGTGCAGAAGAACAAAACGGCGGCTGCAATCAGCAGCGACCACAAAAAAGCGCGTGTTTCAGTGCGTTTCATCTGAGGCACCTCCAAAGATCACTATAACACAAACCATCCCCTTTGTGATATACTGTTTGGGAAAAACCATGCAAAAGAGGCGCTTTCTGATGCAAAAAACGCATGTGCAGGACTTTACCAGCGGAAACATTTCCGGCCAGCTCATCCGCTTTGCGTGGCCGCTGTTTCTGTCAAACCTGCTGCAGGTGGTCTACAACATGGTGGATATGATCATCGTTGGGCAGGTGCTGGGCAAAAACGGCATTTCCGCCGTGGCTGTGGGCGGCGACGTATCCAGCCTGCTGACATTTATCGCCATGGGCTTTGCCAATGCGGGACAGGTGATCATCGCCCGCTACATCGGCGCACGGCAGACGGACAAGCTGGGCCGGTTTGTGGGCACGATGACGGGCTTTCTGATGGCTGCGGCGATCCTCCTGAGCACAGGCGGCCTGTTTCTGCGCGACGTGCTGCTCAAACTGATGAACACCCCGGCTGAAAGCTATGCGGGCGCTTTGAGCTATTCATCGGTGTGTATGGCGGGACTGGTGTTTATCTATGGCTACAACATCGTCAGCGCTATCCTGCGCGGCATGGGCGACTCGAAGCACCCGTTCATCTTCATCAGCATTGCGGCGGTGATGAACCTGGTGCTGGACGTTGTATTTGTCATTTTCATGGACCTGGGCCCCGGCGGCGCAGCGCTGGCCACGGTGATGAGCCAGGCGGTCAGCTTTATCGCCTGCGCGGTGATGCTCATCCGCCAGAAGGAAAAGTTCCAGCTGAGCCTGAAAGCCGGCGAATTCATCCGCTGGGACGGCGCGATGCTGCGCCAGCTCATCAGCCTGGGCGTGACCATGGCCATCAAGAGCGCGTCGATCATGGTGTCGAAGCTGTTTGTCAATTCGTGGATCAACTCCTACGGCATTGCGGTTTCGGCCTTCGCGGGCATCGCCAACAAAATTTCCAGCATTTCCAACCTTGTCAGCAACGCCATGAACACCGCAGGTTCCACCATGGTGGGCCAGAACCTGGCGGCGGGCGAGTTTGGCCGCGTGAAGAAGATCCTCAAAAGCCTTGCAGTCATCACCCTCACGGTGGCGGCGGCCATTTCAGCATTCATCTGCCTGTTCCCGGACGTGGTGTTTGGCATCTTCACCTCCGACGCGGCGGTGCTGGCCATCGGTCCCGGCTATGTGCCCATTGCAGTGCTTTTGTTCTTTGGCAGCTCCATGCGCGCCATCATGAACGCGCTGATGAACGGCAGCGGTAACTACAAGGTGAACTTTGCCACGGCCATTCTTGACGGCATTGTGATGCGCATCGGCATGGCGCTGCTGTTTGGCCTTGCACTTGATATGCGCCACTACGGCTTCTGGCTGGGCGACGCGGTGGCGGGCTTCACGCCGTTTTTCATCGGACTGGTGTTCTATCTTACCGGCAGTTGGAAAAAAGGTGTCATGAAAACAAAAAATAGCTGACAAATACCGTTCATCATGCTATAATAAAGCCAACATCTTTCCGTACACTGAAAAAAAGGAGCGATATTCATAATGAAGACCTACGAAGTAAAGGATCATGCTTCCAGCCTGCTGCCTGAGGGCAAGGAATGGAAACTGGTATGGAGCGACGAGTTTGACGGCACCGAGCTGGACAAGAGCAAGTGGGATTTCCGCATGGAGATCATGGGCACGCGCCACGCGGCGTGGTGCGCCGATGAGGGCATTGAGCTGGACGGCAACAGCAACTGCGTGTTCAAGATGATCGAAAAGGACGGCATGGTGTGCTCCAGCCAGCTGCAGACCGGCTACAACTTTATGGACGCTGTGAAGGACGCTGCAGGCACCAAGTATTCCGGCGGCCTCAACTGGCCCATCGCGCCCCTGAAGCAGAACAAGTACCTGCACAAGCACGGCTACTACGAGTGCCGCTGCAAGCTGCAGCAGAAGCCCGGCTGGTGGAGTGCCTTCTGGATGCAGTCGCCCATCATCGGCGCCAGCCTCGACCCCGCCCAGTCCGGCGTGGAACTTGACATTATGGAAAGCTTTGCCCCCGGCGACGTCATCGCCCACTTCTGCCACTACAACGGCTACGGCATCGACCATCGTGACGTGCACGCCGGCGAAGGCCGCAAGGGCCTTGACCTGAACGAATACCATGTGTTTGGCATGGAATGGAACGAAAACGGCTACGACTTCTACATCGACGGCGAACTGGACGGCCACGTCGACGGCCCCGTGAGCGACTGCCCCGAGTTTATTCTGGTGGGCACCGAGGTCAAGGGCTACCGCGACGCCGACCACCTGCCCACGCAGGAAGCCCGCGACAATGTGGGCGATACCTTCGTGGTGGACTATGTGCGCGTGTTTGACGCGGTGAAGTAAACCGTTTTGACACGGCGGCGGACGAAAACGTCCGCCGCTTTTTGCATGCCTTGACGCAGCCCGTCCGACCCGGTATACTACATACTGGATTTATATGCAAAGGATGGTCTCAAACATGGAAAACGCTTTGAAACGCTTTTGGGAAGCAAACCGGCGCGTGATCGTCATCTGCCTGATCGCCACGTTTGTGTGGGGACTGGCGGCGCATGGCTATCATTTTTTAAATTTTCAGCTCAATCACGACTGCATTGACGGTATTTATGCCGCCGGGCTTGACAGCAATAATGACCACAAGATCGAGCTTGGCCGCGTGTTTGTGCCTGCATACCGCTATTTGACGCGTGGTATGATGACCCTTCCGTGGATGCTGGGTTTTCTGGGACTGGTTTGGACTGGTCTGGCCGTTTTTTGCGTGGCGGCTCTGTTTGAAATCCGCTCTCCCTGGTTGCTCATCCTTCTCAGCGGCGTAATGACCACCAACCTTGCCGTTACCTCGCAGGCAGCCACCTATCTCAACGACTATGATGCAAACATGTTTGCACTCATGATCAGCTGTTTTGCAGCTTTGGCATGGCGAAAAAAACTGCCCGGATGGGTCGTGCTGGGTGCTGCGGCGGTAGGCCTTGGCATTGGCCTGTATCAGAGCTACGTCTCCGTGACAATTGCGCTTGTAATGATCGTAATGATTCTGCGCCTGCTGGATGGCGAAAAGATGCACAAGGTGCTTCTGGACGGCATAAAGGCAGCCGGGATGACCATTCTGGGTGCAGGCGTTTACTATGCAGGTCTCAAGACCATCCCGACAGTGACGGGCATTCCGCTGGTGGAACGCAGCAATTCCATCTCGCAGCTGGCCAATATGAAGATTGATGAAATTCCGATGATGGTCAGGGGCGCTTACTTCGATTGGCTGGATTTCTTTACTGTGCCGGACAGCGCGTGGCTCAGCCCGCAGGTGATGCAGGTGGTGAACGTGGCGCTGCTGGTGCTGACGACGCTTCTGCTGATTGCGGCCTGCTTCAGCAAGAAGGTTGACGTTAAGGCCAAAGGATTGGCAGTGATCCTGTTTGCACTGCTGCCGCTTGGCATGAACGTATGCTATGTGCTTACCTCTGGCACAGTGCATGACTTGATGAAATATGCGTTTGTACTGATCTTTGTGCTGGCGCTGATGCTGACTGTGCGCGTGAATTTCAAACCCGTACGCTGGCTGTGCGGGGCGCTGGTGTTTATGACGGTATGGAGCGGTACGCAGACGGCCAATACCATTTATCTTAAAAAGACGGCTGTTTGGAATGCGACTTATGCACATATGACCAACGTGGTCTACGATATGCTGTACTACGGCTATGTACCCGGCGAGACGGAAGTGTTTATTTCCGGTCAGATTCCCTTTGGCGATATGCCTGGTTTTGAAAATGTGGAGGGCGTTGTTGGCGTCGACCACAACAACGCCATCACCCGCGACCAGAAGAGCATTCGTTCCTATTTCCAGTACGTGTTTGGCGACAAGATGGTTTTTGCCACCGAGGAACAGCAGGAGGCCATCATGGCGACCGAGGACTTTGAATACATGTCCCGCTGGCCGGACGAGGGCTACATCACCATCGTTGATGATGTGATGGTGGTCAAGCTCAACTAATCACAGAAGAAAGGCATTTTTATGCGCAGCAAAAAACTTTCACGCTACATTGGCGATAAGGCGTTTTACAAAATGCTGATGGTCATCGCCGTTCCGGTCATGCTGCAAAACGGCCTGACCAACCTGGTATCCCTGCTGGACAACATCATGGTGGGCGCGGTGGGAACCGAGCAGATGACCGGCGTATCCATCGTCAACCAGGTGATGTTTGTCTTTAACCTCTGCATCTTCGGAGGCCTGTCGGGCGCTGGCATTTTCACCGCGCAGTACTATGGCAAGAACGACCAGCAGGGCGTGCGCTATACCTTCCGCTTCAAGCTGATGCTGGCAGTCTTCATTTTCGTGGCGGCGCTGATCATTTTCAGCTTCTTCGGCGACACGCTCATCGGCCTGTACCTGCACGAGGGCAGCGAAACGGGCGATATCGGCGCGACGGCTGTGTACGGCGCGGAGTACCTTGCCGTGATGCTGTGGGGGCTTTTGCCCTTTGCACTGACGCAGGTGTATGCATCCACCCTGCGCGAAACGGGCGAGACGATGCTGCCCATGAAGGCGGGCGTGATTGCCATTCTGGTAAACCTGTGCCTGAATTACGTGCTCATCTTCGGCCATTTTGGCGCGCCGGCCATGGGTGCGAAAGGCGCGGCTGTGGCCACGGTCATCTCGCGCTATGTGGAGTGCCTCATTGTCATCGGCTGGACGCATCGCAACAGCGATCACGCGCCCTTCATTATCGGCGCGTTCAAGAGCCTGCGCGTTCCCGCGGCCCTCACGGGCGATATCTTCCGCCGCGGCATGCCGCTGCTGGTGAACGAATTTCTGTGGTCGGCCGGTATGGCGGTGCTTACACAGAGCTACTCCACCCGCGGCCTTGCCGTGGTGGCGGCGCTCAATATTTCCAGCACCATTTCGAACCTGTTCAACATCATCTGGATGGCCATGGGCACGGCCATCAGCATCATCGTGGGCAAGCACCTGGGCGCAGGCGAGTTTGAAGAGGCCGAGGACAGCTGCTGGCGCATTCTCACCTTCTCGGTGGCAGGCGCGGCTGTGGTGGGCGTATTGATGTTTGCATTTGCGCCGGTGTTCCCCATGCTGTACAACACCACCGCCGAGGTGCGCGATATCGCCGCAGGCATCCTGCGCGTGGTGGCGGTGTCCGGACTGCTGCATGCGTTCAACCACTGCTCCTACTTCACGCTGCGTTCCGGCGGCAAAACATGGGTTACCTTCCTGTTTGACAGCGTATATCTGTGGGTAATCAGCATTCCCATGGCGCGCTTGCTGTCGGTCAACACCGTGTGGCCCATCATTCTGGTGTACGCCATCTGCCAGTTCATCGACATCATCAAGAGCATTCTGGGTTATATACTGCTGAAGAAGCGCGTGTGGGTCAACCGCATCGTGTAAGGGAAAACAGCAACCGCCCCGCCTGAAAAAGGCGGGGCGGTTTTTAAATTTGTCGCGGGCGCGAAAGTCAAGCTGGATATCCAGCCCCATCGGCGGAGTGAAACCGGCTCAGCCGGCGGTTATTCCTCATCCGGCCACAGGAGGGGATATTCCTGCACGGCGTATTCCAGCTTTTTGCCGTTGCTGCGAAGGGTTTTGAGCACGGCCTCGATGCTGGTGTCCTTGGTGTAGGGGGTGGGGGCCATGTCGTTGTAGTCGGTGCGGCTGGAGATGCGGCAGGGGATGATCTTGATGGCGTCGTTGGACAACTCGCCGTGCTTGTCAATACGCATGCGGATCTGGAACACATAGGTGGCCATATCGTCGGGCTTGCTGTTGCCGGCGAAGGAAAAATTGCCCAGCGAATAGCAGATGTACTTGCCGTTGTAGTATTCGATGGGGTTGATGCGGTGGCTGTGGTGGCCGATGACCAGATCAGCGCCCGCGTCAATGGTGGCGCGGCCAAGGCGTACCTGATTGTCGTTGGGGGCGTAGTCCTTTTCGTTGCCCCAGTGATAGCTGACAATCACGATCTGGCAGCCTGCGTCGCGCAGGGCCTGAATATCGCCGGGCACCTTTGCGATCAGCTCGTCGTGCCGTCCGCCGAAAGTCTGATAAGCCAGCGAGCCGATTTTGACGCCCTTGACGGTGAGAATGGCTGGCTCGTCCTCGCTGGCATAGGGGATGCCGGCGGCGGTCAGCACGTCCTTGGTCTCCTGAAGACCGTCTGTGCCCATATCCAGCACATGGTTGTTTTCAAGCGACACGGTGTCCACGCCGCCGGGGGCGAGCATGTCCACATAGCCGGGGTCGGCGCGGAAGAGGAAGGAATTTTCCAGCTTGTCGCGGTTGCGCCCGGCGGTGGTGAGCGTGCCTTCAAAGTTGATCATGGTCAGGTCGTCTTTGAGCAGCTCGTCCCTGATGTTGCGGAAGGGAAAGTGGATGTCGCCGTTTTGCTTTTTGAGCTCCTTCTCAAACATCGACGTGCCGGAGGACTGCACATTGTCGCCGATGGTGAAGTCGCCGGTGAAGCTCATAGTGAGCAGGATGGAGCCGTCGGCCTCGTAGACGGGCTGCGAGGGGTCCGGCGTGGGCTCAGGAGCGGGCTCGTCTTCGCCGTCAGTTTCCACGCTGGCCGTTTCGTCCACCGTGCCGTCGGTGTCAAAAATGGTGATGGATACCTCTTCCAGATCGCCTTCCGCCATGACGCCATAGCACAGGCTCAGGCACAGAAGAAGCAGCCAGATGAGCGTTTTTTTCATGGGAACACCTCGTTTGATCGTTGCTTACAGCGCTTTGACAAATTTCGCCATTCTCTCCAGCGCTTCCTGCAGCTTGTTAAGACCCGTGGCGTAGCTGCAGCGGATGTGGCCTTCGCCGCTGTGGCCAAAGGCGGTGCCGGGCACGGCCACCACTTTTTGTTCGCGCAGCAGCCGCTCGCAGAACACCTCGCTGGTAAGGCCGGTGTTTTTGATGCCCGGGAACACATAGAACGCGCCCAGCGGCTCAAAACAGGTAAGGCCCATGTCGCGGAAGGCGCTCACCATCAGGCGGCGGCGCTGATCGTAACTTTCGCGCATGGTTTTCACGTCCTGATAACCGTCCTCGCGGCCGCGCCTGAGCGCCTGCTCGGCGGCTACCTGTCCCTGACGGGGCGCGCACAGGATGGTGTACTGGTGAATTTTGCACATCACATCGCAAAATGCCGCGGGTGCGCAGATGTAGCCCATGCGCCAGCCCGTCATGGCAAAGGACTTCGAAAAGCCGTTGAGAACGATGGTACGCTCGTGCATGCCGGGCAGGGCTGCGATGCTTACATGCGGCGCGCCGTAGCTGAGCTCGGCATAGATCTCGTCGGAAATGACGATCAGGTCGCGGCGGATGAAGATCTCCGCCAGCTTTTCCAGCTGCTCCCTGCCAAGCACCGCGCCGGTGGGGTTGTTGGGGTAGGGCAGGATGATGGCCTTGGTGCGGGGCGTTACGGCAGCCTCGACTGCCTCGGGCGTCAGCACGAAGGCGTCCTTTTCAAAGGTGGGCATGGGCACGGGTTTGCCGCCCGCGAAGATGACGCCCGGGGCGTAGCTGACATAGCTGGGCTCGGGAATGAGCACCTCGTCGCCGGGGTTGAGAAGCACGCGCAGGCTGAGGTCGATGCCCTCGCTGGCGCCCACGGTGACAAGGATCTCGTTTTTGGGGTCATACTTCAGCTGGAAGCGGGTTTCCATATAATACGCGATCTCCTCGCGCAGGGAAAGCAGGCCCCAGTTGGAGGTATACTGCGTTTCGCCGTCGAGCAGGCTGTCGATGGCGGCGTTGCGGATGTGGTAGGGCGTTACGAAATCCGGCTCGCCCACACCCAGCGAGATTGCGCCCGGCATGGTGGCCGCCACGTCAAAAAACTTGCGGATGCCGCTTTTGGGCACAGCCACGATATCAGGGTTGAGATAACGGGAAGCATCCAGACTCACGCGGTCACCACCAGCCTCTTGTCGTCGTTTTTGCCTTCAAAGATCACGCCGTCGGACTTGTAGCGCTTGAGCACAAAGTGCGTGGCCGTGCCGGTGACGTGCTCGAGGGTGGAAAGCTTGGTGTGCACAAAATAGGCCAGTTCCTTCAGCGTGTGCGCCTCTACCAGCAGCAGCAGGTCGTACGCGCCGCTCATGAGGTACACGCTCTTGACCTCGTCAAAGCGGTACACGCGCTTGGCGATGGCGTCAAAACCCTGATCGCGCTGCGGGGTGACGCGCACTTCGATCATGGCCTCTACGCGCTCGCGGTCGGTCTTGTCCCAGTTGATGACGGGGGAATAGCGCAGAATGACGCCGTCGTCCTCCATCTTTTCAATGGCGGCGGCGACCTCTTCCATGGTGGTACCCGTCATGGTGGCCAGCTTTTCCAGCGGCAGTCGGCAGTCCTCCTGCAGAAGCTGTAAAAGCTGCATTTGCAGATTTTGCATATGGTTTTCTCCTTTCGGGTGTCAGCGCACGCGTGCGCCAAGGTTCAGCCGGTCGATGAGGCCGGGCAGCTGCACAAGGCTTTCAAGCTCGTGATCGACCACGCCGGCAAAGCGTTCGTCGCAGGGAAGCAAATCGGGCACCATCACGCGCACAGCACCGGCGGCGGTCAGACTTTTGAGACCGTTGAGGCTGTCCTCGACGCCCACACATTCGCTGATATCAAGCCCAAGGCCTGCGGCGGCCTTCAGGTAGATGTCGGGGGCGGGCTTGCTGCGGCCGCCCTCAGCGCCGCAGACCATGAAGTCGAACACATCGCACAGCTCGGGAATGTGCTGCTGATAGGTTTCCACGATCTGGCGGGCGGTGCTGGTGGCCAGCGCGATGCGAAGGCCGCGGGCTTTGAGCTCCCGCATGCATTCGGCCACGCCGGGACGGCAGGGCAGCTCGCCGCGGATGGCGGTGTTTTTCAGCTCCTCACGGTAGGCAGCGTACATTTCCTCAAAGGGAAAATCCGGGCCCATCATTTCGGTCATCAGTTCGCGGTCGCGCTCGTAGGTGTTGCCCAGAAGCAGCTCGTATTTCTTTTCGTCCATCTGCGGAAAGCCGCGGCGGGCGCATTCGTCCAGAAAAATGCTGCGGCCCGTACGCTCGGTATCCAGCAAAACACCGTCCATATCAAAAAGAACGCCTTTAATCATTGCCATAAACCTCCATGCCTGCCAAAAGTCCATCCACCGCCGCCGATACGATGCCGCCTGCATAACCCGCGCCCTCGCCCAGCGGATACAGCCCGCCGATGGGGCTTTCGCGCTTTGGGTCGCGCAGCATCCTCAGCGGGGAGGAAGAGCGCGTTTCGGGGCCTGTGAGCAGCGCATCGCCAAAGTCAAAGCCGCGCAGCTTTCTGCCCAGCCGGGGCAGCGCGCTGCGGATATTGTCCACCGCGAAGTCGGGCAGAATGCCGCGAAGCGTGCCCATTTCCACACCGGGGCGATAGCCCGGCAGCACAGAGCCCAAAGCGGTGCTGGGCATGTCCTCCAGAAGATCCGCCACGCGCTGGCACACAGCCTTCAGACTGCCCGTGCGGCGGAAGGCCGCCTGCTCGATCTGCCGCTGAAACTGTACGCCTGCCAGCGGATGATCGCTGCCAAAGTCCTCAGGGCGCACGCCCACCAGCACGGCGGCGTTGGCATTGACGCCGTTGCGGGCATGCAGGCTCATGCCGTTGACGTTCACGCCATCCTTCTCGCTGGAGGTGTTGATGACCTGTCCGCCGGGACACATGCAGAAGGTGTATACGCCGCGGTCATCAGGCGTGGGTACATTCAGTTTGTATTCTGCAGGAGGCAGCGCTTTATGCCCGGCGGATGCGCCGTACTGCGCGCGGTCGATGTCGCGCTGCAGATGCTCGATGCGCGCTCCGATGGCAAATGGCTTGGGCTGCATGGGCAGACCCAGCTCAAACAGCCATTCGTAGGTGTCGCGCGCGCTGTGGCCGATGGCCAGAAACACGTCCTGGGTTTCGATCACACCGTCCGCCAGCTTTGCGGCGCACACGCGGCCATTGCGGATGTCCAGCCCTGTCAGACGGCAGCTGAAGCGTACCTCCGCGCCCAGTTCGATGAGCTTTGCGCGCGCTTTTTTCAGCACGCCGCGCAGTTCGTCAGTGCCGATGTGGGGCTTTTGCGCAGTGAGGATATCCTCCGGCGCGCCGCACAGGCACAGGGTTTTGAGCACCGTGCGGATATGCGGGCTGTTGAGGCCGCAGGTGAGCTTGCCGTCGGAAAACGCACCTGCTCCTCCCTCGCCGAAGAGCACATTGCTTTCGGGGTCAAGCAGACCGTCGGATTCCAGCGTTTCAATATCGCGCGCGCGCTCGTCCACGCTGCGCCCGCGTTCGATCAGGATGGGTCTTGCGCCGCGCACGGCCAGCGCCAGCGCGCAGAACAGCCCTGCCGGGCCCGCGCCCACCACCACAGGACGCTTGCGGTCCTTCGGCCAGGGGGGCAAAGACAGGCTGAAAACATCCGCCGCGCCGTCGGTGAGCCCTCCCGGGATGTATGCCACCTGATTGGGCTTGAACTTGGCGGCCAGCCGCTCCTCCTGTGCGCTTTCACGCAGGGTCACGTCGACGGTGAGGGTAAATTTGGCCCCTTCGCGCCCGCGCGCATCCACGCTGCGCTTGCTCATGCGCACCTGTGCGATGCGGTTTTCCGCCACCTTCAGCGCCCGCGCGCACATGCGGCGAAGCATGGCGTCGTCCAGATGCATGGCATCGTCAAGCGGCAGCGCCAGCTGGTGCACTCGCAGCATTCCAAGCCCTCCTTAACAATTGCATTTCGATGGGTGTATGGTATCACAACCGCGGCTTTCACGCAAGGCTGATGCAGGAATCGGCCGCGCATTTGTCGAAATGAATAAACCTCCCCGAAGAAAAATCTGCCTGCTGTGGGTCTGACCCGTCCGCCGCAGGCCAAAACCTCTGCGCCACCGCATGTTTTGCCGCTTTGAATGTGCAAAACCGGTGGCTTTTTGCATCCCCTTTTTCCTCTGCGTCCGGCCACGAACGAAGGGGCGCTGCATCCTGAAAAAAGCGGAGGTGAAAACAAATGGACCAAACCCAATGGCAGCTGGAACAGGAACATCTGACACAAACCCTTGAAACCGTCGGCGGCGAGCTTCGCAAATGCGAACGCGCGCTGGGCATTGAAAACGGCAGCGACCGCTACCTCATGGTGCAGGACGACGGATCCAGCGATGCGGTGGTGCAGCAGCAGATCATGCGCATGACGCTGCAAACGCTGCATCAGCTGCGCCTGAGCGTGAAATCGCCCTATTTTGCCAGGCTGGACTTCACTCCGGCCCCGGGCACGCCCGCCATGGCCGGCATGCGGCCCGGCGTGAACGCGCCGGTGTATATCGGCCGCTGGGGCGTGCTGAAAACGCCGGAGTATCAGGTGTGCGTGCATGACTGGCGCAGCCCCGTAGCCAACCTGTACTATTCCGGTCAGGTGGGCGAGGTGAGCTACGATGCGCCCGACGGCTGCGTACGCGGTGAGATGACCCTGAAGCGCATGTTCACCATTGCAGATGGCGAGATGGTCGGCATGCAGGACACGGGCGTTGTGGGGCAGGAGAAATTTCTGACCGACGCGCTGTCGCAGGTGACCACGGCCAGACTTCGCGAGGTGGTCACCACCATTCAGGCCGAGCAGAACGCCGTGATCCGCTACGATCCCATGCAGCCTTTGTGCGTGCAGGGCGTGGCGGGCAGCGGCAAAACCACCATCGCACTGCACCGTGTGGCGTGGATGCTGTACCGCCTGCAAAAGACCCTGCGTCCGCAGGAAGTGCTGATCCTTGCGCCCAACCCGCTGTTTTTGAGCTATATCAGCCGGGTGCTGCCCGACCTTGGCGTGGATCAGGTAAAGCAGCTGACGTTTGAGCAGCTGTGCCGGGCGCTTCTGCAAAAGAAGATGCCAAAGCTTGCCCAGACGGCACGGCTGAGCGAACGCCTGCACATGACAAAGGCTCAGCGCGACGAGCTGGACAATGTGCTCCGGCTGAAAGGCTCCCTGGATGTGTACGGTGAACTGGAACGTTTTCTTGCACAGTGGGAGGAAGAGTGCATTCCCAAGGTGCATGTGAAGCTGGGGCAGACGGTGCTGGTATCCGCCGATGACATGCAGCGCTACTTTCTGCGCGAGTTCAGGCATTTCCCGCTGGAGGTGCGCCTGCAGAAAACGCGCAAGGTCGTGGCTGATCGCCTGAAGCGCGCCATGGAGCAGGTGGCTGAAAAGCTGCAGAAAATGGCGGACGACAAGCTGAACCAGCTTTTGCGCGCCATGCCCGACGGCCCGGAGCGCCGCGAACGCGCCCGCAAGCTGTTTGACGCGCGCGATGAACGGCTGGAGGAGCTGAAGACACGCCAGAAGCAGCTGCTGAAGGACTACGACGCCCTGTGGGGCTCGATGGATCTTTTGACGGTGTACGGCGAGTTCCTCAGGCGGCTGGCGCAGGCGGACGAGCGTTATCTGCCCGTGTGGCAGGCCACGCAGCCGATGCTGGCCAAAAAGCGCTGTGCGCCGGAGGACCTGCCCGCACTGCTGCTGCTTGCGCGAGGGCTGTACGGGCTGGAACGCATGGACGTAAAGCATGTGGTCATCGACGAGGGGCAGGATGTGTCGCCCCTGCAGGTCAAGGCGCTGCGCGTGCTGTTCCGCCATGATGCGTTTACACTGGTGGGCGATCTGTGCCAGGGCATCTACGGCGATGAGGGCCTGCGCAGCTGGGATGCGCTGCAAAACGGCATTTTTGACGCACCGGTCACGGTCACGCATCTGAGCACCGCCTATCGCAGCACCGTCGAAATTATGCAGACGGCCTTTGCGGTGATGGCGCGCCACCCTGTTGCGGGTGCAGGCGAGGCCAAGCCCGTGCTGCGCCACGGTCAGCCGCCGCTGCATCTGCATGCGCAGGATGAAAAGCAGCGCATCGCGCTGATCAATGAGCAGATCGAAGCATGGAAAAACGAGGGCTTTTTCAACATTGCCATTATTGTCAAAACGGAAAAGGCCGCCCGCGCGCTTCATAAGGCGCTGGATGGCGCAAGGCTGGTCACGCAGGGCGACGACGTGTTCGAAGGCGGCGTGCAGGTGATGGACGCAGGTCTGGTCAAGGGGCTGGAATTCGACTGCGTGATTATCGCCGACGCCGAGGATGCGGTGTACCCCGACGAACGGTTTTATGCCAAGCTGTTCTATGTGCTGTGCACCCGTCCGCTGCACCGGCTGGCTTTCTGCCGTGTGGGGCAGCAGACGAAACATCTTTCATAATGAGAACCGCCGCCGGAAAATTCCGGCGGCGGATAATTTTTTAAGCTTTCAGTTCGGCGATGATGTGGTTCATCTCGTCCCACTTGGTTTCCATGTCGCGCACAAGCTTGAGCTGCGTGCGGCAGCGGTCGAGGTTCTGGCCTTCGTACTTCACGTGGAAGTACACGTCGCCGTTGAGGTAGTCCGTCAGGAAGCGCACGCCGCATTCCAGCGTCATCAGCTTTGCACCCCACGGCAGGGTGTCGATCTCCTGTTCAGTCAGGCGGTCGCCGCAGGCCTTGAGGAAGCCGCTGGCGTAGGCGCGGTACAGCTCGAGGGACATTTCCACCTTGCTCAGGTCTTTTTCATCCTCGGCGGCGGTGGCGGCGCCGAAACGGATGGTGTCGCCAAAGTCGTTGGCGGCAAGGCCCGGCATGACGGTGTCAAGGTCGATCACGCAAAGGGGCGTGCGGGTGGCCGCGTCCAGCATGACGTTGTTGAGCTTGGTGTCGTTGTGCGTAACGCGCAGCGGCAGGCCCATATTGACCAGCGTACCCGCTTCCTTTTCGTAGGACAGGAAGGCGTCCACCTCCGCCTGCACGTCCTTGAGGCGGCCGGCCTTGTCGGCGACGATGGCTTCGCGGAACAGGCGGTAGCGGTCGGGCGTGTCGTGGAAATGGGGGATGGTCTCGGTGAGAGTCTCGGCGGGGAAGTCCGCCAGCTGGTTCTGGAACGCACCGAAGGCCACGCCGCTCTGATACAGGTCGTCAGGCGTTTCGGCCTTGTCAAGGCACAGGCTGTCCAGCACAAAGTCGTACATGCGGTAGTACTTGCCGTCCTCGGTGTGCAGGTAGGGCTTGCCGTCCACCGTGGGCACCAGGCGCAGCGCGGCGCGCGGGTCGCTGCTCTTTTTGCGCAGATGCTCGGTAACGGCGATCACGTTGCCCATGAGGCCGTCCATGTTTTTGAACACATGGGTGTTGAGGCCCTGCAGGATGTACAGGCGCGGACGGCTGGTGACCAGCAGATAGGTCTGGTTGATGTGGCCGCTGCCGTAGGGCGCGCAGCTGACGGGCAGGCCTTCAATGGCAAACTGAGAATAAATTTTTTCCATATGCGGTCCCTCCAAAGGCGCATTTTTCTTGCTGGGTTTATAGTAGCATGTTTTTGGACGAAAATGGAGGTCTGTGCTTTCACAAACATAGAAAAATCTTTCAAAAAACAAAATAAAACGCTATAATGGAAGCGGAGGTGAGCCCCATGCTCAGCCGGGAGGACTTCGGGCGGCTGGCCCGACTGCTCAACAATCTGCACCTTTGCACAGGCATCAAATTCGCGCTGATGGACGAGGCGGGCCGCGAGGTGTATACGTCCAGCTACCGCGCGCCGTTTTGCCGCGCCATCATGGAAGCGCCGGGCGGCATGGACCGCTGCTGCGGCTGCGACCGCTGCGCTGTGGAGGAGGTGCTGCGCACCCATCAGCCGCGCAAGTATATGTGTCATGCAGGATTGTACGAGGTGGCCATGCCCGTCACCGAGGGCGGACGCGTGCTGGCAATCATCCTCTTTGGACAGATTCTGGACGATTCACCGCGCGAGGAACAGTGGAAGCGCGTATCGGCCCAGTGCGCATGGGCGGGCGCGGATGAGGAACTGCATCAGGCGTTTCTGCACCTCAGGCGCATATCGGCCGAGCAGGTGGACGCCTGCATGGAGATCGTGCGCACCTGTGTAAGTGAAGTGCGTCTGCGTGGCCTGAACACCGCCGACAACCGCGACGACGCCTCAAGGCTGCGCATGTACATCGACGCGCATTACGCCGAGCCGCTGGATACCGACACGCTGGCGGCAGCCCTGCACGTGGGCAAAACCAAGCTGTATGCCGTGTGCGAAAAGCGGTTTCACATGACGCCCATCCAGATGGTGCAGCGCGCCCGCATTGAGGCTGCGCAGGAACTGCTGCACTCCAGCCGTGAAAGCATCAAGGCCATTTCGCAGACGGTAGGCTTTCCCGACCAGAACTATTTCGCCAAGGTGTTTCGCAGGCAGGTGGGCATGTCGCCCAGCGAATACCGCCGCAATGGATGATTGACACGCCTGCTTCAAACAGGTATGATAAAGCCACCAAAACAAATGAAAAGAGGGATTCCTCATGCCCATTCTGGATATGCCCCTTGAGAAACTCAAAGTCTTTGAAGGCGTCAATCCCCGCCCGGCGGATATCGATGCTTTCTGGGACGCCTCCATCGCCGAAATGGAAGCCCTTGGCACCGGTTACGAGCTTGTGCCGTCCGATTTCAGCGTGCCCGGCATGCTGTGCGCCGACCTGTACTTCACCGGCGTGAAGGGCGCGCGAATCCACTGCAAGTTCCTGCGCCCCGAAAAGGTCGCCTCGCCCCTGCCTGCGGTATGCGTGTTCCACGGCTATGCAGGCCGTAGCCCCAGCTTTTTTGCGCTTTTGAGCTATGTGCAGGCCGGTTTTGTGGTGTGCGCCATGGACTGCCGCGGTCAGGGCGGCCAGTCGCAGGACGTGGGCGGCGTGTGCGGCAACACACTGCACGGCCACATCATCCGTGGTCTGGATGAGAACGACCCGTCGAAGCTCCTGTTCCGCGACATGTTCCTTGATACCGCGCAGATGGCCCGCATCGTGATGGCCATGCCCGAGGTGGATGAGACCCGCGTTGGCGCCACCGGCGGCTCGCAGGGCGGCGGCCTTACGCTGGCCTGTGCGGCGCTTACGCCCACGCTCAACCGCGCCGCGCCGCAGTTCCCCTTCCTGTGCGATTACAAGCGCGTGTGGGATATGGACCTTGACAAGGCCGCTTACAAGGAACTGCGCGACTATTTCCGCCTGTACGATGCGCTGCACGAGCGCGAGGAAGAAGTGTTTACGCTGCTTGGCTACATTGACAACCAGCACATCGCCCACCGCACCCGCGCTGAGGTGATGATGATCACCTGCCTGCTGGACGATATCTGCCCGCCGTCGACCCAGTTTGCGGCCTACAACAAGCTGGGCGGCAAAAAGAGCATGCTCATCTACCCCGACTACGGCCATGAGAGCATTCCGGATGCGGATAACCGCATCGTGCAGTTCCTGCTGGGCATGTAAACGGCTGAGATGCAAAAAGGGACGGATTTTTCCGTCCCTTTTTTTGTCACAGCGCCACCATCGTACGCAGCACCAGCAGCACCGCAACGACCTGCACCGCCAGCATCAGCGGGAAGAACACGCGGAAGTACCAGTGCTTGGTCTTGTGCCGAAGCAGCTGCATGCCAAGCACGCCGCCCAGCCCGCCAAAGCAGGCCGCTGCGAGAAACAGTGCCTTTTCCGGCACGCGCCACTTGCCCTGCTTTGCACAGCGCTTGTCGTGTGCCATCAGCAGAAAGGAAACCGTGTTGGTGATGATGAGAATGACTGCGATCACAATCAGCATAAGCTGCACCTGCTTTCATTTTTGCTGATTTGGATGATATCATACCCGATGTATACGGTCAATGCGGGAATTTGCCTGCGTCCGGGCAAAAAAGGGTAAAGCCCCTCTTGCTTTTTTTCGGGAAGAATGCTAATATAATGTGTCTATATTCGCCAAGGAGGGACCCCTGATGAGTGTGTTTATTGGCATCGTGCTGATGATTGTCGCTCTGGTTATGATCGTTACCGTTCTGCTGCAGAGCAGCGAGCGTTCCGGCCTGGGCGCTGTGAGCGGCGCGGCTGAAACCTTCTTCGGCAAGAACAAGGCCAAGGGCATGGAAGCCAAGCTGGCTCTGATCACCAAGATCAGCGCGATCGTATTCGTGTTGCTGGCTATCGTTATGATGCTCGTGGGCTAAGAAGCCGAATGGGTTGAAAAGAGCGGTCTCTTTTGCGGAGACCGTTTTTTTCATGCCTTCAAACGGGCTGATTTGCGAAAAAAGCGATAATATGTTATAATACGTATTGAAGAAAGGAAGTGGATGGAAATGACAAGGTTCATTCCCCGTGAAAAGATGAGCAAAAAGGCGCGGCGCGAGCTGGATGCGATCAAACGCAAAAAGTGGGACATGCCGCCTGTGACCCGCAAAATCGAAAACAAAAAGCACAGACCCTGCAGCCGCTACGAGGATTACGGCGCAGGGTCTTATGTTTTATAACTGATTCAGCTCCACCACGCGGCCTGCATTCAGGCGGGATTCTTCCGCCGCCAGCGCGGCCAGGTGGCTTTCCACGGAATGGGTGATGGAGGTAAGCGCCTTGCTCCGGCCGGTCTGCTGCACCAGATCAAGGAAATCCTCCAGCAGGCGCGCATCGCCGCCGCCATGGCCGCTGAAGTCGCTGGTAAGGGCGGCCACGTCGATGTGCTCGTTTTCACCCACGAAGGGCAGCACGTCGATGGTGTTTTGCTGCATGTCGGCCACAATCTCGCCGGCAGTGCCCATGATGCGCAGGTGGCGTGCGCAGTCCTTGGTGAAGGCGCACATGGTAAAGTTGATGGTCACGCCGTCTTCCAGTTCAAGGTTCACCACCTGGTGATCCACCACGTCATTGTCGCAGCGGTAGACGCAGCGGCCATAGGGGCCGTGATGCAGCGCCTCCAGCACGGATTCCTCGGTGAATTCGGTGGTCAGCACGTTCAGAGGCCAGCCGGTGCTGTTTTCGCGCAGCTTGCCCAGATAGAAACGTTCGGCATTGTAGGGACAGGTGTCAGCTGCGGGGCAGCCGTCGGTACAGCGCTCGGGTGCGCCTGCGGGGGCGTTTTGGGCATTGAAATGGCGCAGGCTGCCGAAGGACGACACGCGCAGGCAGCGCTTTCCGCACAGCCACAAAAGAATGTCCATATCGTGGCAGCACTTCTGCAGGATCATCGGGGTGCTCAGGCCGGCGCTGCGCCAGTTGCCGCGCACAAAGGAATGCGCCTGATGCCAGTGCGCCACGCGCTCGATGGCCTGAATGCTGACCACTTCGCCCACGCGGCCCTCGTCGATGAGCTGCTTGAGCGTCTGGTAAAACACGGTGTAGCGCAGCACATGGCACACCGCCACATGCAGCCCGCGCTGCGTGGCCTCGCGCTCGATGTCAAGGCACTGCCGCGGGGTGGGGGCGATGGGCTTTTCCAACAGCAGGTGGTAGCCCAGGCGCAGCGCCTCCATGGCCTCGGAGTAGTGCATGCGGTCGGGCGTGCAGATGAACATGACGTCGGCGATTTTGCCGTCCTGCAGCATGCTTTCAGCACTGCTGTAGCACTGGGCAGGGGTCAGGCCAAAACGTTCCTGCATCTGCCTGAGCTTTTCGGGGCGGATATCCGCGGCGGCGACGATCTGCATGCGATCGCCGAAACGCTCCTGACAGGCGGCATAGGTATCCTGACCGCGGGAACCGCAGCCGGCAATGGCGACAGTGACGGGCTTCATAAATGAATCCATCCTTTCGTATAACGACTTTTTGTGATGACAGTATAGCACAATCGCGGGGGCTGTGCTATACTGTCATCACAATTTCCCGCTGTGGAGGACAAATGTATGACTGAAGCCAAACGCCTGGAAATGCTTAAGCGCCCCACGGGTAAAGTGGACGTGGTGCTGGATACCGATACCTACAATGAAATCGACGACCAGTTCGCGCTGGCCTATCTGCTCAGCGCACCGGAAAAGCTGAATACGGTTGCTGTATACGCTGCGCCGTTTTTCAACATGCACTCCACCAGCCCGGAGGACGGCATGCTGCGCAGCTATGACGAGATCCTCAAAATCACCTCGCTGATCGGCTGGAATCACCCTGAGCGGGTGTTCAAGGGTTCGCGCAGCTACCTGCCGGACGAAACCACTCCCGTTCCCTCTCCTGCGGCGGAGGACCTTGCAAAGCGCGCCATGAACTACACCAGCGAAAATCCGCTGTATGTGGTGGCCATCGGCGCCATCACAAACGTCGCCTCGGCGCTGCTTTTGAACCCTGAAATCCGCGAGCGCATGGTGCTCATCTGGCTGGGCGGGCATGCGCTGGAATGGCCGCATAACCGCGAGTTCAACCTGCATCAGGATATCGCAGGCGCACGCGTGGTGTTTGGCTGCGGCGTGCCGGTGGTGGTGCTGCCCTGCATGGGCGTGGTGAGCCATTTCTCCACCACCGAGCCCGAGCTGCGCTATTGGCTGATGGACAAAAATCCGCTGTGCACGTATCTGGCCCAGCACACCATCGACGAGGCCAACGCCTACGCCAAGGGCAAGCCGTGGAGCCGCGTCATCTGGGACGTGACGACCATCGCATGGCTTTTGGATGAGGATGAAAAGTTTGTGCAGGACAAGCTCATCCCCAGCCCCATTCCCGCCTATGACGGCCACTGGGCCAGCGATCCCACCCGCCATATGATCAAATATGTATATGCCGTCAACCGCGATCCCCTGTGGGAGGACGTGTTTGGCAGGCTGACAAAGTAATATGTGCAAAAAATCCGGAGTGCAGAGGCGCTCCGGATTTTTGTTGCGGAAAAGTCAAGCCGGGATCGTGGGATGGACTTGGCTTTTCTGTACCTTGGTCGATATGCCACCGGCGCATGCCGGTTTTATATCTAAAACAGGAAAATAAACAATAAAACAAAAATATGACGGAAATATGTCGAAAAAACGGGAAGAAAATTCATGTCCGATTCGTTAAATTGATGGTAAGATGAATATTAGGTATTGATTTTCCAACGTTTTCCCTGTACAATACCCTTGATGATGCATACCCGTATGCGCATCACAAGTTTGTAACAATTTCCCCTTCATCTCTTTTTGCGAATGGAGTGTTGTATATGAAGCACACGAATGCCTCCACCTTCAAGCGCCTTGCGCTGCTGGCCATGCTGGCGCTGGCCTGTGTGGTGCTGAGCTCCTGCTATATGGAGCCCGACCGCGTGGTGGATAATCAGAATGGTCTGGACATTGTGGACAATCAGGGCTTTACCACGGTGATCACGCCCACGCCCACGGTGACGGTCACGCCCACCCCGGCCCCCACCTCCAACGAGGTGGACTGGTCCTCGTGGGATTTCGGCGCTGATACCGCCACCAACCCGCCCAGCAATGTGCAGCCCACCGCCGGCACGTCCATCAGCGTGCCCACCAGCGTGCCTTCCATCGTGACGGCCACCGTCGGCCCCAAGAACACCGCTACGCCCAGGCCCACCACGGCCACCAGCGGCAGCGCGTCCAGCTCCTCCAGCGGCAGTTCGTCGCTGAAGGTGGGCAGCGAGGGCAGCGACGTCAAGAGATTGCAGCAGCAGCTCAAAAATCTGGGCTACTACACCGGCAGCGTGGACGGCAAGTTCGGCCAGGGCACCGAAGCCGCTGTGCGCGACTTCCAGGCGGCGCACGGCCTGAGCGTGGACGGCAAGGCCGGCCGCAATACGCAGGAGAAGCTGTATTCCGGCAGCGCCAAGCGCAAGACCGCCACCACCGTGACGGCCAGGCCCACGACGTCCACATCTTCCGGCAGCAGCAGCTCCTCCGGTTCGTCCAGCTCTTCCAGTTCCAACACCGCTACCATGTACACCAACGGCAAGACCGATATCTATCTTGACGTGGGCACCAGCAACGCCAAGCAGGTCAAGATCATGCAGAACCGCCTGATCGTGCTGGGCTATCTGACCGGTACGGCTGACGGCGAATACGGCGAGACCACCGCGGCTGCCGTGAAGGCCTTCCAGAAGCGCAACAGCCTGACTGCCGACGGCGTGGCCGGCCCCACGACCCTTGCAAAGCTGTACTCCTCTTCTGCCAGAAAGGCGTCCAGCGCGGTGGGTCACCTGGGTTCGCTCAAGCAGGGCATGAACGGCGACGCTGTGCGATCCCTGCAGAAGAACCTGATCAAGCTGGGCTACCTCAAGGGCAGCTCCGACGGTGACTACGGCACGGCTACGGCCACTGCCGTCGCATCCTTCCAGCGCGACCGCGGCCTGACGGCGGACGGCATTGCCGGCACCGCTACGCTCAACGCTATTGAAATTGCGCTCAACGGCGGCTATACCTCCGGCGGCAGCGGCAGTACCAGCAAGAATCATCCCACCAACTACGGCAAGACCGCGTCCTCCAACGGTTATTCCACCCTGTCCTCTTCCGGAGGCAGCTCGTCCAACGTGACAGCCCTGCAGTCCGCGCTGAGCGCTACTGGCTACTACAACGGCAGCCTTGACGGCGACTTCGGTTCCGGTACACAAAAGGCTGTGGAGGCCTATCAGCGTGCGGCTGGCCTGCGCGTGACCGGTATGGCCGGCCCGTCTACCCAGCGCCTGCTGTACGGCGGCACCAGCGAGTCGGGCAGCTACAGCAAGCTGCAGACAGGTTCCAGCGGCAGCGCGGTCAAGCGCCTGCAGTATGCGCTGTACGAGCTGAAGTACTACGACGGCGATATCACCGGCACCTATGACAACGCCACGGAAAACGCTGTGATGATCTTCCAGGAGGTCAACGGCCTGTACATCGACGGCATCGCCGGTCAGGATACGCAGCGCAGGCTGTTCAGTTCCAACGCTGTGCCCAACAATATGTAAATGCATAAACCCCGGACGGATCAGTCCGGGGTTTTTTGTGCGTCGCGCGCGTCTTCAAGCGCCATTTTCAACAGGTCGACCTCCACCTTCAGGCGGTCGGCCTCTTTTTGCGCCTCGGCAAAGCGGGCGTAGGGCACGGTACCCTCCTGTGCACGGCTCAGCAGCGTATGAAGCGCGTTCACCATATCCTGCACTGCCGGGTCGCTCATGTGCGGCCTGAGATCGGCCAGCGCGTCGCATTCACGACCGGCCCGCTCGTAGCGGCGGCAGGCAGCGGCGTTCTCGGGACAGGGCAGCCCCTCGGCGCGCAGCTCCTGCGCGACCTCCATCAGCATTTCAGGATGATTTTTCAAAATGGAGCGGTATTTGTTCTGATAGCGCAGCATGCCCGACCGGTCGCCGCCGGCCAGCCGTGTTACGCAGGCGCGCACGCTTTCGCCGCTGCCACGGCCGATGAGCACGTCGCGCAGAAGCTGGTGCACCTCGTCGTCGGTAAAGGAGCGGAAGGGCGTTTTGCGAAGGGTAAGGCCGGGGGTTTCGCGCACGCGGGCATAGTAGAAATTGCGGATGGAATTGGGCCTGCGGTTGAGCTTTTCGCCCACCTGTGCAAAAACATCGCGCAGGGGCGTGCCGGTCTGCGCCGCTTCGTTCACTGCCAAAAAAAGCAGATCGATCTCCTGCTGCTGCCAGCCGCCTCTGGGATGGGTGATGGTCTGTGTCATGCTGATCGCCTCCGACGGAAATTGAATACATGGCTTAGTATGGGAAAACCGGGGGTTTTTATGCAGGGGTTCATCTGAGCATCAGCAGCGTCTGCGCCGGGTCGGCCATGCGGGTGAAACCGTCCAGACACAGCTGGGCAATCTCCTGCCGGGTGTGGGCAAAGGCATTTGGCAGCACGGAGGCGGGCGCGGGTTCCAGTCCGTATTCTGCAACGTCGGCCTGTATAAGAAAGTGGAGAAACGCACGTGCCGGGTCACTGTCACGGCAGAGGGCGACGTAACGCACGCGGTCGCTGACGGCTGGGGAAAGGGGCAGCGCTGAAAACCCCTCGCCGCGCTGTGCATGCTGCGCTGCTGTCAGTACCTTTGCCTGATGAACGGCTGTGGGCGCAGGTGTGGGTGTGCGCCCACGGGAACGCGGCAGCGAATCGCCGGGAGGTGCAGGCGAAGGCGAAGGGGACGCGCGTCCCAGCGCAGCTGCGACCACCTCCGGCAAAAGCGACGGCGGACAGGTCATCATCAGTTGCTGCAGGGCCACGCCGGAGGGCAATGCAAGCGTATCCGCGAGGGTGAGCATGGGCCATGGATCATCGCCCCATTGCGAAGGGTAGCTCAGCACCGTCGGCGCATACCACACAGGCGCGGCATAGCGCACGCTGCCGCTTGTGCCGGAGGAATCCTCCAACCCTTCCACGACAAGCGGGATGAGGGTATCCTGCGTGATCTCGCCGGTCACAAACAGCACGGCGTCGGGCAGGATGGCCGTTTCGCCATACAGCTCATCCGCCGTGACCTTGCGCAGGAAAATACGCACGCCCCGGTTTTGTTTTTCAAAGGCAGAACACAGTTTGCGGATGCACTGAGCGTCGCCTGCGTCCTCGGGCAGCAGCCATACGGTGAGCGTATGCACGACCGGCGGGCGCAGGCTGGGGTGCATGCGGTTGGGATCGCGGCTGAGCGCGTCGCGCACAAGGCCCGGCATGGCGGCAAACAGCGCGGCGGTCAGCAGCAGGGCGGTAAGCACGCCCGTGCGTCGGGTGGGCATGGCGCAGCCTCCTTATTTTCGGTATGCAGAAGGATATGCACCATTTCCGGCGAAAAGAATACCCAAAGCCCCATGAAAGGAGCAGTTGAAAATGAAAAAGATCGGCGCGCTGGAAGCCGGTGGCACCAAGATGGTGCTGGCTGTATATGACGAACAGGGCAACGAGCTGGAAAGGCTGACCGTACCCACCCTCACCCCGGAGGAGACCATGCCCGGCATGATCGATTTTTTCCGCCGGCATGAGGTGGATGCGCTGGGCGTGGGCAGCTTTGGCCCGCTGGATCTGGACGAAAAATCGCCCGCCTATGGCAATATCACCTCCACCCCCAAGCTGGCGTGGAAGGATTATCCCCTTCTGAAGAACCTGCTGGACGGCCGCGATATTCCCGCAGCCATCGATACTGACGTCAACGCCGCCATCATCGCCGAGGCGGAGCTTGGCGCGGCACAGGGCTGTGAAAATGCTGTGTACATCACCGTGGGCACGGGTATCGGCGGCGGCGTGTATGTCAACGGAAAAACCGCGCATGGTATGCTGCATCCCGAGGTGGGCCATATGCTGCTGCGTCCCCGCGAGGACGACCCCATCCCGCATGGCGTGTGTCCCTATCATGACGGCTGCCTGGAAGGATTGGCTGCAGGCCCTGCCATTGGCGCGCGCATTGGCGGCGACGCGAAGAACCTGCCGGACGATCATCCTGTGTTTGAACTGGAGGCGCATTATCTGGCGCAGATGTGCGTTAACCTCATCGTGACCGTCAGCCCCCAGAAGATCGTGCTGGGCGGCGGCGTGATGCAGCGCGAAAACATTCTGCCCATGGTACGCAAAGAGACTGCACGCCTGCTTAACGGCTATGTGCAGTCTCCCATGATCACCGAAAACATCGATGAATATATCGTTGCGCCCAAGCTGTTCCCCGTGAGCGGTCTGGTGGGCAGCTACCTCATCGGCAAGCGCGCGCTGGAAAAGGCCTAAAGGTCGTCGGCGTCCTGTACGGGCGTATCGCCATCCTTGCCGGTACCGGTGTAGCTGCCCAGCACGTCGGTGCTAGCCTCGCGGTCGGCAATGTGCGCCATGTCGCAAACAGGCTTTTTGGGTTTCATGCTGCTGCCTCCTTTATGGGTGATGCAGGCAGTGTGTCCCGCTGAGAAAAAGAATATGCAAAAAGCCCGCCGTAAGGCGGGCCTTTGTGACTATTGATAAATCCATTGGGAGGTGTCGGAGGGCCGCAGCCCTCCGACTGTCAATCCGACCTCAGCGACATGTGCGGTGAGGTCGGAAACCTTGCGCAGCAAGGTTTCCTTGCAGGTTTTCACGACCGCACCAAAGGTGCAGTGAAAACCTGTTCTGGCGGAAAAGATCGCCGCAGGCGAGCTTTTTCGACACGCTGAAAGGCCCGCCGTAAGGCGGGCCTTTTGCAGTTCAGGCAGAAAACTGGGGCGTGAGCCCCTGCAGGCGGTAGCCGCATTTGTAGACCGTTTCAATGTAGTCGCTGCCCAGCTTTTTGCGCAGACGCTGCACATGCACGTCCACCGTGCGGGTTTCGCCCATGGACTGATAGCCCCACGCCTTGCGCAAAAGCTGTTCGCGGCTGACGGGAGTATCAGGCTTTTCCATCAGCGCCAGCAGCAGAGCATACTCCTGCGCGGTCAGTTCCACGCGCCGCCCGTCCAGATGAGCCACGCGTTCGTCTTCATCCAGCCTGAGCACCAGCGGGGCGTCACTTTCCTCCATAAGCAGGCTCAGCTTGCCGCGAAGCGCTTTTTGCGTGTAGGGCAGGGTGAGCACCTCGCTGCGGCCGGCATACAGCGCGCGCAGGTGGGCGCTCATTTTGCGGTTCTGCGTCATAAACAGGATGGGGCAGCCCAGCTGCTCAAAATGCTGCAGCAGCGGACGGCAGTCGGTCCATTTCAGACGCGCGTCCAAAAGAATGACGGGGGGCGTGCCGTCGTCGTCCAGTGTGGCGAGGGACTCGTTTCCGCAGTCACAAATGATGCGAACCTTCTCCTTCTTCAGGGAGTCGCAAAGCTTGTGCGCGAGTACCTCATCGGGTTCGTAAATCAAAATCGTCGCCATGCGATCACCTCACTGCCTATTATGACGAATGAAAGTGATGATTTGTTGCACCAAATATGAACAAACTGTAACGTTTTGAAAAAACAGGCGATGAATGGCTGCAGTTATGAAAAAAGCCCCATGAAGGGCGACGGCTGTTCCCCTCATTTTTAAATGGGGTGGCTTTTTGATGGGATATTGTGATCTGGAAGAAAGTATGAGAAAATAGAAACAAGGATTTGCAACAATTGAAAAGGAGGCATTTGGATGGATAAGTGGCAGCACAGAAAGTCGGCCTGTCAGATCGTTTTGAAGGACGCGCAGGGCAACCCCATGCCCGGGCGCAAAGTGCATGCGGAGCTCAAGCAGCACGAATTTTTGTTCGGCACCGGCGTTTTCTGGACGATGGATCTGCTGGATCCCGCCACCCCGCCGCAGGAGCGGGAACGTTTTGAAAAATACTGGCAGGCATGGAGCGAGGTTTTCAATTACGGTACGCTGCCCTTCTATCAGGGGCGCTACGAGCCCAAAGAGGGCGTTACCATGGAGGAAAAGACCCTGCGTGCCGCAAAGTTCCTGAAGGAGAAGGGCTTTACGGTGAAGGGTCATCCCCTGTGCTGGCATACTGCGTCGGCGTTGTGGCTGCTGGACAAGACCGACGAAGAGGTGCTTGAAAACCAGCTTTCACGCATCCGCCGCGAGATCAGCGCCTTCAGCGGCCCCATCACCCTGTGGGACGTGATCAACGAAGTGGTCATCATGCCCGTTTTTGAAAAAGAAGACAACGCAATCACCCGTCTGTGCCAGAAGATGGGCCGTGTGTCGCTGGTGAAGGCTGTGTTTGACATGGCCAAACAGATGGATCCGGCTGCAACGCTGCTTATCAACGACTTCAACACCAGCGAAAGCTACCGTCAGCTGATCGAGGACTGTCTGGCGGCAGGCGTGCCCATCGATGTGATCGGCATTCAGTCGCATCAGCATCAGGGCTTCTGGGGTGTGGACAAGCTGTATGAGGTGCTGGATCGCTTCGCCTCCTTCGGCATGCCCATGCACTTTACCGAGAATACTTTTGTTTCCGGCGACCTGATGCCCCCGCACATCGTGGATCTCAACGACTGGCAGGTACCTCAGTGGCCCACCACACCCGAGGGTGAGGACCGTCAGGCCCGGGATGTGCTGACGATGCTGGACATTCTGTTTGCCCATCCGCAGGTGGAGGCCTTCACCACCTGGGATTTCAACGACGGCGAATGGCTGGGCGCGCCCTCGGGCTTCCTGCGCCGCGACGGCAGCCGCAAGCCCGCCTACGAGGCCATCCGCCAGCGCATTCTGCACGACTGGCACACCTCGCTGGACGCTATGACCGACGAGAACGGCGTGCTCACCGTGGAGGGTTTCCGCGGCCAGTATGCGCTTGCTTGCGATGGAAAGGAAGCCGGCTTTGTGCTTGGCAGGGATGGCGGCAGCAGGGAGATCGTGCTGGGATAACAATGAAAAAACCTCTCCGCAAGGAGAGGCTTTTTTCGTTGCTTATGGGAAACGGTATCCGCAGCTTTCAAGCACATCCAGTGGAAGTTCCATGCGGCAGGTTTTGTTGGGGTCGACTGCCTGGCAGATGCGCAGGTCGCCCGAAAGGCTCAAAAGCATTCCGGCCTCATGGGCGGGCAGCTTGGCCTGATCAATCAGGAACGCGCGCATGCGCAGCGCTGCGCCCTGGGCCGCAGCATCCAGCCCTTCGGCGGAATAGATGGCCATGGCGTGCTTATCTGTCGTCAGGAACGGAAGCGGCAGCGGCTGACCCTTGATGACGCTCACGCGCACAGTAACTGCGCCTGCAATCTCTGCACCGCACACGCATACCTCGCCGTCGCCCATCACGGCGTGCAGGTCGCCCATGGCCAGCAGCGCGCCTTCGACATTCACGGGCAGATACAGCGCTGCACCCTCGCCGATGCGCTTGCAGTCCATGTTGCCGCCATGAAAGGACGGAGTGCCCGTGGCGATGCTCTCATCTGCCGGGGCGGTGCCGATGACGCCGATCATGGGGCGCACAGGCAGGGAAATGCGGTCGTTGAATACGGCCATGCCGTTTTGGATGGGCAGGATCTTCGTGACTTCGGCAGCGGCTTCCAGCCCGGTGATGCCCTCGCCGGGCGCTTCCACCATGGCAGCCTGTGCCGCAAGATCGATTTTGAGGATTTCCACCTTCAGGGTATCGCCGGGCTGCGCACCCTCCACAAATACCGGGCCGGTGGCCGGGTTGATGCGCGACCAGTCCAGCGCGCCCATGCGGTCGGCCTCGCAGGCGATCTGCCCACCGAAGCAGTCGGCGGTTTCAAACACAAGCGTTTCGCGGCTTTGAATGCGCGCAACAGGCGCGTTGTCGGGCGACATGGCGTATACGGCAGTGTCGCGTTTGATGGTCAGCATATCAGAGCCCCCTTATGGTACGGGTCACTTCGCGGTGATAATCCACGTCGCGCCACAGGCGCAGATACTGCGGCTCGCAGAAGTTGGACTGACAGTTGAACGCATAGCCATGCTTTGCGCCAAACTTTGCGGCGGTCAGGCCCGCGTCCTTCACCATATCCCACTCAAGCATGGGATGCTCCAGCCAGAACACGCTGCCCCAGCCCTCGGTGTTGCCGACGGGAATGCCGGCTTCACGGCCGATGCGGGCAATGGTTTGCATCTGCTCGTCCAGCCATTCCACCAGCTGGGTGCGGTTGCTTTGCCACGACTGCTGAATGGCCGCGTTCACGCTTTCAAAATGGAAGTCGCCCGCCATGGCCTTGATGCTGCCGGTGTAGCCGTTCATGGCGGCGTTGAGGTAGAAGCGGTCAGGGTCGCCGAAACGGCGGATGTTTTCGTCGTAGCCGGTACCCTCGAGGAAGCCCAGGGGAGCCATCTGCGCCCACACATGCACGTCCAGCAGATCGAAATCGCGGAAATCCCATTCCTTTGCATCGGACAGGAAAATATCCAGCTCGTAGCTGGCGGTGAAGCTGAGATCCGGCCAGCGCTGTTTAAGCGTGCTCAGCACCTGATGGAAATAGGTGCGGTAGAAGGTTTTCTGCCGGTCGTTGTAACCGTGGGGAGCGACGGGCAGCTTCATGCAGTTAAGCTGCTGGGCCAGCCAGGTGTTCACTGCGCCGCGGGGGATTTCGTTGTGCACGTCAACGTAGAGGATGTTGTCCAGACAGTCGTTTTCCTGCAGGAAGCACAGCGTTTCGTGCCACACGCGGATGAGGCCCTCCGGCCCTTCCACCAGCTCGTTGCGGTGCTCCCACGTGGGCTTAAGCCATGTGGACAGCGCTACATAAATGCCGCGCTGCTTCGCCTTGCGGATAAAGTCCACCAGATCGCGGCGGGGGTAGACGTACACCGTCCACTGGTTGCCCCACTGGGCAAAGCCGTATTTGTGATGGCTGACGCCCGGCACGTCCAGAAAGCGGTCGGCATTGGTGCCGTCGGGCGCGTTGGCCACCATGTGCGGGAAAGCATCAATGCGAACGGCATTGTAGCCGCGCTCCTTCAGTTCATCCAGCGCCTGATCAAAGCTTTCAAAGCCGCCGCCGGCGTAACGCCTGCGAAGCCAGGAGGAGTCCCACATGGTGATGGCAAGAGGCTGTTTGACATCAGTGATCTTCATAAAACGGCACTTCCTTTCTTTACATATCCACATCAAAGGAGGTAAAGCACAATACGCCGGTGTTGTCTGCGCGGGCGGCGGCGAAGCAGCCTTCGGGGTCGCGCTCGTCCATCAGGCGCAGGGCGTAATGGAACTGGTAGAACCCGCCGAGGGACGCTTTGAAGTTGGTTTCCCAGAAGTTGTTCATCACCCAGGAATACACGGCGTCGGTGTTGGTTTGCGCGGGGTCGCCCGCAAGGCGGATGTCATGGGGCAACAGCGTGCCCATGCTGATCATGGGCGCGTCGGTCAGCTCCACCATGACGGCGGCGTCGGGCTGCTGCCACATGATGGCGTTCTGGGTTTCATAGTAATCAGCGCAGGAGCCGGGCAGCTGGTCGAGGCGCGGGCGGAAGATGCAGCCGGTCTTGTCGGCGTACAGCACCGCATCCGGGCGGCTGAAGGGCAGCGCCAGATAGACGTTTTCGGGCTCCAGACAGCTTTCCTTGTGCAGGCGGTAGTCCACGTCCAGCCGGGGAACGTGACGGTAGGCGGTCAGGATCAGTTCGGTGGATTTGCTGCCCTTCACGTCGTAGGTAAGCACCACGCGGCTCATCACGGGGCCGAAGTCCGTCACCTGCACATCGGTCAGGCGGCCGAAGTCGCGCTGGGTGTGCAGGGCTTTGCGGTTGCGGCCCATGCGGCGGCGCTCGGTGCAGGCGTCGGTGCGGATGGGCGTGACTTCGTAAATGGGCGCAAAGGCGGTTTCATCCGGGGTGGTGATCAGCTCGCAGCCGCGCTTGCGGTCAAAGATGGAGGTGATGCCCCTGCCGATCTCATAGCGCACGTGCATGAAGGGCGTGATCAGCTCAAACGGCGTGCAGGCCCAGTCGGGATCAGCCAGACGGTCGAAGGCAAAGTCGCGCACGCCGTCAGCGCCGTAATCGCAGTACAGGCCGATCATGGGCGCAGGCGGGGCAGGCAGCTCCTCCACGCGCAGGGCGACATGCTCGAGGGGCTTGAGGGAAATCAGCACATTGAACTGCTTGCCGCGGGCGACATTGGAGATCTGGCAAGGGACTTCCTCGCCGGTATCCTCGCGCACAAGGCGGAAGCGCTTGTGGCTGAACAGAATTTCCAGCTCGGTGCGGGCAACGGTGGTCACTGGTACAGGGTTGGGGTTGACCACATGCAGACGATAGTCCTTCCACAGCACCATGGCGGTTTCGCCGTAGTGCTCGCACAACGCGTCCACGCAAAGGCTGACGGACTCATGCGCCCGCGCGGCATAGAGGGTTTTGCGCATATCCAGCACATTCACCTGCGGATGCGCGGGTTCGGCGATGCTGGAGGAAAAACCCCAGGTATGCTCGGCATAGATCATCAGGTCGCGGCATGCGGCATCCATCAGCTCGCGGGACACAATGGCATAGTCCGGGTCGAGCGTGCGGCAGATGTGATACTTGCGCACAGCCTCGCGATAGTGCGTCACGGTACCCGGCGTGGAGCAGGTACCGTCGGCCCACCAGTCGGTCCAATCACCGCGGTAGGTGGGGATGGTATCAGCGTGCTTCTCCACCTCGGTGAAAAAGCGGTCCAGCGTGGTCATTTCCAGCTGGATCTGCTGGCCGTGTTCGCGGTTCCAGCGGTGCACAAATTCAATGATGGCCGGGCCGGGAGGCGAGTTGTCGGTGCACAGGCCCGAAACCAGAATAGGGCAGAAATCGTAGGGATACCCATCCGCCTCAAGCTGTGCGGCATAGGCAAACAGGCGGCGGCACGTGAGCTGCTCATTGGAAAGCCCGGTGTTGGGCAGGCCGTCCTGAATCATGTAGCCATACTGGCCGGACAGCTGGTGGAGGTTGATTTCGTTGCCCAGATGATAGTGCTCGCTCTGCCACACCAGCAGGCGCTTGCCGTCCGGCCCTTCCCAGTAGAAGGGAGATTGCTTTTTGCCGGCCACATGGTAGCCATGGTGGGTGTGCACGGCGGACAAAAGCCGCTTTACGCCTGCATCCGCCATGAGGGATACATAGCCCCAGGCATAGCCGTTGATATCGGCGGTCATGGCGTTTTCCAGCGACGCGCCGTTTTCGCGCGCCAGCTGCGTGCAGCGCTCAAGCGTTTCCTTCAATATGAGTGCATCGGTGAGGTCGCTGCCGTTTAAATAACTGCCGGACAGGCCGATGCTGCCTTCCTTCACAAACTGCCAGAAGTCGGCGATATATGCAGGCTTGGAGCGGCTGAGAAACTGCTCCAGCATCCAGAAGGATTCCACGTTCCAGCAAAAGCCCTGCCATTCGGGCCGGGTACGGGCAGCTCGCAGGATGTCGACAACACTTTCCAAATATTTGACGTGGTTCCAGCCGATCTTCTCCTGCCGGTCGGTATATCCAATGTCGGTATGGGCGTGATGAATGAGGTAAAACTTCATTTGTCAGGCTCCTTGATATGGATTTTTTTGTTTTTTCAAGTATATCGCGCGAGCGAGGTTTTTTCAATGCAAAAGTAAGCGGTTGAAGAAAATACAAAAACCGCCTGATCCATGACGGAGCAGGCGGTTGAATGCGGATTGCGCTCAGCGGGTCAGAGCCACTACAGCTGCAATGATGACCAGGACGGCCATGACGGAAAATACGATTTTTGCATACTTGGTGGAGATTCCAGGGCCCATAGATACATCCTCCTTTAAAGCGGTATGATGCTGCAGAGGCTGCTTTGCGCGAGTATCAGGACGCTCTGCTTGGATTATGGTTTTGATATGCATTATTTTATCACTGTTATCATGGCGAATCAAGACGCAATGTGGAAAGATAGGCATCATGGTTCCATCCGGACGTATGAACATACCTCTCTGTTGGGAAAGAAAAAACCTCAGCCCTGTGACTGAGGTTATGGTGGTGCTTACTGGACTCGAATTAACACATCAGTAACAAGTTGAATTTGAAATGAATACGCGCGTCCGTGGCTTCTGCATGAGGAAGGCACAGACACATCGATGAGTAAACCGTCTGAAACCATCATCCATCGTAATTGGTTTTCAGTCATATGTATTATATATCAGATTATATCAAGCGCAAGAAAAAAGCCGAAAAACGTTTTTTGTCTGCACAAAAACAGATGTTTCAGTTGGAGCTGACGTGCGGATTTGAACCGGTGACCTCATCCTTACCAAAAATCTGATTTACATAGCGGGTGGGATTATTTCCAGAGCAAAAAAAGCTTTGGCACAGGAACAAACAAAAAGAGAAGCTGACTTTCCTGCAGTTGCAGATCAACAACATCACGATACATGCTCTTTTATTCCTTCACAAATGACGATAAAGAACAAGAAATGTCGATTGACACCCCGTCTGTAAAAGCGATATGATAAAAGATAGATAAGTTGTCGGAGAAGAGGGATCCCATGTTCTCTCACATTCAAAAGCGATTAGGACAAAGATCGGTATTTATGATGGTGATCAGTCTGTTCTTTCTGATTACCATACCGATTTATATTCTAGGTTTCGGCATCTACCACTGGGGCTATCAGACCATGAAGCGGGAGATCACCTCGGGACTGAAATTGTATCTGAACGAAGCACAGCTGACGCTGGAAGGCGAGGTGGAGCGCATCCGTCAGCTGCAGTTTTCGTGCCTCAATGACGAAGATCTGTTCTATACCATCAATGCCGAAAACATCATGACGCCGTTCGAACGTTCGCAGTCGCTGCTTCGCATGCAGCACAGGCTGGAGGTGCTGCAGGAAAGTTCCGTCTACATCGACGATGTAAAAGCCTGCCTGATCCGCACCGGTCGCATGGTATCGGCGCAGAAAGGCGTGGAACCGCTCGGCGGCAACTGGCAGGATATTTTGTATGCGCCTGTGGACCTGGCGGAATCAAGAATCACCTATTTAAATGACAGGCTCTATCTGTGTGCGTCCTATCCAACCATTTCTCCCGACCCGGATGCAGAGCCTTTATATACGCTGCTGATCTCCCTCAACATGGATACGCTAAGGCAGCGTTTGTTGTCCTTTAACAGCTTCGAGGACGGAACCGCTGCATTTTATAACGGGCAGAATAACTGGCTGCTGCCAAAAGGCAGCGCAGAGCTAGTCGGGCAGATTGTTTCCAGTCCGGAGTTGCTTGGCGCACTGGTTCATGGACAGCCTCAGCGCATTTCTCATCAGGGGATGAACTATCTTGCAGTGGGCAGTCACTCGGACTATTTGAACATGTCCTTCTTCTCCTGCGTGGCGGAAGAGGATATTTTCGGCGGCCTGTGGCATTATCGGATGCTCTTTTCCGTGTTTTTCCTGGTCATGCTGGTGGTTGCAGGCACTTTTTCCGTGGGCAGCTACTACCTGATTCGCCGCCCGATGAAGCGGCTGGTCAAGTCGCTGCGCAAGGTGGAGAAGGGCGATTTGAGCATTCGCATCCAGCATAAGATGAACGATGAATACGCCTATCTGTATGATACGTTCAACAGCATGGCGGATGCGCTGGAAAATCTGATTGAGATGAACTACAAGCAGACGCTTCTGGCCCAGCAGGCGCAGATGAGGCAGTTGCAGACGCAGATCAATCCGCATTTTCTCTACAACAGTTTTTTCACTCTCTACCGAATGACCAAGGATGAAGACTATGAAACCGTAACCGAATTTCTGGAATACCTGTCCAACTATTATCATTACATCACGCGGGACGCCCGGCAGGAGGTTACCCTGCGCGAGGATATTGCTCATGCGGAAAACTATGCGCACATCCAGCAGATACGCTTTGCCCGCAGAATTCGGGTACTTCTGGATGAACCGCCCGCCGTTTCGCACACGATGGAAGTACCCAGGCTGATCGTTCAGCCGCTTCTGGAAAATGCATTTGCACATGGCCTTAAGGATGTGGATGAGGGCGGCATGGTGCATCTGAGCTATCATCATACGCCGGAAGGCCTTTGCATCTGCGTGGAAAACAACGGCGCTGATCTGGATCCCCAAAGCATCGCTGAGCTCCGTACACGCATGGACGATCCCTCCGCCCAGGTGGAAGTGACGGGGCTGATCAACATTCACCGCCGCATGCGGCTGCGCTTCGGTGAAAAGGCGGGCGTACGCGTGGAAGCCAGAGAAGGCGGCGGCGTACGTGTAAAGCTGATCATTCCGGATAAGGAGGAGCGTCATGTATCGGATTCTGATTGTGGATGACGAGGCAACCATCACCGATTCACTGGTCAACCTTGTGCAGACATCGCTGGATCAGGTGGATGTGTATCCGGCGTATTCCGCCAGGCAGGCGCTGTCCTATGTGCAGCGTGCAGGCTTTGATATCCTCGTCACCGATATTCAGATGCCTGGAATGAACGGCATCGAACTGCTGGAGCGTGTAAACCAGATCCTGCCGCAGTGCCGTACGCTTTTTTTAAGTGGTCATGATGACTTTGATTATGCCTATCAGGCCATGCGGCACCATGCCAGGCGATATATTCTCAAAAATGAAAAAGACAATGTACTGTTGGACGCCATCCGGGAATGCATCGCCGATATCGAGCAGGAAGCCCGGCAGAACGAGGCGGTGATCCACGCCCAGGAATTGATGGCTCAGTGCAGACCGTATCTGAAACGCGATTATCTGGAAAAGCTCACGCATGAAAGTATGCTCTGTACGGAAGCCTCCTCTGCCATGTTCGCGCAGTATGAGATTGCGTTGGATCTGAGCAGACCGGTGCTTTTGCTGGCCGGCAGGCTGGACGAACCTGCCAATCCCGAAACGCCCATGGCGGTAGATATGGTCATCCGCAACTGTCTGCAGCCCGGGCTCAGCTGCGAATGCTGCTCGGCACGTTCCAGCTTCATGCTGTGGATGATCCAGACAACATCGCCGCACGAACCGCTGCAGGCAGTCATGCGCGTGCGCGCCGCTGCAGAAAGAATGCAGAGAACCTGCCTGCAGACGCTCCGCGCTTCGGTTTCCTTCCTGCTCAACACCTCCCTTGTCGAGTGGACAGAGCTTAGGTCCAAGACAGATGAAATGTACCATGTCATGGGATATGTGCTTGAAAAACGGGAGAAAATGGCGTTTGTCTATCTGGATTACTTTGACCGGGAAATCCGGCATTTTTCTGCGGCCCCCGATCTTCGCAAAGCGCGCATGCAGGAACTGACCGAGGAATGGCAGACGTCTCTGCAAAGCGCCGAGCCTGCAGCGTTTGAAAACTGCTGTCACCGTCTGCAGGCCTTTGCCTCAACACTTCATGAGAACCCTTCCCGGGATGAACTGCTGTTTTTCCACAACCTGCATACTTCGTTGATTCAATCGGTGCAGCGCTATGGTTTGGCCGACAGGCTGGAGGATGAAAAGCTATTTGAACTGATGCTTCGCAATCCCTTTTCCGGTACGTCCGCGCAGGTGGTCAGGCGAATGATCTATCTGGCGCAGAAGATCTGTCAGATTCGCGAAACCCACCGCAGAACACGCGATGATATTCTGGTACAGAATGTGAACGAATATATTGCCGGACATCTTCATGAAGATCTTTCGCTGGTTGCGCTTTCTGAAAAGGTCTATCTCAATCCCTCGTATCTGTCGAGGCGGTACAAGGAGGTGACCGGCCAGAACGTAAGCGACGTCATCACACAGATGCGGCTTGCGCGCGCTATGGAACTGCTCAGGGAGGACAAATGGAAGGTCAGCGCGATTGCCGAGCAGGTGGGATATCTGTCGGCCACGCATTTCATCCGCGTGTTCAAAAAAGCAACCGGTTTGACCCCTCAGGAATGGCGAAGCAGGCAATAAAAAGTAAAATACACGCAGCAAATGTCAAAACCGTCTGATTTACCACCCGAACGAACATGAACTACAATGGAGACACAATAAGAAACGGAGGTGCTTCTGAGATGAAGCAATGGTTTAGTCTCCTGCTGGCACTGATCATGATCGTATCCTGCGTTCCCGCTATGGCGCAGGGTGATCCGCTCGGCGCCTATGCCGACACGGTGGTCATCACTTCCTCCAAGGACCTGGGCGCCAACTCGCCCACCTTCCCGGAAGGCGATTCTCTGGAAAACAACGTATGGACCCGCCTGTACAAAGATGCTCTGAATGTGGAGGTCGACTTCACCTGGTCCACCAACGAACAGCAGTACGCCCAGAAGGTAAACGTGGCCATCACCGCCAACGAACTGCCTGATGTGATGAAGGTTTCTGCCGCCCAGCTGAGCATGATGTATGAAAACGGTCAGCTCATGGATGTAACGGATGTGCTGGAAGAAAACATGTCCGATCTCGTCCGCAAGACCATCTATGCCGACGGCGGCCTCTCGCTTGATTCTGCCTCCTTCGGCGGCCGCCTGTACGCCATTCCCAACATCGGCTCCGGCCTGCTTTCCGCCTACGTGCTGTGGATCCGCACCGACTGGCTGGAGAAGCTGAATCTGGAAGCGCCCAAGACCATGGATGAAATGCTCACTGTGGCCCGCGCCTTCAGCGAGAAGGATCCCGACGGCAACGGCGTGGACGATACCTACGGTCTGGCTATGTACAAGGATCTTTTCGACGGCGGCTTCAGCTGCATGGAAGGTTTCTTTAACGGCTTCGGCGCCTACCCCAACATCTGGATTGAAAAGGAAGGCAAGCTGGTGTACGGTTCCGTGCAGCCCGAAGCCAGGGAAGCACTTGCCGTGCTGCAGTCCATGTATCAGGAAGGACTGCTTGATCCCGAATTCGGCGTCAAGGATTCCGGCAAGGTGAGCGAAGATGTAAGCGCCGGCAAGGTTGGCATGTTCTTCGGCGCTTTCTGGAACGCCGCCATGATCAACGACGCCAAGGTTGCCAATCCCTCCATGGAGTGGCAGCCCATCGCCATCCCCACCGCCACCGGCGAGCTGGCCAAGGCCCAGATTCCCTTCGGCACCAGCAGCTACTACGCCGTGAGCGCCAATTGCAAGAACCCCGAAGCAATCGTGAAGCTTCTCAACCTGCAGATGGAAAAGAACTACGGCGAGACCGCCGAGCCCACCAAGTACAACATCACGCCCGAAGGATACGGCCCCTATGCCTACACTGTGATCGCCCTTGAGCCCACCATGAAGAACTTCGAGGCGGCTGTGAAGGTGACCGCTGCGCTGGAAACCGGTGATGTGAGCGCCCTCAACGACGAGGAAAAGGGCTACTACGACATGTGTGTGCTCTGCCGCGAAGGCGACTACGGCAACAGCAACTGGCATCAGATGAAGATGTTCGGCCCCAACGGCTCCCTCAGCGTTATCCAGACCTACAACGACGCCGGCAACATCATGGTGGATGAGTTCTACGGCTCCGCCACCCAGACCATGAGCGAGAAACTATCCACCCTCAAAAAGCAGCAGCTCACCGACTTCACCTCCATCATCATGGGCGAAGACCTCTCCGCCTTTGATACCTTCGTAGCCAACTGGAACAAGCTGGGCGGCGAGAAGATGACCGAGGAAGTGAACGCCTGGTACGCTTCCGTGCAGTAACAGCCGGTAGATCCTCGAATTCTCAGCAAAAGAGGAGGAAGGGCGGGAATCCTGATTCCCGCCCTTTGTGATATGAAAAAGAGAAGCTTTCGCAATCTGCCATTGCACCTGATGCTGATCCCATCCATGGTGATGCTGCTGATCTACGGCTACCTGCCGTTGATGGGCAATGTGATGGCATTTCAGAAGTTCAACCCCGTAAAGGGCCTGGGCTCCAAGTGGATCGGCTGGGAGAACTTCCGCTATGTGCTGGAACTGCCGGACACGTTTCAGGTGCTGTGGAACACCTTCTTTATTTCGGCCATGAAGCTCGCCGCCGGAATTGTTGTGCCGGTCATCTATGCCCTGCTGCTCAATGAAATGCGAAGCGTGCGCTACAAACGCATCCTGCAGACCATGATCTATTTTCCGCATTTCCTCAGCTGGGTTATTCTCTCGGGCATTCTCATCGACCTGCTTTCGCCCTCTACAGGACTCATTGGCGTGGTCATGAAATCCCTGGGGCTCAAACCCGTCTACTGGCTGGGTGATGCGGACGTTTTTCCCTTCACGCTTGTACTTACCGAAACGTGGAAGGAATTCGGCTTTGGCACCATCGTGTATCTGGCGGCGCTGACCGCCATCGATCCCACTCTGTACGAAGCCGGTATGATCGACGGCGCAACCCGTTGGCAGCAAACGCGCTATATCACCATCCCCGGCATCATGCCTACCGTGATGCTGATGATGATCCTGAGCATGGGCAATATCCTCAATGCCGGCTTTGATCAGGTGTTCAACCTCTACAGCCCGCAGGTCTACCGCACGGGCGACATTCTGGATACGCTGGTGTACAGACTGGGTCTGGTGGATATCCAGTACGGCGTGGCCACAGCCGTGGGGTTGTTCAAATCGTTTGTTTCGTTTGTGATGCTCGCTGTTTCATATTTCCTGGCCTACAAGTATTCCGACTATCGTGTGTTTTAGGAGGCTGCCCATGCGCTCAAAGCATTCTGTATCTCCGGCTGAGCGCCGCAGCCGCGGCGAAAAGATATTTACCCTGTTCAACTATCTTTTTCTTACATTGTCTGCTGCAACCTGTCTGATTCCACTTCTCAATCAGCTGGCGATATCATTCAGCACTTCCTCCAGCGTTGCGGCGGGACGGGTGTTTCTGATCCCCAGGGAATTTACGTTGGAATCCTATCGCTTCATGGCGCAGCGCCCGGCGTTTTTCCTCTCTTTGTGGATGTCGGTAAAACGTGTGGGCATCGGCGTTCCCCTGAGCCTTGTGCTGACCATCCTGGCCGCCTATCCGCTCTCCAGGGAAAACAGCGAGTTCAAGGCGCGCAAGTATTACATCTGGTATTACATCATTCCCATGATGTTCTACGGCGGACTGATTCCCAGCTATATTGTTGTGCGCGACACTGGTGTGATCGACACCGTGTGGGCACTGGTGCTTCCCTGCGCAATCAATGTGTTCAACATTCTGCTGGTGATGAACTTCTTCCGCGGCCTGCCGCGTGAAATGGAGGAGGCGGCAACCATCGACGGAGCTGGGCACGTGCGTGTGCTGTGCCAGATTGTACTGCCGGTTTCCGCGCCAGTGCTGGCCACGGTAACGCTGTTTTTTATCGTCAACCACTGGAATAGCTGGTTTGATGGGCTGATTTACATGAATCAGCCGGAACGGTATCCGCTGCAGACCTACCTGCAAACCATGGTCATCTCCAAAAACCTGACCACCATGGACAGTCTTCGCGATGTGCGCAGCATGGCCAATGTATCCGATCGCACGGGCAAAGCGGCGCAGATTTTTCTGGCGGCGGCTCCTGTGCTGGCAGTGTATCCATTTCTGCAGAAGTACTTCACCACCGGCATCGTTATGGGCAGCGTGAAAGGATGAAGGGAGGAAATACGATGTGGAGACTGGATTCGCCTGAAGGGAGGATCAGGCTGGAAGGAACCGCTTCCCAGGACACGGTACGCATGTCCATTTGGAAGGATGACGTAAACTGCCTCGCGCTCGACTTTGGTTTGGTGCTTGACACAGGTACGGTATCTTTTGAAAACGAGATGCTTCGGGATATTCAATCCATCAGCGAAAGCTACAGTCTGCCCGCCGGAAAAATGCAAACCTATTCCATCAGTGCCTGCGAGCGGCTGATTGATTACGGCGCTGTATCACTGAGGATTCGCGCAGACAGGCAGGGTGTCGCTTTCCGGTATGAACTGGCAACCGGTGCTTCCTGCATATGTGCGGAAAAAACGCGTATTCACTTTGACGAAGCTTATCATACTCTGTATGCACAGGATCTGTTCAGCACATACGAGCGCCCTTATGAAAAGCGCAGCTGGCATGATGCACACCAGCAAAGGCTGGGCATGCCGGTTCTGGTGGAGGCCCCGCATGGCTGGGCGCTGGTGAGCGAAGCTGAACTGCTCTCGAGCGCAACGTTTTGCTCCTGCCATCTGATCGGAAAGGAGGACAGAAGCCTTTTCATAGCCTTTGCACCGGAGGAAAACGGGCAGCCTGTTCCTCTGCAGATGCCATTTGTGTCTCCGTGGCGCTATATTACGCTGTGCGATGATCTTGACGAGCTGGTACAGTCTCATTTGGCATTCGATCTCTGCGGGCATTCCCGACTGGCGGACAGTTCATGGATCCGTCCGGCGCGCGCACTCTGGGCATGGTGGGAGTACGAAAATGGTGCTCAGCTTTACACTGAATCCCGCCGCTACGTGGATACTGCAGCGCAGATGGGTTTTGAGGCGGTGGTACTGGACTGCGGCTGGGATGCCAACTGGGTGCCTCATTTATGCCGCTATGCCCATCAAAAGGGTGTGCAGCTGTGGCTGTGGACAGATCGCCATCGTGTGGATACACCTGAAAAAATGGAGCGCTGGCTCCCAATGTGGGCTTCGTGGGGGATTGACGGCCTCAAAATCGACTTTTTCGAAAACGATTCTCTGGAAACCATGAAGGCTTACCGTATGCTTCTCAAACGCACAGCTGAGCTTCGCATGATGGTTAATTTCCATGGCGCCACAAAGCCTGCGGGCGACAGCCGCACCTGGCCGCATCTGATGACCACCGAAGGAATTATGGGGCTTGAGCACTACAAGTGGAGCAACATGCCCGACGCAGTACACAACTGCACCGTTCCCTTCACCCGAAACGTATGCGGGCCCATGGACTATACGCCTGTTGGCTTTACCAACTCAAACCGAAACACAACGCATGCGCATCAGCTTGCTTTGCCGGTGGTGTTTGAATCCGGCGTGACACATTACTCGCTCTCCGTTTTTCTGCTGGAAGGCTGGACAGGCACGAATTTCCTGAGAAGAACCAAGGCGAAGTATGATGAGGTACGTGTGCTGGCAGGTCATCCGGGGCAGGACGCCGCTATCATGCGCCGCAGCGGAGAGGAATATTTCATCGGTGCGATTACCGCAGAAAAGCAGCAGATGAATCTGAAGCTCGACTTCCTGCCGGATGGAACCTTTGAGGCGGAAATCTACGAGGACGATGAAAAAGATCAGATGCTCAGCGTACGCCGTGAGAAGGTAGATGCCGGCACCACGCTGTGTTTGCCGCTCAAGCCATGCGGCGGCGCTGCGATTGCCATCGCTCGTTCACTGCCCGATTTTCCCCAAGCCGCAAAGCAGCTGCAGCTGGTTCATGCAGCAGAATGCATGCCTCGCGGCGGAAGCGAGCCCATGCGCTTTGTGGATGGGCAGACCGGCATGCTGCTGTATGGTTCGATGACCTTCCATCTGGCTGCCAGACGTACGGGTTGGCACACGCTGCGGATGTTTTTCACCTCCGTTGGCAGGCCACGCCTGTGCGTCAAAAGCGGCAACCGGAAAGAACATCATACGCTGGGAGAAGGGAAGAGCTGGTTTGATATACGCTCCTTTGATCTGCCTGTCTTCCTGTGTGATGGAGATAACGAAGTATCTCTCGAACGCGTTGGCGAGGCTGTTGCGACAATTTCCAAAATAGTCCTGCTGGATCAGAAGCCCCTGCGTTGGAACATCTACGGAAAAGAAGATGCTGTGCTGACAGGCGACGCAGAATGGACGCAAAACGTACGCGGCGTCTGGGAAGCCGTTGGACTTGGCATGGATGCAGAGATCCACTTCGACCATATCTGCGCACAAAGGGATGGCATGCACATTCTCAGCATTCGCTACTGCGGAGGAGAAAGCCGGGACATTTCCGTTCAAACAAACAGCGATGAACCCATTCACACCTATCTGCACAGCACTTCCGGCTGGGGATTCCCCACATGGGAGAACGCCGAGAACAAGGAACTGCTGATCCACCTACACAAGGGAGAAAACCACATCCGACTGTTCTGCAAGCACGGATCGATGTCCCATATCACGTCCATCGCAGTATGCGAGGATGAATTAGGTGAGTAAAACAAAAAACGCCGGCATTGCGCCGGCGTTTTTTGACTGCATAAATAAAGAGAAAAAACCGACTTGCATATCACAAGTCGGTTTCATGGAACTGATGACCAGATTTGAACCGGTGACCTCAGCACCCCAGCCTTGCAAACGCATCGTCCTTCATGCGATCAAACGCCGCTACATACCATTCATGACTGAGTTCCTCTCCGGGCTGGATGCGTCGGTGAGGCGGCAGCTCGGGACCCACAGAGGCCGAACCAATACCGCTCATGCGCAGGTCGGTATTCAGCGTCAGCGCCTGAACAGGCGGCAGGTCGCCGGGATGTGCGGCTGCGGTCATCTCTTCAGGCGTCCACGGCTGCACATTAAAGAAGAACGGCCGGCTGCTGTAGAAAATAAGTCCCTTCCCGCTGTCGTCCGTCATGGTGACGAAGTACGCATTCCACGCGCCGCCCCATTCCTGTGGACGCACATAGGGAATGGCACGCTGCAGGGCGTCGTAGCTCCACAGCCCGGGATGGCAGGACAGGTGCTTGTCCTCGTAGCTTTCGTGCGGACCAAAACCGTAGTAATGTACGTTTTTCAGCCGCTTGTCCACCGTCCACTGCAGGCCGAAGCGCGGCAGCCACGCCGGATAATCCGCGCGCACCTTTGCATCCACCTTTACCCGCAGCGTGTGCGCATCAGGCGCATCCCAGTCGATGCACCCTGTCACCGCAGCGCGATAGCTCATGCCGCCCAGCGCAAAACCGGTATGCAGGCCGTTTGCGGTTGTTTTGCTGTTGATAACGCAGGCAGGAATGTGGATGTTTTCGCCAGCATCCGACGACGTCCACGTTTTGCGGATCAGACGGTCGTTGTCCAGCGGCGCGCGCCAGATGACCGGCTCGACCGCGCTGACTGCCAGCTGATCAAACGCCCTCAGCTGACTGACCATGCCGTGCCTGTACTGCCACTGCAGCGGATGCACGCCGTTTTGCGGCACAAAGGCCGCTGCTGCAAGTGGGAAATACATCCGGCTGACAGAAAGCCCACGCGGATTCATCACTTCTGCGAGCAGGATGTTATCCCCCTCAGCTGACAGGGACGGAAGCACAACATCCATGCTGCTGCTTTGATGCGGCGGGGCAGGCGGACAGGTCAGCATGCAATCATGCACCGTGTTGCCGTTGTGCATAACGCTCAGATGGATGGTATGCCCTTCCAGATCGGTAAAATCATAACGGTTGTCCAGCCTCAGCCGTCCATCATCCCATGTGATATGCACAGGTGCATAGGCCTGCTTCAGCTCGTACAGCGCACTGTGCGGCTCACGGTCGGGTGAGACCAGTCCGTCGGCGCACAGGTTTCCGTTGTGCTTGCGCTCGCCAAAGTCGCCGCCGTAAAGCATGGTTCCATCCTTGCCGCGCAGACCGTGGTCGCACCATTCCCAGATGCAGCCGCCGATCAGCCGGTCATGACGGAAGAACGCCTCGGTATATTCGGCAATGTCGCCCAGACTGTTGCCCATGGCGTGGCAGTATTCCGTCAGAATGACGGGGCGGTTCTCGCCGGGCAGTTTCAGCACCTCCTGCAGGGTTTCACAGGCCGGATACATACTGCCGATCAAATCCACCAGCTCGGGGCCTGCATCGGGCACACACTGGGCAAGCGGTTTGCACCGTTGGGAACTGAATGCGCTTTCCATGTGAATGAGGCGTGAAGCGTCGCGCTGGCGGATCCACCCGGCAGCCTTTGCCAGATTGCAGCCCCAGCCGGATTCGTTGCCCATAGACCACATCAGAATGGAAGAGAAGTTCTTGTCACGTTCCACCAGCTGGCGTTCACGGTCCATGATCGCATCTGCATAGCGGGCGTCGCTGACCAGCAGGTCGGAATTGCCGATGTAGAAGCAGCCGTGTGTTTCCATGTCCGCCTCGTCGATGACATACAGGCCGATCTCGTCGCACAGGGTATAAAAGCGTGGGTCATTGGGATAATGCGAGGTGCGCACACAGTTGATGTTGAACTGCTTCATCAGTTCCAGATCGCGGCGCATGGCGGAAGCGCTCATCACATAGCCGGTGTCCGGATCGCTTTCATGACGGTTGACGCCCAGCAGCTTGATGGATTGCCCGTTAAGCAGCAGTTTGCCGTTCTCCACCGCTACGGTTCGCAGCCCCACGCGCTGCTCCACCCATTCATCGCTCAGATCAATGCGCAGCGTGTAGAGATACGGCGTTTCAGCATTCCACAGAATGGGCGCCGGCACGTCCAGCCGCAGCTTCATATGTTCTTCACAGCGCTGCCGGGTCTGACAAACGCAGTTTCCGTCCGCATCCATCACCTTCAGCCCCACCTCGCCGGAAGGGTGTGCAATGTCAAGCGATACATCCATGCCGGTCAAATCCGGCTGAATGAACAGGTCGTGCACATGCGTCCGGGGGCGGCTGACGAGGTACACATCGCGGAAGATGCCGCTCAGGCGCAGCTTGTCCTGATCATCCAGATAGCTGCCGCTGCACCATTTGAGCACCGCAACCGTCAGGCGGTTTTCGTCCGGCAGCAGGTTTGGGGTCACATCAAACACCGCCGGGTTGTGAGGCCCTTCGGAATAGCCCAGCAAAACACCGTTCAGGAAATACACGCCGCAGCTGTCCACACCGTCAAAGTGCAGCGTCACCTTTTCTGCCTCGGGCGCCTGAAAGCACGTCATGTATACGCCCACGGGGTTTTGAGGCGGCACATTGGGCGGGTCGAACAGGAAGGGATAGGGCGACGTGATGTACTGCGCCTGATCATACCCCTGCGTCTGCCAGTGGCCGGGCACCTGAATGGTCTGCGAGAAGCGGGTCTGTGCAGCGACGGCGTTCCAGTCAACGTCCTCTATGCTTTCATAGTATTCAAACTGCCACGTGCCGCTGAGCAGCTGCAGCCGGGGGGATGCTTCCCTTTCTTCATTTGCATGAACGTTGGGGATCAGATATGCCGTGGGGTCCTGAGTGCCGGCATGGTGGATCCGCGGGTTTTTCCAATAGGCCTCAAGCATACATACACCTCATCTTTATCCTTTTACAGAACCGGTCAACCCATTGATAAAGCTCTTCTGCAGTGCAAAGAAGATGATCAGCGTAGGCAGCGTGGTCACCGTGACCGCCAGCATGATCGCGCCGTAGTCCGGCGTATAGCCGCTGTCCGTCAGCAGCGACAGGAATACCGGCATGGTGGTTTTCTGAGAATCGGTCATCACCACCAGCGGCCACAGGAAGGCATTCCACGTATTCATAAACGTCATCACGATGGCGGTGGAATACACCGGCTTCATCGTGGGGATGAACATGCGGAAGAAGATCATCCATTCGCCCAGCCCATCAATGCGCGCCGCCTGAATGATTTCGCCCGGAAAGCTTTGCGAAGCCTGGCGGAACAGAAAAATCAGAAATGCGGTGGCCAGCGACGGCAGCATAAAGGCGAAGATGGTGTTGAGCATCTTCATGCGGCTGAACAGGCGGAACATCGGAATGAGAATGGCCGCCGTGGGAATCATCATCGACAGAAGGATGACGGCCATCACGGTATCCTTGGCTTTGGAACGATACACCACAAAGCCATAGCCTGCAGCTGAAGAAATGCATACGGCCAGAAGCGTTGTGGTGACCGAATAGATGACGGAGTTTTTGAACGCCGGCAGAAAGCGACCGGTGTCCACCAGCGTCTGAAAATTGACGCCCAGATTGCTGCCAAGCGTCAGCCGGCCGCGCAGCACATCCACCGATGTGTTGGTGGAGCAGATGATGATCCACACAAAAGGCAGCGACGTGATGAGCGAGCATACGATGAGCAGAGCATGACGCCAGAAATAGCTTTTTTTGCCGCGGAAGTTCATTCCTTGTCACCCACTTTCATCTGGATAAAGGCAAGCAGAGCAGCGATGAGGAAGATGATATAGGCGATGGCGGATGCATAGCCATACTGCGGCACGCCGCCGAAGCACAGCTGATACAGATAATTCGACAGCGTAATGGTGCCGTTGGCGGGACCGCCGCCGGTGATATTGTAAACCTCGTCAAACAGCTTCATCGTGCCGGTGGTGGAGGTGATGGTGGTCAAAAGAATGGTGGGCTTGAGCAGCGGCATGGTGATGCGCGTGAATGCCTGCACGCCGGTCGCTCCATCGATGGCGGCAGCTTCATACAGGCTGTCATCGATGTTTTGCAGTCCCGAAAGGAAGTAGATCATGTTCGTACCTGTCCAGCGCCAGGTCATCACCAGAATGATGATCGCACGGGCAGACCATTTGTTGGCCAGAAAATCGATGTATTCGCTGATGACACCGGTATTCAGAAGCAGCGTGTTGATATAGCCGTCATTTGCAAACAGGCGCAGGAAGATGATGGAGCACGAGGCCAGCGACGTGACAGCCGGCAAAAAGATGAGCGTGCGGTAAATTCCGCGTCCCTTCAGTTTTCGGTCATTGACCAGTACCGCAAGGATCAGTGCCAGCGAAAGCATGACCGGGATCTGTACGACCAGATAAAACAGTGTGTTTTCGAGCGCTGCAAGGAAGGTGGCGTCTTTGAACAGGCGCACATAATTGCGCATGCCAGCCCATTTCAGGTTGTTGGCCTTGCCGGACTGAAGCGACAGCAGCAGCGTTTCAAACATGGGGTAAAAATGGGTGAGCACCACGAGCGCCAGGGCAGGGATGATGAACATCCAGCCAATACGCTGCGTTTTACGCTCCAGTGAAATGGGTCTGCGGGGGCGAACGTTGATCATCGGCAGTACCTCCCGGATATGCTGAAAGCGCAAGGAGGTGCACATGGCATCCTCCCTGCGCAGAGAAGATTATTCCTCGATAAGGAAGTTCACGGTTTCTTCAGCAGTCTGAAGCGCATCCGCCACCGACTTGCCGGCGAACACTTCCTCAACGGCGACCAGCATATTGGCTTCCACTTCAGAGTTGAAGGGACCATACTCGATCACCGGGGTCTTGGCGGTGTAGTCCATGATGTCGGCAAACACAGCCTGGCCGTTGGTGAAGGCGTAGGGAGCCTTGATGCAGTCGAGGTTCTGCGCGGGCAGATAGGTGGGAACGGTAGCCAGCTCGTTGATGACGAAGGTGTTGAAGGTGTCATCCGTGAAGATCTTCAGGAAATCCTTGGCCAGATCCTTCTTCTGAGAGCTTTCGAGGATCACCCAGGAGGAGCCGCCGTTGCTGGAGTAGTGGCCGAAGCCTTCGCCCATGGAGGGGATGTTGGTCATGCCCCACTTGCCGCTCTGGTCCTGAGCGCCCACGATGGAGCCGAGGATCCAGTTGCCGGTCACGGTGCACACGGCATCGCCGTTGTTAAGGGACGCAATGTAGCTGGCCCAGTCGCTGTTTTCCTTCACGATGCCGCTCTCATGCAGCTTTTTGATGGTTTCCACAGCGGCCACAACGCCGGGATTGTTGATCATGTTGGCGGTGCCGTCCTCATTGAAGTACCACTTGCCGGAGGACTTCACCAGCACCATCAGCAGGTTGCCATAGTTGGTTTCGGTCAGCATGTACTTGCCGGTGGCTTCCTTCACCTTCAGGCCGATCTCGATGAACTCGTCCCAGGTGATGCCCTTCAGGTCGTCCAGGGTATAGCCGGCGGCCTCAAGATAATCCAGGCGGGCGAAGGTGGCGCTGGCAGCGCTGTCGAAGGGCAGGCCGTACACGTCGCCGTCGTACGTCCAGTAGCCTACCTTATCGGCGGCGAACTGGCTGAAATCGAATGCGGAGCTCAGTTCCACAAAGTTGCCGGGGAAGAACTGCAGGAACTTCTGAGAGCTGTAGTCCTGGAAGAGGGTCACGTCGGGCATGCCGCTCATATCTCCGGAGGACAGCGCAACCGTCAGGCGGGTCTCGCGGTCGCTGGTGGCCACTTCTTCAATGTTGATGGTCACGTCGGGGTTGGCGGCGGTGTAGAGCTCGGCAGCCTTGCGGATGGCCTTGCCGTTGACGCCGCCGGAATACCAGACGGTCAGTTCCTTGTCGCTTTCAGCCAAAGCGGCCATGCTCATGGTCGCAAGCAGCGCCACAGCCAGTACGAGGGACAGCAGTTTTTTCATGGGAATACCTCCTTACTCTATTCAAATGCATACGCATTTGGCACAATAAGAATAGAAAAATCTTGACGATTTTTCATCAGCGTGTTATCCTGACATTGCAGAATTATAGTGTTTTATGGACAAAATGTAAATCTAATGATATTGGAAAAACTATAAGGATATTGGTTGTTTATGTTTTTTGAAATCAAGGATCCAAACTATGAAAAGCTGCCCTTTCTCATTACCACCATCGGTTCGCAGGCCTTTCAGCCATCAATTGCCCGCCCGGAAGGCGCCTCATTTCACCATTTTTTGTATGTAACGGCGGGCGAAGGCCTGTTCACCCTGCAGGACAGGCAGCTGAAGCTGCACAAAAATCAGGGCATCTTTACCCGCCAGAAAACACCCATCACCTATGAAGCCACCGGAGACGTTTTTTCGACGGCGTGGCTCACCTTTCGCGGCAGCGGTGCAGAGGCGATGCTGGATTATTACAACATTGGCGACTATCTGATTTTTGACGCAAGCGACCACATGATCGCCGCGCTGACGTCGCTGAAGCACAGCATCCGCAAAAAAAACATCGCCGCCCGCTCCGCAGACGGCTATGCATTCGTGCTCAACCTGTTTGAGCAGGTCACGCTGCCTTCGTCGGAATGGTCGCGGCGCGTGGTGCAGATCAATCAATATATGGAAAGTCACTTCAACGAGCCCATCACATTGGACGATCTGGCCGACCATATCGGTGTGGACAAATTCTCCATCTGCCAGCATTACAAGCAGCTGACCGGCATCACCGTGATGAACAAACTGCGCAGTATCCGCATTCAGCAGGCCAAGGCCTTTTTAAGCGAAGGTCACAGTGCGCTGTATGTATGCCAGGTATGCGGCTTTGAAAGTCCCAGCTACTTTGGTAAAATCTTCAAATCCGTCACCGGCATGACCCCCGGAGAATATCGTCAGCGCAACCTGATACGCAGCGCGGAAGGATGACGGGAAAAGCCCCCCGGCAAAGCCGGGGGCTTTTCATATGCGGTTTTTGTTCTTAGTTGATGTCTGCTTTCAGAGAGCTTATGTCCACGTCCAGCCGGATAAGCCGAAAGAACTGAACAGCAGAACCTGTTCGTCCAGTAACTTTTCATCAAACCAGCCATTCAATTTGATCATTTTCGCGTAAATGATCAAATTGAACTTGATAATGATCAACTTCCTGCATATAATAGGGATGGAATAACGTTGACGAAAGGTGAAAAACATGCGCGGCTATTCTTATACTTCTGTTTACCCCAAACTTCTTACGCCGGAGATCGTGTCTCTTCTTTTGCAGATCCGGGAATACAAGGGGGAACAAACGCTTTTTATTGAAGCGCAGAGCGACAGCCTTACCAAGCTGGTTGAAATCGCCAAAATTCAGAGTACCGAGGCATCCAATAAGATTGAGGGTATTTTTACCTCGGATGACCGCCTGAAGAAGATTTTGCTGGATAAAACCATGCCTTCCACCCGGGATGAGCAGGAGATCGCCGGATACCGCGACGTGCTTAACACCATTCACCAAAATCACGATTACATTCCCCTGAAGCCCAATATCATTTTGCAGTTGCATCGGGACCTGTACAAATTCAGCGGTAAAGGCATTGGCGGAAACTACAAAACCTCGGACAACGTGATCGCTCAGGAGGATGAGCACGGCAACCGCTTCGTTCGTTTTGCGCCCGTTCCGGCGTGGGAGGCGGCTGAGGCGCTGCAGGCAGCCTGCACCGCTTACGATGAAGCGCTGCGCAACACCGAGCTGGATCCGCTTTTGCTGATTCCGATGTTCATTCTGGACTTTCTGTGTATCCATCCGTTTGGCGACGGCAATGGCCGCATGAGCCGCCTGCTAACGCTGTTGCTGCTGTACCGTTCCGGTTACATTGTGGGCAAGTACATCAGCATTGAAAAGCTGATCGAGCAGACCAAAGAAACCTATTACGACGCGCTGATGCAAAGCTCTGCCAACTGGCACGAAGGTGCCAACAGCTACCTGCCCTTTGTGCGCTACATGCTGGGCATGATCGTGGCTGCGCAGCGCGAGTTTTCCAGCCGCGTGCACACGCTTACCGCGTCCGGCCTTTCCAAACCCGATCGCATCCGCGAGCTGATCCGCGACACACTGGGGAAGATCACCAAGAAGGAAATCATGGAAAAATGCCCGGATATCAGCCAGGCCACCATACAGCGCACGCTGAACGAACTGCAGAAGAACGGCGAGATCCTCAAGCTCAGCGGAGGCCGTTACGCTGCCTATACTTGGAACAGGGAGAATGATTGACATGATCACCGGGGAACTGAAAAACAAAATCGACAGCCTTTGGGATATTTTTGCGGCAGGCGGCCTGGTGAACCCGCTGGACGTGATCGAGCAGATCACCTACCTGATGTTCATCCGCGACCTGGACGACAGCGACAACCTGCGCGCCCGCGAGGCAGCCATGCTGGGGCTGGAGCACAAATCCATTTTTGCCGGTGAAGTCCGCATCGGCGACCGCACCATCGACGGTCAGCAGCTGAAGTGGTCGGTGTTCCACGACTATCCCGCCGGGCAGATGTACGTCACCATGCAGGAGTGGGTTTTTCCCTTCATCAAGAACCTGCACGCCGATAAAAACAGCGCCTATTCGAAATACATGGACGACGCCATTTTCAAGCTGCCCACGCCGCTGGTGCTTTCCAAAGTGGTGGACAGTCTGGACGGCATTTATGCCATGATGAACGAGCTGCAGACCGCCGACGTACGCGGCGACGTATACGAATACCTGTTGTCCAAAATTTCGCAGTCGGGTCTCAACGGCCAGTTCCGCACCCCGCGCCACATCATCCGCATGATGGTGGAGCTGATGCAGCCCACGGCTGAGGACGTCATCTGCGACCCCGCCTGTGGCACCAGCGGCTTTCTGGTTGCTGCCGGCGAATGGCTGAAGGACAACCGCAAGCAGGAAATCTTCTTCAACCGCGAGCGCAAGTACCACTATATGAACCACATGTTCCATGGCTACGACATGGACCGCACCATGCTGCGCATCGGCGCCATGAACATGATGACCCACGGCGTAGACAACCCCAGCATCGAATACCGCGACAGCCTGTCCGATCAGAACCCGGACAAAGATGCATATTCCCTCATTCTGGCTAATCCGCCCTTCAAGGGCAGCCTCGACGCAGACACCGTATCGGCCGATCTGCTTAAAGTTTGCAAAACCAAAAAGACCGAGCTGCTCTTCCTGGCCCTCTTCCTGAGGATGCTGCGGGTGGGCGGCCGCTGCGCATGCATCGTGCCGGATGGCGTGCTGTTTGGCTCCTCCACGGCGCACAAGGCCATCCGCAAAGAGCTGGTGGACAACCATCGCCTGCAGGCCGTCATTTCGATGCCCTCGGGCGTGTTCAAGCCCTACGCGGGCGTATCCACCGGCATACTGGTGTTCACCAAAACCGGCCACGGCGGCACGGACGACGTATGGTTCTACGACATGCAGGCCGATGGCTTCAGCCTGGATGACAAGCGCACCCCTGTGAAGGAGAACGACATTCCCGATGTTGTGGCGCGGTTCCATGCCATGGATGGCGAGAAGGAACGCGCCCGCACCGACAAATCCTTCCTTGTGTCCAAGCAGGAGATCGTGGACAACGGGTATGATTTGAGCATCAACAAGTACAAGAAGACGGAGTATGTGCCCGTGGAATACCCGCCCACCAGTGAGATCATTGCCGAGCTGAAGGAGCTGGAAAGGAAGATTCAGCAGGGGTTGGAGGAACTGGAGGGGATGGTGTGATGGAGTGGCCTAAAGTTAAAATTGGGGATGTCTGTATTGTGGAACGTGGCGGATCGCCACGACCTATTGACAAATATATTACTGATTCCGATAATGGTATTAATTGGATCAAAATTGGTGATACAACTGATTCTATGTTTATCACTTCTACCGAACAGAAAATCATTCCTGAAGGAATGAAGAAATCACGTTATGTACAACCGGGTGATTTCCTTCTGTCTAATTCTATGAGCTTTGGCCGTCCGTATATTCTTAAAATTGATGGATGTATCCACGATGGTTGGTTGGTCTTGCGTGATAAAGACGACCTTTTTGATAAACGATTTCTATATTACTATTTAAGCGCACCTGTAACTTATGAAAAATTCAAAAGTCTTGCCGTTGGTGGAGTTGTAAACAATTTGAATAGCGAGATGGTTCGTGGTGTCTATGTTCCACTGCCTTCTAAGAGCGAACAGAAAAGTGTTGCGGATATACTGGATAAAGTCAGCGACCTGATTGCCCTGCGCAAACAGCAGCTTGCCAAACTGGACGAACTCGTCAAAGCCCGATTTGTCGAGATGTTTGATAGCAAGGGATATCCTACCTTGAAATGGAATGATGTATTCAACACCACAACAGGAAAACTGGATTCCAATGCTATGGTCGAGAATGGTGAGTATCCATTTTTCACTTGTGCAAAAGAAGTGTTCAGAATTGATAAATATGATTTTGATCAAGAGGCTTTGCTGTTGGCTGGCAATAATGCTGCGGGTAAATATGATGTCAAATACTACAATGGAAAGTTTAATGCATACCAACGAACATATGTATTGGGATTGAAAGAGAAATGGTCTTATCAACTTTTTAGGTATCAACTCGAAGACAAATTAGTATATCTGCAGCAACAGTCGTTGGGTGGGCTCACAAAATACCTAACCTTGAAAATCCTTGGAGAATTGGAATTTGTTGTTCCGCCTATAGACAAGCAGAATGAATTTACTGCTTTCGCCGAACAAACCGACAAATCAAAAATGAAAATCCACATTGCCCTAACCAAACTTGAAACACTCAAAAAAGCATTAATGCAGCAATACTTTGGATGAGGTGTTATAGTGAACATTACATTTATGATCGGCAACGGCTTTGATCTCAATTTGGGTCTAGAAACAGCCTATCGCCATTTTTTGAAACATTATCTCAGCCATACTGACGGTGATTCTCCAAGAGTATCTTATTTCAAACAAAAGATAAGCCAAGATTGGGAAAACTGGTCTGATGTAGAATTGGCATTAGGTCAAATTACAAAAGACTATACCGGAGATGATGCAGCAATAGCATTCATGGAGTGCTATGATGACATCTTTGACAAATTGGCTGAATACCTAACAAATGAAGAAAAGAGATTGGACGAGGGAGCTTTGGATGCTTTAGGCAAAGCCATGGCTTATGGACTTAAAAACTGGCAGGAAGGCTTTCGTCCCCAAAGAAAACGAGAGATAGATTCGCACATTCAGAATTTTTCTGGTGGCTTTACATATAACTTTATCATTTTTAATTATACTCGAACAACTGATAAAGCACTGTCGTCGATTGAAGGAAAGACCCTAGGAAGACGTCAACATGGTAATACTTTATATGAAAATGCAATAGGGAAATATATTCATGTTCATGGCTATACGGATAAGGATATGATATTGGGTGTCAATGATGAATCACAAATTGCAAATATGAAAATATTTGAAAAGCATAGCCCATTTGAAGCAGATCGTTTAATTAAGCCAACTGCAAATTTGATGTTCGAAAACGGAACGGATAGTCTTGCGCATGCAATTCTGCAAAAGAGTGATTTGGTGTATATTTATGGTATGTCACTTGGTATGACCGACCAAATCTGGTGGGAACGCATAGAGAAAGTTTTGAGCCAAAAATCAGATATGCAAGTTATCATTTATTCCTACGATGCACCAAGCGACGCACTACATTATCATAGATTCTTGCAACACGAAGATAGAATTCGTTCAAAAATCTGCGATTATTTTGATGCAAGCAATCTTGAACTTGGCGAAAGAGTGCATGTAACAAGTAATAATATATTTTCAAAGCTAACGAACATTGTTCCTAAGCGTATAAAGGAAACAAAACAAATTAACGAGAATAATTCCTTATCAATATAGTTCTGAGGTGCTCCCCATGCCCAACTTCACCTTCCTGACCGCCCACCCCCAATTCGCCTCCTTCGCGCAGCCAGCGCTCACAGCTGAACACCTTTTCCCCATCGACGCCTCCGCCAGCGTGCTCAACTGCCGCCGCGCCATGGAGTTTGCCGTCAAATGGATGTATTCCGTGGACAGCTCGCTTGTGCTGCCGTATGATGACAGGCTCAACAGCCTCATGAACAGCGAGGATTTCCGGGATATCGTGGGGGATGATTTGTGGCGCAGGATGGACTATATCCGCAAGCTGGGCAACAAGGCGGCGCATGACGCGCGGCAGATCACGCAGGAACGGGCGCTGCTGTGCCTGGAAAACCTGTTTTATTTTCTGGATTTCATCGCCTACTGCTATCTGCCGCCCGAGGATTATTCGCCCGCGCAGTTCGATCCCGCGCTGATCACACAGGCGCATACCGTTCAGCCGCAAGCAGGCGAACAGCTGGACTTTGAAAAGCTGCTCAAGGAAAACCAGGCCCTCAAGGCCGAGCTCACCGCCCGCCGTGAGGAGCAGCAGTCCACCTATACGCCCAAGCCGCTGGATATGAGCGAGTACCAGACCCGCAAAACCTACATCGACGTCATGCTCATGGACGCGGGCTGGGTGGAAGGAAAGAACTGGCTCAATGAGGTGGAACTGTTTGGCATGCCCAATCATGCCGAAAAGGGCTATGCCGATTATGTGCTGTATGATGACGCGCACCGTCCGCTGGCAGTGATCGAGGCCAAGCGCACCTGTGTGGATGTGTCAAAGGGACGTCAGCAGGCCAAGCTCTATGCGGATCTTTTGGAAAAACAGTATGGCCGCAGGCCGGTCATCTTCCTCACCAATGGCTTTGATACCCGTATGGAGGACGGCCAGTACCCCGAGCGCCGGGTGAGCGGCGTGTATGCCAAGCGCGATCTGGAAAAATGGTTCAACCTGCGCAGCATGCGCACAAGCCTTGCGCATGTCATGGTGAATGAAAGCATCGCCGGGCGCTATTACCAGAAGGAGGCCATCCGCAAGACCTGCGAAGCGCTGGATGCGCGCAACCGCCGCAAGGCGCTCTTGGTGATGGCCACCGGCAGCGGCAAAACGCGCACCGTCATCGCCCTGTGCGATGTGCTGCTGCGCCATGGCTGGGTGAAGAATATCCTGTTCCTGGCCGACCGTACCTCGCTGGTCACGCAGGCCAAGCGCAGCTTTGTGAACCTGCTGCCCGACCTGAGCGTGACCAACCTGTGCGAGGAAAAGGACAACTATACAGCGCACTGCGTATTCAGTACCTATCAGACCATGATGAACTGCATCGACACCGTAAAGGACGACGAAGGCCGTCTGTTTACCTGCGGACATTTTGATCTGGTGGTGTGCGATGAGGCGCACCGTTCCATCTATAACAAGTACCGCGATATCTTTGCCTACTTCGATGCGCCGCTGGTGGGCCTGACCGCCACGCCCAAGGATGAGATCGACAAAAACACCTATGAGGTGTTCGAACTGGAAAACGGCGTGCCCACCTATGGCTACGAGCTGGCGCAGGCCGTGCGCGACGGCTATCTGGTGGACTATATGAGCGTGGAAAGCAAGCTCAAGTTCATCGAACAGGGCGTCGTATATGATGAACTGAGCGACGAGGACAAGGAAGAGTACGAAAATACCTTCACCGATGAAAACGGCGAACTGCCGGATCATATCAATTCTTCCGCACTCAATGAATGGCTGTTCAATGAGGACACCATCCGCCAGGTGCTGCATATCCTGATGACCAATGGCCTCAAAATCGACTATGGCCAGAAGATCGGCAAGAGCATCATCTTTGCCAAAAATCACCGCCACGCTGAAAAGGTGCTGGAGATCTTCAATAAGGATTATCCCCATCTGGTTGGGCAGGCCAAGGTGATCGACAATTACATGACCTATGCCCAGAGCGCCATTGATGAGTTCTCCGACCCGAAGAAGCTGCCGCAGATCGCCATTTCGGTGGACATGCTGGACACCGGCATCGACGTACCGGAAGTGCTGAACCTGGTGTTCTTCAAAAAGGTGATGAGCAAGGCCAAGTTCTGGCAGATGATCGGCCGCGGCACGCGTCTGTGCCCGGGATTGCTGGATGGCGAGGACAAGAAGATCTTTTATATCTTTGACTTCTGCGGCAATTTTGATTTTTTCCGGATGAATCAGGGCAATCCAGCCGCCAGTCAGACCGCCCTGCAGGGAGCCCTTTTCAGCCTGAAGGCGCAGATCGCTTTCAAACTGCAGGATATTGATTATCAGACCGATGCGCTGATCCACTGGCGGCAGGCGCTGGTGCAGGATATGCTCGCCAAGGTGCAGGAGCTGGACAAGAGCAACTTTGCCGTAAAGCTGCATCTGAAGCACGTGGAAAAATACGCCGATCCGGCTAGCTACGTCGCCCTCACCTACGAGGACACGCTGCTGATGGCGCAGGAGGTTGCGCCGCTGTTGCATCCCTATGATGACGAGCCAAAAGCGCTGCGCTTTGATGCGCTGATGTATGGTATCGAGCTGGCTTATCTGGTGGGCAAAACCTACGGGCGCGCGCATGGCGATCTGATCCGCAAGGTCAGCGCCATGTCGAAGCTGTCCACCATTCCGGAAGTGGCGCTGCAGAGCGGGCTGATTCAGCAAATTCTGCAGACGGATTATCTGGCGAATGCCGGCATCAACGAGCTTGAGCATATCCGCGAATGTCTGAGAGATTTGATCAAGTATATTCCTGCCGGACACATCGTTTATGACACCCATTTCGAGGATGATCTGCTGTCTATCGAATGGAAGGAATCCGAACTGGAAAACGATGACCTCAAAAATTACAAGGCCAAGGCAGAGTATTATGTGCGGCAGAACCGGGATCATCTGGTGATCGCCAAACTTCGCAAGAATGTGCCGCTGACCGAAACCGATGTAAGAACGCTGGAATCCATCCTGTGGAGCGAGGTAGGCACAAAACAGGAATATGAGGCTGAATATGGCCAGAAACCGCTGGGTGAATTCGTGCGCGAGATCGTAGGTCTGGATATGAATGCGGCCAAGGAGGCGTTTGCTGTCTATCTGAACGATGCTGCTCTGGACAGCCGGCAGATCTATTTCGTCAATCAGATCGTGGAATATATCGTACATAACGGTCTGATGAAGGACATGTCCGTTATGCTGGAACCGCCGTTTACGGATCAGGGCAGCGTGGTGGAACTGTTTACCGACATGACGGTATGGATGGGCATTCGGAGAACGATTGAAAACATTAACCGCAACGCCGCCGGGGCGTAAAAGGCACGCACCCCCTGCTGAATTGGCAGGGGGTGCTGCTTTTGGGGCATGATGGAATTTCTTTTGAAGGATACCTGTGCTCTCACTTACCACATATTATTCAGCAACACTTGCCCGCCTTCGATTAAATAATTTGTTCCTGTGATAAATGCGGCATCATCCGAGCACAAATACAGAACCAGCTTAACGACCTCAATTGGTTCGGCTGCTCGTCCTAATGCTGTTTTCATCTTACTCATACTGGGACGGGTGAGCACGGGGCCAGGCGAAACGCTGCAGCAGCGTACGCCATAGGGCGCCCCCAATGTTGCCAGGGCTTTGGTTAGACCGGATGCGATGCCGCTTTTCTCTGCAGTACGGGTGCATAGGCATAAAAGCAAGAAAAATAATGCTGAGAAAATATATGAGAAAGGCTTTCCAATTGTTTTTTCAGCTTTTTTATAAACACTTGACTAATCTCCTCTCTACGTTCGCTCAAAACGATGATATGCATTTGTTACTCAAAGATCTTTTGTACACATTATACTTAGCTCACCCTTTACGAAGTATAACATGTTGGTCACAGTGCTTAACATTATGGCTGAGTTGTTCTTGGATTATTGCAACAAAAGAGTGCTTTTACACACTCACAGCAACAGCCATCACGAACATAATCACTGCCGCTGCCATGGCCACGCAGAAGCCAAGGAAGATTTTGTTTTCTTTGGCTTCCTTCTCCCGCTTTGCCCTGATATACGGATTATTCTCCCCATACGGCAAGGGGCCTCCAATGGTAAACGTCTCGATCAGGTCTACCTGCTCCCAGCCTTCGGGCACATAGCGCTCCTTCGTTGTGCGGAAAATCTCCTTTTTGCCGGTCGACTTTTCCCGGATGATCTTGACCCACACAGTTGTCATGCTTTTATCCTCCTTCATTACTTCAGCAGCTTCAGATATTTGTACACCGTCGGCCTGCTCAGCCTGCACAGCCGTGCAAGCTCCGTCAGGTTGATTTGATCGGCCATGAACATGGGATAATGCCGGTAGAAAACCGCCGGGATATCCTCCTTCGTGGTGTGCGGCCTGCCGATCTTCTTTCCTTTGGCCTTGGCATTGTCCATGCCGCTTTTCACCCTCGCGCGGATCATGGCAAGCTCCAGCTGGCTGAATACACCCGCCATCTGCAAAAATGCCTCGCTCATGGGATCCGCCTGACCATTGCGGCAGTCCAGCGTGATGCTGCCCACAATGATCAGCCGCAGGTATTTTTCTCTCACGCGGTCGATGATCTCGCACAGCTGCTGGGTGCTTCTGGCCAGGCGGGACACCTCCATCACAATGATCGTGTCTTCCGCCTCCGCCTGATCGAGCATCGCCTCCTGCTGCCTTTTCACCTTGCTGTCGCCGTGCTCGTATTCAAAAATGATCTCCTCAGCCCCGGCTGCCTTCAGTTCCCTGATCTGCCGGTTGACGTCCTGCCTGTCCTCGTTTGTGCTGCAGCGCGCATAGCCGTATATCATGATGATTCCTCCTGTCAGTAAAAGGGACAGGCTGTTGAATGCTTATGCATCACAAGAGAACTGTTATTCATCAAACGTACTTGCCATGGACGCAGCTGGTTTATGCACAAAAAGAAAAAACGCTTGATCCGTTATGGATCAAGCTTTTTCTATGGTGGTGCTTACTGGACTCGAACCAGTGACCCCATCGATGTGAACGATGTGCTCTGGCATGGCGGTTGAAGTACATAGCGCTTTTGAAACGAAAAATGAGAACCACGGAAATCGCTCCGTGGTTCTCGTTCATGATGCTGTATCGGCCTTCGCGATGTTACCGGTTATATGCCTTTTTTCGCAGAAGAGCAATGCCGGCCACACTCAGAATGCTCATTGTCAACCAAAGTATGGGCGCAGAAGAATCGCCGGTTTGGGGCGGCACTGGAACCTTCATGCACTCATTGAAGTCGGCAGTTATATATACTACGCTTGCAGGCATCGTAAACGTATACGCAGAATCCCCAAGCCTGTTCAAAGCGACGTCGTTTCCATCCTCATCAACAACGGACAAAGCATCCAGTTCATAGCCCGCTTCCGCAGTAACCTCAAAGCGCACGGTCGTTTCCTTCATGGCTCTGTCCGCATTCGTGCCATCTACGCTGACGGTCACCGTGCCGACGTTTTCAGGATCTTCATCGACAAAGATAAAATAATACAGCTTACCTTCGAATGTACCGCCGCTGATTATGCCTTTTCTTCCGATGGTCACCTTGCTCGTTTCGGTAAACGTTCCGTTGGTGATGGTGGCTATCTCGCCGCCGCCGAAAGAAGAATTATTTCCGTTGAGCACCTTGCCGTAGAACGTACCGCCGCTGATATTACTTTTTGTATTGTTGATTACCTCACTCGCAGCGTCAAACGTACCACCGTGAATTTCGCTGTTCCCTCTATTATTCACCTGGCCATGGAACGTGCCGCCGTAGATATCCGCACGGTTATCGCATTTTACAGCACCGTAGAACGTGCCCCCCCAGATTTCCTCGTAGTTAGTCACGTTGCCCCTGAATGTACCGCTGTATATCGTGCCCTTGTTGAACACATTTTTTAATACTTGCTGTTCATCAGGGAGACTTAAGCTTGCAGCATTCTTATCAATCTGAATCAAGTCATAATCACCATCGGGCAGCTGGGTCAAATCTCCGTATACATACAACGTACCGTCTTTAATCTCATAAGTTGTCGCGAACGCTGTACCCATCAGCATACACATCAATAGTGCCAGCAATATTGTAAACCATTTCTTTATCATGCGTTTTTCTCCTGATTTCGGCTTGTCGCGTTTCGCGCTGCTCTTCGCATCGGTATACTCTATGCAAACACAAAAAGCGAATCCTATAATCAATTCTCACTATATCATAATTCTCCGTACGGGGTCAATATTCAAACATGCTAGCCTCAAAAAAGAGGCTGCCCTTGCGAACAATTTTTCCCTTTGGTGGGGCTTGACGTAACCTGAACCGTTATCTATCTGCTGTATTGCGTCCACAGGACGCCGCAGATGGATAACCTCCATAGATGTGCTTAGACATCGACGGAGCCTCTGGTTCGGATGGAATAAAAAAACACCAAATGAAAAACCCGCTCGAATGAGCGGGTTTTTCATTTGGTGGTGCTTACTGGACTCGAACCAGTGGTCTCGCTTTGCTCGGTCAGGTTCGCAATAGTCGCGGAGCGGCGCTGCCGCTTGCTCCACTCCTTTGCTCACCACGCTTCCGCCTCGCTTCATCCGCCACAGGCGGCGCTTCGGCTACGCGCCCCATCGATGTGCCGTAAGCACATCGATGGGACACACTGGTTTCCAAATTGCATTAAAACGACCAAAGAAAAAACCTCCCACTTCGGGGAGGCTTTTTCTTTGGTGGTGCTTACTGGACTCGAACCAGTGACCCCATCGATGTGAACGATGTGCTCTACCAACTGAGCCAAAGCACCACGTCTTGACGACGCTGATTACTATACCACACTTTTGCGGGCTTGTCAACGCCATCAGACGAAAAAATTATTTTTCTGTGACCACCATCTCCACCCGGCGGGTGAGGGTCATGGGGGACAGGGGTGCAAGCGGGGCGAGGAAGTCGCCGTCGTGGCAGGCGATCTGCATGGCGGCAAAGTCCGCGCCGGCTGCAAGGCTGAAGCCCATGCCGCCGGAGAAACGGGGATTGACTTCAAGGAACCAGTACTCGTCGCCGCGCACGATGAACTCCATGTTCACCACGCCCACGATCTGCGCGCGTGCAGCGATGGCAGCGCATAGCTTTTCAAGCGGATGGCCGGGACAGGTGCGCACCGTGGTGCCAAGGCCGTTGACCGTGCGCAAAAGCTCCTGCCGGGGCAGGCAGCACACGTTGCCGTACAGGTCGCGCGCAACGTCCACGGTGAAGATGTCGCCTTCGATGAACGGCTGGGCGATGTAATCGCTGCGGTTTTTCAGGGCCGAATCAAACGCCTCTTTGGTGCGCACGATGGCCTGCCCCTGCGAGCTGCGGCCGTGGATGGGCTTGAGCATGAGGGGGAAGTCGCTTTCCGCCGGCTCCCATCCATAGGGCGAACGGGTGGGAATGGTGCGGCAGATGCCGTCCTCAGCCAGCACCTGAGCGATCTTCATCTTGTCGCGGCACAGGCGCGCGGCAGGTTCGTCCGGGGTGCATACGGTGCAGCCGAGAGAGGCGAAGTTTGCCTTGCAGGCGCACAGCACGTCCACCTCAAGGTCAGTAAGCGGGATCAGATAATCAACATGCTCGCGCTCCACGGCGTCCATCATCTGGTTGACGTAGGCGGCTTCATCGGTCACAGGCAGCGCCTGAAAAAAGGCGTCCACCTCGCCGGAAACGATGTTCCATGCCTGCGGATAGATGTCGCAGCCGATCACGCGGTGGCCAAGCGCGCGCAGACTTTTGAGCGCAGCTGCGGCGGAGGCGCTGCCCACGGCGGTAAGAAGCGTGGTTTTCATGAATGAAGACCTACTTTCTGAATTTCTTGAGCATGTCCAGAAGATAGCGCGCGCTTTCCAGATGCAGCAGCAGCGCAAGGCCGGTGTAGATGGTCACGCCCGCAGCCAGCTGCAGGATCAGCAGCACGGCATTTGGCAGGGCCAGCCGGCCGATGAGGCTGACCAGCACGAACATCACCACGGACAGCGCAATGGAGGGCAGCACGTCCTTCATCTGCTCCAGATAGCCGTAGCCAAGCAGCTTGCGGTTGGGCGATGCATTCACCAGAGCGCTGAGCAGGGTGCTCGCTACCGCACCCCAGGCAATGGCGTATACGCTGTCAAACAGGAATACCGTAATGGCCAGCACTGCGATGCCGTAGCTTTTTTTGATCAGCTCCAGCTTCAAAAACACGTCGCTGCGGCCCATGGCGTTGATGGCCTGCAGGTTGGCCGTGTGGATGGGGTAGAAGGCGTAGTCGATGGCAAGGATCTGCAAAAACGGCACGCAGGGCAGCCATTTGTCGGTCAACAGCAGTGAGATCAGCGGTCTGGCCACAGCGGCGAGGCCCGCCATCATGGGCAGCACCAGAAAGCTGGATACCATGACGGAGCGGCGCATCATCTGCTTCATGCGCTCGCGGTCGTCCTGCTTTTCAGCAAGCACGGGCAGCATCACGCTCTGGATAGAGCCGTTGACTGCATTCATCAATAGCTCGGGAAACTGCCTGCCGCGCGTGTAAAAGCCCAGCGCTTCTTCGTTGTAGCGCTTGCCGATGACCGCGCTGCGCAGGTTGACATAGCCCGTATCCAGCAGGCTGGACACCAGCAGCTTCCAGCCAAAGCGGATGTGGCCGCGCACTTTCTGCCAGCTGAACTGAAGTACCGGCCGCCACCTGACGGCGATGAGCAGCAGCACCGCCAGTGAGAACTGGTTGGTAAGCTGCTGGGCCACCAGCGCCCAGTAACCGGCTCCGCAAAGGGCCATCGTTACGCCCACCGTGCCGGACAGCGCCGTGGCCGACAGGCTGCACAGCATCTGCCGGCGGAAGGCCATCTGCCGGGCGACGACGGCGCTTTGCACGCTGACCAGCGCGCCGGGCAGCAGCACCAGCGCCAGCACGCGCAGGGCGGGCTTGAGCTCCGGCATGCTGAAATAGGCGGCGATCAGCGGCGCGCAAGCAAACAGCAGCACATACAGCGCTGCGGCAATGCCGAGGCTTACATAAAAAACAGAGGAAATATCAACATCATCCACTTCTTTTTTCTGGATGAGCGCGGTGTTGAGGCCGCTTTGCACAAACACCTGTGAAATGGCAATGAACACCGTAAGCATGCCCAACACGCCGTAATCGCCGGGGGTGAGCAGGCGCGCCAGCAGAATGTTGACGATGAACGACACCAGCTGCATGCCCACGCTTTCCACCAGCTTGAACACGAATGAGGACGCCGCTTTGCGGCCGCGCTGCTCAGCCATGGCGCACGACCCTGCGAATCACGCTGCTGATGAGGGCAATATCCTCCTCGGCAAGCCCGGGGTACATGGGCAGAGTGACCACGCCGTCGGAAATGCGCTGCGCCACCGGCGTGCGGCTGGAATCAAAGCCGGGCATGCCGCGGTAGCATTCAAAATCGGTGATGAGGGGATAGAAGTACTTGCGCGCGTACACGCCTTCCTCAAGCAGGGCGGCGCATACAGCGTCGCGCACTTCGCGGGTTTCAAACACCACGGGGAAGTAGGCGTAGTTGCTTTCCACGCCCGCCTGCGGCTGGGGCAGTACCACGTTTTCAAGGCCGGACAGCTGCGCCATGTAGGCCTCATGCACGGCTTTGCGATCGGCAATGTCCTGCGCAATATGCCGCAGGTTGCAAAGCCCCATCGCAGCCTGGAATTCATTCATCTTCGCATTGCCGCCAACGGTGATCACGTCCTCCGGACCAGTGATGCCGTAGTTGCGCTCCAGCGCCAGCTTCTGCGCCAGTTCAGCGCTGTCGGTGGCGATGGCGCCGCCCTCGATGGTGTGGTACACCTTGGTGGCGTGGAAGCTGAACATGCTGGCCAGACCAAACTGTGCGGCCGCCACGCCGTTTTTGCTTACGCCAAAGGCATGCGCCGCGTCATAGATGACGGGGATGTTGTACCTGCGCGAGATTTCATCCAGCTTTTCCACGTCGCACAGGCGGCCGTACACATGCACCGGCAGAATGGCGCAGGTCTTGTCAGTGATCAGGTTTTCGACCTGGTCGGCGTCGATGGTGTAGTCATCTGCGCGGATGTCGGCAAACACGGGCGTGAGGCCCTTGCGCACGATGGCATGCGTGGTGGATGCAAAGGTGAACGGCGTGGTGATGACCTCGCCCTTCAAATTCATTGCAGCCAGCAGCGCCTCCAGCGCCATATGGCCGTTGGTGAACAGCTCCACCTGCGGCGCATGCAGATAAGCGCTCAGCTGGGACTGGAGCGCCTGCACCTTGCTGCCGTTGTTGGTCAGCCACCGGCTGTCCCACAGGTCGCGGATCTGTTCGCAATATTCTTCAAACGAAGGCATGGAGCTTCGCGTGACATTGATGCGCATAGTGTTGTTTCCTTCCCTGCGTATATTTACGCATCATCTATTATACCCCCTCCGGCCCGGAAGGGCAAGAGGGCCCCTCGGTTGACGAAAAGGCCGTATTTGAGTACAATATACACAGGTATGCGCAGCTTTCCATGCTCATTCATTCTGTTCTCATTTCTGCTGCGCCTTCCAGCCGATACGAAAGGAATGATCGCTAATGTTCGGATTTCGCCCTGAAGGACGCCGCGTAAAGAACATGGACCCCATCGTGCAGATCACGCCCTACATCATGCCCATGCGCTGCGACGCGCAGGTGATGCTGGACTATGAAGCCGAGTACGAACCCCTGATGCGCTACATCGCCCAGAAGAGCCGCGAGGGCTGCAAGTTTACCTTTATGGAGCTGATCGTGGCCTCCTACATCCGCGCTGTGTCGCAGGTGCCCGCCGTCAACCGCTTTGTGCTCAACAAGCAGTTCTACAACCGCACCGAGCTCAGCGTGGGCTACACCATCCTGATGGATACCGACGACGGCAGCATCAAGGAAAACGCCGTGAAGATCTTCTTTGATCCCGCCGATACCATCTACGACGTATCCGCCCGCATGAAGCAGGCGGTCGAGGCCAACCGCAAGGAGGAGACTGCCGGCTTTGTGCTGAAGCTGGCGACCTTCCTGATGAAGGTGCCCTTCCTGCCCGGCCTGGTCGTGGGCCTTGTGAAACTGCTTGACCGCTACGGCCTGTGCCCCAAGGCGCTTTTGGATGCGCTGCCCTTCCACACCAGCATGTTCATCACCAACAACGCCTCCATCGGCCTGATGCGCGTGTATCACCACATCTACAACTTCGGCAATGTCGGCATGTTCCTCGGCATGGGTGTGCCCAAGCGCTACAACACCGTCGACGGCAAGGGCAATGTGGTGCGCAAGTGCCTGCTGCCCATCGGCATCACCGTGGACGAGCGCGTGTGCGGCGGCGCGGTGTATGCGCAGTTCTTCGCCGTGATGAAGCAGTGCCTGCTGCATCCTGAAATGCTGGAAACCGCGCCCGAAAAGGTGTATTACAACGACGGCGTGGAATTCCATGCGCCCAAGCCTGAAAATGTGCAGACGCCCGTCACCGCAGGCGCGGAGGTTTCTGCGTAAAAACAATCTTTCTGAGCCGGACTGCTGAAACAGTCCGGCTCTTGTGTTTTTGCAAAAATGGAGGTATACTGAATCCGATGCATAATTGCGATATAATCGTTCATATTTTCTTAAAGGAGGATTTTTGCTGTGAAACTTGGCGTATTTAATCCTGTTCTGGCTGGCATGTCCTTTGAGGATGCCATGAAGTACCTGTCTGACAGCGGCGTGCAGGCCGTGGAGATCGGCTGCGGCGGCTTCCCCGGAAAGGCCCACTGCGATCCCGCTGTGCTGCTGGGCGATGAGGCGGCTCTGGAGCACTTCAAGAAGGTGCTCAGCGACAACAAGCTCGAAATTTCTGCCCTCAGCACCCACGGCAACCCCGTGCACCCCGACAAGGAAGTGGCTCAGAAGTTCCGCGACGACTTCGAGGGCGCTGTGCTGCTGGCTGAAAAGCTGGGTGTGAAGCGTATCATCGCGTTCTCCGGCTGCCCCGGCGGCTCTCCTGAGGACAAGACCCCCAACTGGGTCACCGCTGCCTGGCCTGAGGACTTCCCCAAGATCCTCGACTACCAGTGGAACGAAGTGCTGATTCCCTACTGGCGCGAGGCCACCGCTTTCGCCGCTGCCCATGGCATCGAAAAGATCGCTCTGGAAATGCACCCGGGCTTCTGCGTCTATAACCCCGAAACCCTTATGCGCCTGCGCGCTGCGGTAGGCCCCCTGATCGGCGCCAACTTTGATCCCAGCCACCTGTTCTGGCAGGGCATCGACCCCGTGGCCGCCATCCGCTACCTCAAGGACGCCATCTACTTCTTCCATGCCAAGGACACCAAGATCGACCCCATCAACTGCCCCGTCAACGGCGTGCTGGACACCAAGAACTTCACCCGCGAAGTCGAGCGCAGCTGGATCTTCCGCAGCGTTGGCTACGGCCATGACTACAGCGTGTGGAAGGACATCGTCAGCAACCTGCGCCTGGTGGGCTACGATGACGTGCTGTCCATCGAGCATGAAGACAGCCTGATGACCCCCAACGAGGGCCTGCAGAAGGCCATCAGCTTCCTCAAGGAAGTGCTGACCTTCGAAGCCAAGAACGAAGACGTGTTCTGGGCCTGAGTCACCCGACAGCTTCATCATGGGCCGGAATCATCCGGCCCATGCTTTTCTGCCCAAATAAAACGATATAATACGACATCTTTCGACGTGAAGGAGGACTTCATCCTATGGCCCGACTCTTCGGCACCGACGGCGTGCGCGGCATTGCCAATCAGGACCTGACCTGCGATCTGGCGTTTCGGCTGGGTCAGGCCAGCGCGTATGTGCTGGCCAGCGACGTGCATCGCCCCACCATCCTTGTGGGACGCGATACGCGCCTGAGCGGTGAAATGCTGGAAAGTGCGCTGGTAGCGGGCATCTGCTCGGTAGGCGCGCGCGCCGTTCTGGTGGATGTGCTGCCCACGCCCGCCATTGCCTATCTCACCCGCTACAACGAGGCGGACGCAGGCGTGGTGATCTCGGCCAGCCATAACACGGTGGAGTATAACGGCATCAAGTTCTTTGACAAAAACGGCTACAAGCTGCCCGACTGCATTGAGGACCGGATTGAGGAGATCGTGCGCGGCGGCATGCCCGACGACTTTGAATTGCCTGTGGGCGACCGCGTGGGACGCCCGGTTCGCCAGCGCAACGCCATGCGCCGCTATGTGGACTTTGTGAAGGAAACGACCAATGTGCGTCTGGACGGATTGCATGTGGTGCTGGACTGTGCGCAGGGCGCAAGCTATGAGGTGGCGCCCATGGTGTTCAAGGAGCTGGGCGCAAAGGTCAGCTGCTATTATCATGAGCCCGACGGCACCAACATCAACGAAAACTGCGGCTCCACCCATCCCGAGCGCCTGTGCGAGCTGGTGCGCGAACTGGGCGCGGACGTGGGCTTTGCCTTTGACGGCGACGCCGACCGCCTGATGGCTGTGGACGAGCGCGGCCAGCTGATCAACGGCGACCAGGTGATGGCGGTGCTGGCTGTGTGCCTGAAGGAGCAGGGAAGGCTGCGGCAGAATACCGTGGTAGCGACCGTCATGAGCAACATGGGTCTTGATGTGGCCATGAAGAAAAATGGCGTCAAGATGGAAAAGACCAAGGTCGGCGACCGTTATGTGCTGGAAAAGATGCTTGCCGACGGCTATAATCTGGGCGGCGAGCAGAGCGGCCATGTGATTTTGCTGGATTACAACACCACCGGCGACGGCCTGGTGACGGCTGTTCAGCTGATCAGCGCGATGGTCCGGGCGCAGAAGCCGCTCAGCAAGCTGACCGCCGTGATGCAGACCATGCCGCAAAGCCTGTATGCTGCCAATGTGGACGACAAAAAGAAATACGACTTTGACAAAAACGCAAAGATCGCCGCCCGCATCGCCGAGCTGGAGGCCAAGTATAAGGACAAGGGCAGGCTGGTCATCCGCGCCAGCGGCACCGAGCCGCGCGTGCGCGTGATGATTGAAGGGCCTGATCAGCGCGAGATGGATCGCGATGTGTATTCCCTTAGCAAACTGATTGAACGGGAGCTGAAATAAATGAAGTACGGACTGCAGCTGTACAGCGTGCGCGACATGACCGAAAATGATCTTTACGGCGCTTTGAAGGAAGTGGCGGCGCTCGGCTATGAAAATGTAGAATTTGCAGGTTTCTTCGGCCACAGCGGCGAAGAGGTGGCCGGCTGGCTTGCACAGCTGGGCCTGCGCGCCAGCGGCACGCATACCGGGCTGGATGCGCTGGAAAATGATTTTGACGCCATCGTCGCCCTCCACAAAGCCATTGGCTGCGATCTGGCCATCGTGCCGTGGGCCGACGCCAAAACGCCTGCTGAGGCAGATGAGCTGATCCGCCGCATGAACGCCATGCAATCGCGCCTTGCGGCGGAGGGCATGCGCCTGGGCTACCACAACCATGCACACGAGTTTCAGCCCATCGAAGGCACGCCCAGCCTGATGGAACGCTTCGCCAATGACACCACCATTCTTTTGCAGCTGGATACCTTCTGGGTATACGCTGCCGGTGAGGACGCCGTTGGCTGGATGGAGCGCATGGCAAAGCAGAAACGCCTGCCGGTGATCCACATCAAGGACGGCTTTGCCGATGGCGAGGGCGTGCCGCTTGGCAGGGGCACCGCGCCTGTGGCGGATGTGTACCGCAAGGCTGCGGAACTCGGCGTGCCCATGGTGGTGGAGAGTGAAACCCTTACCCCCAGCGGCATGGACGAAGCCCGCGTATGCATTGAATACCTGCATACACGGGAGAAATAAACGGAAAGCGCCGGTTGAAACCCGGCGCTTTTTCGTTGTATAATATCCTTCGATCTGACATGAATCGGAGGAAAACGACATGTTTGCCAGAAGGATGAGGTCCTCTTTCCAGTATACGCTGGCCTTTGTGCGCTGGGTGCTCACCGGCATTGTGGTGGGCGCGCTGTGCGGCGTGGTGGGCGGCCTGTTTGCCATGGGCGTGGAGCACGCCACGCATCTGCGCCAGCACCACGAATGGCTGATTTATCTGCTGCCCGTGGGCGGCCTCGCAATTGCAGGGCTATACCGGCTGCTGAAGCTGCCGCTGTCGCTTGGCACGGATGAGATCATCAAAACCGTGCGCACGCAGGGCAAGGTGCCGCTGGCCATGGCTCCGGCCATCTTCCTGTCCACGGTCATCACGCACCTGCTGGGCGGCTCTGCCGGACGCGAGGGCGCTGCGCTGCAGCTGGGCGGCACCATCGGCGCTGCCGTGGGCGACCTGACCCATCCGGATCTCAGGCGCGACGACCGCCGCATTTTTGAGCTGTGCGGCATGGCGGCGCTGTTTTCCGCGCTGTTTGGCACGCCGTTCACCGCGGCGGTGTTTGTGCTGGAGATTATCGAGGTGGGCCGTTTCAACCACCGTGCCTTCCTGCCCTGCGTCACGGCGGCGCTCACGGCCAAGCTGGCCGCGCTGGCCATCGGCGCGCCGGTGGAGCTGTTTCCCCTGGCGACAGGCCTTACGCAGGTGGGCGCTGTTACGCTTTTGCAGTCCGTGGGCGTGGGCATTGCGTGCGGACTGGCGGCCATCCTGTTCTGCTGTGTGATGCATGCATCCGGCCGGTGGATCAAAAAGCTCATTCCCAATGATTTTGTGCGCGTAGTTGCTGGCGGCGCGGCGGTTGTCGGGCTGACGCTGCTCATGGGTTCGCAGGATTACAACGGCGGAGGCATGCATGTGATTTTTGCGGCGCTGGCCGGACAGGCCGTGCCTGCGGCATTTTTGCTCAAAATGCTCTTTACCGCCGTGTCTCTTGGCAGCGGCTTCAAGGGCGGCGAGATCGTGCCGTCGTTCTTCATCGGCGCAACGCTTGGCTGCACGGCAGCCGGTCTGGTGGGTCTTTCGCCTGCAGTCGGCGCGGCGGTGGGACTCATCAGCGTATTCTGCGGCGTGACCAATGCGCCGCTGGCGTCGCTGCTGCTGGCGGTGGAGCTGTTCGGCACGGAATACCTGCCGCTGATCGGCGCAGGTCTGGCGGTGTCGTTCATGCTGTCGGGACACTTCAGCCTGTATCATGAGCAGCTGTTCGACCAGCCCAAACTGGGCCATGTGGAAGAAAAACAGGGGAGCATCGCTGCATGATCACGCTTCGCAAAGTCGACGGCGGCAATATCGACCAGCTGCTTTCGCTGGAGGTGGACGCCCATCAGCGCGCCTTCGTAGCCAGCAATACCCGCAGCATTCTGGATGCGTATGTGGCCATCACCGCAGGCGGCGTGGCCCTGCCCTTTGGCATCTATGACGGCGACACGCCCGTGGGTTTTCTGATGATTGGCTACAGCGATGCCGACTGGCCGGATGCGCCTGCGATCGCGCATGACAATTACAGCCTGTGGCGGCTGATGATCGACTGCCGGTACCAAAACCGCGGGTACGGCAAGGCCGCCATGCAGGAGGCGCTGTGCTTCATCCGCACCTTTCCGTGCGGGCCGGCGCAGTATGTGTGGCTGAGCTACGAGCCGGAAAACGCTGTGGCCCGGCAGCTGTACCATTCCTTTGGATTTGTGGAAACCGGCGAAATGGACGGCAATGAAGTCATCGCCGTTTTGAAACTGTGAGGAGAAACGTCATGCTGACTGAAACCATGATTCTGGACTTTGCCAAAACCCTGCAGCCGGAGATGACGGAATGCTTCCGCTGGCTGCACCGTCACCCGGAAACCGCGCACAACGAGCAGGGCACCAACCGGTTTATCCGTGAGAAGCTGCAAAGCTGGGGAATCCCCTTTGAAGCGCCTGAGGACAATATTACCATCGCCATGGTGGACAGCGGGCTTCCCGGCGCGACCATCGGCATCCGCTGCGATACCGACGCCCTGCCCGTGCAGGAGGAAACCGGCCTGGAGTACGCCAGCGAGGTGCCCGGTGTGATGCATGCCTGCGGCCATGATGCGCATATCACCGCCGGTCTGTTTGCAGCGCGCATGCTTCAGGAGCATCAGTGTCAGTGGCACGGCAGGGCAAAGGTCATCTTCCAGCCTGCCGAGGAAGGCGAGGCCGGTTCGCTGGACGTGCTGGCCACCGGCCTTGTGGACGACGTGGATGTGTTCTTCGGCATTCATGTATGGAGCCCCTATGCATCCGGCACGCTGCATGCATCCGCCAATCCCGTGAGCGCGGCGGTGGATATGTTTACCCTGCGCATTCAGGGCAAGGGCGGCCACGGCGCAACGCCGGACCGCTGCGCTGATGCGGTGGTTGCGGCCTCTGCGCTGGTGATGGAACTGCAGACCGCCGTTTCCCGCCGCGTATCGCCCATGGAGCCTGCGCTTCTCACCATCGGCAGCTTCCACGCGGGCACGGTGGGCAATGTGATCGCCAACGAGGCGGAGCTGAAGGGAACCATCCGCTCCTTCAACCCGGAAACGCGCCACACCCTTGTCACTTTGCTTGATGAAATGACCCGTCGGGTGGCCGAAATGCACGGCTGCACCGGCCTTGCGCACAACCGCAGCCTCAGCGACGCTGTCATCAACGACCCGCGCGCCACCGCCATCGCCCGCCGCGTAGGCGAAAGGATGGGCAAAACGGTGGAAACCGAAACGCCCCTCATGCTGGGCGATGACTTTGCCGACTATGGCCGCATCGCACCCTATTGCTATGCACAGGTGGGCATCGCCGACGAGGACAAGGGCACGCATTATGCGCATCATAACGGCCGCTTCAAGGTGGACGAGGACGTGCTGCCCCTCTGCGCTGCGTGGATGGCTGCCTTTGCTGCGGACGCCGGTGAAAACTGGAAGAAATAACGAATGTATCTTCTGTGTATTTTCGCACCAAAAGGTTGATTTTTGGTTTTGGGTGTGCTAAAATTCCATCCATATTCAACGCGATGACGAAACCAAGTACGTATCGGGCACTGTCCCTTCAGAGAACTGCCGGTTGGTGCGAGGCAGCGGGAAGCCGATAGGGAAATACCTTTCTGAGCGGCATGGCGGAACGTTTTTTCAAGTAGGCCATGACGGGCGCGCCCGATACAGCGCCAGGGGCTGATGGGCCCTGCTGAGGCCGCAATGGCGGTGAATATGAGGTGGTACCACGGATTTTCCGTCCTCTGCTCAATTTGAGCAGAGGACGTTTTTTGATTCGAAACAAAGGAGGCGCATGCAACATGCCGATTACTGATTTTCTGGAAAGAAACGCCCGTCTGTACGGTGCGGAGGTCAGCTTGGTGGAAGTAAATCCCTCCGAAGAGCGCGACAACGCCGCGACCTGGCGCGAGCTCAATCTGATCGAGGCCGCCAGCCCCGACACCCCTTACCGCCGTGAGATGACCTGGAGCGAGTTTGACCGCAAGGCCAACAAATTCGCAAATCTTCTTTTGAGCCGCGGCACGCCGCGCGGAACCAAGGTGGCCATCCTGCTGATGAACTGCCTGGAGTGGCTGCCGGTATACTTTGGCATCCTCAAGGCCGGCTGCATCGCCGTGCCCATGAACTTCCGCTATTCCTCCGACGAGATCGCCTACTGTCTGGATCTGGCGGACGTGGACATTCTGGTTTTCGGCCCCGAGTTTACCAGCCGTATGGACGTCATCGCCGACAAGATCAGCCTGCGCACCATGTTTTTTGTGGGCAAGAACGGTCCTGCCTACACCGAGGATTACCTCACCTTTGTGGAGTTCTGCTCCACCTCTGCGCCGCCGGTAGCGCTTTCGGACGACGACAACGCCGCCATCTATTTCTCCTCCGGCACCACAGGCTTCCCCAAGGCCATTCTGCACAACCACCGCGCGCTGGTATCCAGCTGCCAGACCGAGCAGAACCACCACGGCCAGACCCGCGACGACGTGTTCCTTTGCATTCCGCCGCTGTATCATACAGGCGCCAAGATGCACTGGTTTGGCTCGCTGCTTGCAGGCAGCAAGGCGGTGCTTCTGCGCGGTGTGAAGCCTGAATGGATCCTGCGCACAGTTACCGAAGAAAAGTGCACCATCGTATGGCTGCTGGTGCCGTGGGCGCAGGATCTGCTCGACGCCATCGACAGCAGAAAGATCAATCTGGACGACTACATGCTGGATCAGTGGCGGCTGATGCACATCGGCGCGCAGCCCGTACCGCCCAGTCTCATCCGCCGCTGGCTGGACATCTTCCCCGCCCATCAGTACGACACCAACTACGGCCTGTCCGAGTCCATCGGCCCCGGCTGCGTGCATCTGGGTGTGGAAAATGTGCACAAGGTGGGCGCCATCGGCAAGCCCGGCTATCTGTGGGAGGCGAAGATCGTCGACGAGCGCGGCAATGAAGTTGCGCAGGGCGATGTGGGCGAGCTGATCGTCCACGGCCCCGGCGTGATGCTGTGCTACTACAAAAACCCCGAAGCATCCGCTGAGGTGCTCAAAGACGGCTGGCTCTTTACCGGCGACATGGCCCGCATGGACGAGGATGGCTTCATCTATCTGGTCGACCGCAAGAAGGACGTCGTCATCTCCGGCGGCGAGAACCTCTACCCCGTACAGATCGAAGACTTCCTTCGTCAGTTTGACAAAATCAAGGACGTGGCCGTCATTGGCCTGCCCGATGCGCGTCTGGGCGAGATCGCCGCAGCTATCATCGAGATCAAGCCCGACATGGCCTGCACCGAGGATGAGATCAACGAATTCTGCAAGGCGCTGCCCCGCTACAAGCGTCCGCGCAAAATCATTTTCGACAAGGTGCCCCGCAACCCCACCGGCAAGATCGAAAAGCCCGTTCTTCGCGAGCGCTACTGCAGCGGCCGTCTCGTCGAAGCCCAGACCAGGGGGTGACCCCCTGGACCCCCGGACCGCTTCGCGGGTCGGGAAAAGGGTGGCTCCGGTGCTAAGACCGCCGGGCCACATGCGGGTGGCCCGGCTCGCCTGAGTGAAGATGGAAGGATAAATAAATCCCACAAAAAACAGTAAAGGAGAATGAGTATGGATCTGTTCATCAAATTGGCAATGCTGGTTGTATTCTTTGGCATCATGGTGGGCATCGGTCTGTATTGCCGCCGTCATTCCACGGATGTGAATGGTTTTGTGCTGGGCGGCCGCAGCGTGGGGCCCTGGCTGACTGCGTTTGCTTATGGCACCAGCTACTTCTCCGCTGTTGTTTTTGTGGGCTATGCCGGTCAGTTCGGCTGGAAGTACGGCATTGCCGCCACGTGGGCAGGCATTGGCAACGCTATTCTGGGCTCACTTCTGGCGTGGGCGGTGCTTGGCCGACGCACCCGCGTGATGACGCAGCATCTGGACAGCGCCACCATGCCCCAGTTCTTTGAAAAGCGTTTTAACAGCAAGCCGCTCAAGCTGGCGGCCTCTGCAGTGATCTTCGTGTTTCTCATTCCTTACACCGCGTCTTTGTACAACGGCCTGAGCCGCCTGTTCGGCATGGCGTTTGACATTGACTATGCGGTCTGCGTGATCGTCATGGCAGTGCTGACCGGCATTTATGTTATTGCCGGCGGCTACATGGCCACCGCCATCAACGACTTTATTCAGGGCATCATCATGATCGTGGGCATCTGCGCGGTGATCGCGGCGGTGCTCAAGGGGCAGGGCGGTTTCCTGGAGGCGCTTAACAGGCTGGGCCAGGTAAGCGATCCTGCTGTGAGCACCACTCCTGGCGTATTTGCCAGCTTCTTCGGCCCTGATCCCGTCAATCTGGCGGGTGTGGTACTGCTCACCTCGCTTGGCACCTGGGGTTTGCCCCAGATGGTACAGAAGTTCTACGCCATCAAGAACGAGCAGTCCATCAATAAGGGCATGATCATCTCCACCGTGTTCGCGCTGGTGGTCGCGGGCGGCTGCTACTTCCTGGGCGGCTTTGGCCGTTTGTTCTCTGATCAGGTGGATATTGCTGCCGGCGGCTACGATTCCATTATTCCCACCATGCTGTCCGGTTTGTCGCCGTTCCTCATTTCTGTGGTGGTCATTCTGGTGCTGTCGGCCTCCATGTCCACGCTGAGCTCGCTGGTGCTGGCGTCGTCCTCCACGCTGACGCTTGACTTCATCAAGGGCTCCCTTGTCAAGGAACTGGATGAAAAGAAGCAGCTGCTGATTATGCGTGCGCTCATCGTGGTGTTCATCACCATTTCGGTGGTGCTGGCCATTTTGCAGTACAAGTCCAACGTGACCTTCATCGCCCAGCTGATGGGCGTCAGCTGGGGCGCTCTGGCAGGCGCATTCCTGGCCCCGTTCCTCTACGGCCTGTACTGGAAGGGCGTAAGCGCTGCGGGCGTGTGGGCCAGCTTTGTATTCTCCACCGTGGTGATGCTGGCCAATATTGCTGCACGCGGCAGTTTCCCGGTCATGCTGCAAAGCCCCATCAACGCGGGCGCGTTCTGCATGGTGGCAGGTCTCGTCATCGTGCCGGTGGTAAGCCTGTTTACGCCCAAGCCGGATCGTGCGCTGGTGGACAGCGTATTCAGCTGCTACGAGCGTAAGGTCACCGTGACCGTGAAGGACTCCATTGGCGAGCAGGGCTGATTGAAACAAATGTAAAAAAATCCGCTTCCCAGTTCTTTGGGAAGTGGTTTTTTTTGTCAAAATGCTTGAAAATTACGCCACTAAGGGTGTATAATTCGCTCGAAATACAAAGAAGGTGATGCTTTTGAACCAGACGCATCTGTTTCTCATGCCGGATTATTACCGGCAGTTCACCTGCAAGATGGGCGCGTGCCGTGCAGCCTGCTGTGAAGGATGGCCCATTTCATTTTCGCTGCAGGACTATCATCATCTCATTGGTGTGGAGTGCAGCGCCGATCTGCGCCGCAAGCTGGACTGCGCCATGCATATCAAGCTGCATCCCACGCCCGAGGCCTATGCCGAGATCGCCCCGCGCTACGACGGCAATTGCCCCATGCGGCTGGAGGATGGCCGCTGCGGTCTGCAGGCCGAGCTGGGGGAGGAGGCGCTGTCGTATGTGTGCAGGCTGTATCCGCGCGGCATACGCACCGACGGCGACTGTGAATGCTCCTGCGCCAACAGCTGCGAGGCCGTGCTGGAAATGCTGTTTGACCGCGACGAACCCATTGAATTTGAAACACATGAGATGACCTTTGATCTGCCGCAGGCAGCTGCGCGCAGCATCTGCTTTGAGACGCTTGGGCGCGGACAGCAGATCCGCCTGTGGCTGATCCGGCAGATGCAGCAGCAGGCGCTGCCCCTTCCGCAGCGGCTGATGGCTACAGGCCACGGCCTGTGGGCTATGGATGAGGCGCTTAAGGCAAAAGATGTGCAAAAAGTGGAACGCCTGCTGAGGGGCAAGCAACGGATTGTCCCGCTCGGGCCGCAGGAACTGGCGCAGGGCCATCTGGATTTTGGCCTTGAAGTGGCGCGGGGGATGCTGAAGCTGCTGGATGAGCGCAGCATGAGCATCCGCAGCTACGGCGAAGCGGCGCTTGAATACTTTGGCAGCGGAGTGGGTTCCTTTGAGCGCTACGCCAGAGCACGCATTCATTTTGAAAGTGCGCTTCCCAAGTGGGACATCTGGTTTGAGCATATGCTGGTCAACCACATGTTCTTCAGCGGTTTCCCCTTCCAGGACCGTCCTGAAAGCATGAGCGATGAATTCATTGCCCTGTGCGCAGTGTATGCGCTTTTGCGCTTTTTGTCCATCGGCTGGCTGTGGGACAAGGCCGACCGCGATTCGTTTGTGGATGTGGCGGCGGCGGTGTTCAGACTGGTGGATCACACCGCGTTTGACCGCTACGCGGCGCACATGCTCAAAGACCTTGGATGCACCGACTGGGATCGCGTGCATGATCTGATCAGCCTGTAAGCAAAAACGAACGTCTGCAAAAGACGTTCGTTTTTTTGCTTATGAGAGGATTTTTTCGATCCAGTCCAGCTGCAGGGCGCGTACCGCGCCGTGCAGCAGTGTGTTGGTATAGGTGGGCACCATGGAAAACGACGGCAGTCTGCGTGCACTGTCGTTGAGCCGCTGCATCAGCGCCTGGCGCACGTTTTGCAGGTATTCCTCCTCAAAGGGCAGCGCATAGCGGCAGTCGATGAGCACGCTGTTGGGGTCCATCAGCATCACAACGGCGGCCAGCATTTCAGCCGTCAGCTGGCTGAAGCGCATCAGCGTCTGCCGGTACAGCTCGGGCTGAGCGGCTGCGCATTCTTCCAATGCCTCGTCGCTGGAGGAACTCAGGCCCAATGCGGCGGCAAAAGCGCCTGTGGACAGCATCTGGTCATAGGAAACGCCGTTGGAGGTGGTGAGCAGACCTACGTTGCCGGTGGCGTTGTTGTAGCCAAACAGCAGCGATCCGTAATGCATCAGCGCGCCGCCAAGGCCCTTGCCCATGTATAGATAGTACAGCAGCTCGCAGTCGGAATGCCCCAGCAGCACCGAGAAGGAGCGCACGGCGTATTTCACGCCCTGCTCAGCCAGGTAGAGATAGTCGCCCAGATGGGTGCGGAACAGCTCCTTGATGCGCACGCCGCTTAGCGGGGAAAGCTGCGGGAAGCGGATGGTGTCGCTCTCGGCTTCGTAGGGACGCGAGGTGATAAGCGCAACGCCCAGCAGGCTGCGGCCATCCAGCGCCTGCTCCACGCGCGGGCGCATGTCATGGATGAAGCGGATGAGGGTGTCAACGTCGCAGCACGTAGCATCCATCGATCCTTCGGCCAGCAGCGACATATCAAAGCCCAGCAGCGTGAAATGCAGGGATGCGATATCCACCACCAGCCACGCATGCTCTGTGCCGCACAGCGACACGTTTTCAGCCTTGCGGCCAACCACGCGCTCCTGCCGCTGCGCAGGGCTGAAGGTAAGCACTCCCTGCGCTTTGAGCAGGTCCACCAGGTTGGTCACCGTCATCAGGCTGAGTCCCGTGGCCTCAGCCAGCGCATGACGGGTCATGGCCGGGGTGCTGCTCAGAAGCGCCAGCAGCTGGCGCAGGTTTTGTTTGCGGATGGAGGATTGATCAAGCGTTTTCATGCAAGAATCCTTTCAAGAGCTTTGCCCATTTCTTCGCCCAGCCGCTCGGCCTCGCCTGGCAACGGCGGCAGGCGTTTATAAAGGAAGAAGGCGTCGGAGGAAGCATAGGAACCATGCTCGATATCCTCGCGGGTAGGCAGGTAGCCCAGCAGCTCCTCGGCGGTGCCCAGCGTGAGCACGTCATTGCGGCCCAGCACCTTGCGGATGAGCTGGCCGGTGGTGGTATAGGCCTCAAACGGCAGGGCGATAACGGGCACGCCGCCCAGCACCATATATTTGACCTGAATGGGTTCCTCGTAGGCCAATTTGTCGGCTTCAGCCAGCTTTTCCTGCTCCCACACCAGCGCCACGCGCGAGGCGGGCTGGTCCGGGCCGCCGTTGCGCACTACGGCGGCAGCGGCCGTCTGGCGGATGCCCTCTTCATCCAGCGGCACCAGCCTGAGCGTATAGGGGATCTGCCCGGCCGAAAGCGTCAGCGGCAGAGGTTCGGACTGGGACAGATATACGTCGTGTACCAGCTTTGCAAATTCGGTGGTGCGCTCCGGCGTGGGCTGGAAGGGGTCGATGTCGCCGCATGCGCCATTGAGGAACAGGCATTCATAGCCTTCGCTTTCGAGCATTGCGTTGATCTCGCCTGCATAGTCGGCGGATACGTCGGGGATACAGCGGCGGCACACGCAGTGGCAGGCAGTGCTGACGGCGGCAACGGGCTTTTTGCCCTCTCGTGTGAAGGTGAAGCCGCGCACCATGCGGTCGACCGGGCCGCCGGGAATGGTGCGGTTGTAGATGTAGTCGCCGGGCAGCTCCGCGCTCATGTGGGTGAGGGCGGTCACTTCGGCCATGTCAGCGTATGCAGCGTCAACAGCCTTGCAGATCATGCCGGGCATGGTGGCGGCGAAATCGTCATCCACAAAGCCGCAGCCCTCATGATACTTGAGGGAAGGGCCGGTGTGGGTGTGGATGCTGACGATCATCACATGGTCGCGGGCAACGCCATACTGCGCGGCATGCTCAAACACCTTTTCGCAGATGAAACGACTGACGCCCAGCACTTCACAGCTGATGATCAGCGCGCGCTCGCCTTCGCATTCCAGCATCAGCGCGCGGGCGAACAGCGGGTCGCGCACGGACTGCGCCCTGCGGCCCAGATAATAGCCGTAGCCGCTGAGCTCAACGCCCATGGGAGGGGTGATTTCATATTTGCCAAAACCTGCACGCATCGGGATGCGCCTCCTTTGAATGGATGGATCAGGCCAGCCCGGGAATGCTGGCGCGGTATTTTTCGATGAGGCGGTCGTTCCACTCGTCGCCGCCGTCGACGTTGCTGGACTTGAAGAAATCAGCCGCGAAGCCTTCTTCCACGGAAAGTTCCTTTACGCGGCACACGATGGACTGCAGCATTGCCGCACCTACGGCGGTGGAAGTGGCGCCCACCATGGAGCCATCCGCTGCCTGATAGGATGCGTCGCCCAGCACGCCGCCGTTGTCCAGCACCAGATCCGCTACCTCAAACAGGCGCAGGTTCAGGCTGTTGCGGGAAGTAACGGCCTGCGTATGCTGCATGGACGTAAGGGCGATCACATACGCGCCGCGTTTGCGGGCTTCCATCGCCAGCAGCACCGGCACGGCGTTGCGGCCGGAGTTGGACATGTCAATGAGCACGTCGCCAGCCTTGATGGGATACTTTTCCATCAGCTTGTCCACCCAGCCCTCGTCGCGCTCTTCCAGCGTGGAACCGGCGGCGGAGATGTGCAGCATCAGCTTTTCATCCAGAATGGGGCACAGGCAGGCCATGCCGCCCGCACGGTAGAAAATTTCCAGCGCCAGCAGATGGCCGTGGCCGGTGCCGAAGGTGTACACCATGCCTCCTTCGCGCATGCAGTCGGCGATCTTGCGGGACGCGGCTTCCATGCCGTCTTTCTGGGTTTCAAGGGTGCGGGTGAGAATGGCATTCAGATTGCTGAAGTAAAAATCGATCGCGCTCATTTGGAAAACTCCTTATAGGTGGATTTCATACGTTCGAGGAGGGCTGCATCAAGCGTGCCCTGCTTTTTGAACAGGTGGATCAGCGCGCCCAGCTCAGGCGGACACTGCAGCTGGCAGGTCTGCGCCTGCGGGGCAAGACGGGTGAGCTCCTCACCAAACAGCTTGCGCGCCAACTCGTTGTGCTGGAACACGCCGCCGTAGAGCCCCACGCGGAAAGCCTCGGGCAGAGAAGTGATCATATGGGCGCACTGGCGTGCCAGCCGGCGCATGTTGCGGTCGACCACCTGAAGCGCAGCGGCATCGCCCTCGGCGGCGCGGATGAGCACATGCTTTGCAAAGCCGGCGATCTTTTCTGGCGGCAGGGGATAGAAGCAGTCGATAAGCCCGCGGGGGGAAGGCGCGTTAAAGAAGGCCATTGCGTCGGCCCAAAGGGCGGTTTTATCCGCCAGACCTTCATAATGGTCGATGGCGGCCAGCAGGCCTTCGCGGGCCAGCGTGTAGCTGCTGCCCGCATCGCCCAGCAGATAACCCCAGCCGCCGCTGACGTGCTGCTGGCCGTGCTGGTCCAGCGCCACCAGCATCGAGCCTGTGCCGCAGATGACGATCACGCCGGGCTGGCCGAGGGTAAAGCCCATCAGCGCGGCGTAGGCGTCGGACTGCAGATCCAGCGTGCCGGGGGTGATGGACCCGCCCTCAAACAGGGCGGTGGTGGCAGCGTCGGCGGGCGCATCCAGAGCGGACATGCCTACGCAGATGTGTGCGGCAGGCAGGCCTGTCTTTTGGACAAGCTCGCTCACCATGCCCTCCAGCCGCTGGCGAACCACCTCAACGCCTGCATTGTGATAGTTGAGTCCGCCGCCAAAAGCCACGGCGGCGATGCGGCCGTCGGGATACGCGGCTGCAGCGGTGGAATGGGTGCCGCCGCCGTCAATGCCGATGAAAAGACCGTGATTCACGGTGCGTGCCTCCTTGCGTTACAGGTTGTAGGCAGGGGTCACATAGACCTGATAGAACTGCATGCCGTTTTTGCGTGTGGAATCCAGCGGCTCTTCGTCCAGCTCGCAGATGGCGTCCAGCTCGTCCTCAGAATAGCGCAGCAGCACGTCCTGCACATCGGTCAGACGGCCCAGCACAGCGCCGTAGCGCAGCGCCAGCACTTCCCAGCCGTTGCGTTTGTAATGGCTTTCCCACAGGGCTTTGTGCTCGTCGCGCAGGATCTCGTAGGCTTCCATCAGGGCAGGAATGGCCTCTTCGGCGGTCTGTGCCAGCCAGTCCTTGTCGCCCTGCAGATAACGCGGGCGCATCTCCCTGAGCAGCATTGCCTTTTGCAGGCATACGTCAAACAGGGCGGCGGCGTAGCGGCACATGGGGATGTCGTTCATGGGGGAGAGGATCTCCAGTGCCCTGCGGCTGCGGTCGATGCTCTTTTCCAGCTCCTCGCCCTGCGGGCCGAGGGGATAGAGCAGGTCGCAGTATACCAGCGCCTTGCCGGTGCGGCGGTCCACCGCGCCGGGATAGAACAGCGAGAACGCTTCGTAGGCCTCTTTGGGCAGACCGGTGAGGAACTCGCCTGTGGATTTAACCAGTTCGGGCGTGCATTCATCCGGGCGCCAGCAGAATTCCGAGAACATGGGCATCTGGCTGAGGGCCAGGAAATGGTCGGTCTCGTTGCCGTCGTCGCCCCACATAGTGGCCATGACGGTTTTGACTTGATGCTTTGCGCACACGCGCAGGCCGGGCTCCATGGTGGCCCAGGTGAAGTCCACCTGCGGCAGGAAGCCGGACCAGGTCCACAATCCACCTGCGAAGATGGTATCCTTGCTCATCTTTTCGTGCTGGGTGAGCATGTGCTCATACCAGAAATCATCGGTATGATAATAGTCCCAGTACACCATGCCCACGGGCGGCAGACTGTCGATGACGGACTGGGGAATGTCCGACTCCAGATCGTAGTAAGCGTCAGTCTTGGAGCCAAGGCGGAAGAACATGTCACTCCACATCAGGGGATAGAAATCATACTTTTCGCACAGCTCAACCACCTTCTGCAGGTGGCGGCTGAGCAGCTCGAAACGGTCGGTGAGACCGTTTTTGTAGAAATAGCGGCCAAGGCCCACGCCATGCGCCTCGTCCATGCCGATGTGCAGGCGGCGGCCGGAAATGCTCTGGCGGATGGAGCGGATTTCAGCCTCGATGAAAGCGTAGGTGTCGGGCTCGTCACACATGATGACCGTGGGCTGGTCCTTCATATGCTGGTGCGCCTTCCACTGCAGCATCTGCTCCAGATGGCCCAGCGTCTGAATGCAGGGCACCAGTTCCATGCCCAGCGACAGGGCGTATTCGTCCAGTTCATGCAGCTCCTGCTGGCTGTAGCGGCCGCGCAGATAGCCCATGTAGGGGTACTCGGGCACGGTATAGGTGTCTTCGGTGTAAAGAACGATCAGGTTCATGCCCAGCGCGGAAAGATAATCCATGTAGCGCTTGCAGGCGTCAACAGTCATGACGCCGTTGCGCGAAAAGTCCAGAAATGCGCCGCAGGACTCGAACTGCGCCGTTTCACAGATATTCAGTTCCACTTTGCCGGAGGTCAGTTCCTGCGCCATGCGGAAAAAGCCGCGTGCAAGGGCCGGAAGGGTCTGCGCGGTGATGGAGACGGCGTTTTCGTCGCCGACGACGTGCAGGCCGGGGCCTTCGTTTACAGAAACGCTTCCTTTATATGTGTAGCCAACAAGATCCCAGACGGTTTTCTGAATGCGCGCAATGGTTTCGGGTGTGAACATAAAAACGCCTCCGGTTTTGCCGTATTTGATGAAAGAATACAGGGTATCTGCTTCGTTGTATTCGACGCGGGAAGGCGCCTTCCCTCTGTAATGAAAATTTATAAAAAGTGTTGAAAAATGCTTGCTTACCACTATGGGATGTGCTATACTTGGTAAGTATCGATGGAGAAAATTGCATAAAACTGGACTTTTTACACAAAGTCCGTTTTGTTGCTATTTACAATTGCCGAGAAGTGTGGTACATTACCAAGTACCCCATCAATCGAGTTGAGCACAACCCGAACGGAAAAGGCCGTACGGCCTTTTCATACTGAGCTGCTCAGCGCCGGCAGTTGATCTTCGTCCACAAGAAAGGAGTTGGCCAAAGTGAGTACTGCAGCGCTGAAGCCGAAGAAAAAGAAGCAGCAGACAGGAACCAACGGTTCTTCGTTTGACAACCTTGAGATCTTCCTGCTTCACCTTCCCACTACCATCTGGTACCTCATCTTCTGCTACGCCCCGATGTTCGGCGTAATCATTGCGTTCAAGAACTACAAGCCCCGCCCGGGCAAGAGCTTCCTGTGGAGCCTGTTCAAGAACTCCAAGTGGGCAGGATTTGACAACTTCAAGTTCCTGTTCAAGTCCAGCTATTTCGAAACCATGCTTCGCAATACGCTGGTCTACAACCTGATCTTCATCATTCTGGGCGTTGTGATTCCCGTCACGCTGGCCATCCTGATCTCCCAGCTGTACTCCAAGAAGCTGGCCAAGGTCTGCCAGACCGCCATGTTCCTGCCCCACTTCATGAGCTGGGTTGTTATCAGCTACTTCGTGTACGCCTTCCTGGCCACCGACGCCGGCCTGATCAACAACATTGCCCGCGCTTTGGGTGTGGCTGATTACAAGCACGCATGGTATACGGACGTGGGCTTCTGGACCTGGTTCCTGGTCTTCCTGAACGTATGGAAGGGCATGGGCTACAACATGGTCGTGTACCTGGCCACCATCAGCGGTATCGACAACGAAATGTACGAAGCCGCGCTCATCGACGGCGCCAGCAAGTGGGAGCAGACCAAGTACATCACCCTGCCCTGCCTGCGCCCCATCATCTCCATCATGTTCATCATGGCCATCGGCAATATCTTCCGCAGCGACTTCGGTCTGTTCTACCAGGCCACCCGCAACTCCGGCTCGCTGGTCAATATTACCCAGACCATCGACGTTTACGTCTACAAGGCACTGCTTGAACGTCCCAACATCAACATGTCCTCCGCTGCTTCCTTGCTGCAGTCTGTGTGCGGCTGTATCACCATTGTGCTTGCCAACATCGTCGTCAAGAAGATCGACCCCGACGCCGGCATGTTCTGATCGGTGAGAAAAAAGGAAAGGAGATATTCAAATGGCTAAGAAAGCAAAAAAGCCGGTTGAGGGACTGCTTAAGTTCAACCGTGTCAAGCCTGCAACCAACGTTGCATTTTCCGCGCTGTTCATTTTCCTGGCGCTGCTGTGCTTCCTGCCGGCGCTGCTGGTTCTGATCGTATCGTTCTCGTCTGAGAAGTCCGTTGTGACCATCGGTTACAGCTTCTTCCCGTTGGAGTGGAGCCTTGCCAGCTATAAGTACCTGCTCAATCAGGGCGCCTACATCGGCCGCGCGTTCATCAACTCCATCTTTGTTACGGTTGTTGGCACCGGCATCGGTCTGGTGATGTGCTCCACCATGGGCTACGCGCTCAGCCGTCCCAACTACCGCCTGCGCAAGTTCTTCTCGTACTTCATCCTGATCCCCATGCTCTTCAGCGGCGGTCTGGTTGCAAGCTACATGATCAACGCCAACATCCTTGGCCTGAAGAACACCTACTGGGCGCTGATTTTGCCCATCTGCTGCTCCAGCTTCTACGTCATCATCATGCGCACGTTCTTCCAGACGTCTGTTCCGGAAGCCATCATCGAATCTGCAAAGATCGACGGTGCGCGTCAGGTGCGTATCTTCACCCAGATCGTGCTGCCCATCTCCCTGCCGTCCATCGCGACCATCGGCCTGTTCTTCACCTTCGCGTACTGGAACGACTGGATGATGGCCAAGTACTACCTCAACGGCAACGCGCAGGATATCTTCCCCCTGCAGTACGTGCTGATCTCCCTGGAGAACAACATCGACTTCCTCAGCCGCAACGCGCAGTTCATGGCTCCCGGCGAAAGCCTCAACGTGCCTGCCGAGACCGTGCGTATGGCCATGGTTATGGTTGCTGTTGTTCCCATCGCCTGCTCTTATCCCTTCTTCCAGAAGTACTTCATCAGCGGCCTCACCATCGGCGCCGTGAAGGGATAAGCAGCAAACAACTGATTATAATGGCGGGTTCATCGCCGTTGTAATAAATCTTAAAGGAGGGTTTCTACATGAAGAAGCTCGTATCTCTGGTTCTGGCTCTCATGATGGTGCTGACCATGTCCGCCGCCATCGCTGAAGAACCCATCAAGATCACCTGGGCCATGGGCACTGGTGCCACCGCCCCCATCGACAACGCTATGGTTCTGGAAGAGCTCAACAAGATGAGCCGCGAACTGATCAACGTGGAATGCGACATCCAGTATTTCACCGAGGATCAGCTGCAGCTGTCCATCAACTCTGGCGAAGTGTTCGACATCTACTACACCTGCTCCTGGTACAACAACACCAACCAGGCCATCTCCAAGGGCCTGTTCCTGGATGTTGCTGATGCCGTGAAGAAGGTTACCCCCGGCCTGTACGACTCCATGAGCCAGGATGTGTGGGATCTGGCCACCGACTCTGAGGGCCACCTGTACGCCATCCCCGTCAAGAAGGACTACGCCGCGATGAACTTCATCACCTATCCTTCCGAGAAGGCCGCCGAGCTGGGCTTCGAGATTCCTGAGAAGATCTCTGCCTGGTCCGAGCTGACCCCCTTCCTGGAGGCCTGGAAGGCCACCCTGCCCGAAGGCGAGTACCCCGTCCTGATCGGCGGCGCTGCCCGTGGCCTGGAGTCTTCCTTTGACTTCATCGACCGTACTGCTCTGATCGGCTGCGTATACGGCACCACCGACGTTGTGACCGTGTTCGAAGATCCCGAAATCATGGAACGCTATCGCGCTCTGGCTGACTGGTACAAGAAGGGCCTCATCAACCCCGACGCTCCCCAGATCACCGAGACCGCTATCGACACCAGCAAGGTCCGCATCGACATGGTGCAGGCTTGGCCCGGCTACGACTACAGCGTGTCCAACGGCTATCCCACTGAGATGACTCTGTATGCTGGCCCCAACCTGAACGTTGACGGCGTGCAGGGCTCCATGAACGCTCTGTCCATCGCTCTGGAAGAAGACACCGCCAAGCGCGATGCCTGCCTGAAGTACCTGGAGCTGTGCTACACCAACAAGCTGTTCAACGACACCATGCGTTACGGCGTGCAGGGCTATCACTGGAACTACGTGACCGAAGAGCAGAATCCTGCTTGCGCCGGTGGCGTGCTCCGCACTGAAGTTGGCAGCGAGAACTATGCTCCCTGGGGCTTCTCTCAGCCTTCCTACTTCACCACTTCCATCGCTGTTTCTCAGGCTCAGGTTGACGGCACCGCCAAGGCTCCCGTCATGAACCAGTATGACCTGTACTACGATGCCATCAACACCAGCGCCAAGTCCTCCGCCATGGGCGCCTTCAAGATGGATACTTCTGCCTGGACCGACGCCCTGGCCGGGATGACCGCCATCAAGGACGAGTACTTCTCTGACTTCGCTACCGGCGCTCGCTCCATCGACTCCGTGTACGACGAGTTCATCGCCAAGATGAACGCCGCTGGTCTGCAGGAAATGATCGCTGACGCTCAGGCTCAGCTGAATGCTTACCTCGGCAAGTAATCAATCAAACTTACCCGTTTGGGGGACGAAGGCTTAAGCCTTCGTCCCTTTTTTATATTCATACAGTAGGTACATCGACAACCTGCGGCGAATACAAGTAAGTAACTTGAAAAACATCCGAGGCCATGAAATGGCCTCGGTAATGGGATTCTCAAGGGCTTTGCCCTTGAGCGGGGTCCAGGGGCAGCGCCCCTGGCCGCGTCTCCCCTTCGTCAATTCAACAGAAAGAAGGCATACCGCCATGGATCATACCGCCATTCAGGTTGACCAGCAGGATCTGGTGCGCATCCGCCGCCAGCTGCATATGTACCCGGAACTGAAGTGGGATCTGCCGCTGACCGCTGCGCTTGTAAAGGAAGAACTGGATAAATACGGCGTGAGCTACGTGGCGGACGCCTATGGCCCCAATACCGTCGTGGCCACCATCAACCCGGAAAAAGAACACTTCACCATTGGCATTCGTGCAGATATGGATGCGCTGCCCATTACGGAAAATAATCACGATAAGCCCTACCGCTCAAAGCATGAGGGCATCATGCATGCCTGCGGCCATGATGCGCATACAACCATGCTGCTGGGCGCAGCGAAGGCGCTCAACGAGATCCGCGATCAGATCACCTGCCGGGTGAAGCTGCTGTTTCAGCCTTGTGAAGAGGGCCGTCCCAGCGGCGCAAAGACCATGTGCGAGCATGGCGTGATGCGGGATATTGACTGCATCATCATGTGCCACGTTAACTGCGTGGACGGTGTGCACGTCATCAGCAGCAATCCGGCTACGACCAACTGCGCAAGCGTTGCGTGGAAGGTGGAGCTGGGCGGAAAGGGCTCGCATGTGGCCGCGCCGCACTGGGGCGTGGATGCGCTGGCTGCCGGTGTGAAGATCTATAACGGCATTCAGATGATGATCAGCCGCGAGGTCGACCCGTTTGATACCTGCGTGCTGAGCGTAACCTGCATGCACGCGGGCGAAACGGTCAGTTCCAACGCAGCCAAGTGCGTGATGGAAGGCTCGCTGCGCTGCCTGCACGACAAAACGCTGCTGTGGGCACAGGCAAGGCTGGAAAAACTGGTGAAGGCTGTGGCGGAAGAATGCGGCGTAACGTGGTCGCTTGGCTGGAGCGGAGAACCGCTGCCCAGCGCGCATAATGACCCGGCTATGTATGATGCGTTTGTCAAGTCCGCCCGTAAGGTGGTGGGCGAGGAGCGCGTGATCGTGCTGCCGCCGTCCCCCGGCGCTGAGGACTTTGCCTACTATGAAAAGCAAAAGCCCGGTCTGCTCTTTGGCCTTGGCATGCGCAATGAGGCCAAGGGCGCGTGCGCTCCGGCCCATAACAAGGACTGGGATATCGACGAGGATGCGCTGGAAACCGGCGTGCGTACCTTCGTGCAGTTTGTGCTGGACAATATGAATGGCATCAAGGGCATGAAAATGCCGGAAGGGGTGTGACCGATATGGCGAAGTTTTACTGTCAGCTGGATTATGAACATGTGGCGTATACCTCGCCTGTCAGCCCGCACGGCAATCTGTCCAACAACGGCTGCGGCCCGTGCAGCGGTTCCATGGTGGCGGAAAACATGCTGGGCGTGGATTTTCCGCCGGAAGAAAGTGGAAAGTTTGCCAAGGCATGCGGCGCACGCGAGGGCTTCGGCACCAATCTGTATATCTACTCCCGCGCCTTTGCACGGCATTTCGACCTTGATCTCACCGAAACCGAGGACGCGCAGGAGGCCCTGCAGTTTCTGCTCGACGGAAAGGGCATGGTGATCGCCAACACACAGGGTGACCGCCCGGCGGACGGTTATGTGGGTGTGTTCAGCGACAGCGGCCATTATATCGTGCTGGCAGCAGCCGAAGGCACCACTGTGAAGGTGTGGGACCCCATGTACCGCCTTGGCAGCGACCGCTTTGACAAGCCCGAACGCCGCGACAAGGTTCGCCTGGACGGAACCGATGCATATGCCGACATCAGCGTCATTGCGCAGGACTGCAAGGACAGGCCGTTCTTCCTGTTTGCAAAGAAAAAAACGCCGCTCATCGGCGTTACCTGCAGCTATGAGACCGACGCAGTCGGCCGCGACCGGTTCTACCTGTTCCGCAACTATATGCAGGCTGTGCTGGATGCTGGCGGCTTGCCGCTGATTCTGAGTGTGGACACTCCGCGTGAAGTGCTGGAAAGCACGCTTGGCCGCCTGGATGGACTGCTGGTGACCGGCGGCGAGGATCTGGATCCTGCCGCATACGGCGAGGAAAACCGCTACTGCGGCGGCCTGTGCTCTGAGCGCGACCGCGTGGAGATCGACGCCATCCGCATCTGCAAAAAGCTGGGCAAGCCGGTGCTGGGCATCTGCCGCGGCATCCAGTCGATGGCGGCGGCCATGGGCGGTAAGCTGTGGCAGGATCTGCCCACCGAGTGCGGCACGCAGGACAAGGTGCATTATCCCACCCACAGCGACTGGAGCGTTGAGCAGGCGCATGAGGTGAAGGTAGAACCCGGCAGCCTGCTGGAAAAGATCGCCGGAGCAGGCAGCTATTCCGTCAATTCCTACCACCATCAGGCGGTGCGCAGCGTGCCGGAAGGCATGACCGTCAGCGCCCAATCTCCCGATGGGGTGATCGAAGCCATCGAAGCCGCTGAAGGCGCCATGTTCCTGGGCGTGCAGTGGCATCCTGAACGACTGTACCAAAACGATCCTCATGCCAAAGCGCTGTTTGAAGCGCTGGTGGAAGCAGCAAGATAAAGCACAGGGCCGGGAGCTTACTCCCGGCCCACAGCGTGTCGAAAAAGCTCGCTTGCAGCGATCTTTTCCGACAAAACAGGTTTTCACTGCACCTTCGGTGCGGTCGTGAAAACCTGCAAGGAAACCTTGCTGCGCAAGGCTTCCGACCTCACCGCACATGTCGCTGAGGTCGGATTGACAGTCGGAGGGCTGCGGCCCTCCGACGCCTCCCCGTGGGTTTATCGACAGTTTATGGGCCGGGAGATCACTCCCGGCCCTGTTCTGTTAATCGTTTGCAATTTCGAGCAGTCTGGTTTCGCCAAAGTCCATTTTGATATCCACATGGCACTCGCAGCCCGGCAGATGATCTCCGGTAAAAACGTCGTACAGCTTTACATTGCGCGGGAAGCACAGGCGGCGCACACCGGCTTCGGCAGCATGGATGGCAATGTATTTTTCGCTGGCGTATACGCAGTCGCCGGTAAAGTTGTACACCTGTCCGCCGGCAGCGCATACAAGCCTGCGCAGCTTGTCGCTGGAAAGGGCGATGGCCGTGGTGCAGTACACGCTGTAATCCGGGTACCTGCGCAGGATCTCCGTCGCGCCGCCGTCGTCAGCGGTGCTCATCACCACGTCGCGGGGTTCGGTTTGCAGCCGCACGGCGGGAACGGACGTATTGTCCACCATCTCCAGTCCGGGCAGCACCTGCAGCGTTACGCCGCTGGCTTCGGCAGCATCCACCGGGCCGGTGAAGGCCAGGATGCGGCCGCCCTTCTTCCAGTTTTCAAGCGCTTTGAGCTGCTCGTCCTTCCAGTGACGGGCGGATGCAAACAGCGCCAGCTGGTACTTCGACGGGTCGATGAGGGAAAAATCGTCCATGATGAACAGGTCATAGGGCGTGCCCATCTGCCCCAGCTCGCGGTTGAGCGTGTCGCACAGATGGTGGGCGTACATGCCATCCGCCGCAATTTCGTTGAACATATCGTCGTCAACAAACACGGCTACCGGTGCGCTGGTGGGTGATCCGCCGTTCTGGGTGTGCTCGCGGTAGAGCTTCTGCACCTGCTTGTGGAAGGCCATGAACGCCTGCTGATTGTACCAGCCGCCCCACATGTCAAACCACCAGACGGCGGTGTTGTGCGTGAGGATGCGGGCGAAGGCCTTGATCATCTGCGCGAGGGAATCCTTGATGTTGTCGGGGCCGTACCAGACGGGGCCATCGTAAGCGCGGCCCACAGGCGGGTCGGCAAAGGGCATGCAGCGGCTGAGGGGCTCGCTGTAGCAGGTGCGCACGTCGGCCTCCACAAACCAGGGCTTGCCGTTGAGCATGCTGGAGGACAAACAGCCGGGGAACGCCCAGTCGATGCCCAGCGCGCGGTTGTCGGTGTAGCGGAAGGGACTGGCCAGGAAGTCCACCGCATCGCTTTCCAGCACGATGCGCGTAGAGTGATGGCCGATTTCAGTGCCGGTGGTGGTGTAGCCGAAGAACGCGCCGATAACCTGCCTGCCGCCGGTGACGCGCTTGGCGGTTTCGCACAGGCGCACGACGGACAGCGCCATGGTGTCGTTGGTGAAGGCGTAGGTGTCGATGGCCTGCTGTTCATACTCGGGGTCGCGCAGCTCGCCGTGTACGGCAAACATGCGCTGAGCGGGGCTGGCCTGCTCCACCTGCGTCCAGTCGGTATAGTCGGTGTGCCACTTCTGGTTCAGACGTTCCAGCGTGCCATAGCGCTGCTTTGTCCACTGACGGAACTTTTCCTGCGCAGCCTTTGAATAGTCCGAAAACTGCATGGGATGATGGCACGGGCGCAGGAATTCCTCAGTGCTGCCGCAGGCGACGTGCCAGCCGGCGATGTAGCGGTCCCAGCCGCTTTCGACGATCCACTTCTGGAAGGCCTGCAGCATCACTTCGGTATCGGCCATCCATTTTTCAGAGGCAAAGGACTGGTGCAGGGGTGTGCCCTGCGCATCGCAGCTGACCTCGTCTGGATTGTCGCGGTCCCACCAGGAGGGCGTTTCGATCATCAGGCGGGGGATGATGTAGATCTCGCCCGGCTTGCTGCTGCCCACCACGCGGCGGAAGTCCTCGTCGGCATAGGAAAAATCATATTCGTTGTAGCCCTTCCAGAAACCCGGGCGGAACGGACGGGTACCGCTGTTGGGGTTGATGCCGCGGTCGCCTGCGTACACCGCGCAGAAGAACAACTCTACGCCCGCTTCCTTGAAGTCTTCATAGCGTGCCTTGCGCGGCTGATAGGTCATGTAGCCATACAGCGGCACCTGCTTGCCGCCTTCCACTTCCAACAGGTACAGTTCTCCGTTTTTGACAATGCGGCTTTCCATGCTGGGTTCTCCTTTCGTATTACCTGCTGCGCTGGGCGCTGAGCGTCACGCGCATTTTGCTTTGTGCGCGATGGGGTACGCGCATGCCGCGCCGTATGCGCTGCACGGTCTGTGCATGCTCGGGCCAGACGGCCGAATCCGTCCACGGGGCATAGCGCCGTACGGCCGGAGCAGCTGCGCTTTTGATCCAGATAAAGGGCTTCAGAGCGTGCAGCCCTGCCTTGGCGATGAAGGCATATGCGCCGTCCCCGTCGCTTGTACGGCTGACGATCTGATGCGGGGGTACGGCATACCAGGTAAGGGCATTGAGAATACGCCGCGCGCTTACTTGCTGCACAATGGGCCGGTAGGTCTGCCGCAGGCTGAACAGCTGCTGCGGATTCATCAGCCGGCCGGTCAGCGCGGCATAGCCCTCCTGCATCACTTTCCGCAGCCGGTCGAACAGATCCAGCGCCCGGTCGCCGGCCTGCGTGATCACGCGGTCCAGAAAAGGGGTCATCCACGGGCTGGACATCAGCTCGTTCAGGCCGGCTTCGCCTTTTTCCTCCATCACGCACTGCAAAAAGGCAGTCATGTGCATGGCGGCGGAGGCGGTGTCCGTCATGCCCGCACGAAGGGGTGCAAGCAGACGGATGGCCTCGCGGTCATCCTCGTCGGTGACGGGCTCGTACACAGTCTGGCGCATGGCTTCATCCGACGGATATTCCAGACACATGCCCAGATGCACCACCGCGCCCAGAAACGGCACCACATCGTCCTGATTGAGAATGTGATACAGCGGATAGGCCGCCGGGTCGTACACCAGTTTTCCAGTGGCGACAGTGGGGGAGGCAAAGCCATAGCCCACCATGTTCTGCGCCAGCACGCCCCAGTCATTCATCAGCCGGTGGGTGAATACCTGCATCACCGCGCCGCCCTGGCTGTGCCCGGCCATCCACAGCCTGAACCGGCTGGACAGGCTGCGCATTTCCATCAGCACGTCGCCAAGCGTGAGCTTTTCCAGCCCCAGTTCCTTTGCAGTGCCGGGAAATTCGATGGCGTCGGCATTGTCCTCAAAACTCTGACACAGCTGATAAAAGCCGCGATGAAAGCCTTCTTCGGTCGTAAAACGAAAATTGGAAAACCAGTCGTAAAAGCGCCGGCCCGTGCCCATAAAGCCGATGGCCAGCACATAGCCGCCATCAGGCAAAGAATGCATCATGCACAGGGCCTTGATGGTGTCGCTCCTTTCCCGCTGGCGCAGCGCGCCCATCAATTGTGAAATGGGGTTGCGCTCCTTGAGGGCCGCGCGGGCGCGCATCAGCCGGAAACTGTCGATCATGGATCGCAGCGTTTCGCCGCCGCTGCTCACCACGCGTGAAACGCCTGCGTGCAGCTCATCGTCGATCAGCACGGATACGTCGTTCCACCCGGCCTGCAGCCACGGGTCGATTTCGAGTGAATAGGTCATGTCGGCCAGTTCCAGCGACAGCTTTGCCGCCTGCGCTGAAAACGGCGGACGCAGACGGTAGAAGGGATCCTGTGCAAAGGGACGCGTAAGATCCGTCAGTGCAGACAGGCTTACGCCTGTAATGCGCCCCGCCGTACCCGGTTCCGGCTGCGGCTCGTCATCTGTGCGCTTCTGAAACGGCAGCCACGAAAGAATATTCATATATCGCCTCCGCGAATGGGATGTAGCCCTATTATAACAGGTTTTCAGGGCATGGGGTACCCCTAACCTATGCTTTGCAGCTGCCAAAGAGAAAATACCGCAGCCAAAACCGCATCATTTACGGAATGTTCATGAAAAAACTTTGTACAATGGGAAAACCTATGATATAATGGTAAAGTCGTGCGCGATGTGCATTTGCAGCATCCCTCATGCGCGGCGCGAAGATCAAGGAGGACTTTTATCTTGAAAAAGAACCAACGAGGAATCATGGGCTATGTGGTGCTCGTGGCGGCATTCGTCGTGATCGCTCTTGTGCTCAACGGCGGTCTGATGGGCCAGACGAAGGACCCCCGCATTGAATATCCTGAACTGCTGACGGCGATCCGTGAGGACAACGTCAAGGCCGTGGCCATGCGCGGCAGCACGCTGGTGGGCCTGTACCGCGACGGTGAAACCGCCGACGCTGATTTCCCTGAGCGCGGATATGATTTTGAAACCACCATCGGCGCTGACTTTATCGATACTGTGCGCCAGATGACGGCCAACCAGCAGGGCAAGGCGCTGGATGAGGTAAGCGTCAGCGACCTGCCCTTCACCGTGGAGTACCGTGCACCCGTGGTCACCCCGTGGTATGTGGAGTTTTTGCCTTTCCTGATGATGATCGTGCTGACGTTTGGCCTGTGGTACTTTGTGATGGCCCGTCAGTCCGGCGGCAACGGCAAGGTGATGAACTTTGGCAAGAGCCGCGCACGTGTGAGCGACCCCGGCAAGAACAAGGTGACCTTTGCAGACGTGGCCGGCTGCAAGGAAGAGAAGGAAGAGCTTCAGGAAATGGTTGATTTCCTGAAGAACCCCAAGGCGTATACCGAAATGGGCGCGCGCATCCCCAAGGGCGTGCTGTTGGTGGGCCCTCCCGGCACGGGTAAAACCCTGCTGGCCAAGGCT
>JAFWYA010000013.1 GCA_017517815.1 Clostridia bacterium | reverse complement strand
GCAGGTGGAATTCGATCACTATCTGTACACCAAAACCAACCGCCGCAAGATCGAAAAGAAGGAAGAACCGCAATCCAAAGAAGCCTGATAAGGAGCGTTTGTGTATGATCAAACGGTTTGCACTGTTCCTCTGCATTCTGCTGGCATTGCTGCCGTTGTTTGCATCAGCAGAATACAATCCTTTTGAATATGTCGGGAACATGGAGGTGGTCAACTGCAGCGAATGGGTTTCCCTGCGTGAGGTGCCCAGCACAACCGCCAAACGCCTGGTCAAAGTATCGCTGGGTTCCATCGTGCACAACTGCTATTCCTTTACGGATGAATGGTATTATGCGGAATTTGATGGATACGGCGGATACATTCTGGCTGATTATCTGAGACCAAGCGAGAACGAAACCACCTTCAGCGCCATGCTGACTCTTTATTGCGATGGCGGCGTAGAGGTGTTTCCCACCATCAGCTCTGAAGAAATCTTTGACCTGATCCCTGAAAACACGATCGTACGAAACTGCCACGTTGAAAACAACGGACGTGTCTATGTGGAATACGGCGGCAAATGCGGATTTGTTGATGCTGACTACGTGGAGGCGTACAACCATCTTTCGCACTTTCCAAGCCAAATCACGCTGCTCACCAATCTTTATGGCAGAGCATACGAAGGGCCTGCGTCGTCCCTGAAGATCGATCGTGCCGAAGATTTCCCTCTTGCTGCATACGATTACAGCGAGTATGAGCAGGAAGAAACCGATGATACCCCAATGGCGGAATTCGTTCTGCACTCGGATACTACGCTTAATCATGTACATCTGTTCAATGCCGAACTCCGTGACTGGGACAGCGATACTGGCGAAGCGATCTATGATGCTGCGCTTGAAAACATCCAGTATCAGGTGGATCCGGAGCACCCGCTTGTGATACGTGCTGTGATGTACGGCGACATGCCCAATCTGATTGTTGGCTATCAGGATGAGACGGGCTATTACCATTTCGCCTTTGTGGAGATCAGCGGTGAGGATGGCAGCTTTATGTTGAATGAGTTCTGATCTGCCTATATAAAGACATAGCAGGATGATCGTTCACACAAGCTAAACTTGCAGAGCACGTTTTTTCAACTGCTCTTGAGAAATGCACGGGAACTTTGATTCTGATATTCGTCCTTCATGGTTATCGCCATGAAGGCTTTTTTCATTCTTGGGCATCTTCCTATTGGATGCAGATTTATCTTGACTTATATGGGTTTCAGAGTGATCAATACCATACCCCAAACGTTGCAGTCATACCATTCGTTTGATCTGTTCCATACGCCGATTTGGTTGTTAATGTGCTTTTATCATCATTTGTGGTAAAAAATTGATTGAAGAATCGATTTGTATGCGATACAATAAGATAAAGAAAAAGTCCCGTGGGGACAAAAAACAGGAGGAAAAGTTCATGAAGAAAATCGTTGCTCTGCTTCTGGCTATCCTGATGATGATCAGCGCGGCGTCCGCTATGGCGGAAGTGACCGTGGGCATCGTTAACAACCCGCCCTCTGAGTCCGGCTATCGCGAGGCCAACGTAAAGGACTTCGAAAAAGTTTTCTCCGCTGAGAACGGCTATGCTGCCAAGACCTTCTATTCCCTCAAGAATGACGAACAGCTGGCTGCCGCTCAGCAGTTCATCACTGATGGCGTGGATTACCTGCTGATTTCCGCTGCCGAGACCACCGGCTGGGATGCTGTGCTGCAGTCCGCTCAGGAAAACGGCATCGGCGTGTTCCTGTTCGACCGTATGATCGACTGTGACGAAGAGCTCTACGTGGCCGCCGTCGTTTCCGATATGGCCAACCAGGGCAAGCTGGCTGTGGAATGGCTGATCGCTCAGAACCTGGAAGCTTACAACATCATCCACATTCAGGGCGCTATGGGCTCCGACGCTCAGCTGGGCCGTACCGGCGCGCTGGACGCTCAGGTTGCCGCTAACGACAACTGGAAGCTGGTTGTGCAGCAGACCGCTACCTGGGACGAAGCTGAAGCCAAGAAGATCACCGAGTCCGTGATCAACTCCGGCGAAGCCTTTAACATCATCTATGCTGAGAACGACGGCATGGCCAAGGGCGCTGTGGCTGCTCTGGACGAGGCTGGCATCACCCACGGCGTGAACGGCGACGTGATCGTTATGGGCTTTGACTGCAACCGCTGGGCGCTTCGCGAACTGCTGGCCGGCAACTGGAACTACGACGGTCAGTGCTCTCCCTTCCAGGCTGAAGTCATCAGCGGCCTGATCCAGAAGTTGGAAGCCGGCGAGGATCTCGCTCTGGAATCCAAGAAGATCATCTCCGAAGAGAAGGGCTTCGACGCCAAGACCCTGACTCAGGCTGATATTGACACCTACGGTCTGGGTGAGTAAACTAAAGTTGGCCAAATTCTTTCATAAGTAAGTGATTTGCGCGGTGCGGCACATGCGGAGAATTCTGCGCGTGCCCACCGCGCCTTCGGTTTGACCTGCATAAAAAAGGAGGAAACGGACATGCAAGACGGCATCGTTTTGTCCGCGTGCGGCATCTGCAAGAGCTTTCCGGGTGTACGAGCCCTGCACAACGTGGATTTCACGCTGCGCAAAGGGGAGATCCATGCGCTGATGGGGGAAAATGGCGCGGGAAAATCCACCCTGATCAAGGTGCTGACCGGTGTATATTCAAAGGATGCAGGTCAGATCCATATTGATGGCATTCAGGGTGAGGTCAGTATCCGTTCGCCGCAGGAGGCGCAGAATGCAGGCATCAGCACCGTGTATCAGGAGATCACGCTGTGCCCCAATCTGACGGTTGCAGAGAATATGTTTATCGGCCGCAGCAAGGGTGCTGTGGTTCGTTGGAAGGAAATTGAAAAGAAAGCCGGAACCATTCTGGAAAATCTGGGTATTCCGGCACGGCCCAAACAGCAGCTTGGCAGCTGCTCGCTTGCGGTTCAGCAGATGGTGGCCATCGCCCGTGCAGTTGATATGGACTGTAAAGTGCTGATTCTGGACGAGCCCACCTCCTCGCTGGACGATAAGGAAGTGGCCATGCTTTTTAAGCTCATGCGCGATCTGCGTGCGCGCGGCGTGGGCATTGTGTTTGTCACGCATTTTCTGGAGCAGGTATATGAGGTCAGCGATCGCATCACTGTTCTTCGCAACGGTGAACTGGTCGGTGAATATGAAATAGAGCATCTGCCGCAGGTGGAACTTGTGGCCAAGATGATGGGCAAAGAACTGGAGGGGCTGAGCGAACTGGTTCGCGATGACACTCAGCAGCAGGATCTTTCCACGCCCGTGTATGAAGCCAGCAGCCTTTCCAGCGCCAACGGCGTCAATCCTTACGACTTTGCCATCCGTAAGGGCGAGGTAAACGGCTTTACGGGCCTGTTGGGTTCTGGCCGCAGTGAAAGCGTGCGCGCGATCTTCGGTGCGGACCGCGTAACCGGCGGCACTGTCAGAATGAACGGCGATACCGTGAAAATCAGCAGCCCCTATGACGCCATGAAGCATGGGATCGGCTATCTGCCTGAGGACCGAAAGGACGACGGCATCATTGCGGATCTGTCCGTAAGGGACAATATCATCCTTGCCCTGCAGGTGATGAAGGGCTTCTTCAAGCCGATTTCACAGACAGAGGCGGAAGCGTTTGCCGACGAATACATCAAGGCGCTGGAAATCAAGACCGCTTCCTCCGAAACACCTATTAAATCGCTTTCTGGCGGCAATCAGCAGAAGGTCATTCTTGCCCGCTGGCTGCTGACCCATCCCCAGTATCTGATTCTGGATGAGCCCACCCGCGGCATTGATGTGGGCACCAAGACAGAAATTCAGCGCCTGGTGCGCAAACTGGCGGAAGAAGGCATGAGCGTCACTTTCATTTCTTCGGAGATCGAGGAAATGCTGCGCACCTGCTCAAGGCTGATCGTGATGCGCGACCGCAATATCGTGGGCGAGCTTCGCGGCACGGAGCTGACGCAGGACAATGTGATGCGTACCATTGCAGGAGGTGACAACTGATATGGCACATAAGAAAGTGAACTGGGGCCGGTACTCACAGCTGATTGTGCCGGTTTTGTCCATCGTGCTGATCGTTGTGTTCAATCTGTTCCGCGACCCGGGTTTCTTTTCGGTTGAAGTCACCACCAACAACAGCGGCAGCACAGTGCTTACCGGCAACCTCGTCAGCATTCTCAACGGTGCATCCGAGCTGGCCATTCTGGCTATGGGCATGACGCTGGTGACTGCGGCCTGCGGCGGACAGGATATCTCTGTTGGCGCTCTGGCTGCTATCGCGGGAAGCGTGTTCGTCAAAATCCTTCGTGCGGGTACCATCAATCCCGTTACGATCGCATTGGGTTTTGTGGCCTGCTGTGCGGCGGCTATGGCTTTTGGCGCATTCAACGGAACACTGGTTTCCGTTTTCAAAATCCAGCCCATGATTGCCACGCTGGTATTGTTCACCTGCGGTCGTTCCGTGGCCTACTGGATCAACGGCGGCGCCACCCCCACCATTGACAGCCCGCTGATCACGGCCATCGGCAGTTTCATTCCCGGCATTCCCGTGCCTACGCCCATCCTGATCGTGATCTTTGTCGGTGTGCTGTTTGCGCTTTTGTTCCGTTTTACCACACTGGGACTGTATACGCAGACGGTGGGCATCAACCAGCGCGCTGCAAGGCTCAATGGCATCAACACTACCGGTATCAAGCTGATTTCCTTTATGATCCTTGGCGCGTGCTGCGCCGTAGCGGGTGTGATTGCCGTCAGCCGTCTGGGGCTGATCAACCATGAAACGGTGCTGCTGGATATCGAGATGGATGCGATTCTTGCTGTGGCCATCGGCGGCAACGCCCTCAGCGGCGGCAAGTTCAAGATTGCCGGCTCGGTACTGGGCGCCTATGCCATTCAGGCGCTGACCATCACGCTCTATGCCATGAAGGTGCCGTCTACTGACGTGAAGGCCTACAAGGCCATTGTCATCATCCTGATCGTTGTGGCCGGTTCGCCCGTGGTGAAGCAACAGCTTGGCAGACTGTGGGCACGCATCCGCAGCGGAAAAGCCGGAAAGGAGGCGGTGGTATGACGAGGATTGCCAACCGTAAGCGCCGTGAGCCGCTGACCGATACACAGCTGCTTCTGACCATCACTATTTTCATTTTCTTTGGCATGTACTTTGCTGCCATGGCCATCTGGGGCGGTGGCTTCCTGCGCTGGCAGCAGGTGTTTGATATGCTTAACAATAACGCAGCGCTCATCATCGTGGCCTGCGGATTGACCATCGTTATGATCGGCGGCGGCATTGATATTTCTGTCGGCGGCGTGACCGCTCTGGTGGTCATGAGCTGCATCGTGCACATGAATAATGGCGGAAGCATCTTTACCGCAGCGCTGCTGGCCATCGCCATCGGCCTGGGGTTTGGACTTGCGCATGGTTTTCTGATTTCCTATCTGGAAATTCAACCGTTCATCATTACGCTGGCAGGCATGTTCTTCGCCCGCGGCATGACCACCATCGTCAGTCTTGAGCCGCAAAAGGTCGCGCACGAAGGCTTCAAGCAGCTGATGAAGACCAAAATTGAAATTCCGCTGCTGGGTTACACCGCCAAAAACGGCAATCTGATCCCGGCGCGCATGGAAATCGGCGTAGTCATTGCGCTGGCCATTGTGATCACGGTATTCCTGATGCTCAAGTGGTCGCGCCTGGGCCGCAACTTCTATGCTTTGGGCGGAAGCAGTCAGAGTGCGCTGATGCTGGGTGTGAACGTGAAGCGCACCCGTTTCTACTCCTATCTGATCAGCGGACTTCTTTCCGGTGTTGCGGGCTTTGTGTTTATGATGCATACCGGCGCAGGCAACGCCACCAACGCAGCCGGTGCGGAAATGAACGCCATTGCTTCTTCCATTATCGGCGGTACGCTGCTGTCCGGCGGTGTGGGCAATGTGATTGGCACGCTGTTTGGCGTGCTGACACTCACCACCATTAAGGCCATTGTGACCACCTCCGGCCTGCGCGATCCGTGGTGGCAGTCCATCACTACCGGCGCAATGCTGTGCTTCTTCATCCTGCTGCAAAGCGTGGTGTTGGCCAACCGTGGAAAGGGCGGACTGAAACGCATGTTGCCCAAATGGGCGCAGCAGGTGAAAATGTGACATAAGCAGATGCTTTTTTCGCAATTGCATCATGCCAGCCGAAAAGAGCCGTCATTCCGTAAGGTTTGACGGCTTTTATGATCTGGTTCTTCCTTTTTACTGACAGACGCCGAAAAGAAGAGTATAATGTTTGCATCACATGACTCTGAAAAACATATATCAATTCTCACAAAGGAGCCGTCTCAATGAAACACTATTCGGATTATGTGGACCCCTATATCGGTTCGGTCAGCTATATGCTTACCTCGACTCAGCCGCTGGTGCATCTGCCGCACTGTATGGCGCAGATCCGCCCGGTGCTGGATGAGCGTATTAACGACAAGTACCTTGCGCCCGTTATCTACGGTTTTCCGGCCAGCCGCGGTACCATCATGCCGGACGTCGGAGATGCGCCTGCGTTTCACTCCATGTTTGACCACGATTTTGAATGCGTGCGCTGCTATATGGGCAGCGTGCTGCTGGAGGACAGCGGCATTCATGCGGAATATACGGTTACACAGCATTGCGCTGTATACCGTTTTGCCTATCCGGCCGGTCAGGCGGCACATCTGCGCATCGCCCTTTCGCAGGATGGAAAATTGGAGGAAAAGGATGGTCTGATCATTGGCCAAGAAAGCTGGGAAGGAGTGCCTCACTGCTTTGCAGCGGTGCTTTCCCATCAGCCCCAAAGCTGTGAAAAGCAGGGCAATGCACTGCTGATGACCTTTGAACCCGGCATCACGCTACAGGTTAAGGTTGGCCTTTCCTACATTGATGGTCAGCAGGCTGCCTTCAACCTTCGCAAGGAAACCGATGGGCTCGGCTTTGATGACATTGCTGCAAAAGCACAGGCTGTCTGGGATGAAACCCTTGGCCGCATTGAGGTGGAAGGCGGAACCGAACAGCAGAAGCGAGTGTTTTATACCTCGCTGTACCGCGTGCATCAGCGCATGATCAACATTTCGGAATATGGCCGGTATTACAGCGCGTACGACCATCAGGTGCACGAGGACGAGGTCGACTTCTATGTGGGCGACGGCCTGTGGGATACCTATCGCGACGCGCATCCGCTGCAGCTGCTGCTGGAACCCGAACGTCAGACGGATATGATCCGCTCCTATCTGCGCATGTACAGCCAGAGCGGCTGGATGCCCTGCTTCCCGTCTGTTGTGGGCGATCATGCCGTGATGATCGGCAAGCATTCCACCGCCATGATCACCGACGCGTACATGAAGGGCCTGCGCGATTTTGACGCCGAACTGGCCTGGGAGGCTATGGTCAAAAACGAGGAAGAGGCCACCAAGCTGCCGTGGTCGTTTGCGCCGATCAACGAATTTGACCAGTGCTATTTTGAAAAGGGCTTTTTCCCGGCGCTGCCTGCGGGCGAAAAGGAATGGATCCCTGCTGCGCATTCGTTCGAAAGCCGCCAGTGTGTGTCGGTCACGCTGGAAACCAGCTACGACGAATGGTGTCTGTCCCGCATGGGCGAGGCGCTTGGCAAGCCGCAGGCAAAGCTTTATGCACAGCGCGCACAGAATTACCGCAATGTTTTCAACCCTGAAATCGGCTTCATGGCCCCGCGACTGGCCGACGGCAGCTGGGTGCCGAATTTTGATCCCAGACTGTCCGGCGGGCAGGGAGGACGCGCCTATTTTGCCGAATGCAACAGCTGGACCTATACGCTGCATGTGCAGCACGACGTGGACGGGCTTGCGCAGCTGATGGGCGGCAAAAAGGGCCTGGAACAGTATCTGGACCGGATGTTTGTGGAGCCTTTTGGTACGCATAAGTTCAACTTTCTGGCGCAGTTCCCTGACGAAACCGGTCTGATCGGCCAGTTCTGCATGGGCAACGAGCCATCCTTCCACATTCCGTATCTGTACAACCGCACCGGCCAGCCGTGGAAGGCTCAGCGCAAGCTGCGCGAGATCATGCGCCTGTGGTATAACGACACGCCCATGGGCATTTGCGGCGATGAGGACGGCGGTGCGATGTGCGCATGGTATGTGTTTTCAGCCATGGGCTTCTATCCTGTCTGTCCCGGCAAGCCGGAATATGATATCGGAAGCCCGGTGTTCGAGACGGTGCGTATCCATCTGAACAACGGAAAAACGTTTACGATCCGCGCGGAAGGCAACACCGAAAAGACCAAGTACATTCAGTCTGCTGCGCTCAACGGCGAAGACTATAACAAGTCTCAGCTGCAGCACAGCGATATCCTTGCAGGCGGTGAATTGACCCTCAGAATGGGTGAACGTCCCAATAAAGAATGGGCCAGCCTGTAACAGAAGAGGTGCACAATGAATCATTACGATGATCCGGCCTTCTTTGCCGCCTATGCGCAGATGAGCCGCAGCCGGGAGGGGCTTTCCGGAGCGGGCGAATGGCATCAGCTGCAGCCGCTGTTTCCGGATGTGGCAGGCAAAACCGTGCTGGATCTGGGCTGCGGCTATGGATGGCACTGCGGCTATGCAGCCAGTATGGGTGCGGCCAGCGTGACGGGAATCGACCAGAGCAGCCTGATGATCACGGAGGCCATGAAGCGCAATGCTTCGCCCTGCATCAGCTATCGCGTGTGCAGCCTGCAGGACTATGACTATCCGCCCGAGGTTTACGATCTGGTCATTTCCAATCTGGTGCTGCACTATGTGAATGATCTGGCGGATGTTTACCGCCGCATTCATCGCACGCTGCGGCCCGGCGGCGTGTTTCTGATGAACATTGAGCACCCTACCTTTACGGCAGGGGTCAATCAGCAGTTTGCCGCCGACGGAACCTGGCCGGTGGACCGCTACTACGAACCCGGCGAGCGAACGACTGACTTTGTGGGCCATGCGATCACCAAGTATCATCATACCCTGACGCAGATCCTGATGGGACTGATCAGCGCAGGGTTTGCGCTCAAAGCGGTGGAAGAGGCCATGCCGCCTGAGGAATGGCGAAGCATGATGCCCGATGAGATGCGCCGGCCGATGATGCTGCTGGTGAAAGCCGAAAAACAATAAAAAGCATCCGCATGACCGTCAAAAGTCATGCGGATGTTTTTCATTTGTCAGCATACACGCCAATCAACCGGATGGCAGGCGCGCAGCGTGAATCCATAATGCGGATGCGCAGAGCGGTTGTGGTCAGGCGTGGCAGCACAGCGATGCGCTTGTGTCCGATGACGGTGTTTTCATACACCTGCCGCCATTGATCGTTTTGCCATGCATCCACGGCAAAACGCTCCACGCGCTGACTGAAACGGAGCTGCTCCTTAAGCACCAGCCGGCGGATGGTCTGCGGCTGGTTCCATGTCAGGGTGATCTGCGCGTTTTGGACAAGGGGGATATAGCAGCTTTCATCGTCCGTACGCACAGCTTCAATATCATGGCCTTCGATGGCAGCAGAAGCCTGCAATGAGGCGCGGTCGATCAGATTACAGCCGTAGCTGTTTTTGAGATATTCGCCAAACTGATGCAGGCGCGCTACATCATTTTCGTGCAGCAATCCATCGGTCGTCGGCGGCAGGTTCAGCAAAAATGTGGCGTTTCCGCCGACTGATTTTTCGTAAATGTCGATCAGCTTTTCAAGTGGCTTCACCTGATCGTTTTCGCTGCTGTGCCAGAACCAGCCGGGGCGGATAGAGGTATTTACCTCTGCCGGATACCAGATGAGGTCCGGTTCGTTGGCAAGAAGACGACGGCTGCCCAGATCGCGGTCCTGCGCGCTGATGGCACGCTGACGGAACGAGGTATCATCGGCCTGCTGACTGAGGGAGGCGATCTTCTCAGTATCGGCTGTGCGGCGGGGAACTACGCTCCATTCGCTTTCTCGCGTTTCACCGGCTTCGTTGCCGCACCAGCGCACGTCCGGGCCGCATACGTGAATGCAGGCCCCCGGCTGCAGCGTGCGGATGGTGTGGTAATAGCGTTCCCAGTCATAATACTGCTTTTTTCCGTTGGGGCCTTCGCCGCAGGCGCCGTCAAACCACACGGAAAAGATGTCGCCGTAGCCTGTCAGCAGTTCCGTCAGCTGGGCGATGAAATAATCGTCATAAGCCTTGCCTGTACCGTACAGGGGCTGATTGCGGTCCCATGGCGACAGATAGATACCAAAGCGGATGCCGCCCTCCCGGCAGGCTTGGGCCACCTCGGCAACGATATCGCCCTGACCATTTCGGTATGGGCTGGCCGCTACGCTGTGACGGGTATGCTTGCTGGGCCACAGGCAGAATCCGTCGTGATGCTTGCACGTCAGGATCAGCCCTTTCATGCCTGCACGGCGGATCGCATTGACCCACTGGCGGGCGTCCAGCTTTGCCGGGTCGAAGATGGACGGGTTTTCTGTGCCATCGCCCCATTCGCGGTCGGTAAAGGTGTTCATGCCAAAGTGGATAAAAGCATAAAACTCCAGCTGCTGCAGCGCCAGCTGACGCGGTGAGGGAACCACCTGTATAAGCCGTTTGTCCAGATCGTTCATGCTGTTGCCTCCCTTGATGTACAATCAGTATAGCGGCTGCAGAGCCATCTTTCAAGCCTGCGAACAGATTGACAGCTTTTTTGAGAAAAGTTATAATACACCATAGTATTGATTCACAATTACAAACGGTAACACAGCCAATTATCCAACCTGTTCAAAAGGAGTGTCGAACCGTGTACGAACTGAAAAATGGCGTGCTGTACAAGGATGGAAAGGCACAGATGTGTTTGGGCCTGTCCTATTACCCTTCCTATCATCCCAAGAAATTCCCCGTCCGCCCGGAGGATGACCGCATTGGCGGACTGAAGCAGGATATCCATGATATGGCGGAGGCCGGCTTCAATCTGGTGCGCTTTGCTGCTTTGGGCGATCTGAAGCGCAACGGTCCCGGGGCGGAGGGCATTGAGGTCAGTTTCCCGCTGATCGACGAGTGCATGAAGGCCACTGAGGAGGCCGACATTGCTGCACAGGTGCGTTTGCAGGGTTATACGCTCAACGTGTCCGGCCATGAGGGAGAGGGCATGATCACCTCCGAAGGCCGCGAACTGGGCATGTACGAATGCTTCCTGCGTGCCTCTCTCAACCATGAGGGCATCGTGGAGGATACGGCGGATTGCACCGAGGCCTCTGCCCGTCATTTCATGGATGATCCTACACTGGTAAGCTATCAGATCTTCAACGAGCCTGCCTATCATTACGGGGTGGACTATAATCCGCATTCCATCGCTGCCTACCGCAAGTGGCTGGTGGCAAAGGGCATCAAGACGGAAGAGGAGGCCCGCGAGCTGGAGCCTCCGCGCCGTCGCCCGCAGCAGACGATGGATCCCAAAGGCGGCGTGAGCGACGACCATACCGAGTGGATGAACTGGCGTCTGTTCCACTACGAGCGCCTGAATGCCTATCTGGGCGAGATGAGCCAGGTGGCACGCAAGGTTAATCCCAAAGCGGAAAACATGACCTGCCTGATGAACTGCCCCATGACCGCCGATACCATGATGCTGGGTGAGGACTATTACCGCACTGCCGAGGGCATGGAAGTGCTGGCCATCACCCACTACATTCCGGTGTTTGGCGAGCAGAACTATGAAGCCACCAAGATTCTGGACGCGGCGGAGAGCGCTGCAGCGGTCTATGGCAAGCATGCGTGGCTGGTGGAGTACAACGCCCGCACCAATATGCCCGCCAACCAGTGGGATCTGGAAACCTATGCCGCCGTCGGCGCAGGCTACAAGGGCATCATGTACTATCAGTGGCGTGCTGATTATCCCTTCCCCGACGGACCTGAACCGGATGAATTCGGCATCCTGTTCAATGATCGCAGCAAAACGGCGGCCTATCACCATGCGGTGAAGATGAATAAGCTCATCAATGAAAAGCTCAGCGAGCCCATTGCGCTGGCGGAAAAATACCGCGCGGGCGTGGCAGTGCTGTACTCTGAGCGGGCAAATGCCCTGTGCGATGCGCTGGAAGGCAGCAACAAGCACATTTCGCATGGCATGCAGGTGGCGTACACCGAGTTCCGCAAGGCGGGCGTGCCGGTCGATTTTGTGCGTGCTTGCGACCTTGAGGCCAATCCGCTGGGTGTGAAGCTGCTTATTCTGCCTGCGGGCGAAAAGTATTATCCGGCTGAAGAGCTTGATGCGGTCAAGACCTTTGTGAAACAGGGCGGCGTGATCGTGGAGCGCATGGAAACCGGCGGCTTTGCGCCTGTGGATCTGGATGGCGTACACCTGCGCCTGATGGAACTGCCGGACGGAAACGGCGGTTATCACTACGGCCTGTCCCCGGTCAAGTCGCGCGGATTGCACGGCTACCTGCAGGAGCGCAACAGCGCAGCCGAAGTGCTGGAACGCGCTGGTATCCTGCCTGTGTTTACGGTGGACGGCGCGCCCCGTCTGGACGTGCGCGTGCTGGAAGGCAACGGGTATCACATGGCCTGTCTGGCCAATATCGACACGCAGGAACGCGGCATTGAAGCCGGCAAGACCCTTGTGCTGCGCTGCGGCGCACAGGGTGCAAAGAAGGTTACCTTCTATACGCCGGACGAGGAACTGTCCCTGTGCTTTGAAGGCGGGGACGGCCAGCTGTGCATCACGCTGCCTGAAATCAAGCTGGGCGGCTTTATCCTGATCGAAGAATAAAGCCCTAAAATCCCCCTCTGGCGGGGGGATTCTGAAGGAACAATTGATCCTGCAACGAACAAACGAGCATCCGTCGAAAATTACGGATGCTCGTTTGCTTATGTGGTCACCAAACGCAATGCACCGGAACGGTGCGTATAATTGCGCCCTCACCAAGCGGTGGGAAAGTGGGTTTTCGGCTGCTGGGTAAATTGGAATTTGGCTCAATCCCATATTGCTTCTTCGTTTGTAGCCGATTCACCCCATTTACTCGCCCAGCTTTCCACAAAACAGCCGGTATACGGAAGATTCTTTTCTTTACGTTGTTTTGCAAAATAAGGATTTCTTCCCCACACAAGAGAAATAATGCCAATAACAACGAACAACGGGCCCAGCACAACTGATTGGATGCAATGGCCATATTCATGCACTCTGATTTTCTTTGCATCCTTAATTTCATCATTCGGGGTGAAGATAAAAAGGCCCAGACTCAAACCGCTGCGAGTGTTCCATCTGGTGTCAATACAGCCACGGTATGTTTTATGAGGATAGTCTTTCAATTTGATGAAAAAGAACAGACCAACGAGGGTAGGGAGGATTCCCCATGTACATTGAAGGATGATGAACAAGAATCTTTTCACACATGTGGCTATTTTCATGTAAAGGAATCCTCCGTTAAATTCAAGTTATTTGCACTCATCCTATCATAGAACCCTAAAAGTAGCAAGCAACGAAATCAGCGTCACTTGCTGCTATCACGAAGGATAACACTTTCCTTTATATCCCCCATCCTGCTGAGGGGGATTTTTGGTTTCAAAAAGGGCAAAAATGGTTATACCATAGGTGCGGAAAATGTTTCGATAAGCCGCACAAAGGAGAAAAACACCCATGAAGGATACCTGCCCGGGCTGCAGCAGACATTGCCCGATGAATCACCTGCACTGCAAATACGGAGAAAAATATTTTGCCAAACAGACATCCAAATGGACGGCATTGGTAACGGAAGACGGGCTGCTGTGGCAGCTGCGCAGCACTTCAAAAAGCGTCAAAAAGGCGTTGAAGCGCAAGGAAACCACGGAAGAAGCGCTGCTTGCCTGCCTGAGTGATGAGGAAAAATACCGACTGATGGAAACGCTTCAGAAAATCAGCGTTTCACTGCCTGAAAAACAGGGTAAAAAGAAATCAAGCAAATAAAGAACCGTTGAATAAGGAGGAAATACCATGCTGGACACCAAGGTCGTAAAACTGCTCAATGAACAGATCAACAAGGAATTCTATTCTGCCTATCTGTATCTGGATTTTTCCAACTACTATTATGATCAGGAACTGAACGGCTTTGGCAACTGGTACATGATCCAGGCGCAGGAGGAGCGCGACCATGCCATGCTGTTTTTGCAGTATCTGCGCAACAACGGCGAAAAAATCGAACTGGACGCCATCGCCAAGCCTGACGTGGAGCTGACTGGCAACAAGCAGGTGCTGGAAGCCGGCCTCAGGCATGAACGCTATGTGACCAGCCTGATCCATACCATCTATGAGGCTGCCTATGACGTGCGCGATTTCCGTACCATGCAGTTCTTGGACTGGTTCGTCAAGGAGCAGGGCGAAGAGGAAAACAACGCTGAAAGTCTCGTGAAGAAGTACGAGCTCTACGGCAGCGACCCCAGAAGCCTCTATATGCTCGACAGCGAAATGGCGGCCCGCGTATACTCCGCGCCTTCTCTGGTGCTGTAAGCCTGTAAGATCAGGCAGGGAGCGAATACCCATGAAGCAGTTCACCCTTTTCCTGCTGGCGCTGCTGATGATTCTGCCATCGGCAGCTCTGGCACAGCCTGCTCAACCGATGATTGATTTCACCTATAACGGTCAGCAGTATGAATGCACCTATTCCGCCTTTGAAAAGTGCTGCGGCGAGGCAGACACCAGCTATGACCTGTGGCTGGAACCGATCGGCTGCGCGGAAATTGAAAGCATCAATCTTTCCATTCCCACTACGGCAAGAGGCGGCGATGCATTTGACCTTAAACAGGGCGATGCTGTGAAGTACCTTACCTTTTATGCAGTGGAGCCCGACGGCATGAAACACTATGTGTCCATGCCGGGCAGCCTGTTCGGCACAGGGCTGATTTCAGAAAAGGATCATTACCGGCTTGATGTGAACTCGATGGAGTTTATCCATGGCAAACCCAGAGTGAACGCCTCCGTCAGCGCATCCTTTATGAATGGCGAAGTCAGCTTTCAGATCGACTTTGACCTGCAGCTGCAGTAATGAAAACCGGGGAATGCATGCATTCCCCGGTTTTTGTCTGCACGGCAGGACTTATGGGATGCTGCGGAGAAAAAAGATGGAAAAGGAGGCGAGAATATGAGAATTGTTTTTGTGCGCCACGGACATCCGAATTATGAAAAGGACTGCCTGACAGAACTGGGGCACAAGCATGCGCAGGCTGCAGCTGAGCGTGTTGCCAATGAGGGCATTTGTGAAATATATGCCTCCACCTGCGGAAGAGCCTATGAAACTGCACAGTATACAGCGGATAAACTGGGGCTGGATATCATAAAGTGTGATTTCATGCGCGAGATCCGCTGGGGTTCCAAGGATGGAACAGAGCTGTTCAAAGGCGGGAATCCATGGTTTATTTCGTGGGATTTGGCGGAGCGCGGAGAAAGCCTGATGCATACCGACTGGCAGCAGCGCGAGCCGTTTTGCCACAGCGAAGTGGTGGAAAAATATGAAGCGGTTTCAAGGGATATCGACCAATGGCTGCTGACGCTGGGCTATCAGCGCGAGGGCGATTATTACCGCGTGGTGGGCGAAAACACCGATCGCACGGTTGCTATGTTCAGCCACGGCGGTTCGTCCAGTGCGGCGCTTTCGCATATCGCTAACCTGCCGTTCCCTTATTTCTGTGCCACGCTGGCCATGGACTTTACGGCTGTGACGGTCGTAAAGCTTGACGATCGCAAGGGCGTGCTGGCAGCACCCAGGTTTGAAATTCTCAACGATGCAAGGCATATCCGCGGGATTGAGTGATGAAAAAGCAACCGGCCTGAAAGCCGGTTGCTTTTTCATTTTGCTGCAAGGGCGAGCACGCTTTCATGCAGCGCGCGCCGGAACTCTCCGGTGTTCTGACCGCTGGGCTGATGGAAGAAAAGGCGGTTGGTGAACGCGACCACGCCAATATCGTGCTCGGCAGAGAAATAAATGCTGGTGCCGGTAAAGCCGGTGTGTCCGCAGCCGTGCGGATAGGCTGTGCCTGTCTGAAAACCCAGTCCGCGCGTGGGTGCGCCGGGCTGCTCTTTTTGTGCCGCACGCAAAAGGGAAGACGGGCTGTTCATATAGAACTGACACAGCTTTGCATACGCCTGTGTGTCGGCAAAAATACCGGCATGGCCTGCCTCATCGTGAAAGAAGTAGTGTGCGTTGCCGTCGTTGACCGTTCCGCGCACCTCTGTATTTAGCGGGCGAAATCCGTCAAAGGTGATGCTTCGGTCTGCACACATCTGCATTTCGATGGCATTGTCATAGCAGGAAGGAATGATGTGCGCATCCTCCGGCGGATGGTACATCATCCGGCCCAGACTGAGCGGTTTAACCAGCTCGCTTTGCAGTCCCTCATTCAGCGTGGTGCGGGAAATGCGGTTGAGCAGCTCGCCCAGCAGCATGAAATTCAGGTCGGAATATTCCATGCCCTGCACCACCTCGGTATGCTCAAGCGCATAGCGCAGTACCTGCCAGAAATCTTCATCGCGGCGGCTGTAGAACGGAAACCACGGCGTAAGGGTGGATGTGTGGGTCAGCAGCATACGCAGGGTCACGCCGTCAAAGCGCCGTGCAAGCCATGCGTCCTTCCGGATATCATCAAAACAGTCGGCAACAGCTGTATCCAGCGCCAGATGGCCGCGTTCAACTGCCAAAAGTACACGTGTCGTTGTGGCAATTTTGGTGAGCGAAGCAACGTCAAACAGCGAATCTTCCTGCGCGTCGCCTGTGCAGGCTGTGGCCAGCGTTTCGCGCGCATTGAATACGCGCACATTTGCTGATGGAAAATACCCGGCCTCGCGGTAGCGGGCAAGCAGGTCCTGGATGTGCGCCGTCAGTCTTGCCGTGTTCATTTGCAGTCCCTCCGTTTCTGTTTCTATTCTAGCATTCCATGGACGAAAAGCAAAGACTTTCCTGTGCTTTTGTCGAAACGGCACTTGTTTGGTCACAACTGCTGACAGAAGGAAACAGCTGGATATAATGACCCCTGTGCGCAGCTGCAGCTGCCAAACGGGGAGGAACCAAAATGAAACGAGCGATCACAGCGCTGATGATGCTGTGCCTGCTGGCACCGGCCTTTGCCATTGCGCAAACTGCGCAGGATGGCGATCTGTATGTTTTTAACTACACCGGTGAACCCCTGCCGGACTATGCCTGGGGACAAAAGTATTTTCATCCATCGCCGCACTATAACTATCTGAAAGTGGATGAGGATGGAGACGGCATACGTGAGGCCAACTGGAATTATACCGGCCACAAAACCATGAACCTGATCCATCCGGAGGAAATCGGCAATGGGGGACAGGGTCCGTATGCATCCACGCCGGTATACTGTCTGGATGCAGTGACCGACGGCATTCAGGGCTATGCCTATCGCCGACTGAATCTGGAGGAAAGCGGATACTTTGGCACGGAAACCGCAGGACGATTGCGTGCGGTGCTGACAAACATCTTTCCTCATGTCACCGATATGCGCAGACTGGAACAACAGGTGAATGAATGGCTTCGCAGTGTGGATGGGCAAACATATGTACCTGTGCAAGGCCTGACGGAAACCGAGTGCATCACTGCAGCCCAGAGCGTGATCTGGGTGCTGACCAACGATGTGGAGATTTACAGGGCCTATCTGGGCACGACGGCCACGCGCTTCAAAGCATCGGACTGTATCCGGCCGGAACTGCTGAATCAGCCCAAAACGGAACATACACAGACGAACTGCGAGGCGTTGGTGCGTTATCTGCTGGCGCTGCCTGCAAAGCCTCCGGCAGATCCGCTCATTTCGCAGGCGTCATTCATCAGCACGGCGGCTGAGATGAGCCGGCATGGCAGCACATGGCAGGCAAAGATCACTGCGTGTATCGAGGCTAATGTACATGGAAAAACCAGACTTACGCTGCAGGCATCCTGCGGAAATGCTGTTTCGAATACAGTAAAAGTGGACGATGGCGAGCATACCTATAGGCTGATTCTCAGCGGACTGACCGAGCCGACAGACGAGATTTTGCTCACGCTGGAAGGATTTCAGCAGGCGGCAGACGTATTTTTGTTCGACCCGCTGGGCGGCCGGCATCAGTCGCAGACCATGGGCGGATATACCGACTGTGTTTCGCCTGTGCGCGTGCGGATGAAAGCAGCGGCTTCGGTGTTTGATCCTGCGGATCCGGATGATCCACAGGAAACGGTGCCCAGAACAGGCGACAGCACACGCCCTGTATTGCTGATGACGTTGCTTTGCCTTAGTGCTTTGGGAATCATCATGCTGAGAAAAACGCGAAAAAGCTAAATGAAAACCCCTGCCACATGGCAGGGGTTTTGTGCTGTTATACGCCGGTGGCTTCGTCGGGCACAGCGTCTTCTTCCATCCAGACTTCTTCATCGTCGATGGTGCTGACGACGACCGTCATGCCAATGCGCACATCCTTGTCGGGCTCAAAGTCGATATAGGCCAGATAGCTGGCTTCCCCGGCTGAGTCGGTGGTGCTGATGTGAGAGATGAGTGAAACCGTACCTGTAGTCTGCTCGGTTTTTGTTTCGTCGTAGTTGAAGGAAATCTGCACCGTGTCTCCTTCGGCAATGGTGGCAAGGTCGTATTCGTTGACGTTGATTTCAATCTGCAGCGAATCCATGGTGTAAACAGTCAGCAGGGTATCGCCTTTGCTGACGTTTGCGCCTGCTGAGGTGTTGACTGAAGCCACCACGCCGCTCACGTCGGAGAGAATTTCGTTGGTGGTGGCATACAGGCCGTCAAACTCGCCGGTCACGGTTTCAAACAGCAGGTCGCCGCGGGAGACGCGGTCGCCATTTTGAACGTGCAGCCTGAGCAGACTGCCGCTGCCGTTTACGGCGATTTCGGCCGTACGGCCTACTGTGCCGCGGCCTACGCGGGTTTTGCTGTTGCGCGAGGCGTCGCGGTAGATGTTCACGCTTTCTTCCATCAGCAGTTCACCTTTGGTGGTTTCCACTGTGTAAGTGGTGCCGCTGGCGGCGGTCACGATGCCTTCAGCAGTGTGGTTGCCGTCGCTGGCACAGGTGATGTATACCTTTTCACCAATGTTGACGTACTTGGTTTCGCTGGAGTTATAGGCCTTTTCAATGTCGGCGGCGATGGTGTATTTGTTGTCAGGTACGATGTACATCACCGCGCCGTAGCGGCTGACAAGGCTTTCGGTGCTGTCGCCGGGCTGGGCAAACACGCCTGCGATCACGCCGTCGGCTGAGGCAAACACTTTGGTAGTGGCGATGGTGGCGATTTTTTCGCCCAATGTGATCAGGCTGCCGGCACGCAGGCGAAAGCTGGATACCGTGCCGCCGAACGGCGCGGTCACACCGACGGATTCACCGGCGACGACGCTGCCGTCGAAGGTGGTTTCGGCCAGCGCGAAGACCGGCAGAAGGGCGAGCAGCATAAGCGTGGCAAGGAAACGTTTCATGTTGAGGATACCTCCCTTTTACATTCTGCGCAGCGCGTCGATGGGGCTCAGCCTGCTCGCCTTGCGCGCAGGCGACCAGCCAAAGATGATGCCTACAGCGGCGGAGAACCCAACGCCCAGGGCGATGGCACCGTAGGAGATAACGAATCCTGTGCCCATGACGGAGCAAAGCGCCGCCGAGAGCAGAATGCCCATCACCACGCCGGCTACACCGCCGATCATGGAAAGCAGGAAGGATTCGATGAGAAACTGGATCTGGATCTGCCCGGGCTCGGCGCCGATGGCCTTCTTCAGGCCAATTTCGACTGTGCGCTCGGTAACGGAGGTAAGCATCATGTTCATGATGCCGATGCCGCCTACCAGCAGCGCGATGGAAGCGATGCCTGCCAGCAGCGCAGACATCATGGAAAGCATGCTGTCCATGATCTCCTCAATGCTTTCCATGGTGGTGATGGTGTAGGTGTCGTCCTCGTAGTTGAACAGTGCGTCCAGATGATCTTCCAGATCGTCAGACACGATGGAGGACATTTCCGCATCATCCATGTAAACGGTCAGGCTGGTGACCAGCGTGGCGCCGTTTAGCTTGAGGGCGGTGGAATAGGGCATCAGGATCTCAGTGGAGCCAGCCAGAATGCTGGCGACGCTATCATCCGAACTGTCCGACAGGGTGCCGATGACGGTGAAGCTGATGCCGTTGATATAAATCGTTTCGCCGATGGGGTTTACGCCGTAGAAGAAGGTGTCAACCGTTTCCGAACCGATAAGGCACACGCGCGCCATGGTGTCGATGTCGATGGGGGTGATGGCGCGCCCGTTTTTGAGGGCTTCCGGGTCGTTGACGAAGTAATATTCATTGGTACCTACGGTGCGTATGTTGGTTTCGCTGGTGTCGCCGTAAGCCATTTTGACGCTTAATGATACATTGGGCGCAACGCCGGTTACGTGATCCAGCCGGGTGATGTCATCCATGTCTTCACCGCTCAGACCGGCTTTGAGCTCGGTGCCCGTGACAGACAGCGTAAGGCTGCCCGCACCCATGGAGGTGAACGAGTCCGAAATGGAACTGGATACGCCGGAAATGGTGGTGATCAGTGCGATGACAGCCGTAACGCCGATCAGAATACCAAGCACCGTCAGGAAGGAGCGCATGCGGTTCTGGGCAATGTTGGCAACGGCCATGCGCAGGCTTTCGATGAACATATACACATTGCCCATGAGGCGCTTGAAGGCAGCTTTCATGCGAAGGTCACCTCGCCTTCCGCTTCGGTGAGCACGCCGTCGATGATGTTGACCACGCGTCTTGCATTGCGGGCGATGTTGACGTCGTGGGTGATCATGATGATGGTGTTGCCGTCTTCGTTGAGCTCGTGAAACAGCTCCATGATCTGCCGGCCGGTGGCCTGGTCCAAGGCTCCGGTGGGTTCGTCTGCCAGCAGCAGGCTGGGGTTGGTGACCAGTGCGCGGGCGATGGCCACGCGCTGCTGCTGACCGCCGGACAGCTGATTGGGCTGGTGATGCAGCCTGTCCTGCAGACCAACTTTGACCAGCATCTCTTCAGCCCGGCGCGCACGTTCCTTGGGGCGCACACCGGCGTAGATCAGCGGCAGCTCCACATTTTTCATGGCGTCCATGCGCTTGAGCAATTGCGAATTCTGAAAGATGAACCCAACCTCGCGGCTGCGGATACGGCTTAATTCCTTTTCGTCCAGCTCACCCACGATGTTTCCGTGCAGGATGTATTCACCGCTTGTGGGCAGATCCAGACAGCCGATGATGTTCATCAGGGTGGATTTGCCGCTGCCGGAGGGGCCCAGCACAGAGAGATATTCACCCTCCTGAATGCTAAGGTCGATATCTTTGAGAACGGTCACCGCTTCATCGCCCAGCTGATACTGCTTGACGATCTTTCGCATCTGAAAGAAGAGCTCTTCCTGAGGGGGCAGCGCTGCGGCACTTTGGAGGAGGCGTTTGCGTTTAAACATGCTGCATTCTCCCTTCATCAGCGCATGCCGCCGCCGAAACCACCGCTGCCGCCGTAGTTGTTGCGCGTGCCGCCGCCGTAATTGTTGCGCATGTTTCCATAGTTGCTGGTATTGCCCATGTTCGGTGCGTTTCCGCCGCCCATGCCGGGCATTGTACCGCTGGGGAAGGAGAAAGCGCCAAACAGGCCGCCGGCGGAGGTGCCGGCAGTGGACTGCTTGTAGACCTCGTCGCCGTTTGCAAGGCCCGCGGTGATCTCGATATAGCTGTCGTTGCTGATACCCAGTTCCACAGGAACCTGCTGAAGCTGCTGGTTTTCGTCGTACATCAGCACATAGGCGCTGTTATCCGGCGCAAAGCTCAGCGCAGACTGGCTGAGAATGATGGAGTCAATGGCTTCCTCCTGCGGAATGGTAACGGTGGCCTGCATGCCGGGCAGAACGTTGTCGGTAACGGTCAACTCTGCCGTAACGGTGTAGTAGGCCGTGTTGCCCATGGAGGAAGAAATGCGGTTGATGTGCGAGATGGTGGAGTCAAAGGTTTCATTCAGAGCGGTAACCGTCACGCGGCAGGCCTGGCCCACATGCACGTCGGAAATATCGTACTCATTGACGCGCATGGAGACGGTCATGTTGTTGAAGTCCACGATCTGGATGAGGTTGGCATTGGCGCTGACCTCATCGCCCACGTCCACAGAGATGGCGTTGACCTGCCCGTCGAAACTGGCCCTGACGTTGGTGCCGTCGGACAGGCGCATGAGCTTCTCATCCTTTGAAACCTTCTGTTCTTCTTTGACAAAGATCTGGCGCACGGTCGCGGCATTGTCGGCGGTGAAGGTTTCATAGTTTTTCACGCTCACAGAGCCGCTGAAACTGAGCGAGTTGGAAATGGTACCCGTGCGGGCGGTATACTTGTCATAGGTGACAGTGGTAGCGGCGGTCAGCTTGGGCCATACCGTCACGCGAACCACCAGCGCTACAATCAGCAGCAGAGTCAGCCAGAGGAGCAGTTTTTTGAATTTTTTCTTTTTTGCCATGAATCACACCTCGGCCTTCTGCAGCTGGTCGATCGTGCCGTTGAACACGTCGTAGTAATAAAATTCGGAACTGGTATCGCTGGTCATCTGATAGGTGTCGCCGGCGACGGTGACGTTCATGGCGAAGTTTTCATCAGGCGCGCCCATGCGAACAGTATACAGGAATTCCTTGCTGGCAAGACCCTCGGCACGGTACATGCTGTAGCGGATGCCTGCGGAGAAGCCTGCTGTGGACAAAACCGTTACGTCATCGCCAATGCGCAGCATCAGGTAGTCGATGCCGCTGGCTGCCAGCTTTTTGTATACGGTTCCGCTGAAGGTCCACGAATAGCTGTGGCGGTCAATGACGTCAGAGCTGTCGTTGGCGCTGAGCACCAGCGTGTCTACATCGTCGTCACGCTTGAGGGCGGTAAAGCTGGCTGAGAAGGTGGGCGGTTCGTTTTCATCATACTCGTCCGTTACAAGGAAGGCGTCGCGCTCCAGCTCCAGGTCGAAAGCCTCACTGCCAACCACCAGCTGCGACATGCTGTCGTTTTCCACCACAAGCTCCACCGCATCATAGGAAACCACGCTGGTTGTGGAGGACTTTGCATGGCTGACCGTGCGGTAGGTGCTGCTGCCGCCGCGCCCGCCGCCGAAGCTGAAACTGAAGCCGCCCATGCCGCTCATGCCTTCCAGTGAGGCCATGCCGTTGCCGGTCATCACGTTAGCCAGGGTGTAGAGCGTGACAGTCGCGTTGTTTGCGGTGGTGTTGCCGGCCTCATCTTTAACGACGATTTTTCCGGGCGGGAAGCTGATAGACTGCGACGCGCTGTAGACGATCTGCCCGATGCCCTCGGTAAGCGTAAGCTCACGGTCGCCTACCTTGTCAAGCGTAACGGTCAGTTTGCTGCTTGCAGCATCGCCTGCGGTGATCTGCATGGTGAAACTGCCCTGATTGATGATACTCAGGGACGGCGCAGTGCGATCCAGCCAGATGCTGTATTCCGTCTGCTCGGAGGCGGTCACGCCGGCTTCGTTGATCGCGGCGAAGGAAAGGGTGTATTTGCCGTCCTTTTCAGGTTCAAAGGTATAGGAGGATCCATCAAAGGGAACAGGGTCGCCGTCGTTGATGCGCACGGCATAGCTGAAGCCGCTGTCTTCCATCAGGCCGCTGAGTGTAAACACGGGCAGTTCAGCTGTCCATACGCCCTGTTTATAGTCTTCAGCCAGCGAAGAGGTAATGGAAAGATTCAAGTCGTCGTCATCAATGTCAGTTGTTCCGATCGCAGGAACTCCAGCGCCGGTCACGCCGCCGAAAAACTGGGAATCCACCACGTTGCCGCCGGCGTCAAGAATGGCAAAGTGGTAATCTCCGCTGTCGTAGGCGACGAATTCATTGCCCATGAGAGCGACGTAGCCTGTGCCTTCCATTTTGACGGCGTAGGTGTAGCCGCCTTCGTCGGGCAGACCGCCCAGCACAAAATAAGGACTGCTGCCGGAATCCACTTTCAGCTGGATTTCGGTGTTCTCCTGCGCAACGTTGGTGGAGGAGGTCAGCGTGAGCGTGCTGAACAGGGAGTTGAAGGTGGTTACAACTTCCTTGCCGTCGGCAGAAATGTTTTCGCCGGTTTTCTGATAATCCAGCGAGATTTCCTCGTCGTTGAGTTCATCGGTGAGAGGATTGCCGTCAGGGTCCAGCTGCTGGGTGAAACTGAAGATCTCGTTGGCGGCGGGCTTTCCGTACAACACGCTGAAAGAAGCGGAACGCGCCAGCTCAATATCGCCCTCTTCACCGGGAGCGAACAGCACAAAGCGGTATTCGCCGGATTCGGCAGGGGAATATGCATTGCTTTCCAGAATGGAAAGACCGGCATCTGTGCTGACACACAGGTACATACCATCCGTCATGTCGGGAATGGTCGTTACGGTGAAGGTGGGCATACACAGCGTGCCTTCAGTGTAATTTTCAGCTGAGACCTGCAGCTCGTATTCGGGATAAACGACAGGTTCTTCTTCGGGTTCAGCGATCGTGACCGGGTAAACATCAGACCGAGCCACACCGCTGCCGTTGGCGTCGATCAGCGCAAACAGATACTCGCCGGACAGAGTGGGCGCGAAAGTGCTGCCCTCCAAAGCGCCCAGCGCTTCGCCGTTCAGGATGACAGCAACCGCCATACCCTCCGGCAGCTCGGGTTCGCAGGTGATGGTAAAGGTGGGTACGCAGGGCGAACCATCGCTGAGATAATTCTGCGTGCTGATCTTCAGTGTATATTCGATCACAGGCGGATCGTCCTCAACGGGTTTCCAGGCGACAGAGGACGACATAGCCAGCACATTGCCCAGTTCGTCCAGCAGGGCAAAACGGTACTCGGTGAACTTTTCTGCCTGCCAGGTGCTGCCCTCCATGCCGTAGAGCACGTCCTCGATATATACACCGAAGGAATAGACTTCTTTATCGGTGTAGGCATTCAGGGTGACCAGGCCAGTAGTTTCATCCAGCGTGACCTGCAGTTCGTGCTCGAAAATGGGAGGTTCTTCGGGCGCTTCAGGCACTTCCTCGGGTTCGTAGGTCACGGCTGCGGACACAGCCAGCACATTGCCCAGTTCGTCCAGCAGAGCAAAGCGGTATTCAGTGAACTTTTCTGCCTGCCAGGTGCTGCCCTCCATGCCGTAGAGCACGTCCTCGATATATACACCGAAGGAATAGACTTCTTTATCGGTGTAGGCATTCAGGGTGACCAGGCCAGTAGTTT
>JAFWYA010000012.1 GCA_017517815.1 Clostridia bacterium | reverse complement strand
TGATACCTTACACGCGGCGGCGCTTAGGCGGACGGCAGCCGTTGTGGGGAATGGGGGTGACGTCCTTAATCATGTTGACTTCCAGACCGGCGGCCTGCAGGCTGCGGATAGCAGCTTCACGTCCGGAACCGGGGCCCTTGACGTACACTTCCACGGTCTTGAGGCCGAATTCCATAGCGGCCTTGGCGGCAGTTTCAGCAGCCATCTGGGCGGCGAAGGGAGTGGACTTCTTGCTTCCGCGGAAGCCCAGGCCGCCGGCGCTGGCCCAAGACAGGGCGTTGCCGTTGATATCGGTCAGGGTGACGATGGTGTTGTTAAAAGAAGAACGGATGTGAGCGGCGCCGCGCTCCACCAGCTTCTTCTCACGACGCTTGCGCGTTACTTTCTTAAGCTTCTGCTTAGGTGCCATTGTTCTTATCCCTCCATGCTACATAAGCAATCGTTCAGGTGAGATTACTTGCCAGCCTTCTTCTTGCCGGCGATGGTGCGCTTGGGACCCTTGCGGGTACGAGCGTTGTTCTTGGTGTTCTGACCGCGAACGGGCAGGTTGCGACGATGGCGGACGCCACGGTAGCAGCCGATTTCAACCAGACGCTTGATGTTCAGGCTGACTTCGCGACGCAGGTCACCTTCGACCTTCACGTTGTGCTCGATGTAGTCACGGAGCTTGGAAACTTCGTTCTCGGTAAGATCCTTCACGCGGGTATCGGGATTGATCTCGGTCGCGGCAAGGATTTCCTTGGAAATCGCAGGACCAATGCCGAAGACATAGGTCAGGCCGACTTCCACACGCTTTTCTCTGGGCAGGTCAACGCCCGCAATACGTGCCATGTGTGGTACACCTCCATAGAATGTGCTCTCTTGAGCCGAGGGGCCCTTGTAGTTGATAGCGTCCGCGTAGAGTGAGCAGAGCGCAGTCCAGGCCCCCGCATGACCCCGAAGGCCATGCTTTGTTAGCGTTGTTGGAGCTTGTCTGCCCGGCCCATGGTCGCACACCCGCAACCCGGATGCACGCAGCCGCCCATGGCTCCACGGCATACTCCAACCTCCGAATTATAGCACACATTTCCTGTGATTGTAAACCTCTTTTTGAAAAAATTTTGATTTATTTTTTGTTGACTTTTGTCATACAGCCTGTATAATATTGTGGCAAGATCCCGTGAGGGAGTAGCGTGCGTGCCCCAGGGGCACGTAGCAAGTCAACATCCTGGCCCATGCGGTCTGGCTTGCTTCAAATCGCGAGACTCATGTATAACTGCGAAGCTATGCATGCTGTCATTTTGTGCACATCCACCCGGCATGCGCTTTTCGCCGCATACCGGGTCTTTTCATATAAAAGATGCTCTCCCCCACACCCCCGACCTTTCCAAGGAGGAAAAACAAATGCTGGTTCCTGTTCTTCTGTTTGCACTGGGTCTCATTCTGCTCATCAAGGGCGGCGACTGGTTTGTCGACGGCGCCACCGGTCTTGCCCATCGCTTCCATGTGCCGGAGCTGCTCATCGGCGCAACGGTCGTTTCCATCGGCACCACCCTGCCTGAGGTGATGGTGTCCGCCACCTCCGCCATCGGCGGCCACGGCGAGATCGCTTACGGCAACGCCATCGGCTCCATCATCTGCAATACGTCCCTCATCGCGGCGCTCACCATCGCCATCCGCCCCTCCAACGTTGACCGCAAGGCGCTCATCCAGCCTGTGCTGTTCTTCTTTGCTGCTGCCATCTTCTACGCCTGTACCGCCTGGTTCGGCGGCCAGTTCACCCGTCTGACCGGCATCATCCTGCTGGCTGCCTTTGTGGTGTACATGGTCATCACCGTGCGCAAGGCTCTCAGCACGCCCGAAATGCCCGCTGAAACCGAGGAAGAAACCGGCAAGGAAGATTCCCTTTACAAGCAGCTGGGCCTGCTGGTGCTGGGTGCTGCCATCATCGCCGTGGGCGCCGACCTGCTGGTGGACAACGGCACCCTCATCGCTCAGGCATTGGGCGTACCGGAGTCCGTCATCGCGCTGACCTTTGTGGCGCTTGGTACCTCCCTGCCCGAACTGGTTACCGCCGTCACTGCGCTGGTCAAGGGCCACAGTGCGCTGTCTTTGGGCAACATCATCGGTGCGAACCTGTTCAACCTGGTGCTGGTCAGCGGCGTATCCGTCGCACTGTCCCCCTTCGCCGTACCCACGGCCAAAACCATCGGCGGCATGAATGCCTCTTTGGTGCTGGACATTCCGCTGGTTTTCATCACCATGCTGCTGCTCACCGTGCCCGCCATCAAGCGCGGCAAGCTGGCCCGCTGGCAGGGCGTCACGCTGCTGTGCATCTACGCCGCCTTCTGCGTCTTCCAGTTTGTGGGTTAATCAAAGGCAGTGTCAAAATCCCCCGTTTTATGGTGTACTTTTTCCACCATGAAACGGGGGATTTTTCTGTCTGCTTCAGCATAAAAAACCACCGGCTCAGCCGGTGGGCATGACGGTTTGAAAGCTGCTCTTCTCATGAACATGGTTTGCATGGCCTTCCCCGCAAAAAACATCAAGCTTATGTTTTATGCACTTTTTGGAAAAAGGAAAGCCCTCTGTAATCTACAGAGGGCACTGCAAAGGAAACGGATTAAACCGCCAGCTTGCGGTTGCGGATGATCATGATCAGAGAGATCAGCATAAGCATGCTCAGCAGGGCGATCGGCGTATTGTCACCGGTATGCGGCACGGCAGGATCGGAAACCACGGGAGGCTTGATGCTGATGACGGGGGAGGTGGGAACTTCAGCAGCCACACCATTCAGCTTGAAGTTGCCGGTTCCTGTATAGAGGCCAGGCGCGCCAGGTTCGGTGGAGGTGGAGCTCAGCGCGGTATTGCTGAGGGCCAGATCGCCCGCAGCCCAGACAGAACTCCAGGTAGTGACGCCGCTGAGTTCAGAATCCTGAATGGAGACGTTGCCGCCCGAGGAGACGATGTTCTCACCGGTGAAATTGGGGATCGAACTGGCCTTTATCTGGACATTGCTGCCGCCAATGGCAGCGCCGCGCAGCTCAGCTTTGCTGTTGGTGATGGAGCTGGCATTGAGGCTCGCGCCGCTACCCAAGCCTTCAATAATATGGCCATCGGTTACGGTTGCGTTATTAATGGCAGAATTGCTGACAGAGACAAAGCCATCCGAAATAATGCTGGAAGAGCCAGTTTCAAAAGAGGAGAATTTGCTGTTTTTGATCTCGATATCTGATTCTGTGGCGATCAGGTGAACGCCGCAGGAGGCGTTGGACAAGTCGCTATTTTCAACAGTAATGGTGCCTGAGGTTATAAAGCCAAAATTGCCCGCGCTCAGGTTGCTGATTTGACTGTTGCGAATGGTAAGGGTTCCGGGACTGTTGACGGCAGCAGAATCCACGGCCTGGGCGTCCATCTTGTTGATGGTGACATTATCCAGCGTCATGCCCTCAAAAGAGTCGTTGTCATGAGCCCCTTCCATTATGGAGCCGATTTGGGAAGAAGCATGATCGATTGTGGTGTTGGAAACGGTTAGCCTGTCAGAAGCAAACATACCAATACAATTGACATCCAGTTCTTTGATATACAGATCCTTTACATTGAGCACGGAGCTTTGAATGCCGTTAGAGTCCGTTCCGGTTGTCTTGAGGCTCAGAGAAGAAGCAGAGGCGGAAGGGTTGGCAGAATTGTAGCCGGTGCTGGTCAGATTGACTTCGAACTCAAAGGGGTAGGGACCGCCCACCCAGGCGTCGATAAGATGCCCATTTGCAGCTGTAGAGGCAAGGGAAACCTGGCCATCGATCACGATGGTCACATTCTTTTGATCAGAGGCAAAATCGTGCGGATTGAACCAGAGGAAGCCATTCTGGGTGGAAATATCCAGCGGCCCTTTCACCGTAAAGGTGCGCGTTTGGCCGTTCCACTCAGCAATCTGCTTACCATCCATCTCATAGCTGATCTTTTTATCAAGGTTACCGTTAATCGCGTCGATAAAGATGGGGTCGATAAAATCGGTGAGGGTAACGACTTCGTCGTATGAACTTGCTGCTGCGTGCGCAGGCAGTATGAAACACATCATCAGTACAGTGACAAGCAAAGCCAGTCGAATGCATGTTTTCACAGGGAGACCTCCTTGAAATATATATCAGGATGCGATGAAGCGTTTGTTTTTCTGTGTACCGTTTGTGACAATACACAAAAAAATTATATCATATCGATATATAGAGTGCAAGCTAATATTTGGAAAAAAAGATTTTGTTCTGTCATATTTTTTCAAAAAACAGTAAAACCGCCTTCTGCGTTTTCCAGTTTGTGGGCTAACAGGCTGTGTCAAAATCCCCCGTTTCGTGGTATACTTTTCCTGCCATGAAACGGGGGATTTTTTGTGTTTGATCTGAGCCGGCTGTACCATCCGCTTACGGCCACGCCGCTGGGACGAAGCAGTTATGCCGAAGTTGCTCCCTGCGAAGCATTGCGGCCGTATATACACTGTTTCTGGTATTCACAGCCATCTGCCATGCCTGCAGCGCTGGTGACGCCTGACACGTGCATGGATCTGCTGTTCCTTTTCCAAAACGGGCGTTATACATGCCGTTTCTGCCCCGTAAACGATCAGACCTTCGTTTCCACTCATCAAAATCATATCGCCTTTGCCATTCGCTTTTATCCATGGGCGGCCGTACTGTTTGCCGATGCACCGCTGAATGGCACGCTGAACCTGGGCTTTGATTCACAGCTTCATTTTCCATCACTCACCGTGCAACTGATGCGTATGCTCGACCAGACTACATCTTTTGCGCAGCGCTGCAGTCAGGCTGCATTCATACTGCTGGCGCATCTGGAAAAACGAAGCCTGCCGACGGATTTTTTCAATGCCGTGTATGCCATCGTGCACTCGCAGGGACGGGTGCGCACGGGCGAACTGGCGCAGTTCGTGCAGCTGAGTCCGCGTCAGCTGGAACGGATCTTTTTGCGCAATACCGGTGTATCTCCCAAAAAGCTGAGCGACATGGTGCGCTATCAGCAGTTGTGGCGCGAAGCAGCTTTTTCCTCTCATTTTGATATTCAGGACGCCGTGTACCGCTATGGCTACACCGATCAGAGCCATCTGCTGCGCCAGTTCAAACAATATCACTCGCTCACCCTGAACGACGCGCTGGCCTACGCAAGGCAGCATGTCGCATTTTTACAAGACAACGGCGGATGAAGCAGGTATCCTGCTGTTATAAGGAGGGATCCTCATGAACGAAGTTTTCCAGAAAGCCCGTACCTTCATGTATCGCAATGCCCGTCCGCTGGATCTGGCACGTTTTCAGTATCACTTTGAAAACGGCAGCCGCGAAACTGTGCTCAATGCCCTTGCCTGCTACCAGAATGCCGACGGCGGCTTTGGGCATGCCATCGAAGCTGACTGCTGGAACCCCAACTCAACACCTCTGCATTCTGCAGGCGCCGGCATCATCATCAATGAGATCGACCTCGAAGACGGCGGTCATCCCATGGTCAAAGCGCTGCTGGACTGGTATGTGAGCGGCACGCACTTCAACGGCAAAAGCTGGAACATCACCGTGGAAAGCAACAACGACTACCCCAGCGCGCCGTGGTGGAAAACCGGGAGCGTCAGCACCTGTCATACTGATTACAATGGCACCGCGCAGATTGCCGGCTTTATGGTGCGCTATGCTCCGCACGAAAGCGAGGCCTTCCGGCTGGGCTCGCGCGTCTGCCACGAAGCCATTGCTGCGCTTGATCCCGATACGCTGATGGACAAGCACACCTGCGCCTGCTATCTGCGCATGGCGGATTTCATTGAAAACGCCGGCGTGCAGCAGCAGTTCGCCTTTGATGAACTGAAGGAAAAGCTGCACCGCTCCATCCATCAGCTGATCGAAACAGACGTTTCCAAATGGGGCGGATATATCTGCCGTCCGTCGGAGTTCATGCGCAGCCGTCAAAGCGAGTACTACGCTGAAAACAGCCAGATCGCCGAATTCGAATGCGACTACATCATCCGCACCCAGCTGCCCGACGGCTCCTGGCCCATCCCGTGGAGCTGGGAAGCGTATCCCGAAGAATGGGCCATCAGCAAAAACTGGTGGCGGGGCGAAGTTATCCTGCAAAACCTGCTGTATCTGCACGGGTTTGAAAGGTTATAAGAAAAGACAGGGCGCAAAAGCCCTGTCTCTTTTGGTTATTCAGCAAAAATTTCCTTGATTTTCTCCGCAACCGCCACGCCGAATTTTTCGTGGCTTTCCAGCGTCATGTGCAGCCCGTCAGCCTCACTGGGCTCGGCATACTGCGCCGCATCCAGGAAGTAGCAGCCCGTTTCGCGGGCAATCTGTTCATACAGCTCAGAAAACAGCTTGGCTTCTTCCACATAGTTGTGACGGCGTTTGATAGGGTCGCGCTCATTGACGCAGGGATGCACACGGATGGGCGCGACCAGCAGGATGCGCGCCTGGCCCTTTCCTTCTGCAAAAATCCAGGAACTTTCCTCCAGATAACTGTAATGCTTAATGCGATCCACCATGAAGCGGACGCCTCCTGCTGCGCCATAGGCGTCCGTCCACTGCAGGTCATTGGTACCCAGCATCAGCACCACCAGGTCCAGCGGCTTTTGAGACAGCAGGCACGGCAGCAGATAGTCAATCCCCTTGCGCGCAAGGGCACGCGGGTGATCATATACGGAGGTTCGGCCGTTGAGACCTTCCTCAATCACAGCATAGTCGCCACCCAGCTCACGCTGCACAACGCCTGTCCAGCGCACGTCGTGCGCATAACGCTCGCCGGTACCGGCAACATAACCCCAGGTATTGGAATCGCCAAAGCAGAGAATGCGACGCATGGATGGATCTCACCTTTCGTTACGGATGGTGTTTTCATCATAAATCCAGCGTTGGGGTTTGTCAACGCATTTTGATTTTGCATGCAAATCTGTTATACTGATGATATCTTGATCACAGGAGGGGAACGCCATGGGCAGCGAAAAGCGCAGCTTTGCACAGCTGATCGCACACGAGCTGTACCGCAGCGGGCAGTCCACCAAAACGGCGCTGATGGCTTCGCTGGGCGCCAGTCTGCCCACTGTGCTGAATACTGTACGCGCTCTCATGGAACAGGGCGTCGTGGTGCAGGACGGCCTGCTTGCCTCCAGCGGCGGCCGCAAGCCGGAAGCGCTTGCGCTCAACGGCGATCATGCCTTTGCCATCGGTGTGGACATCACCGCCAATCATCTCAGCCTTGTTGCCGTCGATCTTCGCGGCACGCTGCGTGGGCACGAGCGGCTCTCCCTGCCTTTTTCCACCGATGAAGCCTACTGCGTAGCTCTTTCCGAGGCAATTGATGCATTTTTGCAAAAGCATGATATTTCCAGCAAAAAAGTGCTGGGCGCTGGCCTTTCGCTGCCGGGCATCCTGTCGGCAGACGGCCATACGCTGGCAGATTCGCATGCGCTGCGCCTGAGCGATTTCTCTTTGCAGGGCATTAAACAGGCGCTTCGTTTCCCGGTGTTCGCCGTCAACGATGCCAACGCCGCTGCACTGGCAGAAAAGCGGTTACTGCCGCCCGAGAGCAATCTGGTGTATTTATCGCTGAGCAACAGCGTTGGCGGCGCCATTTTCATGGGCGGTACGCTGTATGAGGGCAGTCATGGCCGCAGCGGAGAATTTGGCCACATGCCGCTCATTCCCAACGGCCGCGCCTGCTACTGTGGAAAGCACGGCTGCTATGACGCCTATGGCTCGGCGCTGCTTTTGAGCACGCCCTATCAGGGACAGCTGACGGCCTTTTTTACCGCGTTGGCTCACAAAGAGCCGCAGGCTTTGGCGCTGTGGCGGGACTACCGCTTTCATCTGGCGGTGATGTGCAACCACCTGCGCATGGCATTTGACTGCACGGTGATGCTGGGCGGCTATGTGGGTGCCCAGCTGGAGCCATGGCTTGCGGAGATCCGCACAGAGGCCGCGAAGCTCAACACCTTTGAAGACAACGCTGACTATCTTTGCCTGTGCCGGTATCAGACCGAAGCTGCCGCGACAGGCGCGGCGCTTTTGCACATTGAACGGTATCTTGATACATTGTAATCAAGAGTCTGCAAAGCGCAGGCTCTTTTTTGTACCGTCAGTTTTTATTTGAAAAACCCGTTTACAAACGCGGCTGCTTGTTTTATCATACACCTACAGGCACAACTGCATAAACAAGGAGGCTTCTTTCATGATCAAAGTAGGCGTCATCGGCTGCGGCAACATTGCCAACAGCGCCCATATTCCTGCATATCTTAAAAACAGCGACGTTGAAATCGCCTATTTCTGCGATATCATTCCCGAGCGTGCTGAAAAGGCCGTAAAGGATTATGGCTGCGGCAAGGCCGTGACTGATTATCAGGTCATTCTGGACGACCCGGCTGTGGACGCCGTGTCCGTCTGCACGCCCAATAAAATGCACAGCATCATCACCATCGCGGCGCTGAAGGCCGGCAAGCATGTGCTGTGCGAAAAGCCTGCCGCACGCACCTATGCTGAGGCAGAGGCCATGCAGAAAACCGCTCGTGAGACCGGAAAGATTCTCAACATCGGCGTGGTCAACCGCTTCAACGACGCCGTCAACAAGATCCGCTCCCTCATCCAAAACGGCGAGCTGGGCGACGTGTTCCATGTGTACGTCAGTTTCCGTTCTCAGCGTTCCATCCCGGGCCTGGGCGGTGATTTCACCAACAGCGATGTTTCCGGCGGCGGCGTACTCATCGACTGGGGCGTACACTTCCTTGACATCGTCATGTACTGCACGGGCGACCCGACGGTAAAGACCGTGTCCAGCGAAAGCTTCTGCCGCCTTGGCAAAAGCATGCAGGACTACACTTACGTCAGCATGTGGGCCGGCCCGCCAAAATATGACGGCGTGTACGACGTGGAGGACTCCATCACCGGCGTCATCCGCACCGACGGCCCGGTCATCACCTTCCAGGGTGCATGGGCGCAGAACATTGGCGAAAATGAAATGTATATTGACTTCATGGGCGACAAGGGCGGCATCCGCCTGCAATACGGCGCGGACTTTATCAAATACGGCGTGCAGGACGGCATGCTCACCAAAACCCAGTACCAGTTCCCCTCCACCGGCATGTTCCAGAACGAAATTGACGGCTTTGTGCGCAGCATTCAGACCGGCGAAAAGCTGGCCTCGCACATCGACGTAACCATCAAAACTGCCCGCATCATGGAGGGTATCTACGAATCTGCCAGGCAGCACCGCGAAGTTGAACTGTAAAGGAGAAGCACTATGGCTATCAAAGTCGGTCTCATCGATTACTATCTGGACGAGTGGCATGCCAACAACTACCCACAGTTTTTCCGCGACTGGGCCCCGCAGCTGGAAGCCGCCTTTGCCTGGGCAAAGATTGACTCTCCCCATCCCGGCGGATTGACATCCAAAGAATGGGAAGCCAAATACGGCGTGCCCGTGCTTGACACCATGGAAGAGGTCATTGAAAAATCCGACGTGCTGATTGTGCTTTCCCCCGACAACCCGGAGATGCACGAGGAACTGTGTGCGCTGCCGCTAAAGTCCGGCAAGCGCACCTATATCGACAAGACCTTTGCCGAAACCCGCGAAAGCGCCCTGCGCATCTTCGCCATGGCTGAGGCAGGCAATACGCCGTGCTATTCCACGTCCGCCCTGTTCTTTGCAAAGGAGTATCAGCCCGCCTATGAGCAGCAGCCCATGGTGATCGACAGCTGCGGCCCGGGCCTGTTTCCCATTTACAGCATTCATCAGCTGGAGCCCATCGTGGCCATGTTCAAAGGCGCTATGCCCGTGCGTGCCATGTCGGTCGGTTCGAAGGAATACCCTACGGTCGTCATTGAGTTTGAAGGCGGACGCCGCGCCAAGATCGCCACCTTCGAACCCGGCGGCTGCTTTGCCATGAACATCGCCTGTGCTGACAGGAGCTTCCTTTCCGTGCAGGCCGGGTGGGATTTCTGGACATATTTCACCAGGGATCTGGCCGTGTTCTTCGAAACCGGCAAAATCCCCGTACCGCACGAAAACACGCTGAGCGTGATCACCGCCCGCGAGATCGCCATCAAGGCGCTGGACAAGCCTTTTGAATGGATCAACGCATAAAAAGAAGCTCCCTGCAAAGGGAGCCTCTTTTACATTTCCTTCACATACAGCCGGTCGGTACCGCCGCCGTAATTGACGATATCCTTCACATAGTGATAGCCGTATTTTTCATACAGGCCGATATGATCTGTGGGAATATAAGTCCGGTCAAAGCCAATGGTTCTGGCATAGGCGTTAGCGCTGTCGATCAGCTTTTGGCTGATGCGGCTGCCGCGGTATGCTTCGCTCACAAACAGCGTCGACACCCATGGGAAGATCTCAGGCAGCGGATAATAATCCGTCTTCATGAAGGTGGCCATGCCCACGATCTTTCCATCGGCGATGGCTGCAAACGGGGTTTCCCAGTCCTCAAACTGCCAGTTCTGCACCAGTTTCAAAACATGCTCTTTGACTTCCGCCCATGAAAAGCCTGCAACGAATGCCTCCAGCTGTGCGGCCCGTTCGCTGCCTTTGTCAACCTTGCAAATCTTTACCGTCTCAGTCTGTACGTTTATAAACGCCCGCACGTCTTTCAGCCGTCTTTCTCCGGCCTTCCGGCCCAGTTCATACACAGCACACATCTTTTCCGGATCATGTTCCACACGGCCAATGTCCAGCTTTTCATCCGGGCAAATGACCAGCGCCGCGCCGTCACGTTCACGGCTGCGCACATAGGCTACGTCCTGATTGTAGCGGATATGGCGATCCGCCAGCTTTTCCAGCACTTTGGGGTACTTGCGCAGCGCAAGCCGCATCATCCCCATCCCTTTGGACGGCTGCTTCACAAAGTCCTCCGGCTGGGTAAGGATGACCACATTGCGCTGATAGCCGCGCTGTTCAAATGCCTTCAGTGGGATGGAATCGGCAATGCCGCCATCAAGCATTTTGCGCCCGTCCATTTCCACCACACGCGACACCAGCGGCATCGACGCTGATGCGCGAATATACTCCATATCCCGGTCATCTGCTTGATCCAGCCGCTGATAAATGGCTTCGCCCGTTTCTACATCGGTGCACACCACCCAAAACTCGCCGGGATCACGCTGGAACGTATCCACATCAAACACATCCAGCTGACGCGGCACCACGCGGTAGCAGTAATCCGCGCCGAACAGATCGCCCGTCCGAAGCAGCGACCACAGGCTGCAGTAGCGTTTGTCTTTGCAAAACCGCATGTTGTAGCGGATGACTCGCCCGGGCTGATGCGACTTGATGTTGCACCCGAACGCCGCCCCGGCCGATACGCCCATCACACCGTCAAAGCGGATGCCGTTTTCCATCATCACGTCCATCACACCTGCCGAAAACAGGCCGCGCATCGCGCCGCCCTCCAGCACAAGACCTGTGCGCATGCATGCTTCATCTCCTTTGCAACCAGCAGTATACCACAGCGAACAGTTGTTTTCCAACGCTGGATGTGCTATTCTTTTACACAGCGAAAGGAGCCTGAGAGCATGGAACAGATGAACCTTTTTGACAGCCGTCCGCAGACTGCGCCGCTGGCCAGCCGCCTCAGGCCTGAAACGCTGGATGAATATGTGGGCCAGCAGCATCTGATCGGCCCGGGCAAGATTCTGCGCCAGCTCATCGAGCGCGACCAGATCTCCTCCATGATCTTCTGGGGGCCTCCCGGAGTGGGCAAAACCACCCTTGCGCGCATCATCGCCAAAAAGACACAGGCCGCCTTTGTAGAGTTCAGCGCCGTGACCAGCGGCATCAAGGAAGTCAAGGAGGTCATGGCCCGTGCGGAAGACAACCGCCGCATGGGCGTGCGTACCCTGCTGTTTGCCGACGAGATCCACCGCTTCAACAAAGCCCAGCAGGACGCCTTTTTACCCTATGTGGAGCGCGGCAGCATCATTCTGGTCGGCGCGACCACCGAAAACCCGTCGTTTGAAATCAACAGCGCGCTCCTGTCACGCTGCAAGGTATTCATTCTCAAGGCGCTGGATGAAAACGATCTGGCCCGCCTGCTGCGCCATGCCGTCGAAAGCCCGAAGGGTCTCATGGATATGAACGTGCAGGTATCCGACGATGATCTGCGCGCCATCGCCCGCTTTTCCAACGGCGATGCCCGCACAGCGCTCAACACACTTGAAATGGCCGCATGCAACGGACGCATGGATGACGACGGCGCACTGCACATTGACGGCGAGGTACTGGCTGAATGCATGAACCGCCGTTCGCTCCTGTATGACAAGCAGGGCGAGGAGCACTACAACCTGATCTCCGCGCTGCACAAATCCATGCGTAATTCCGATCCAGACGCCGCCATCTACTGGATGCTGCGCATGCTCGACGGCGGCGAAGATCCCCTCTACATCGCCCGCAGGCTGGTGCGCTTTGCATCCGAGGACGTAGGACTGGCTGACCCAAACGCGCTGCCCATGGCCATAGCCGTCTATCAGGCCTGTCACTTTCTGGGCATGCCGGAATGCGACGTGCACCTGACCCACGCCGTCACCTATCTGTCGATGGCTCCCAAATCCAACGCGCTGTACACTGCCTGCACTGCGGCCAAGAAGGACATCCACGACAAACCTGCCGAGCCGGTACCGCTGCAGATTCGCAACGCACCCACGCGGCTGATGCAGCAGCTGGACTATGGCAAGGGCTACATTTACGCCCACGACACGCAGGAAAAGCTGAGCAAAATGCAGTGCCTGCCGGATTCACTGCAGGGCCGCAGGTATTATCATCCCACCGAGCAGGGGCGTGAAGGCCGCATCAAAGAGCGGCTGGAGGAGATCCTGCAGTGGAAAAACAGCAAATAAACCGGCATGCGCCGATGGCGCATCGACCAAGGCACAGAAAAGCCAAGTCCGTCTCACGATCCATACTTTGCTTTTCCGCAACAAAAAAGCCCCTTTCGGGGCTTTTTTCATTCCATCACACGGAAGATCTGAATGCACAGCGTGCCTTCGCCGGTGGATTCGGACACGATGCGGATGGGATAGCCGCAGTC
>JAFWYA010000011.1 GCA_017517815.1 Clostridia bacterium | reverse complement strand
TACACCAGTAATCACTCAGAAATATCGGACATGTCGAAGGAGGAAAACGACGATATGTCCCGTAACCGAATCAGGCATAATCTGATCATCGGCCATAACCCCGATGGCACGCCCATCACCCGCTGGATCAACGGCTACACCATGCAGGAGCTTATCGAGAATGGCGCTGCGCTGCTGCATCCGGAGGCCTCGCAGGAAGCTCCTGAGAAGCCCGACGTGCCGCCCTTCCGGAAGTACGCCACCAGCTGGCTGGAGCTCTACAAGACCCATGCGGTGCGCCACACCACCTACTCGGAATACGCCAGCATCCTGCAAAAGCACCTGATCCCTGCCTTTGGCGACCTGCCGGTAACGGAGATCACCACGGACAGGATTCAGCAGTTGCTCAACGACAAGCGCGATTACGCCAGCAAGACCCTGCACGAGATCCAAATGGTGCTGGGCATGGTGCTGGAGGGCGCGGTGGAAGACGGGCTGATCACCCGCAATCCGGCCAAGTCGAAGCGGCTGCGCAACCCTTCCACCAAGAAGAACGAGCGTGAGGCGCTGACGGAGGAGCAGGTGGGCGACATCATCAGCCACCTGCCGGACTTGAAGCAGAAGCGTGACCAGCGGTACCTCGCCCTGCTGATCTACACCGGTATGCGCCGGGAAGAGGTGCTGGGACTGCGCTGGGAGGACGTTGACCTGGAGAAGGGGCTGCTGCACATACGCCGCGCCATCACCTTCAAGGGAAATCTACCGGTCATTGGCGAAACCAAGACCCGCAACGGCAAGCGCACCATTCCGCTACACCCCGATCTGCTACAATGGCTGACCCACGAGGAGGACAATGTGGAATATGTGATGCAGGACAACGTAACCTCATCCACCATGAAGCGCACCTGGGAGCGCATCAAGACGGAGATCAACGTGTACGGCGCGACGCCGCACTGCTTCCGGCACACATTCACTACGGTCTGCCGACGCAGCGGTATGGACGAAAAAACCATGCAAGTGATCGGCGGCTGGTCGGACATCGCCACCATGCGCAACGTTTACACCCATGTGCAGCAGACAGATCTGCAGCGCGCAGGGCAGCTGATGGGAGGCATGTTCAAAGCAAGAAATTTGCCGGCCTGATTGCCAATGTAAAAAGCCCGCAAGCCCTTGGAAATCAAGGGTTTGCGGGCTCTCAGAATACAAGAAAATTGCCATTTGCCTTGCCAGATGGACGATCTGGAACCAAATGAGCCATTGTCCCATCCGGCAAGACATAGTGGCATGTACAAAACACAACAAAAAACGACCGGATTTCACAAGAAATCGGTCGTTTTGCTGGTCGAAGTGGCGGGATTCGAACCCGCGGCCTTTTGGTCCCGAACCAAACGCGCTACCAAACTGCGCTACACCTCGAAGATGGAGCCAATGAGGGGACTCGGACCCCTGACCTGCTGATTACGAATCAGCTGCTCTACCAACTGAGCTACATTGGCATGGCAACAACAGTCATTATAGCAAAGGATGAGCCTTTTGTCCAGTGCTTTTTTGAAAAAACAGTCTGTGAAAGCAAAGTCGATCAATGTCTTATCAGGCAACAGTTGCGGCGTTGTGGTCGAATGCGGTATAATCATATCAGAAACTGGCAAATGGAGTGGTTTGAATGAAATATACGGATGTTGCTCAGCTGGCACAGGCTGTTCAGAGTAATATCGGCAGGGTGATCGTCGGCAAGGCTCGCGAGGTGGAACTGGTGCTGGCCGCTATTTTTGCCGGCGGTCATGTGTTGCTGGAGGATGTGCCCGGCACTGGCAAAACCACGCTGGCCAAGGCACTGGCGGGGTCTGTTTCGTGTGCGTTTGCGCGCGTGCAGTTTACGCCGGATCTGTTGCCGGCGGATGTCACCGGTATGCGGATTTATGCTCAGCAAACGGGTAGCTTCCATTTTGTGAAGGGCCCGGTTTTTACCAATGTGCTTTTGGCGGATGAAATCAACCGTGCTACGCCGCGTACGCAGTCGGCGCTTTTGGAATGTATGGAGGAACGCCAGGTTACCGAGGGCGGCACCACCTACGCGCTGGAACGGCCCTTTGTGGTGATCGCCACGCAAAACCCGGTGGAAACACAGGGCACTTTTCCTCTGCCGGAAGCACAGCTTGACCGCTTCCTTGTCAAACTGTCGCTGGGTTATCCCACGCAGGAGGAGGCTCTTCACATGATGCAGCGCTTCATTCAGAATGATCCGCTGGCCCAGCTTTCACCGGTTGCCTCCAAAGAAGAGGTGGCGCAGTGTGCGCAGTTGTGCTCACAGTGCGCTGTTTCGGAGGACGTCATGCGCTATATGGCAGCGCTTTGCGAGGCTGCACGCGACCCGGACAAGGTGCGCCTTGGCCCGTCGCCGCGCGCAATGCTTGCACTGATGCGCGTTTCGCAGGCGCTGGCGGCTATTCGCGGCAGAGCATACGTTATTCCGGATGATGTAAAGGAGCTGGCGGTGCCTGTGCTCAGTCACCGCATTGTACTCAGGGGCATCAGCTATCAGCAGACCAGTGAAACCTTTGTGCGCGAACTGCTCGACCGCGTGCCTGCCCCCACTGAGGCCCGCGCATGAACGTCGTCGTCGTTCTTGTGGTCTTTGCAGCCATTACAGCGGTATATGGCTGGCTGATGAAGCACGTGGCGCTGAAGGGCCTGCATCTCAGCCGTTCGTTTTCGAGCCGCGCAGTGTTTGAGGGCGAAGAAGCCGAACTGGTGGAGGTGGTGGTCAACGACCGCCCGTTCATCATTCCGTGGCTTCGGGTGGAAAGCCGTATCTCGCCGCATCTGCGTTTTGGCAGCCGGGAAAATCTGGACGTCAGCGGTGAAATGTATCACCAGAGCCTGTTTACGGTGATGCCCTATCAGCGCATCACGCGCAGGCACAGAGTGCGTTTTTTGCATCGCGGTGCTTATGACATTGGCAATGCCGCGCTGACTGCCGGTGATATTACCGGAGGCGGTCAATGCACGCGCGAGCAGCATATGAGCGTGCCGGTGCTGGTGTATCCGCGTCTGCTGGAGGATCATGAGCTGCCTGTGCCGCTTACCAGGCTTACAGGGGAATGGGCGCTTCGTCAGCAGCTGCTGCACGACCCCTTCCTGATCAACGGCATTCGCACCTATCAGCCAGGCGATCCGGTGCGCGACATCCACTGGCCTGCTACCGCGCGCATGGGCGAAACACAGGTCAGGCTGCATGACCCGTCTGCACAGGCAAGGCTGATGGTGCTGGTCAATGGTCAGCTCAGCGATGATCAGTGGGATAATTTGATGGATTATGAACAGCCGAGGATTGAGCGCGTCATTTCCATGGCGGCTACGCTTTGTGTGCATGCGCTCAGGGCGGGGCTTACGGCAGGCTTTGCCGCCAACATGCCGCTGGATGCGCACAGCCGCGAATGTACCGTGCTGATGCCCTCGGGTGGAAGTGCCCGCGAAGAGGAACTGCTGGCGGCTTTTGCCCGGCTGAAGATTTTGCGTTTGGTCAGTTTCAATCCCTTTCTGGCGTCTCTTACAGATCTGACGGATATGGATATCGTGGTGCTCACCTGCTATGAAAGCGAAGCCCTGCATGAACAGATCAACCGCCTGCGCAGGCAGGGCAACCGTGTCACGCTGCATGTGATGGACGGGGGAGGTGGCGCAGCGTGAAGAATATGCTTCGCAAGGCGCAGTTTGTGCTGATACTGACGCTCATGGCTGTGCCGCTTTCGTTCATCGTGGGCGTAAATGCCATTGAGGATCGGCTTTGGATGCTTGCGGCTTTTGCAGCCCTGTACGCCGTGCCGGCATGGCTGTGCATGCTGATTCGCGGCAGACTCAGACTGGTCGCAGGCGTGTTTGCGGCGCTTTGGATTATCGCGGCGGGGATTGCGCTGCTTCCATGGCGTGAAGCCTGGTGGACGCTTGTGATTCCGCTGGGGTATACCGTTTTGCTGTTTTACACGCTGCCCATGAGCGGCTGGCAGCAGGACCAGGAACTGCCGTATCATATGCATCTGATCGGTGCGGGCGTCTATGTCGTTGTGCAACTGGCCATCATGCTTAAGCCGCTGCGCTTTGCGCCTGTACAGACGGCGTTTTTGCTGTGCTTTCTGGCATTTGGCGCTCTGACGATGCTGGCGCTTAACCGCCGCAGCCTGCTGGATGCAGCGCCTCGCGGCCGTCGCGCCCCTGCAGCTATGCGGCATAAAAACCTCATATTTACTGTAGGCATGATGCTGCTGGTGCTGATTGTTTCGGCGATCCCCGCACTCAGCCGTGCACTGGCCTGGGCGTGGAAACAGCTGATGCAGACAATTGCGGCGGTGCTGAAGATGATTGCGTCGCTGCTGCCCGCTGCGCAGACCGGCGGAGGCGGCGGCGGGGGAGACCCCGGCATGCTGGGTGGACTGCCCGCTGAGGAACCCAGCCTGTTTGCCAAAATCATGGAGAAGGTATTCATGGTTCTTGCGGTGCTGGTGCTGGCTGCAGCGCTGGTGCTGGCGCTGCGTATTTTGTGGCGCAAGCTGCGCGTCCTCGTGCACAGGCTGTGGACGATGCTCAACCGCTACGCCCTTGCTGCATCTGAGGATTATGTGGATGAGGTAACCGACACCCGCGTATCTGACGACCACACTTCGCGCCGCAGGCTGTTTGACGACTGGTTTGCACACGTCAATGAGGAAAAACTGTCGCCTGTTGAGCGCGTGCGTTATCGCTACCGCCGTCTGCTGCGCCGCCATGCGGAATGGCTGCCCGGCAGTACTGCGCGTGAAAACCTGCCGCAGCAGGCAGCACAACTGTACGAAAAAGCCCGCTACAGCGGTGAAAATGTGACTGCTGAAGAGGCGGAAATCTTTGCCCGGCAGGCGAAAGCCCTTGAGAAGAAAGGCTGAAACCGCTTGACTTTGGCCGGATTTCGGGGCATAATACAAGCTGTTGTTCTATGCCGACAGCACGGAAGGAGGAGGTACGTATGCGGCACGAGATCACACAGGTGGACAAGCGCAGCGTGGCGCAGCGGCACGGCCTGCAGGCCGGCGACTTCCTGCTTTCCCTCAACGGCGAACCTGTCATCGACGAGATTGACTATCAGGCGCTGATTGCCGGCGATCGTGTGGAGGCTGAAATCGAACGCGGCGGCAAAAAGCTGCACATCTCCATCCGCAAGCAGGAGGGAGAGGCGCTTGGCCTGCATTTCGGGCAGACGATGGCGCTGAGCCCCCGCACCTGCTACAACAACTGCGTATTCTGCTTCATTGCGCAGATGCCGCCCAGACTGCGTGAAACCCTTTATGTGAAGGACGACGACTGGCGCTATTCGCTGATGATGGGCAATTTTGTGACCCTCACTAACGTAAACGATGCCGAGTTTGACCGCATCATCCGCCGCAAGGCGTCGCCGCTGTACATCAGCGTGCACAGCACCAACCCGGAACTGCGCTGCCGCATGATGAACAACCGCTTCGCAGGGGGTATCATGCAGCGTCTCAACCGTCTGAAGGACGCGGGCATCCGCTTCCACTGCCAGATCGTGGTCTGTCCCGGCTGGAACGATGGCGACGAGCTCATGCGCACGCTGCGCGACCTGCGCTCGCTGGCGCCTGCTGCGCAGACGGTGGCCATGGTGCCGGTTGGGCTTACAAAGTTCCGTGAGGGGCTGGAACAGCTGCGCGGCTTCACCCATGAGGAAGCGGTCGCTTTGCTTGATCAGATCGCTCCCTTCCAGCAGGAATGCCGCGATCAGCTGGGCAGCACCTTCGCCTTCCCGAGCGACGAGTTCTTCTGCCTGGCCAAACGGCCCATTCCGCCGGAAAGCTGGTACGAGAACTATCCGCAGATCGAAAACGGCGTAGGCCTTTTGCGCAAGATGGAAAGTGAGATCGAGGAGATTGCCGCTTTCGAACGCAAATTTGACATGGATGAGCCGGTGCCCGACAAGGTGTACGTCATCCCTACGGGCGTGAGCGTAACGCCGCACCTGCAGCGCTGGGCCGATACCTATGCGCCTGCAAATGTGAAGGTGCGCGTGGTCACCGTGCCCAACCACTTCTTTGGTGAAACCGTCACTGTAACAGGGCTGCTGACCGGCGGCGACATTCTTTCGGCACTTACGCCGGAGGTGCTGGAAGGCGCGGATGAGATTCTGCTGTCCGCCTCCACGCTCAGGCATGAGCGCGACCTGTTCCTGGACGACATGCACATTGACGACTTCCGTTCCCGCCTGCCCCTGCCCGTGCATCTCATCGACTGCGACGGACAGGCCTTCTACGACGCGCTGCGTGGACGATTCGATAACGACTGACCATTTTCAAGGAGGAACCCATGGCAAAGCCGCTTGTGGCCATCGTTGGCCGCCCCAATGTGGGCAAATCTTCTTTCTTTAACCGTATCGCCGGCAGGCGTATCTCTATCGTGGAGGATATCCCCGGCGTGACCCGCGACCGTGTCTATACTGATGTGGAGTGGATGGGTCGCCGCTTCAGCATGGTCGACACCGGCGGACTTGATATGCGCAGCGAAGACGTGCTGCTCAGCCAGATGCGTCATCAGGCGCAGATCGCCATGGACACCGCCGACGTCATCTGCTTCTTCTGCGACGGCCGCACAGGCCTTACCAATGAGGACGAGGAAGTGGCCGACTACCTGCGCCGCACCCACAAGCCCCTCATTCTGGTGGTCAACAAAATGGATCATCAGGGTCTGGAAGACCAGCTGTACGAATATTACAATCTGGGCCTTGGCGATCCCATTGCCATCAGCGCTACCAATATGCTGGGCCTTGGCGACCTGCTGGAGGAGATCGTGCACAAGCTGCCTCCGGCTGACGAAAACGAGCTGGAGGATGAAGAACACGTCATTCAGCTGGCGCTGGTGGGCCGTCCCAACGTGGGCAAGAGCAGCCTGACCAATAAGCTGCTGGGACAGGAGCGCACCATGGTCAGCGACATTCCCGGCACCACCCGCGACGCTATCGACACCTTCTTTACCGACAGCGACGGTACCCGCTTCAACATCATCGATACCGCCGGCATGCGCAAGAAAAAGACCATCGAGGACGAATCTCTCGAGCGCTATAGCGTGCTCAGGTCCATTGCCGCCATCGACCGCTGCGACGTGGCGCTGCTGTTGATCGATGCGCAGGTGGGCGTCACCGAGCAGGACACCAAGATCGCCGGCCTCATCCTCAATTCCGGCAAGGCGGTCATCGTGGTCGTCAACAAGTGGGACGCCATTGAAAAAGACACCAACACCATGGAAAAAATGCGCAAGCAGATCATCAGCGACCTGAAGTTCATGAGCTATGCGCCGGTACTGTTCCTGTCCGCCCTCACGGGTCAGCGCGTGAACACCGTGCTCAAAGCCGTGAAGGAAGCATATGCTCAGTACTGCAAGCGCATCCCCACCGGCGTGATCAACGAGGCGCTGGCCGATGCGCAGGCCAGCCTGCAGCCGCCCATGACCGGCGGCCGCCGCCTGAAGATTTACTACGCAACCCAGCAGGCCGTTTGCCCGCCCACCTTTGTGTTCTTCATCAACCACGAGGAGCTCATGCACTTTGCCTACGAGCGCTACCTCGAAAACCAGTTCCGCAAGTCCTTTGGCTTCCAGGGCACGCCCATTCGCTTCGTGCTCAGGGAGAAGACGAAGGAGTAAGGGACGATGCATGGAGGCGCTGACTCCATGCACCCACCGCCAAAGGATTTTGTCCTTTGGAATCCCGTGCGTTGGATTTCTGTTTGCTGCCCCTCCGGTTGAGAGGGGCGTTTTTTGTAGGGGTGAGAAAATGCAAAAGATCAGGCCGTTTATTGGCAGCAAAAAGTTTTACCGGGATGCGCTGAAGGTGATGATCCCGGTCACGGTGCAGCAGCTGATCAATACGCTGTTTAATATGGTGGACAACCTGATGGTCGGAAGCTTGGACGTGAACGGCTTGGCCATGAGCGCTGTGACTGTGGCAAACCGGCCCTACACCATTTTCTGGGGGATCTTTTTCGGCATGTCCGGCGCGGCGGGGCTGATGATCAGCCAGTATTTTGGCGCAAAGGACGAAAAGACCTGTCAGGGGTTGTTCGCGCTGCAGACGGTCGTGGGCAGCGTGGTTGCGCTGCTGGTGGGACTGGTGCTGGCATTCTTCCCTGAACAGGTGATGCGCATTTTTGTCAGCGATCCGCGCACGGTGGAACTGGGTGTGAAATACCTCAGGATCATTTGGATCAGCTACATCCCGACGGCTTTGAGCAATGTGTTTGTATATTCCACACGCGCAGTGGGGCAAAACAAGGTGTGCATGATGGTCAGTATGATCGCCATGAGCACAAACGCTCTGTGCAACTATGTGCTGATCTTTGGCCATCTGGGTTTGCCGGCCATGGGAGTGGAAGGTGCAGCCATCGGCACGCTGATCGCCCGCGTGGTGGAAATGTGCATCTATATTGTTCTGCTCAGCCGCAAGCGTACGATCTTCACCATGAATATGGCGCAGATGCTGCGCCTGACCGCCGGACAGATCAAAACTTTTGTCACGCGCGCCATACCGCTCATTTTCAACGAGGTACTGTGGACGCTGGGCAACAATATTTTCTTCTGGAGCTATGCCCGCATCAGCGAAGCGTCGCTGCCTGCACTGACCATTGGTGAACAGCTGGCCATGATTGCCTATGCCATGTCGATGGGTACAGCGTCAGCTGTGGCGGTGCTGGTGGGTGCAGAGTTGGGCGCCAATCGTTTTGAACAGGCCAAGGCAAACTGCAAAAAGCTGCTTTCGCTGGTGGTATGCATTGGCCTGGTATGCGTGGTGGTGTGCTGCGCCTTTGGCATCATCCTGCCCAATCTCTTTGGCATCACGCAGCAGCTGCGTACTCTTGCTATGCAGATCACCTTTGTGATGGGCGTCTTTGCGCCGATGAACTTTGTATACAGCTTCTGTTTCTTCTGCCTGCGTGCCGGCGGCGACACGCGCAATGCCATGCTTCTGGACAGCGGCTACATGTGGGTGCTGCCTGTGCCAGCAGCGCTGCTGATGGCGTTCTTCCTTCCGGGACGTATCGCTCTGCCGCTGGCCGTGCTGGTGATCCAGTTTTTGAACACGGCCAAAGCATTCCCGGCGCTGATGATTCTGAGAAAGGGCACGTGGGTGCGCAACATCACCGAAAAAGCATAAAAAAAGAGCTGATGGAATTTTCCATCAGCTCTTTTGGGTTAGTTCTGCAGGTTTTCGATAGCCTTGACGAAGATGTACAGGTTCTTCATCAGACTGTCAATGCTGATATATTCACCGGCCTGATGTGCCAGCTCCACTTCACCCGGGAACAGGCTGCCAAAGGCAACGCCCTCTTCCAGCATCTTGGCATAGGTGCCGCCGCCGATGGCCATGGGCTGCGATTCGGTATCGCCGGTTACCTCGGCGTAGGCGCTCATCAGCGCGGTTACCAGCTTACTGTTGGGAGCCACATGGTGCGGGTTCTTCTGCCCGGCGACTTCTACGGTGATTTCAGGGCCGACGGCTGCGGAAATGCTGGCCGTGAGCGCCTTGTAATCGCACAGGATGGGGTAGCGGATATCCAGCGTGGCGTAGAAGCCTTCTTCCTCGCTGTAGCGGATAATACCCATGTTGCAGGTGAGCGGGCCGCTGACTTCGTCTTCACACTTGACGCCCAGCGCCAGACCGTCATACTGCATGCCGACGCATTCGGCAGCGGTGCGCAGCGCGCCGGTCACGCCCAGTTCCTTGAGCACCAGCAGCAGCTGGCCAATGGCGTTGCGCGTGGCGGAGGGGAAGGCAGCATGGCCGGGAATGCCGGTGGAGACCAGCTTGACAAGGCCGTTTTCCATTTCAGCCTTCACGTCCAGCTGCAGCTTTTGGGCTGCGGCATTGGCAGCGGCGCACAGGGCTTCGTCGCCCTCCAGCAGGGCAGAGGCCATGCCGGGCACCACATTGGTGCGTTCGCCTACATTGAACTGCTTCACCTTCAGGCCGTCGGCGGTATAGGCGCCGTGCAGGTCAAGGTGCAGCAGACCCTTTTCGGTGTTGATGACGGGGAAGTTGGCGTCGGGGCTGAAACCGGTTTTGGGCATGTCGCAGTGCTTGGCGTAGTGCTTCATGCAGGCCATGCCGCTTTCTTCGTCGCAGCCGAGAATGAGGCGTACCTCGCGATTGAGGGGGAGGCCGGCCAGTTTATAGGCGTACATGGCGTACAGGCCTGCAACGGCAGGGCCCTTGTCGTCAGACGTGCCGCGGCCGTACATCTTTCCGTCAATGATCTCGGCGCCGAAGGGATCCTGCTGCCAGCCGTCGCCGGTGGGCACCACGTCCAGATGGGCGAGAATCGCCAGCGGATCAACGCCTTCGGGGCCCATGCGCACGTCGCCGGCATAGCCGTCAAAATTACGCACGGTAAAGCCCATCTTTTCGGCGTCGGCCAGGGCGGTTTCCAGGCAGCGGCGGATTTCTTCGCCAAAGGGAGCGCCGGGCGCGGGCTCGCCGGTCACACTGGGGATTTTGACCCAGCGGGCGAGGGTTTCTGTCATTTCGCCGCGCAGGCTTTCAATGATCTCGTTAAGGTTAGGCATGGATCATTCCTCCTTATGCGTTGATGGCTTCGGCCAGCTGCTTCACTGCCAGACGCACACGATCATGCTGACAGGCAAGGTTCACGCGCATGAAGCCTTCGCCGGTCTCGGGGCCGAAGAACGTACCGGGGGTGAATTCCACACCGGCGTTACGGCAGCGCTCCAGCAGCTGTTCGCAGGTGAAGCCGTAGGCGTTGAGGTCGACCCATGCCAGATAGGTGGCTTCCAGAGGCGTCATGATGGCCTTGGGCAGATGTACTTTCAGTTCCTCACGGAGAATGTCGGCGCCTTCCTTGATGTAGGCCAGCATTCCGTCCAGCCATGCATCGCCGTAGGTATAGGCGGCTTCAGCAGCGACCATGCCGAAAATGTTGTTCTGCACAACGCCTACTTCACGCATGTACATGGTGACACGCTCCACCAGCTTGGTGTTGCGGCTAAAGAATACAGCGTGCTTGAGGCCTGCCAGGTTAAAGGTCTTGCTGGCGCTGGTGGCGGCGGCAACATTGGCTTCGGGATCGGTCACGATGGACAGAATCGGGGTGAAAGCGTCCTTTTCATATACGAAGTCCTCGTGGATTTCGTCGGAGAGCAGGGCGACATTGTAGCGGTTGAGGATGTCGACGAGCTTGATCAGCTCTTCTTTGGACCAGGCGCGGCCAACCGGATTGTGCGGGTTGCAAAGCAGCATCAGCTTGGCGCCGGCCTTGCAGGCTTCCTCAATGGCCTCGTAATTCATGGTGTAGCGGTTATTTTCATCGCGGTGCATGAGGCACTCGGCGATAACGCGGTCGTTTTCGCGGATGGAGGCGTAAAACGGGCCATACACAGGCGTCTGGATGATAACGGTATCGCCGGGCTTGGTCAGGTTCATGACAGCCGCACGCAGGCCGGTGATGACGCAGGGCATCAGGGTCTGCTCGGATTCCTTGAGGGTAACGCCATGGCGGCGCTGCATAAAGTCCAGCATCGCCTTGGTGTGGCTGGCGCTGGGCGGCGTGTAGCCGTAGGCGGGATGCATGGCGCGCTGCACCAGCGCGTTGGTGATTTCTTCAGGGCCCTGAAAGTCCATATCAGCCACCCACATGGGGTTCATTTCGTGGCCCACACGTTCCTCCAGCGCATCCCACTTTTCGGTGTTGGTACCGCGGCGATCAAAGGGTTTGTCAAAGAATGCCTTGTCGTAGATCACGGAGATTCATCCTTTCGTGTATTGGTTTACGCTTGCGCGATGGGTTCTTTGCATACGATGATCCAGAAGCCGCTCTTTTTTTCAACGGCTTCCACACTTTCGAAAAGAGTGCGCAGATAGGTCATGGCAGAGGGAGCGCCCTGCTGCTTGCGGATGACCAGCCACAGTTCTCCGCCGGGGTTGAGGCAGTGCGACGCATCTGCAAACATTTGGTAGATAACGGCTTTTCCAGCGCGGATGGGCGGGTTTTGCAAAATAAGGTCATAGCGCTCGTTCAGCACCTGCGCATAGCCGTCGCTTTCAATGACGGTTGCTTCCACGCCGTTGAGGCGCGCGTTATCGCGCGACAGGGCGCAGGCACGCTGATTGATATCAGCCATGGTAATGCGGCAGGAAGGCCAGTGCTTGCCAACCGCTACGCCGATCACGCCCCAGCCGCAGCCCATATCCAGCACGGAGCCGGTTACTTCGTCGGGAAGGGTGTTGAGCAGCACTTCTGTGCCGCGGTCGAGCTCTGTGCGCGAAAACACGCCGCTGTCGGTGTGGAAGATGAAGTGATGGCCGCGATATTCGCATTCGACCGTTGCGTCCTTATGCGCGCTGGTGGGTGCAGAGGTGTAATAATGATCGTTAGGCATGCGTTTCCTCGCTTGTGACGGCGGCGCGCAGCAGAGAAAGCTGCTCGTCCGTCAGTTTGATATGGTCGCCCGGCTGCATTCCCTCGGGAATGGTAAGCGGGCCGAAGGCGGCGCGGTGCAGCGTGAGTACCTCATGACCGCGCGCGCCAAACATGCGCTTGACCTGATGGAACTTGCCCTCGCGTACCAGCACCTCGCCCATGCTGGTTTCATCTCCAGCTTCCAGAATGGCAAGCTTGGCAGGTTTGGCTTCAAAATCGCTGAGCTGAATCCCCTCTTCAAAGGCGCGCACGTCGCTTTCATCCAGCCTGCCTTCCACGCGGGCAATGTAGCGTTTCCACACATGCCGCTTGGGGTCCAGCAGGGAATGAGCAAGCGTTCCGTCGTTGGTAAGGATGAGCAGGCCAGTGGTATCCTTGTCCAGACGGCCTACAGGCAGCACCTTGCGGCGGCTGAGAGACTCAGGCAGCAGATCCATTACCGTCTGTGCATGGCTGTCACGCGCAGCAGTCAGCACGCCGGAGGGCTTGTAAAACAGATAATATTGCAGCGCGTCGTCGCCGATGATTTCGCCCATCAGGGTGACAACGTCGTCGTCCTGCACCTTGGCGGCGGGGTCGCGGGCGATCACATCGTTCACACGTACCTGACCGGCACGCACGGCGCGCACCGCTTCGCTGCGTGTACGCTGGCCGCTTTGCGCCAGGTATTTGTCCAACCGTACCGCGCTCATTGCTTTGCAGTGGCGGCGGGCTGGGCCTTCTGCTTCTTTTCACCGGAAGCAAAGGCGGCGGTCAGCCAGCGGCGGATGGGCAGGATGGGCAGATACAGCAGCGCAAAGGCCAGAACGACAGGCACGATGGCGGCAGTAAAATCAACCTCGGGCAGCTTGCCGGAGGCGATGGCCAGCATCAGCTGGTTGGACAGACCACTGAGACTGCTCTTGAGGGTGTTGACGATCACAGCAACAAAGGGAACGAACAGGATCGCATTGACAATGCCCACCAGCAGCTGCTGGAAGCGGCGGCCGCGAAGACGGCGACGGCGCTCCTTGCGCGGCACGCGGTCATTCTGCGCGGCGATGGCCCAGATGTAGCGGGTGGAGCTGTTGCGCACAGCGCCGTACAGCCAGATAAGCACTGCCAGCGCCACCACCAGAGCCACGGCCAGCACGCCGTCCATCAGGGTGTTTGCGGCGGGGGTCATGTTTGCGCCAAACACATTGGCCACGCTTACATACAGGCTATTAAAGCTCTTGCCAAGGCTGGTCACGTCGGTCAGCACGGTCAGAGCGTCGACGGTGGTGTAATAGTAGTAAGCCACACCGCAAAGCGCAGCCAGCGGCAGGCCCCACTTGAGCACATTGAGCATGTGCAGCAGGCCTTCCAGCAGCTTTTCGGTGTAATCGCTCAGGCTGAGCGCCTTGTCAAAGCTGAAAAAGCGTTCACCCTTGCGCTGCACCATGGCCTGCGCAAAGGAAAAACGCAGCGGCAGCACCACGAAAACAAGCATGACGGGGCAAAGCAGCGAAAGGTACTTCCATGCGGAATCAGCCGCCATGAACAGAAGCGGCGCAAACGCGGCCACGCGGATGAACAGTGCGATGCAGGTATACAGCAGCGCGCGCAGATAAAACAGAACCGGGCATTGTTTTTTCATATGATTTTCGTCCTCCTGACAGGTTGGGCATACATAATTATTATAGTCTATCTGCGCCCGTGTTGCAAGCGTGGCTTGAAAAAGCGGGGGTGTGTTGGCAATTCTTCCGGGATATGCTATAATTCAGTCAGGCTCAAAGGCCTAACACCTGCAGCAATGCAGATGAAAAATGGAGGAAACTATGCGCGAAGTGCTTTTTTCGCTGCTGATTGCGGTGGTGGCGTACCTGCTGGGCTGTTTTTCGACAGGCATTACCATTTCCCGTGCGCAGGGCGTGGATATCCGCACAAAGGGCAGCAAAAATACGGGCGCAAGCAATGTGCTGCGCGTACTGGGACTTAAAAGCGGCGTATTCACCTTTGTGGGCGATGTGCTCAAGGCCGTGCTGGCCTGTGTGATCGGCGCGCTGCTTCTGCCGGGGGCAACCTTCGGCGTGAACGGCTGGGGCATGATGCTGGCGGGCCTGTTCGCCATTCTGGGTCACAACTGGCCGGTGTTCTACGGCTTCAAGGGCGGCAAGGGCGTTGCATGCTCGGGGGCGGTCGTGTTTTTGCTGTCGCCGCTGTGGGGCACCATTGCCATCGCTATCTGCCTGGTCGTGATCGCTGTCACCCGCTTTATCAGTCTGGGCAGCATGACGCTTTTGTTCACCTATATGGTGCTGATGTGCGCTGCTCATTGGGGCGAATGGGTGGTGTGCCTGTTCACGGTTGTGCTGTTTGCGCTGTGCGTGTGGCGTCACCGCACCAACATTCAGCGCCTGATCAGCGGTACTGAAAACAAAATCGGCCAAAAGGCAAAGTAACAGCCGCCAAAGCCTCCTGCAAGTACAGGAGGCTTTGCTGCGTCAAAGGAAGGGAACGCTGTGAAGCTCATTCATTTGTCAGACCTGCATCTGGGCAAAAGGGTCAACGAGTATTCCATGCTGGAGGATCAGGCGTATATTTTGAAGCAGATCCTTGGCGTGATCGATGCACAAAAGCCGCAGGCAGTCATCATCGCCGGCGATGTTTACGACAAGTCTGTGCCGCCGGCGGAGGCTGTGCAGCTGTTTGACGACTTTCTGGTGCGGCTGGCGGCAAGGAAGCTGCATGTGCTGATCATCAGCGGCAATCACGATTCGCCGGAGCGCATCGCCTTTGGCGGACGGTTGATGGAACACAGCGGCATTCACCTTTCGCCGGTCTACGACGGGAAGGTAGAACCCGTGACGCTGGAGGACGAGCACGGTCCGGTGGATTTTTACATGCTGCCGTTCATCAAACCCCTGCATGTGCGGCGTTTCTGCGAAGAGGAGATCGTCAGCTATACAGATGCCGTACGCGCTGCGATCAATGCCATGCAGGTGAACCTGTCCCGCCGAAACGTGCTGGTTACGCACCAGTTTGTCACCGGCGCTGCCCGTTCTGAATCGGAGGAAATCAGTGTAGGTGGAACGGACAATGTGGACGCCTCTGTGTTTGAAGGGTTTGACTATGTGGCGCTGGGGCACATCCATTCGCCGCAGAACTGCGGAAGTCCGCGGGTGCGCTATTGCGGTACGCCGCTGAAGTACTCGTTTTCGGAGGCAAAGGACCGCAAGTCGGTCACCATTGCCGAGCTTGGTCCCAAGGGGACGCTGGATATACGCACGGAAGAACTGAAGCCGCTGCGTGATCTGGTGGAGATTCGCGGCAGCTATGATCAGCTGACGCTGCGTTCGTTCTATGACGGGACAGATCTGCAGGAGGCATATACACATATCACCCTGACCGACGAGGATGACGTTCCTGATGCGGTGGGCAAGCTGCGTGTGATCTATCATCATTTGATGAAACTGGACTATGACAACCGCCGCACCCGCAGCGGTGTACAGATCGATGGCGCGGAGGATGTGCAGCATAAAACGCCTTTCGAACTGTTTGCAGAGTTTTATGCGCTGCAGAATAATCAGCCCATGAGCGGGGAACAGGCTGATTTTATCGCGCGGCTGATTGAAAAAATACAGGAGGGCAGAGCATGAGACCCATCACACTGACGCTATCTGCCTTTGGCCCCTATGCCGGCAAAACGGTCCTGCCGATGGACAGCCTGGGCGAAAACGGCCTGTATCTTATCACCGGCGATACCGGTGCCGGCAAGACCACGATTTTTGACGCCATCACCTATGCCCTGTACGGCGCGGCCAGCGGTGAGAATCGCGAACCGGATATGATGCGCTCCAAGTATGCGTCGCCCGAAATGCCCACCTATGTGGAACTGGTATTTGACTATGCAGGCAAGCGCTATACCGTGCGGCGTAATCCGGCATATCAGCGGCCCAAGGCACGCGGCGAGGGATTTACCGACCAGAAGATGGCTGCGGAACTCATCCGGCCCGACGGCAGCACCGTCGACAAGCCCCGAGAGGTGGATGCTGCGCTGCGTGAGATCATGGGCGTGGATCGCAGCCAGTTTTTGCAGATCGCCATGATCGCGCAGGGGGACTTTTTAAAACTGCTGCTGGCTTCCACCGAGGAACGCAAGAAGATCTTCCGGCAGATTTTTAAAACGGAGCTGTTTGAAACGCTGCAGGAGCAGCTGAAAGCAGAAGCCAGCGGGTTGGAACAGCGCTGCAAAGCTGCGCGAAGCAGCCTGAAGCAGTATATTGACGGCATTGTATGCGACGAGGATGACGTGCTGTTTTTGCAGGTCAAGCAGGCTCAAGAAGGCTGCATGCCCATGACGGACGTTATCCGCCTGCTGGAAATGCTGAACGAGCAGGATGCAGCTGCTTCCGTGTGCAGCGCAGAGCAACTTCAGCAGTTGGATCAGCAGTTGGAAACGGTGAATCACGCTCTGGGGCAGATTGCCCAGCAGGAAAAGGCACAGCAGGAGCTGCAGCAGACGCGCATCAAACTGGCAGATGAACTGCCCCGGCACGAGGCGCTGAAGGCTGCACTGGATGAGCAAAAGGCCAAAGAACCGCAGCAGGAAGCGCTGGCAGCGCGCAAGGCAGAGCTTGAGGCCGAACTGCCGCGTTATGTGGAACTTGAACAGCTGGAAAAGGATACACGTACTTTGCAGGCGGACCTGAAGCGCTGCGCTGATGAAATAGAGCAAAGAAATCAGCAGGCAGAAAACGGATGGAAGCGAATTGCACAGCTGAAGGAGGAACTGGCTGTTCTTGCCGATGCAGGCGAGCAGAAGGAACGGCTTGCCAATGCGAAAAACCGTGCTGAAGAACGACAGAAAAAGCTGAATGACCTGATGGAAGAACTGCGCAAGTATCGCATCCGTCAGGGCAAACTGCAAAGGCAGCAGGAAAAATATCAGCAGGCGCTCACAAATGCGCAGGCGGCTGAAGCCATTTACAGCGCCATGAACAGGGCTTTTCTGGATGCACAGGCGGGTATCCTGGCCGCGCAGCTTATGCCTGGTCAGCCCTGCCCCGTATGCGGCGCCCAGCATCATCCCGCGCCTGCTCACATGCCGGCAGAAGCGCCGTCTGAGGCTGATCTGAAAGCTGCAAAGCAAACTGCTGAAGATGCCATGCAAAAGGCGTCGGAGGAAAGCAGCACCTGTGCATCGTGGACGGCGACTGTGCGTACGCAGAAGGGAATGCTGGAACAACAGTTGGCAGAACTGCTGCCGGATGTTGCGCTTGATGAGGCAGAGGAGGCGGCAGAAGAACAGTCTGTAAGCGTGCAGGAAGAAATTTTGCAGCTGCAGGGCAGGATTGAACAGGAAAACGAACGTGCCAACCGACGCGCAAAACTGGAAAAGAATGTGCCGGATCAGGAACAAAAGCTGGAAGAATTCAGAAAGGATCTGATTGATCGCAGCAACAGGCTTGAAGCTGGCAAGGCAACGGCACAGGAGCAGTTACGGCAAATCAGCCGTCTGAAAGAGCAGCTGCGTTTCGCAGACCGTCAGCAGGCGGAAGATAACGTACATCAGCTGGAAGGAACGCTGCAGCAGATGAAAAAAGCGCTTGAAGACGCTCAGGAGGCATATACGCAGTCTGACCGCAGCATTGCAGGCTGGCAGCAGGCGATCCGCCAGCTGGAACAGCAGGAAACGAGCACATTTGACAAAGAGGAACAACAGCAGCTGAAAGATGAAATCACTCTGAAACGAAATGATATCATGGCGCAGATGCGTGCAGTCGAGGCACGGCTGACGCGCAATCAGCACACGCACAAACGCATCTGTGACGGCTGCGGCGACCTGCAGGAACTGGAAAAACGCTATACCTGGCTGAATGCACTGGCAGTAACGGCTGCGGGAAAGGTGCTGGGCAAGGAAAAAATCATGCTGGAAACCGATGTGCAGATGACATTCTTTGACCGCATTATCCGCCGCGCAAATACCAGACTGATGGTAATGTCGGGCGGCCAGTACGAGCTGGTGCGCCGACGCAGCAGCGACGATTACCGCTCACAGACTGGCCTTGAACTGGATGTGACCGACCATTACAATGGTACGCAGCGCAGTGTAAAGACGCTCTCCGGCGGCGAGTCGTTCAAGGCGTCGCTGGCCCTGGCCCTGGGCCTGTCCGACGAAGTGCAGTCGGCTGCGGGCGGCATCCGGCTGGATACCATGTTCGTGGATGAAGGGTTTGGATCGCTGGACGAGGAATCGCTGAATCAGGCGATGAAGGCGCTGGCGGGACTGAGCGAGGGCAACCGTCTGGTGGGCGTGATTTCTCACGTTGGCGAACTGAAAACGCGCATCGACCGGCAAATCGTAGTCACCAAGGACCGGCAGGGCGGCAGTCAGGCGCAGATCATTTCCTGAAAAAAGCAAATAAAAAAGGCATGGCCTGCGCCATGCCTTTTGGTTTGCAAAAATCAATAGTTGGTAGCACGAATCTGGAAGTAGGCCTTGGGATGCTTGCACACGGGGCACATTTCGGGGGCCTTCTTGCCGATAACGATGTGGCCGCAATTGGAGCATTCCCAGATCATGTCGCCTTCACGGCTGAACACCAGACCGCCTTCAACGTTGGCCAGCAGCTTGCGATAGCGCTCTTCGTGGGTCTTTTCGATAGCGGCGACCTTCTCAAACAGCACAGCGATCTCGGTGAAGCCTTCTTCGCGGGCGTCAACGGCCATCTGGGCATACATGTCGGTCCACTCGTATTTTTCGCCCTCGGCGGCATCCAGCAGGTTTTCAGCAGTGGTGGGCACTTCGCCGCCATGCAGCAGCTTGAACCAGATCTTGGCGTGCTCCTTTTCGTTGTTGGCAGTCTCTTCAAACAGATTGGCGATCTGCACGTAGCCTTCCTTCTTGGCCTTGGAGGCATAGTAGGTATACTTGTTGCGGGCCTGGCTCTCGCCGGCAAAAGCAGTCATCAGATTGGCCTCGGTCTTGGTTCCCTTCAGTTCCTTCATGTGGATTTTCCTCCTTCATATTTTCAATGGTTTTTGCGTACTTTTTTAGTTTATCCGGATAAAAGAGTATTGAAACCCCATTATTCCCAAGTTTGACAAAAACCGAACACCGACCAGTGATCGGTGTGCAGATCATACTGCACCAGTGGATCGACCTGCATGTCGGCAGGCAGCTCAGCCATGTTTTCACGCAGCTTCAGGCCCTTTTCGGTGCCGACCATGGTGTTGGGCTTGTTGCTGTCGTACTGGAAGCAATAGCTTTTTACGCTGTTGGACATATTGCCCTCAATGGTGGTGACGGCGTACAGCCCATCGCCCAGGTCCTGCACGTCCGCTACAGAGCCAATGTGTGTAGCGCGGTAGCCGTTACTCATATCTGCATAGATGACCAGATAACCGGGTTTGGGCACGGACACGAAACGCCCCATATCACGGTAACCATCCCACTGGTGGCCCACCTGGCCCTGCTCCACAAACTGCACCATGGGCGGATCGTCGTAGTTGATCTGTTTGAGGGTCAGGGGATCAGTACCGGCAGCGTTGGCGCAGTAAATGGTGAAGACCGCGCACCAGCCAACCTCCTTGCGGCGGCCGTAGTACCATTTGGCGTACTTATTGTACTTGGGCAGCTTGGCACGTTTGACAGAGTAGAATTCGCGCTGCAGCACATGAATATAATTCTGAATGACCTGAGGCAGCTGGTCATCACCGACCGTGACCTGATATGTGAACTGGCCGTCTTCTGTGGTGCAGGTCAATTCGGCCTGTCCAGGCGCAACGCCTGTTGCCAAACCATCGGTCGAAACCGTGACGACAGATTCATCCGAAGAGGAGAAGGTGCCGCTTTTGACCGGCAGCAGACCAGCCTCGCCGATTTCATCAAACGGAACGATGCCGGGGGAGACGCATGGCACATAAGCGCTGTCTCCGGTGTGCAGGTTGAACACGCCGGTTTCACTGGCAATTTGAATGGGTGTTTTCAGCCCCTCCAGCGCCAGCGTAAACAGTGCGGTACGTTCTTCATTAGTAAGAGCATATGCGCTGGAAAAAAGCAGCATCAGCGCAGTCAGGAGGGCCGCTGTACGGCGATAAAATGAATGCATCGTTTGACGCTCCCTTGGCTGAAATGTTCATCACTTTATTATAGCACAGAAAAGATCAAAAAGGAAATGCGTGGCTGCAGATTTACACTTGAAACATTTAAAAAATATTTTTCGAAAAACTGTTGACAAAACTGAAAGGATGTAGTAAGATAATCAACGTCGCGTGAGCGATCCAAAGCATCGCGGGGTAGAGCAGTTTGGTAGCTCGTCGGGCTCATAACCCGGAGGTCGTGGGTTCAAGTCCCACCCCCGCAACCAACATGGCGGCGTAGCTCAGCTGGCTAGAGCATTCGGTTCATACCCGGAGTGTCATTGGTTCGAATCCGATCGCCGCTACCATCAAGAAAGCCTTGTCAATCAAGGCTTTCTTCTTTTTTATCCTGAAAGCAGGATGGGGAAATATGACACTCATACGCTTGAAATGGTGTTTTTCTGCACAAAAACTGCACAAAACGGATTTTTGAAGAGCCTTCAAATGCTTATGCCATAAGCGTTTGCGGGCTTTTCTTGTGTGCACGGAATCTGCACAAAACCATCTGAAAACAGGCTTTGGAGACGATTGCCTGTTTCGATGATTTTATCGTTTTGCTTGTGTACATAACGATTCATCGTAGTCTGAATATCTGCGTGTCCGGCGATGGATTGCAGAGTCTTCAGATCTGTACCCAATCCAGCAGCATAGGTGAGATAAGCAGGATTATCAAGATGTAGAACGAATAACTACCTTCAGAAGTTCATGTTTTATGGAACTTAGAAGAGCCAAACCCCGATCATCCGGGGGTTTAACGAATGCGCTTGTCAATGAACTGCCGACTATGGCTTTGAATCAGTCAAAGGAATGCAAGATATGGATCAAAATAGGCTCAGCACAGAGGAGCTCTTTTCTCTTCTTTTTCAGACATCCAGCCTCCCTTTGTT
>JAFWYA010000102.1 GCA_017517815.1 Clostridia bacterium | reverse complement strand
TTGTGGAAAAACTTCGTGTGTTTCAGCACAGTTGCGCGACAGTATTCATCTTTGATTCAATAAATTTGCGAGCCCACATAGGGCTAGATAGCCTCTTTCGGTTGAGGACACTGTGGACGTTGTCTGTAGCGGGTCGCCCTCGCGAATTCGAAGTGTCCTTCGGATCTCCTTAGGAATAACCACTCTGCCCAGTTCGTCAATTCTGCGCACGATACCTGTTGCACGCAATGTTTCCAGCCTCCTTGCACGGCGCGGCCTGTTTTTGCCTGCCGTTTGCTTTGCATACCTAGTATGGAATTTTGCGGGCGGTTGATACGCAGGGAACATATGGAATTATCCGAACCGTTTTTGGGGCTTGATTCTGCCTGCAAAAAGTGGATAATGGTATCAAGAGGTGATCAACCATGTTCCACATTCTGGTGGTCGATGATGACCGCAGCACACGGCTGTTTATGCGTGCGCTGCTCGAGGCTGAACGCTACAGCGTCTCGCTTGCACAAAACGGCGTAGAGGCGCTGGATGTGCTGGAAAAGCAGCACGTTGATCTTGTGGTGCTTGATGTGATGATGCCACAGATGGATGGCTACGAATTTACCAGGCAGCTGCGCAGTGCCAACAACAATTTGCCCATCCTGATGGTTTCGGCCAAGCAGCTGCCGGCAGATCGCAGCCGTGGTTTTGTAGCTGGTACGGATGATTTTATGGTCAAGCCCGTCGATGAAGAAGAACTGCTGTGGCGCATCAAAGCGCTGTTGCGCCGTGCACGCATTGCCAGCGACCGGGAAATCGTCATTGGCCCTGTTACACTGGATTATGATTCGCTTACTGTCAAACGCGATGGCGAAGAAATTCAGCTGCCGCAGAAGGAGTTTTTGCTGCTTTACAAACTGCTCTCCTCCCCCGGCAAAATTTTCACCCGCATTGAACTGATGGACGAGATCTGGGGAGCGGACAGCGAAACCGGCTGGGAAACCGTTACCGTGCATATCGGTCGCCTGCGCAGGCGTTTTGAAGGCTGGACGGAATTTGAGCTGCAGGCTGTGCGCGGGCTGGGCTACAGGGCGGTGAAACACGTATGAAGCTTATCAAGTGGGAACCCAGTCTGCGAGCCACCAAATGGGCCCTGCGCGTATGCGTTTTTTTGATTCTGTTCATTACGATCACCTGCTTCACCAGTCTGGAGCTGATCTTTACGCATTTCGGCTGGCTGCAGGGAGATGAAGATGCCCTTCAGTTTTTGCCCCTGTTTGTCAGCGCTGTTATCAGTCTGCCCATCGGTGCTCTGCTTACGACGCTTATGCTGCATTTTCCGCTTAAGCCGGTCAACAAGCTACTGCAGGGCATGAAACGGCTTGCAAGCGGCCATTTCGAAGAGCGGCTGCACTTCAAACGGTCCACAGGCCTCAACGAGATTGCCGACACCTTCAACACACTGGCCAGCGAACTGCAAAATACCGAGATGCTGCGTTCGGACTTCGTCAACAATTTCTCACACGAATTCAAAACGCCTATCGTTTCTGTGCGCGGCTTTGCAAAGCTGCTGCAGCGCGATGACCTTACCGCCGAGCAGCGCCACGAATATCTGGATATCATCGTGGACGAAACCACTCGTCTGGCTAACATGGCAACCAATGTTCTCAACCTGACCCGGCTGGAAAATCAGTCTATTCTAAGCAGCGTGACCCGCTTTAACCTGTCCGAGCAGCTTCGGCGCTGCATTCTCCTGATGGAAAAGAAATGGACGGCAAAGCAGCTGCTGATTTCTGCTGATTTTTCAGAACATATGATCAGCGGCGACGCGGAACTGCTGAAGGAGGTATGGGTCAATCTGCTGGACAATGCTGTTAAATTCTCGCCGGAAGGTGCGGAGATCAAAGTGGAGATCAGGCACAAACTCGGTCAGCTGGATGTGTCGTTTACCAACCATGGCCCAGAAATAGCCCCAGATGAGCAAAAACGTCTTTTCGATAAATTCTGGCAAAGCGATTCTTCTCACGCTGCAGAAGGCACAGGCATTGGCCTTTCGCTGGTCAAACGCATTGTGGAACTGCACAAAGGCAAAGTCTCTGTGGAAAGCGATCCTGCGCAAACCATTTTTCATGTCATTCTTCCCGAGCTTCCCCGATAACGGGGAAGTTTTTTGTTGATTTTCTCAACACAGTTTCTTTTCAGTTTAGGATGATGTGCTACAGTAAACAGGCTATATTGAGCCTTTATGCGCAAAAGGAGTTGCCTATGCTTCGAATTGTTACCGATACCGCTTCTGACATCACGCTTGCTCAGGCTGAAGCTTTGGGCGTGGACATGGTTTCTCTTGAGATCACTTTTGAAGACGGACCCTGTCCCCAGTCCACCGAAGAAGATTTTCGCATTTTTTACGAGCGTCTTTCCCGCTGCAGCGAGCTGCCTGTCACCAGCCGTCCTGCTCCCGACAGCTATCTGCGCATTTTTCTGGATGCAAAAAGCAAAGACGAAGAAGTGCTGGTACTCAGCGTTTCCAGCGGCCTGAGCGGAACCATCGAATCTGCCTTTACGGCAAAGGGCATGGCTGAGTATGACAAAATCACCATTGTGGATACGCAGCAGGCCATTCTGACCCAGCGCATGCTGGTGGAATATGCCGTGCAGCTTCGTCAGGAAGGCCACGATGCTGCCTCCATTGCTGAAAAGGTTGTGGAAATGAGCAAAAATCTCGTTGTTTGCGGCGTGGTCGGCACGCTGAAATATCTGCGCAAGGGCGGCCGCATTCCTGCAAGCCTGGCTGTGGTTGGCTCGATGCTGCACATCAAGCCGGTCATCGTGTTGGAGGACGGCATCCTCAAAACCCTCGGCAAGGCGCGCGGACATGCATCGGGTCTTGGCATGCTTCAAAAACGGATTGAGGCCGACGGCGTCAATACGGCGTATCCAGTTTACTTCGGCTACACCAGTGATAAGACGCTTACCCAGCAGGCAATGGAAAAATTCAGCCAGCAGTACGGCTGGGATCACACCCGCATGCATGCGGTAGGTGGTATCATTGGCACCCACTGCGGCACGGATTGTGTGGCTGTGGCCTATGTGAAAAACAACTGATATACATACAAAAGGAACGGCAGTTCAAACTGCCGTTCCTTTTTGATTGCTTTTATTCAACATTCTTGTAAGTGGCTTTTACAGTAGCGTCAGTACCCTTCATATAGAAAGTGGTATCAGGGCTGATGCTGCTGTAGAAATTGCCGCTGCCGCTTACCAGTTCCCATTTGTCGAACATCTGACCTTCGGGAGCAGCATCGGCCTTGATGGAAACGATATCGGTTCCCAGCAGGCCGCTCTGGCCACCGCTGCCGTTTTCAACCGTCAGCGTGCAGGTGGGAATGGCCTTGTAGGTGGCCTTGATCGCCGCATCCGCACCCTTCAGGTAGAATGTGGTGGAGGCATTGGCGCTGCTGTGGAAGTTGCCGCTTCCGCTGACCAGCTCCCATTTGTCGAACATCATGCCCGCTGCAGGCTCATCCGCCTTCACCGACACAGAAGCATCTGCCGCCAGACCGTTCTGATCGCCGCTGCCGTTTTCAACCGTCAGGCTGAAGGTAGGCACAACGGGTTCAGGTTCGGGTTCAGGTTCGGGTTCC
>JAFWYA010000101.1 GCA_017517815.1 Clostridia bacterium | reverse complement strand
GGTGACGATACCACCACTGGTGACGATACCACCACTGGTGACGATACCACCACCGGCGACAACACGACCACCGATGACGATACTACCACCGGTGACGATACCACCACTGGTGACGATACCACCACTGGTGACGATACCACCACTGGTGATGATACCACCACCGGCGATGATACCACCACTGGCGATAACACCACCACCGGTGACGATACCACCACTGGTGACAACACGACCACCGATGACGATACTACCACCGGTGACGATACCACCACCGGCGATAACACCACCACTGGTGACGATACCACCACCGACGACGACAACACCACCGGCGACGATACCACCACCGGCGACAACACTACTACCGGCGATGACACCACTACCGGTGACACCACCACCGATGACACCACCACTGGTGACAACACGACCACCGATGACGATACCACCACCGGCGACGATACCACCACTGGTGACGATACCACCACCGGCGACAACACGACCACCGATGATGATACTACCACCGGTGACGATTCCACCACCGGTGACGATACCACCACCGGCGACGATACCACCACCGGCGACGATACCACGACCGGCGACGACACGACCACCGGCGACGCCATTCCTACGGGTGACATTCCCTCCTCCGGCGACGCAAATGGTATTCTCAGCACAGGCATCGTTGGTTCGGCGATTGTTGGTTCTCCTACTCCTGCCAACGATGGCATTGCCACTGCTTCTTACGGCGCTGATGCAGCTATCATGTCCGTCGCAGAAGAGGGCGACGCTACCGAGGGCGGCGATACCACCGATTACGTAACTGGCGCAGGCGATATTCAGGACGAAACATACTCGGTCCCGAAGGGCTCCGCCTATATTTACGAAAGCCAGAACCTGATCTATAACAACGAGGCCAATAAGGCCAATGCTATCCAGCAGGGCCTAGAAGGCGCGCTGACCTATATCAAGGGCCTGTATGAAAACAACGAAGATACTGCCGACCGCACGGCAACGGTTGTTGTTTCCAAGGGTACGTATGAAAACGGCGTCAATCTCGATAACTCCGATTCTACCAGCATCCGTGACCTGATTGCGCAGATCCTCGGCCTGCGCGAAAACCAGTCCAAGCAGGACGACAAACTCAGCATTCGCATCGTGGCGGAAGACGCCATTGAAAAGGATGAGGCCGGTAACATCACTGGCTTCAACTCCGATGCATCCGGCGATGTGCATGTTGAAGGCAATATCAACATCAATGCTGACAAGCTCAACCTTAACATTGCGCTGGCTGGTCTGTACCTGTCCACCCGCGGCCTGGTCAATATTGACAACGCCGACAGCGTAAGTGTTCAGGGTACGCAGAAGGACGACTATATCAGTCTGGATGTAGATAACCTCGGCAGTTCCCTCACGGTGGAAACCGGCGAAGGCGACGACGTTATTGAAGTGGATGCTTCCACCGCAGCAAATATCACAGCTGATGCAACTGTTTCTGTTGTGGATGAAGTAATCATCCGTAATATCGATGACCTTGAGGGAGATTCCTTCCTTGATAACGTTGCTGAAAACGTCAGCAAGATTGGCCTTACTGAACTGAAGAATGAACTGGTCGCCGGTGCGGAAGCTGCTGCTTCCCAGACGGCCGATCCTGTTGAAGTTGTGGTTCATTCCGGCAGCGGCAACGACATCGTGAATGTCGACGTGACCGATGGTACCCGCATCGAGTCCAATGCCTATGAAGACAGCATGGGCCTGCTTACAGATTACAATATCCATGTTGACACGCATGCCGTGAATGTCGACGTCAATGGCGGCGAGGGCGAGGACCGTGTGAAGGTAAGCAGTTCCCGCGACGCTTCTCACGCCTACCCGCTGATGAATGCGGCGGCTGAACTGGTGCATGATACGCTCGTTTCCCTGAATGCTCCCGCTGAGAAGGGCGAAGTGAAGGTTTCTGGCGGCAAGGGCGACGACGTGATCACCGTTGACAATACCATCGCGTTCGCCTCCAAGAATGGCGTTGTGGTAACTGCCAATGGCGACAGCGGCTTTGACCGACTGCATCTGACCGGTACGCTCAATACCAACGTGGATGCCTCTAAGCGCATTGACGCCAAAGTAAACACCGACAGCGTCGAATTCCAGGTCGAAGCCATGGCAAATGTGACTGTGCTGGATGACGTTACGATGCTGCCTTATTGGCAGAACCATACCGGCGCCTACACTCTGATCGGCAGCACCATGGAAGCCTATACCGATACGCTTGCCAACAAGCAGACGGTTGTTCTGGGCAACGCTGGCCAGAAGGTGCAGGCACAGTCCTTCACCAACTATGTGGTAGCTCCCGCTGCTGATGACAAGGGCACGGTCAATTTCACCGCTTCCGACTACATCACTGCTTCCGAAAATGAACTGATTCTTTCCAATATATATGTTGTCGCGAAGGATTATCATCTGACAACTGTTGAAAAGATCGATGCCCCTGATTTCAACGTGATCGTCGATGCCGATATGATCGACGTGACCGGCACCATCACCGGCAAGAATATCCTGCTGCAGGCTTTTGCTGAGGATGAGGCTTTTGCTGAGATTGAGGACTTCCCCACCATTGAAACCCAAACCGAGGGCGAAACCGCTGATGAAATTGAACTGATCAAGGCCGACGTGGGCATTTATAACGCGATCAGCGATATCTATATCAACATCGGCGAAAATGCCAGGCTGATCGCTTCCAAGGCAGTTGACATGACGGCGCAGCTGTGGCTGCACCACAGCTGGATCCCGGCTGACGCCATTGTCAACGGTATGCTGAATCTTGACTTCAATCCCATCACCATCAAGGCTGGATATGCCAATGTTAATGTAAAGGGCAATGTGCAGGCCGGCGGTTCCGTGCATGCGCTGGCAGATGTTGATATCAACGTCGACGCCACCAACTCCATGCTGAAGGTTGTCATTCCGGTCTCCATCGGTATTGTCGGCGGCGAAGCCAAAGTGCATGTGACCGACAATGCCAAAATCGTTGCCGGCATGAAAACTGCGGACGAGACTGCCCTGCAGGATGCAGGCGTCATGCTTCGCGCTGACAGTGCCATCAAGATTATGGCTCACTCCGGCGCAGGCGTTACCAAGTTCAACGCAGCGCTGGCCGCAGCAGACTTTGATACCAGCGTGATCGTCGACGGAAATGCGACCGTCACCGCAGGCGGCGATGTACGCCTGCTGGCCCGCAACCATCTGATCACGGGTGTTTCGTCTCAGGGGTACCCGAGCAACCAGTTCAACGTTAAGCCTCAAACCGGCGTGTTCATCTCCGGCAGCTTCATTAACCTGAATACCACAGCGGCCATTCAGGGCAAGGCGAATGTTCTTTCCCAGCAGGCTGGGGTAGAGGTGGATGCTGCCTCTCGCGTTGCCAACACCACCGTGTCTGTTTCCATCCCGGTTCAGTCGAAGGGGCTGCAGGGCCAGTTCACGCTGTTTAAGGCTGTGGGCTTTACTGAAAAGCTCGTCGGTGTACAGCCTGCCGGCAACCGCACCATTCTGGGCAAGCTGTTTGGTCTGGCTGGCTTCAATATGCTGGGTAATCTGTTTAGCGACGCCACCAAGCCCGCAACTCCCGAAGCAACGAAGCAGGCGAATCAGGTTCTGGGCGCGCTGGTTCTGGGCTTCATCAATGCCGACTCCACCGCGCTGATCAGCACAGAGGGTCAGGTGATGGCCGCAGAAGATGTGACGGTTACCGCCTTTGGCGAGATCCGCAACGAAATGCGTGCTGACGCTTCGCTGTACAGAACGCCTAACCTGCTGCCCGGCTTCACGCAGGAGGAAGTTCCCAGCACAGCCGTCGGTGCTGGTCTGGCTTTGGGCATCATCATGCAGGAAACCGATGCCATTATCGAAAAGGGCATGATCACCGCGAAGGATATTGACGTTCGCGCTGATCTTGGCGACATGGCGTCTTCCCTGGTGGCCAAGTCCGGTCATATACCGGAGGACAAGTCGGCTTCGCTGGGTCTGGCAGGCGCGATCGCTGTGCACCTGCTGTCCGCCCAGAACAACGCGACTATCGGCAGCGGCGCGAAGTACTACCTGCTCAAGGACGGCAGCGTGAATGCTGAGGCAAACGGCAGCGGCAATTTCATTACTGCCGGCGATGCTTCCGGCAAGCGCATGCGCGTGCAGATCAATATTCCTGCCGGCGTGCTGCCTTTCCAGCCTTCCTATGTGGGCAGCCCGGGATTCAAGGCCATCGGTGCAGGCATCGCTGTGGATACCATTGGCATCGATAACCGTGCGGTGATCGAAGACGGCGTTGCGTTCAATGTGGCTGACGGCAAGCTGTCGGCAGTGAACGCAGCAGCCAGCTTCACCGGTACGCACCGCATTGAGGCGGCTGCCGGCGCTGAGGGCGGTACCAGCATTATGCCGGTTCTGGCACTCAGCCTGGGCGGCGTAAATACCACCTCTTATATAGGAAGAAACTCCTCCGAAAATACGCTTGAAGTTGCAGGCGATGTGACGCTTGCAGCGCACACCAGCATGACCCGCAACCTGGTTTCGGACGCCCAGGCGGCTGGTGCAAAGGTGGGCATGGGCGCTGCCTTCGGCGTGATCGTCGTTTCCGACAACGCTGAGGCAGAGCTTGTTCACAGTGTGAATGCGAAGAACATCATTATTGATGCTTCTTCCATCAGCCGTGTGAATGAAGACGTGCGCGCCAGTTCCCGCGGTATCCGTCCTGCGCCCGGTACCGGCATTGCCGGCGGCAATGATACCAGCACCGGCAACAAGCAGGAGGATGTTGAAAAAGCAATTTCCCAAAACACCACAACCGGCGGCAATGTCAGTGGCAAGAAGGGCGGCGTGGACAAGACCATCGACTCCGGTGTTGATGCGCTGAAGAGTCTGGCTGCCAAGCTGCCTGCCAGCAAATCCGGCAATCTGAGTGCCACGAAGCTGAATGACCTGACGGCCAAGCGCCCTGCTGCTGCGACCAGCGAAGGCAATGTGCAGATCGCTGCTGCACTGGCTGCCAACATTCTGTTCAATGGTTCTGCGGCCCGCATCGGTGACAATGTAGAAATTGTTGCGGCTGAGGACGTAAGTCTGACTTCCAAACAGGATACAGACGCCATCATCAAGGCCAACGGCAGCGCCGTCAAGTCCAACGTTGGCGTGGGCGTTGCTGCGGCTGTAAACTATCTGAACTACGACAACGAGGCTGTCATCGGCGCAAGCAAGGTACAGGCAGGCGGCGACATCACCCTGAATGCGCAGATTGTTGAAGATGCACAGAAGCGTACTGCTGAAGAGATCCTTGCTGAACTGGTGAATTACTTTGCAAGCCAGCAGGGCGTGGAAGTGCTGTTGGGCGCTGTTGCTGAAAAGCAGGGAATGAAGCTGGAGCAGCTGCTGCAGAACTATCCCGAATACAACGCACTTTCCTTTGAAGAGAAGCAAAAGGCTTCGAAGGAAATCACCGACATGATCATCGCCAGCCTGAAAGATGCTCCCGTGAGTACCTCCGTAACGCTGGCTGCTGACATCGTCGAATCCATCATGGCTGAGTTCAAGGCTGTGCTGGGTGATCCGCAGTTCTATCTGGGCATGCTGACCAGCGACAATGCTGCCGCTGACCGGCTTGACAATCTGTTCAGCCAGGTTGGCATGGACGCCAAGGCGACCATCGCAAGCATGCGCGAATTGCTATCCAATGCGCTCACTGCCAAGTTTGGCAATCCCAGCGAATTGGACGGCATGGGCAGCCGCATCTCCACCATTGCTATCGCCGGTCAGGGTGCGGCCAACGTCGGCGTTGCCGGCAGCGCAGCGCTTACCTGGGTTGACGGCGACACACTGGCTGCCTTTGCAGACCGCAGCGCTGTGGTTGACGGCGATATCGTTGCCGGCGGCATCGTGACGCTGATCGCCAATGCAGCACAGAAGGTGTACACCACGGCTACCGCTTCCGAAATGGAAAACGGCCTGCCGGACAAGAATGTGCTGGATCCGCAAGTCGACAAGAGCGGCAATTCTGTAGGCGTTGGCGCTTCCTTCGCCGTGAGCATCGCCAATGCCAGGGCTGATGCGCTGGTGGGTGAAAACCGTAACGTCACCGCCAAGGCACTGGGCGTTAAGGCAACCGTTCAAAACGACGTTGACACCGTTGCTGCCGCCGGTCAGGACCCGATCGGTACCCAGCAGAAGGTGGCCAAGACCATTCCCAACTTCGGCGCAGCTCCTGCAGCGAAGTCCAACAACAGCAGTGTCAAGGACATTGCGGCGGATGCTGCGGTCGCTCTGACGCTGATCACCAATAATGTGCGCGCTGAGGTGAAGGACGGCGCTGTCCTCGCCCTCAACGGCGGCAACATTCTCAACAGCAGCCTACTTGCCGGTGAGGCAGTAGGGGAGGAGGCCCTGCGCAACCTCATCCTGCATGCCTACCAGCGTGGCCAGACCCTGACCCACACCTCTGGTTTTGCTGTGGGCAAAACGGCTGCCGTCGGTGCGAGCGTTGCGGCAAATATTGCTCTGTCTGACGTGATCGCCCGTCTGGGCGGCAGCGGCGTTATCAAGGGCAATGCTCTTGTGGAAGCCATCACCTCCAACGAGGATGAGGCAACTTCGCTTGCTATGGTCACCGGTATGAGCCTTGACCGTTATCTGGACAAGATCCGCTTTGCCGTCGACCTGGCAAACGTGCTCGACAAGCCCTCTACCGGCGGCATTAATGCCATGGCTGTGCAGCACATGACCAAGAAGTACTCCCCGCTGTTTGCCAAGGCCAGCAATGCCAACCTGCCTCTGGCCGGCACACTGATGCAGGCCCTCTACATCCAGACGCCTGCTGCTCCCAGCAGCAGCGCTGCGACCGGTGCGCTTGGCAACGCCAATACCGCGGCCACCAGCCAGCCGCTGGATCAGAGCGCTCAGCAGAAGCAGAGCATCAACATTGCGGCAGCACTGGGCGTGAATGTGACCCATCACGACGCCAAGGCATCCGTGGAAGGCAGCTTCACCACTGGCGGCGCAGATGTGAACGCCGAAAACCGCGGCAACTTCCGCACCACTGGCACCGGTGCAACTGTTACCGTCCTTGACCCCAATTCAAACAATATCTCTGCTGGCGTAGCGGTGTCCGTCAACCTGAACGAGGCTGACAGCTTCGTAGGCGGCGAACTCACCACCACCGATGGCGGCGACGTCAATGTTGACTCCACTCTGACCCAGAACATGGACGGCAAGTATGCCGGACTGCTGGCTGCCCAGGCGGTAGCCGGTTCCATTGCGGGCAAGGGCGGCAAGGTCGGCATGGCAGGCGCTGTGGCTGTGGTTGCCGCAATGGCGCAGAGCAATGCATACACCCTCGACGGCACTGTGATTAATGCCGACGAAATCAGCATCAGCAGCACCGACAAGTCCAAGCTTGCCCTGCGCGCCAGCGCTCTGCAGGCGGGCGGCCAGACGGTGGGCATGGGTGCTTCCTTTGGCGTGCTCTATGCTGAAAATGATCTGTATGCCGGTATCGGCAGGAACAACACCATCCATGCCTCCAGCCTGAAGGTGAATGCACAGCGTCAGGCTGTTACGGCTGACGACTACCAGTTCCCCTTTGACTGGAATACCCTGTTCACCGTCAATGTGCCGGATGATAATCCCCAGAACAAGGGCCTGATCAACATCAACATTTCTGACGGCAAGGGCGATGATGAAGGCAAGCTGGGCAACAACAGCCTGGAGCTGAACATGAAGGCTGAGCACCTGACCAAGGTGCTGGACCTGCTCAACTATGCTTCGATGGTCAACTACTATGTGGAAGCCATTGCGGGCGGCATCAATGCCGGTACTGATGCCAAGCTGGGCATGGCGGGCAGCCTGTCCATGATCTACGCCACGGGCAACACGCTGGCGCAGGTGGGGGATGGCAGCGTCATCACCCTCAGCAACAAGTTTGATATGGATGCCGACACGGATACCAACATCCGTCTGATCGGCGGCTCTCTGGGCGCTTCCTCTGATATTGGTGTTGGCGTGAACATGGCGGGCATCGTCAATGTGCGCGAACGCACCAGCTGGGATGCTGACGGAAATGAATACAACGATATCAAGACCGACCAGACCATTGCTCAGATCGGCAAAGACGTCAGCCTGAAGGCCAACAGCGGCATCGACGTAGATGCTGATGCAGATACCGAAATCGTGTCTGCCACGATCGCTGCGGCCATTGCTGCAGGCGCTGAGGGCAAGGCATCTGTCGGCGGCGGTCTCAGCGTGATTGCGGCTGGCAGCACCGTGAAGGCACTGGTTGGCGAAAACAGCGATCTTGCTGCTGACAACGGCGAGATCAACGTGCGCGCCAACAATACTTCGATGCTGCTGCCCATCTCCGCCAGCGTAAGCGGCGGCACTGCCCAAGTGGCTGCCGGCGGCACTTTCTCTGCCATCGTAACCAGCAACCACACCGAGGCTGCTCTTGGCACCGGCGTAAAGGCTGCTGCAAAGAACAATATCAACGTAACGGCTGACAGCAGCGAAGAATTGGTCAACTGGCTCAGCTCTACCTCCCTCACCACAGGCAATGCTGTGGCGGGCACCATTGGTGTGCTGGTCAGCCAGTCCAAGACCCTCGCTTCGGTTGGTGAGCGTGCAAAGCTTGCCTCCAACAAGGGACAGATCGTCCTGAAATCCGACGGCGATACCCTGCAGGTGGTTGTGCTTACCAGTGCAGCCCTTAGCGGTCAGGTGGCTGCCGGTGCAACTGTCAACGTGAGCGTATTTGAGCATGAGGTCGCCACGCTGGTAGGTGCGGACGCTGTTCTGGTGGCCGAGTCTCTCGAGGCCGGCAAGAATGTTGTGATCGTTGCTGAAGGCAAGGAAAAGAGCTACTTTATCACCGCTGCCGGCAGCGCAAGCACGAGCGGCGCATCCGTAGCTGGCAACATCCCTGTCGTAGTGGCCCAGTCCACCACCCGCTCTGAAGTGGGCGGCGGCGCAAAGGTTGAGGCCGGCGATACCATCGTTGTATATGCCAACCTCGAAACCGACCTGATCGACATTGCACCTACGGTATCGATCAGCGGCAGTGGTCCGGCGGGTGTGGGCGCAACCATTACCACGCTGGTCAATCAAAATACTGTGACGGCTACTGTGGGCGAATTGGCCAGCCTGATCGCTCATGCTGCGCCTGCTGTTTCCGGCAGTGCTGTGACTGGCGGCTATGAATTCAGCAACCGCGACGGCAAGCGCCGCGGCGTGATCGTGAAGGCCAATGCTGACACGCTGCTTGTGATGGCTGCCGTCAGCGGCGGCGTGGCTCCCGGCGGCGTAGGCGGCGCCGGCGTGGTCGGCACGCTTGTCAACAAGAACCAGGTCATCGCCGAAACCGGCAAGCAGGTAACGCTGGCCGCAGGCTATGAATCCTTTGATGATTTTACGCTCGGCACGAGCATTACCGGCGATGACGCCGAAGCAACTGTCGAAGCTGACGATGACACAGACCTATTCACGGTCGCGGGCGCTCTGGGCGGCGGCAGCTCCGCCGGTGTGGGCGCAAGCGCTGTAACGCTGGTTTCCAGCAAGGAACTGCGCGCTGTCGTGGGTGAAAACGCCATCGTGCGCGCTACCGGCGATGCCATCGCCAATGCAAACTCCGACGACATGAATGTCGTCGTTACCCTGAACATCGGTGGGGCTGGCACGGCTGGCGTGGCTGCAGGCGTGAATACGCTGGTGTATGACAACAGCGTGACTGCCAGCATGCACGGCGACGTGAAGGCACTGGGCAATGTGGATGCCAAGGCCATCAATAAGGTCGACCTTGCTCTGGCTGCCGGCAATGTGGCCGGTGCAGGCACGGCTGCTGTGGCAGGCGGTACCAATGCGCTCATCTTCCAGAGCACTGTTGAATCCAACCTCGGCGGCAATGTGGAAGCCGGCGAAAACATCAACGTTCACAGCATGGCTGACAGCCTGCTGGTGAACGTGGCGGGCGCTGTGGCCGGTTCGGGCACTGCATCCGTGACCCCCGTTGCGATCGTCACCTACTTCAAGGGCAGCAGCGAAGCGTTCCTGACGGAGAACTCCGTCCTTAACGCTGCAGGCAATGTGTCCGTGAAGGGCGAAAGCAAGGAAACCATTACTACCGATGCTATTGGCGCTACGGGCAGCGGCACTGCGGCTGTGTCCGGCACGGTTGCTGTGACCGTTTCTACCCAGGAAACCCGCGCCAAGGCAAAGAAAAATGTAAGCATCACTGCCAACGCCATTGATATGACTGCGTTTGACAAGGCGCAGTTTGTGGGCGTGATCGGCAATGTGGCGGGCAGCGGCGTTGCAGCTGTGACCCTCACTGCAGCTGTGGCTGTTATGCAGGGTTCTGTGGAAGCCGGTTTCATGGGCGGCGAAGACTTGCAGAACAACCTGATCACCTCCGCAACCGGCGACGTGAATGTAACCGCCGATGCTGTGCGCGATATTCGCAGCTATGCAGCCAACGGTTCTTTCAGCGGCACCGCTTCTGTAGCCCTGACGGTGATGACCACCGTGCTGGGCGGCAAGCTGGATCAGGATTCTGCTGATCAGCTGTCCGGCTACAACAAGCAGACCGGCAAGAACGAAGTCGGCGGCTTTGACGGTGCTGCCTTTAATAAGAAAGTTTTCGATGGCGAAAATGAATACCTTGAAGGCTACAGCATGGACGACCTCGGCGAAAAGCTCGAGGGCGACGGCGTGCGCAACTCGGACATCCAGCTGGGCGATGATGCGGGCAACTTCGATGCATCCAGAGGATATGTGAGCGACGACTTCTCCAACAGCAATTTCGATGACGATGGCGATAACGGCCGCGGCGAAGATCATGCCTTCCCGGGCGACAGCACTGATGACGGTGCTGAGACCGTAACGGCCAATGCCAACACCGACATCGATAATGCATCCAATATTCTCAGCACCCGTCCCTCCTTTGATCCTCAGAACGCCGTGAAGGCGATCGTGGGCGAGCAGGGCGGAAAGATCAGGATCGTCTCTGCCGGTGACATCAACGTCAAGGCTGACGAACTTGTGCAGATGGAAATGTTCAATGTCACCCTCAGCGCCAGTGGCGCTGCAGGTGTGGGCATTGGCGTGGCGGCTGCAGTGCTGTTCAGCAACGTGGAAGCAGGCGTCAATAACGGCGCGGTGCTTCAGGCCGAAGGCGACATCAACGTAACCGCTGTTTCTCACTCTGAAAAGTACTCCACCACCAGTGAAGATGACACAATGCGCAACAAGTATGTTGCCAAACAGCTCGACGGCGAAGTCAGCGTCATTGACCGCACCATCCGCGTGGTATCCATCGCGGGCAGCGGCGGTATTGCCGGTGTGGGCGTGCTGGGTTCTGCTGTCAGCCTGAGCAACACCACCGTCGCCTATATGGACGGCGAGGTGCTTAAGAGCAACGACCTCAATGTCAGCGCGACGGCTTCTTACCCCAACACGCTGTCTGTCAATGGCATGGCAGCTGCCGGTATCGCCAGCGTCAATGCCTCTGCGGCGGTTGTGGTAACGCTGGGCGAGACCGAGGCGTCTATCGCCAACGGCGCTTCCATCAGCAATGTCAATGATGTGAATGTAAGCACCAGCAGTGACTTTGACGCGATTGCAGCAGGTGCTGCGATCGCAGGCGGCATTGCCGGCGTCAACACCGGTGTGACCGTAACGGTCAACCGCCTGCATGCTGACACCTATGTGGACCAGACTGTCAGCATGGACAATGTTTCTGCCCTCAATGTCACTTCTGGAAATACTTCCAACTCTAAAATCTATCTGTTCAATGTAGGCGTAGGCGTGGTGGGCGCTAACGTCGCCGGCCTTGTGGCCGTTGTATCGCCCGCTGTGCATACCTTCATCGGCGTAAGTCCCGACGAAGAAAACGCGGCTGCAGCTGCGGGTACCATCAACGCTGGCAGAGTCAAGGTACAAAGCGACGTTGAAAGCAAAGCCAAGCCTGTTATGGTTGCAATTGCCGGCGGTGCGGCTGGCGTGAGTGCGGCCGTAATGGTTGCCATCAACGATACGGATGCGGTCACCGGCATTCTGAATAAGAATGTGACCGCCAACCTGATCGATGTGACCGCCAACCTGTATGCAGATTCCCAGTCTTTGTTCAGCAGCGCAAACATTGGCGGTGCAGCTGTGGGTGCAAGCATCGCTTACGTGCAGCTGCGTGCTGACAACGAAGCTGTGATTGATGCGACCGGCGCAACGGTCACCGCTCCCACCATCAACGTGAAGGCCAACGGCGATACCATTGCTTTGGCTGAAGCGCTTACGGTGGCAGCCGGCGGTGCTGCGGCCAATGTCAATACTGCGATTGCTGACAACCGCTCCAGCAACATCGCCCGCATCAAGGGCGATACGGTCGGCGAGCTCAAGGCTGCGACTGCTCTGAACGTTAACGCCAATGGCAAGGCGCAGGCCGAGGCCAACATGCTGGGCCTGCAGCTTGGCACCCTCAACGTCAACGGCTCTGTGGCCGTGGCTGTGCTGCGCAATGTGCAGCAGGCGACGGTCGACAGCGGCGTGATCACCGCCGGCGACGTTACTGTAAGCTCCAAACTGAACGAAACAACCAATGACTCTGAGAAGGACACTTCCAGGGTAACGCTGATCAACGGCTCGGCTGGTATGACCAATATCACGGCGAGCATCGCCGTTGCCTATGGCCGCAGTGAATCGACTGCTCGTGTCAAGGCCAATAAGATCGAGGCAACCGGCGACCTGAATGTGCTGTCCGGCGGCAACGCGGGTACCAGCGTGAGCATCAGTAACCTCGCCAATGTCGGCGGAGTTACCGGCACGGTACTTTCCGGCTTTGCTTACGCACAGGGCACCTTCAAGGCTGAAATTGATCTGCCTGAAGGCGGCAGCGTGAAGGCTGGCACCATTACTGTGAAGGCTGACGATATTCTGACCCGTGCAGAAACGCAGCTTACACCTTCCGGCTTTGAAGAGAATGCGAGCATTGATGTGAATGCGCTGGGCTTCAGCACCAATGTGGCTGTCGCTTCCGCAAAGGCTAACATCAAAGCTTCCATCTCCGGCAAGGGGAATGTGGAAGCCACTGCAACTGCGACGAATGAAGACAGCGTGAAAGTGCTGGCCGACAGTATCTCTTACGCAAAGTCTTTGATTACGGCCCCGATCGCCAGCCTTGGTCACACCAAGATCATGGCCAACGTCGGTGTGGCCCTGCTCAAGACGGAGCAGACTGCCAGCGCAGGCGGCAAACAGATCACGACCAGAGGCGGTCTGAATGTTACCTCCCATCTGAATCAGAATTACAAGGATTATACGGATCATACGGCTCATGCCGAGACCACTGGCACCGCTGTGGATGTGACCATGGTTTCTGCCAAGGCCAATGTGCTGGTCGCCGGAAGCAACGCCAGCAGCACGGCCAGCGTTGACGGCGGCACCGATGTTTACATGCTGACGGTGCGCTCCGATGGCAAGTCCGATGCTTATGCAGCTCCCGGCAGCACCACGGCTGGCGTCAATCTTGGCGGCATCGGCGTGAATGTGATGACCGCCAAGGCGGACGGCACCTTCAATGCGACTGTCAATTCCGGCGAAGAAACCGTGAAGGTCGGCGTTGGCGGCATGACCATTGATACTGGTTACACTGCCATTGCCAATGCCGTTACCGGTCAGGCCATCGGCGGCGCATCCGTGGGCGTAAGCGGAATGGACATTACTACCAACACCGCAGTTGCCACAACGAATGTAACTTCTAACGCTGCTATCACCGGAGGCACCGTGCATGTGAACGGCAATGCTGCCATCACCGCCAATGGTGAAGCCGAGGCGAATGCCACTGTGGGTCAGCCCAATGGCGTTTTCAGCGGCGCGACGGTTGCTGTAAACACCGTGAGCGCTACCGTAAGCGGCACGCAGAAGGCTTATGCTGACGCTGAAAGCGTTACGGTCGGCAATGTGACCATTACTTCCAATTTCAACCAGGGCAAGGGCTCCACTGCCAACGCCACCACGACCGGAGCAGAAGCCAATGGTGCTGCGTTCGAAGTGGGTGTGCATACCATTACCGCAACGAACAATGCTACAAACCATGCCTACGCAGGCGGCAGGCTGGAGGCTTCGAAGCTGAACATCAGCGCGATCGGCACCTCCAAGGCATACGCGGCTCCCAATGGGACCAACGTAAGTCTGGGTCTGGCCGGTGCCGGTGTGAGCACGATCATTGCCAACGCTTCCGGCGACTTCCAGGCCTACATCAGCGGCGGCACCATCAACACCACCAGCACTGATTCCGACAGCATCCGATTGAACAACATTTATACCGCCAGCGCGAACGCCATCGGCAGCCAGCCCAAGGGCGGCGTGGATGTGTCCCTGCTGAGCGTGAAAGTGAACACTGCGGATGCGCGGACCAGCGTGAATGCAAAGACCGCCATCAGCGGCGCAGCCAGTGTAACCACCAGCGGCTCCATTGATATGGATGCTTCCGGTACCGCTTCGGCTACCGCGCGCATTGACGGCCTGAACACCGTCAGCGGTATCAGCGTTGCTGTCAACGATGTGGACGCTGTTGTCGGCGGCACGCAGAAGGTCGCTATTGAAAGTGGTACGGTCAACGCAAAGAACATCTATCTGGACTCGGCATTCAACAAAAACAGCGGCTACGCTGCCAAAGCAACTGTAGGCAGCAACGGCGGCAGCAACGTGAGCATTTCTGCCGGTACTGTCAAGACCAGCAATGCCGATGCAATTGTCAACATTAATGTGAGCACAGAGGTGAGCGGTGGCAGCATCATCACCGACGGTCTGCTTCATCTGAAGACTGAGGGCACCTCTAAGGCACTGGCTGATGTAAGCGTTGGTAGTACGGTGAATGTAGCCAATGTGACCGTACTCATCACCAATGCAAGCGCTGCCGGTACCTTCGAGGCGAAGGTCGACCTTGGCAGCGGCAGCCTGGACGCCGGCAGCGTTGAAGTGCTGGCCGACTCCAATGTGTCCTCTGAAGCAAAGACCGGCGCAGCCGGCGGCCTTGACGCAAGCCTCGCAGGCGGCAGCTACAACAAGGCGAGTGCCACCTCCAGTCAGATGGTGGGGGACAAAACCGTTGCCAACACCACCCGCGCTGTCTTCGGCGGCAAGGGTATCGTGCGCGGCGACGTAACCATCGAAGCTACCGCTACCGGCACTGCCAATGCATTCAGCTTTGATTCCAGCGTTCAGGTCAGCGGCCTGAATGTTGCCGTCAACGAAGTGTACGCCAGACTGGATGCGCTGGTCGAAGCTTTCGTGACCAACACCGGCAGTATGGACGCCGATAATGTGACCATCACTGCCTGCTTTGGAACGAAAGAAAATGCCGGCAAGGCTACATCCTCTGTGAACGGTCCCACCGGCAGCTTCAAGGCGCTGGCGGCCGAAATCAACAAGTCCAGAGCTGAGAGCAGAACCACCGTCAGGGCCGGACTGAATTCCAATACCTCAACCGGCATGGCCGGCAAGCTGACGGCAAAGAGCATCACGGTCAATGCGGACGCCTATACCAGCGCGATCAGCAAAATCCGCAACGACGTCAATATCGGACTGGTCAGCTACGGCAACTTCGATTCCAGCTCGCTGACCCGCGACACCGTGCACGGCTTTGCCCAGAACACCGAGATCGAGGCCAACAGCCTGAATATCACTGCAACCGGCCGCACAACCTCTGAGGCGCATTCCACTGGCCTGTTGTCTGCCAGCCTGATCTCCGCCAGGTCTTTGAAGGCACAGGCAAATGTGGGCGAAAGCGATGATGTGCGCCAGAGTGTTCAGGCTTATATCGGCGACAATGCCAAAATCACGCTGAGCGGCAACCTGAACGTGCATGCTGACAATACCGGCAGTGCCAAGGCAGATGTCAGAAAGGGCACCTCGGTAAGCGCCGTTGAAGTTGCAAACACCAAGGCTCCCACCCGCAGCTTCTACGACACGCAGGCTTATGTGGGCAACGGTTCCACCATCAAGGTGGGCGGCGATGTAAAGATCACCACCGCCGATGCAGCTACTTCGTTCTCTGAGGCTGTTGCCAGCACGATCTCCTTCGTCGTATCGGTCGACCACATGTATGGCGACAATGAACAAAATATCCGCAACAAGGTAAGGGTAGGCAATTCTTCCATCATTGCCACCGGCGATGTGCTGATCAAGTCGTTCTCCAGCTCGGTCATGACGGCCCGAACCGTGGCTGATACCAGGGGCGGTTTCGCCAATGACGGCGATCTGCAGGCGAAGAACGTGCTGAACCGTAGCACGGAAGCCGAAATTGCCGACGGCGCAAACATTGAATCCGACTTTGGCGATATCGAAGTGCTGGCCCAGTCGGGCACGAATGACGATATTCAGACCATCGCCCGTCTGGAAGGCTTGGCCTTCACCGACTTCAAGCACACGACCACCGATGCCGATATTACTTCCAGCAGCGAGGTCACGGTTGGCAAGGCAAAGCTGACCAACACCTTCGGCATGATCCACATCTGGGCTGACGCCTCGATGGATAAGCTGTTCTCTCATGCTTATGCCTATGCTTCCGGCCTGGGCGCTGAGCCGCTGGCAAGAAGCAACGCAACCGTCAGAATCACTCCCGTTGTGCAGATCGACGGCGATGTGGCCTACGGCGCTGAGATCACTGCCCGCAATGTGGAAATCCATGCCAAGACCACTGAGATCAATGTTGATATCTTCAGTCACGCATCGGCCAAGGCGCTGGGCGCGAACGTGGATGCCGACAGCAATCTCACTGTTGAAATCAATCCTCAGACCTCTTTGAAGAATGCAAGGCTGCGCGGTTATGATACGGTCAACATGACCAGCACCAGCGCGCCGTCCTACCTCAGCCGCAACATCGGTTCCCGTGCCAAGGTGTACCTGGGCGCCATCGGCCATGCTGTGGCGGCTGCAGACGCTGATATCGAGGGTACTTCCACTACGAATGTCGGCACAGGCGTGGCAATCCACACTGCCAATGCAAACATCAATGCCAGCAAGTACTCCGGCACGGCTGACCGCATCCGCGATACGTCCGGCTTCATTGTCAAGGAAAAGGAAGGCAGCGTGAGTAAAAACCACGATGCTGTCACTACCGTGAATGAAAACACGAAGTTCTACATCGGCGACGCCGCTGCAGGCATCGTGATCGACATTTACGAAGGCAAGAACGGCCAGACCGAGGTGCGTCAGGTAGGCATCAAGGACGAAAAGAGCATCTGGAACATTGATCAGGCCAATGACAAGGTGACCTTCCGCCTGATCTCCAACAACAAGGCCGGTTACCTCAACATGGGCGTGACAAGCGGCCATTACACGGTGTACGACCAGAGCTATGTGCCGTATGTGCGCATTACCAACCGCACCAACGACGACATCGTACTGTCCGGCATCACCGTTCACAACGACAACTATATCAATCCCCGCGTTACCCTCGGCGGAACCGCTACCTACACCATCGTCAATACCGACCTGTCTCAGCCTGAAATCAGGGTGACCAGCCGTGGTACCGGCGACGTGGCCGTCAATGGCCTCATCGCCAACCAGCGCGGCAGCGTGACCTTCGAATGGACGGATGACGACTACGATGATGACAAGCTAAATGAAGACGGCGTCGTTCCTATGGGTAACCTGACCAGCGTGCAGGGCGTCAGTTCTGTCAGCAGCGGCGGCACGGTTGCGCCTGTATGGGCCAACATGCTGATCATCTCCGGTGCAAACAATGTGGGTGAAAGCGCCAGCAAGCGCTTCACCGCATGGCTGTTCACCCACGCCGCCAATGAAACGGTGGAAGAACTGAAGCAGGAGACCTTCATCAGCGTCGACGCGGCCGGCAATGTGTACCTGTCGCTCACGCCCATGATGATGGAAGTGGTGCCCGCCGACCAGTGGGCCAGCCTGACTCCGAGCACGGAAACCTTCGAACCCAACCTCAACACCAGGCACATCATGGCCGGCGGCGAAGTGGACCTGCTGCTGGATACAGCCAAGCGCCTGTATCAGAAGGCCGGTACCAAGACCGTTACCATTCCCGTGCCCGGTACGCTGGAGTACGTGATGGACGGCCTGAAGGGCCTCACGCAGGATGTGACCATTCCCGACCGTTCTGCCCTGGAGTACTATCTGGAAAGCTACGACATCGCCACCGGCGTATCCGTCTACCTGCTGCCCAATGGTACCCGCATCTTCACCGACGCAGAAGGAGAGATCGTCCGCATTACCGAGGACGGCATTGACTTCGGCCTGGCTGATTACAAGTACGACTCTGCCAGCAACTGCGTAACGCTGGCCACGGGCGTAGCTTTCAACCTGACCACCGGCGAACTGTCTGTCATGGACGGCTACGCCTACGAGGCACTGCTGTCTGCCATCAGCGGCAACTGGCTGATGCAGCTGGTCAGCGAAGGCAAGTTCAAGTTCATGTACACCGATCCCGACGACGCCAGCAAGGTGCAGCGCGACGAAAACGACAAGGTCATCAACCAGGGAGATCTGGGCACTGTCTCTACCGTGAGCACGCTGAAGGAGTGGTACTACCACGAAGGAACCACGTACTACTACCTTGACACCGGCATCAATCCCAATGACATCGTCAAGGGTAAGCTGGGCAAGACGTACGTGCTGGCCCACAACACATCGGCCGATACCATCAGGGCATACCTGCTGGAGGGCCTGGGAGCGGGTAATACCAGTACCAGTCAGAATCAGGAATTCCATGTATACGAAGACAAATATTATGGAAGCGCCGACGACTGGACGACCATTACCTACAAGGGCAATGAGTACAGTATCGTTTACAGGGAATTCAAGAACAGGGAAGGCAAGTATTATCTTGTTGATAGCGAAGATAAACTTTACCCCAAGATCACTTCCACCGGCAGCACGTACGAATGGAACGACTTCGCAGGTCTGAAGGCTGGCGAAGGCGTGCTGGCAGACTTCACCAAGTTCATTGTTCGTTATGACGATACGTCGCACAAGTGGTACGCAGTCGTTGATAAAGGAAGCGGTGAAAGCACCTTCGAACTGACTCATGTGAAGGAAGTCGGGCACACCGACAACCATCAGAGAAGCTTCGGTGTGGCTCCCGATGCGGCAGCCAGCGCTGAAGATGCTGCACTCAGGACCGTCTATCAGGCACTGGGCGGAACATATTGGGACGTTGATATCACGACCACTTACGAGACGTGGAACCTGTGTGTCTGGAGCGGCAAAGTCAACGAGGAGGACGAGAGGATTTATTATACGCATGCTCAGAATCTTGCTACCTGGCAGTACAAACTTACCTACAGCAGGCTCAATCAGATCGGCCTTACGCTGGCTCCCACCGGCAGCGAGGTGGATGATAACGGTCAGGTCAGCAAGAGCTACACGCACGAGATCAGCTTCGATACCACGGCCAATGATGCTGTGACCATCGTGGGCGAAACCAACGGCGTGAAGATCAAGGAGACCAGCCTTCCGTCCAACAACCTCGTAATCGACACCAATGCCTACCGCATTACGGACTCTCTCTTCATTCAGAAGAGCAGCGACGCCAGCCTGAATGGTCAGGCGGTCATCTTCCGCACGGTCGAAGACGCCAGCGGCAACAGCGTGGTTGAAATGGCCAGCGGCATGGCTGCCTTCACTGCGGTGTACAATTCTGTAACCGGCAGGTACGAGTCTGAAAAGATCATCGCCACCGATCTGGTGCGCGATGACAGCGACATCATCTACATGCCCGTCGTCACCATCAAGAAGACTGATAAGAGCGACGGAACCATCAAGAACCAGCAGGTGATGCTGGAGTCCATTACCGGCTTTGAAGACGGCGCCATCGCCCGCGATATGCTGGATAATTACTACCAGTTTGATGCAGACGCCAACGACTGGGTGCTGCTGATGACCAGGGAAGAGCAGACGCAGACCGGCGTAAACGGCGTGGACGTTGACAAGACGCTGGGCGACAAGGTGGACAATGCCAGAGTTACCAGCACCACTCTCAAGAATGCTGCCGGTGAAGAAGTGCTCTTCATTCAGGAAGCACAGATCACCCTCAATGTGATCGCAGAGACCGAGGCTGGCATTCTGGCCACCCGCACCGTGAACGGCGTGAAGGAATACTACACGCTGAATCAGGGTGTTTGGAACCACATCATGGATTACGAAGCGGCTGAACTGACCGGCGGAAACCTCACGGCGAGCTCCGTCACGCTGCCCATGGTTGCCAGCGTGTATGTGACTCTGCTGGAGGATGAGGGCCAGATCGTCGGTTCTGACGGTACGGTCGAAATGGGCGGCACCGCAGAAAAGACGCAGAATGTCAGCGAAGTGACCAGTACCCAGTACAATCTGGGCGACATCACCGGCAGCAGCGTGACCATCACCATGAACGACACCACCGGCAGCCTCATCGACAGCAACGATACCTCCAGCGGCAAGGTGACCAACATCACCGCAACGGCTGGCGACGTGACCTTCGTAACGGCATCCAGCGGTTCGATCGGCACAGCCCAGAACCCCATGGAGATCGAAGCAGCCGGCAAGGTAGACTTCAGGAACCTTGAAGGCGACAGCAATCTGGAAACCGACGCCTTCATCGAATCCGACAAGGATATCGTCTTCAGCGACGATATCACCGTGGACGGCCTTGGTCAGCTGGGCGATACCACCCTCAGGGCTGAATCCACCGAGGGCAATGTGTTCTTCGGCAACATGACCGTTATCAACGGCGGCGTGGTTGACCTGAAGGCCAACAAGGACATCGTGACCCAGAAGGCGCTGGATATCAGCACCGATCAGGCGGGCGAAAACGAAACTTCCGTGGTGAACCTGGTTGCCGAGGGCAAGATCGATCTGGGTTCTGCCAATGTGGAAGACGACAGCAGCCTTAGCATCAATGCCGGTGCAGAAGTCGTGATCGATTCCTTCACCATGGACGGCACTGTGGAAAGCGAGACGCTTGCAAAGATCGCGCAGACCACCATCATTGCCGGAACCGATGTGGTGATCGGCGACGCCGCAAACGGCGCGATGAATCTGGATGATGCCAGCCTGAACGTGACGGCTGGGGAAGACTTCACCGTGAAGTCTGAAGCTGTGTTTACCGACTCTGAGGTTGCCGTTACTGCCGGCAGCGATGCTGACGAAACCGGGAACATCACCTTTGAAAAGACCGTCACCGAAACGGATGTCACTGCAGAGTTCAACACCGACGGCAGCATCGTCCTGAAGGACGACCTGACGGCAGAGGGCTCCATCACAACGATGGAAGCTGGCCAGAATGTGACCTTTGACGGCGATGCAAACTTTGCGCAAAGCAATACCACTGTGAAAGCGACCGAAGGCAGCATCGAGCTCAACAGCAGCCTGACGACCGAAGATGCGGACACCACCCTGACCGCTGGTCAGGACGTGACCATCGACGGCGAGACCAGCATCAGCGACGGTTCAGCTATCGTAACGGCGACGGAAGGCAGCATTGATCTTGGCAGTACCTTCACTGCCGAAGACGCGACCACCACAATGACTGCTGGTCAGAACGCGAGCATCGAAGGTGCGGTCAGCATCAGCGGCGGCTCCACCACCGTAACGGCGACGGAAGGCAGCATTGATCTGAACAGCAGCCTGACCGCTGAAGATACGACCACCACAATGACCGCCGGTCAGAACGCGAGCATCGAAGGCGCGGTCAGCATCAGCGGCGGTTCTACCACCGTGACGGCGACGGAAGGCAGCATCGAGCTCAACAGCAGCCTGACCGCTGAAGATACGACCACCACAATGACCGCCGGTCAGAATGCGAGCATCGAAGGTGCGGTCAGCATCAGCGGCGGTTCTACCACCGTGACGGCGACGGAAGGCAGCATTGATCTGAACAGCAGCCTGACCGCTGAAGATACGACCACCACAATGACCGCCGGTCAGAATGCGAGCATCGACGGCGAGACCAACATCAGCGGCGGTTCTACCACCGTGACGGCGACGGAAGGCAGCATTGCTCTGAACAGCAGCCTGACCGCTGAAGAGACGACCACCACGATGACCGCTGGACAGAATGCGAGCATCGAAGGCAAGGTCAGCATCACCGGCGGTTCCACCACCGTAACGGCGACGGAAGGCAGCATTGATCTGAACAGCAGCCTGACCGCTGAAGATACGACCACCACGATGACCGCTGGTCAGGATGTGAGCATCGAAGGCGCTATTGAACTGACCAACAGCACCACTGACGTGATGGCCAATGGTGGCGCCATCAACCTGAAGGACACCCTGACGATGAAGGAATCCGCCACAACGCTGACGGCTGACAAGGATCTCACCTTCACGACCATTGAGTCTGAGGAAAGCAATCTCACTCTGACCTCTCACAAGGGCAACATCGATACCACTGCTCAGGATGGCTACATCCGCTACCGTGACAACGAGGGCGGAAACGATGTGAAGCTTACCCTCAGCGCCGGTGATCAGGTAATGGACGCTGCGCAGGATGTCGGCAACATCGCCGACAAGGAGCAGTCGCTCATCATCGACACTAACGACACGCTCTTCATCGAGAAGGTCAACAATTACTACATCGACTTTGTGGAACTGACAGGCGATGCCCATGAAGCCAAGCGTCCCGAACTGGACATCCGTGATGGACGCGACGAAAATGGCGAATGGCAGACCGGCGACTACATCGGCGATGCACCCACGGATACTGTCTATGGCGAGCTGAAGGCTGAAATGCTGGACAATCTGGCGGATCTCTTCATTGAACGCCTTGACCGTACCGACTGGGCAAAGATCCTTACTGAAGACAGCATGGCGAACCTGCTCGCCAGCGGCATGATCACTGCGAAGGACGCTGCGGCCATCATTCTGGGCGCCGACCCCAATGCGGCTGTGACTGCCGAACAGATCAGCAAGCTCTACAAGCTGGGCGAGGAAAAGAACGAGGATGAACCTTTCACCGGCTTTGAACAGCTGGCGCAGATGATTCTGCCTGAGTTCAACAGCTCCGCGCTGGACAAGAACGGAGAGGAAACCGGCAAGTATGTGATCAGCACTGAAAAGGCGGAGGAATACTTCCGTCAGAGTCTTGCCGACAACGTGCTTGACATTGACGAGCTGGCCAGCCAGCTTGGCGGAATCCTCACCGGCGAGGAGATCAGCGAACTGATTGAACAGGCCTGGCAGAATGCAGCTGATAACTACAACGAACATCAGCTCAACCAGCCCGAAGATCCGCCCGCACGCGAGGCGTTCATCGAAGTGGGCGAGGCGGTCGGCAGCGCATATGCCGACAACGAAGGCTCCATCACCATTACCCAGAGCGTGGGTACCCTCACCGCAGGAAAGATTTTCTCCGACCGAGGCGATGTGACCCTCACCTCCCAAACCGGCGCCATTGAAGGTAAGGCCGGTGAAGAGTACAACGTGCTGGGCAAGGATATCAATCTCAACGCACAGGACGGCGTGGGCGACAACCAGCAGCTTGTCATTGAACAGCGAGATAATCGTCCCACACTGGTGGGCAATATGAACAAGCCTGCCCCGAACCCCGATAGCGAGCAGGGTTACGATGATGTGACCACCAGGCCGCTGGACAAGGACGGCAACCCGACCAGCGAACAGGACAAGGCTGACAGACCCAATGAAAACTGGGGCCTGGAGACCGAAATTGACTTCGACTGGCTGCGCGTTGAGTACGAGAAGGATGCTACGCAGCTGAACGTGAATGCGGGCGGCAACGTAAACATCGCAGAAAAGACTGGCGATATGGGCCTTGGCAACATCAATGTGAACGGCGGAGACCTGAACCTTGAAGCCCCCGGCAGCATCGTTAACACCCGCGAAGAGGCGCAGGGCGACCTGAACATCAGGGTGGATGGCGGCGACGCCGACCTGACAGCTCAGGAAGGTACCGTTGGCACAAACGACAACTATCTCACCACCGATGTCACCGGAACCATCACTGCGGATTCCAAGGGTGACATCAACGTAGACGACGCAGGCACGCTGGACCTGATCGCTGACAGCAGCGAAGGTCAGGTGAATGCTGATGCTGTGAATGACCTGAACGTCAGCAACACCGAAGGCGACCTGACAGTGGGTACCATGTCCGCCGGCGGCAATGCCAGCATCACCAGCGAAGGCGCCATTATCACCGGCGACCGTCTGGGTGATCCGGCCAATGTGGACGCTGAAAGCATCGTTCTCAATGCCATGGACGGCGACGTCAGCACGCAGAGCGATCCGCTGAAGGTGGATACCAAGGCTGAAAACGGCGGCACGCTGACCGCTAATGGTACCAACGTCTATGTTGAAGAGGTGACCGGCGACCTGATCGTCGACCGCATTACCGCTGACAACGACGCAGAAATCACCGTTCCCGACAGCATTTACGATGTGCAGCATGACATCGCCGAAGATGCCATCGACGCACAGAAGAATGCCAACCAGGCTGATGCCGACGCTGACAAGGCAGAAGCGGACGCCTATGTGCAGCAGGGCCACGCTGACATCCTTGAAAAGCAGATTGAGGAGCTTGAAGAAATTCTCAAGCAGCAGACTGCTGAGAAGGCTCCTGAAAAGGAACTGGAAAAGATCAGGGAGCAGCTGGCTGAGGCTCAGAAGAAGTTCGACGAAGCTGACGAAGCCGCGAAGAAGATGACTGACGAGGCTGAGGCCAAGCGCAAGCTGGCCGAAGAGCTGCGGAAGAAGGCCGAAGAAATTACCGAACAGGCTGAAAAGCAGACCTCCTCCATCGTTGCAGGCGGCGATCTTACCATCAACGCCGGCAAGAACATCGGCAGCGAAGACAATGGTCTGAGTGCTGATGTGGGCGGTACGGCTGACCTCAACGTGCCTGAGAACATCTACATCTCCTCCAATGAGGACCTGAATCTGGACGAAACAACGGTCTCCGGCAAGGTGGACGTGACAGTCGTCGGCGGCAATGTGACCAACGACGGAGTCATCGAAGGCGAGAGCATCGACGTCAGCAGCCTGGGCAACGATGTTGGTCAGAAGCAGGATCCCCTCACTGTAAAGGTGGATAAGGTGGATGCTCACGGCGACAATGTTTACATCAAGAATCTCAAGGATACCGAGATCGGCAACATCACCGCAGAGGATGAGGCGTATATCGAAACGCCCGGCAACCTCACCGGCAGCGATGAACAGGCGCCCAACATCAAGGCGGACGACCTGACCCTCAACATCGGTGACATGGATGATCCCATCGATACCGATGTAAACAACCTGCACGGCAGCGGCGATAAGATCATTGTTGACAACCATTCCAAGGAACTTGATGTGACTGGTGTCAACACCGACCGACTGGAGATCAACACCGACGGCAACATCACCGGTGAAAACATCTGGACGCACGATATCATCATCGACGCCAAGGGCAATGTAGGTACTCTGGATGAACCTCTCATCTTCTGGGCGGATGGATATGTGTCCATCAAGGCCGGACTGAGTATTTGCAACTGGATCAACCTCTACAATCCTGTGCAGCCCGAAATTCCGAAGGGCGAGCTGCAGAACTGGAAGGCAGCCATCGTGCTGGACTTCGAGGTGATCATTGCCGGAAAGACCTACACCGTGTACGTGATCATGGGTGTGGATCGCACCGGTAACCTCAGCGTGCTTGGTATCTATCTGTGCGAAGGAAAGGCGGATGAAGCCTTCTGGCTCAAGGTGCTCAGTCACCTGCGCAGCATCAGGGGCATCGGTTCGCTGGGCCTGCTCATCCACGACGGTGAAAATGCCATCATCAACCCCATGGCACGTATCTTCCCCAATGACGAATTGCTGGACATCGCCGGTTATGCCGACGAGGCCGCATATCGCAGGGCCCGTTACAATGCACTGAGCACCGTAACGGATCAGCCGGAAAGCGTGCTGGCAGAACTGGAAGCCTTCGAAAGTGAAATGCTTGAACTGCTTGCGCAGGAGTATGAAACGACCGAAGCTGTTCAGACTGTACTGGATCCCATCAGAAGCAGCGTTTGCTTCTGATACATACAAAAAACCACCGCATGTATGCGGTGGTTTTTTGTATGTGTTTCATTCAATCAGTCATCTGCACAAGCGGCCTGATTGGCCAGTTCCTCAAAGAAACGCAGGCAGGTGTCATAATCGCAGGGGTCGTCGGCCAGATCAACCAGCACGCGCCGGCAGGTGACCTCGGGATGAAACTGAACGCCTATGGCAAAGGTCTGATCCGTACGTTCGACGGCTTCAATGACGGTGAGACCATTTGCTGAGTGAATGCCTGTTGCCTTCAACGGGGTGTTTTCAAGCCTGGTTACTGCCTGATGGTGCCATGATGCCACCTTAGCCAAACCTTCAGCCGCAACGATTCTTCCCAAATGAGAGGAAGGATCAGTTACCTTAACGTCATGTCTGGCGTGGTCGCGACCGGAAACGGTTTCTGGCATGCGATGCGTATCGTTGTAGAGCAAACCGTTTGCTGCACAGGCATTGCCGAGATCCTGAATCAGGCTTCCGCCGGAAACCACGGTCAGCATTTGCATGCCGCGGCAAACGGCCAGCAGGGGAATGTCGTTGTCCAGACAATAGCTCATAAGCAGATAGTCCGAAACATCGCGTGCGGCGCAGTAGGGTTCGCCGTTATTTAAAGAAGGCTGTGGAACTTCAAGCAGCGTTGGGCTGATGTCTTCACCGCCGGAGAAAAATACGGCGTCCACGCCGTCCATCACGCTTTGTACATTGGAAAAGCGCCAACTGTTTTGCCGCACCCGTTTTGCCGATGGCAGATCAAGCATGCCATCCATAGGCGCATCCAATCCATCCAGACAAACTGGCGCAAGCGGCACGGCTGATGCACCGGCTTTCCAGAGGATATATTCCCAGAAAAAATAGTTCGCTTCCATATCATCACTGCGCCATGCAACGCCGATGACAGGGCGTTCGTTTGCAAAAACGGCGATGGGGGAGAGCAGCAGGAGAAACGCAAGCAGCAGAAGGAATGTACGCTTCATTTTGCGGCCCCTTCCTGCGGATGAGTCGGCCGTACCAGGTCGGAGTGATAGGGGACCTTTCCGTCCAGCATGTCGTCGTACCAGTGTATGCAGTAATCAATGTAGGCAAAGGTTTGATTGATCTCATGGATGTGCTGCTCCAGATCATGACGCTTTTGCACAAGGATGGCCTTTCTTTGAGGGATGGTTTCTTTGCCCTGAGCGCAAAGATCAATAAACATCCTTATCTGCTCATGATTCATACCGCATTTTTTCAGATCGAGAAGGCTTTGCAGCCATGCAATATCGTGATCGTCAAAAATGCGCCGGTTATTGGCGTCACGCTTCACCGTGGGAAGCAGGCCCTGATTACAATAAAATTTCAGCGTTTCATAGTTCAGGTTCAGTTTGTTACAAACTTCTTTCATGGAATACATTGCAAAAACCTCTTTGTTTTTTGACTTTTTATCCATTTACCGGTAGCGACTACCGAATGCTATACTGCTATTGTAATCGGTTGTTCGTTCATACGCAAGCATATTTGTACGCTTTTTCAATTTGACAGCTTTCGGCAGCAGTTGATGATAGTTTACAAAATGTTTACGTTTTCACAAATATGATGGACGGGTGACGAAACTGTGATATAATGAAATTATCCAACTGATGTAAAAATACACAGTTATCTGTCTGCATATAATGCAGCGGTGCAGCTGTCAGTACACCAGAAGGAAAAGGAGGCGAGGCTGCTTCAATGGAGATTGGCAGTATGCTCTTGCGAGCGTGCTGCTGTGTCTGCCTGAAAGAAGGCTCAAATTCCTGGATTCCCCATAATAACAGAAACCAAAAATGGAAAAGGAGATTTGGAAAATGAAAAAGATCGTAAGCTTTGCTCTGGTTCTCGCTCTGCTGATGACCATCCCCATGTTCGCCAGCGCCGCCATCTCCGGCGATCCCGTCATGACCTTTGACGGCCCCGTGATGATCACCAACGCTGGTCAGGGCCCCGGCGGCAAGATGGGCCGTCTGCTGTTCAGCCGTGCCGGCACTCTGGTCGAGGAGCAGGACTTCTTCTATGTTGACGTTCCCTATGCTGCTGACGTGACCGCCCGCGAGTACAGCGCCATCTTCGTCGTTATCGGCTCCACCGATAAGGGCCTGGGCGCCACCGGCATCACCATTGACGAGGAAATCGCCCGCGTCAACGAAGTGATGGCCGCTGCCAAGGAAGCCAACGTTCCCGTCGTCGCCGTGATGCTGGAGAAGGACAAGCGTTCTGACGTTGCCACCAACTCCAACGAGCGCTGCATCGACGCCGTTTGCCCCAGCGCTTCCTGGATGGTCGTGATCAAGGACGTCAACACCGACGGCCGTTACGACGCCTTCAAGACTGCCAACGGCACTCCTCTGACCATCCTGGACAACTCCATGGACTTCATCGAGCTGGCCAAGCAGATTTGAGTCAAATCATCTGAAACACCTTTGTTCCCGCCCCGTTTGGGGCGGGAACCCCTTCTTGATCCCGTCAACTGATTGAGGGAAACAGGAAAAAATGAAGGAGGGCAACCGTCATGTCTGTGTACGCAAGTACAATCCTCATTCTTGTTGCCATGGTGGCAGCATTTGTCATCAGCAGCATTCTGCTGAAGACTCCGGAGATCTCTCTGGCGATCACCGCGGTAGTCGGCTTGCTGTTCAGCTGCGGTTTTGGCTGGACCAATTCCTTCCCCCGCGTGCTGGTGGAAGGCCTGTTCGTTAACCTTGATACTGCATTGATCTTTATCACCGCGTCCATCTTTGTGAACATCTACGCAAAGTCGGGCGCGCTGGACACCATCACCCGCGGCCTGGTGAACAAGTTCAACAACAAGTGGATCCTGCTGACCGCCATGGGCGCTCTGATGCTCATCCCCGGCGCTCTGACCGGCGCTGGCTCCATCTCCATCTTCGTTCTGGGCACCATGGTCGCCACCATCGTTGGCGCGATGGGTCTGAACAAGAAGCGCGCGACCGCCTTCGTGTTCATGTTCGCCATCCTGTCTGCTGCGGCGCCGCCCGTGAACCTGTGGGCCATGATGATCGCCTCCGGCTGCGACATTCCCTACGTTGGTTTTGGCATGCCGCTGATGTTCCCCATCGTTCTCACCGGCATCTTCACCATCATCTTCCTGGGCTGGGGCACCAAGCGCCAGAGCAAGGAAGAGGTGCTGGCCAGCCTGCCCGCTCCCACTGCCAACATGACCTGGTGGCGCATCGTGCTGCCTCCGGTCGTTCTGGTTGCGCTGTTCCTGCTGTCCAACTACGCCGCTCACTACATCCCGATCCTGGGCCTGCCGCTGATGTTCGTGATCTCCGCGATCGTGGCCATGCTGTGCAACCCCAACAAGATCGGCCTGAAGGGCTACGGCAAGATCGTCAACGATACCTTCGAGCAGATCTTCCCCCTGATCGCCACCGTGCTGAGCGTTGGCATGCTGCAGAACGCCATGTCCGCCACCGGCGTCAAGGGCCTGATCGGCATCACCTTCATCACCCTGCCCGTGATCTGGATCTATGCGACCGTGCTGTTCATCGCTCCCTTCCTGCAGGGCGCTCTGAACTACGGCAGCGCCGTTGTGTTCGGTGCTCCGCTGATCTTCCTGTTCAACTCCATGGGCTTTGATCCCAAGATCGCCGCGATCGCGCTGTCTCTGATGTTCCCCATCGGCGACTGCCTGCCCCCGTCCCGCATCACCGGCCGTCTGGCTATCGAGGCCACCGGCTATGAGGGCAAGTACACCACCTTCCTCAAGGCTGTGCTGATTCCCTGCCTGGTGCTGGGCCTGATCTCTCTGGCGATGCTCATCTGGCCCAACAAGTTCACTTTCCTGATCTAAGAAAGGAGGATTAGCATGGTATTTCTGCAAAACGTCATTCACTGGATCTACATGATCTTCGCAGCGGTCTCCTGCTTCTTCCTGGTCAAGCACCTGTTCAAGCGTGAGAAGAACAAGGGCATCGTGAACGATATCGTTTACGCCTACTGCATCATCCCGTTCCTCCTGCGTATCCTGCAGATCAAGTAAGGGAGGAAAAGAAAATGAAAATGAGCAAGAGTATTCTCGTTAAGCTGATCGCGCTGGCCGTTGCTCTGGTACTGGCTGCGCTGGCTGGCGTAGAGTTCTACAACTACCGTCACACCCCCGAAACCGTGGTTGCCTCCAGCGCGCTGACCGAAACCCACATGCTCAGCGAGTGGGTTCCCAGCCTGAAGGGCACCTTCGGCGACACCCCCGTTTTCTTCTTTGACTCCGGCGTTGAGGGCGGCACCCTGCTCTATCTGGGCGGTACTCACCCCTACGAGCCCGCCACCAGCATGTCTGCCTATGTGATGCTCAACAACATCACTGTGCAGAAGGGCCGCGTCATCATCATCCCGCAGGCCAACCGCAGCGCTACCACGCTGGGCATGCTGGGCAATGCGTATCCTCCCTACTACAAGGTGGAAACCGAGTGGGGCACTGCGCAGTTCAAGAATGGCGACCGCTGGGCCAACCCGCTGGATTCCTGGCCGGATCCTTTCACCTACATGCACTATCCGTCCAACCTGGCGCTGACCTACCAGGATATCCGCAACGTCAACCGCTGCTATCCCGGCCGTCCTGACGGCTCTCTGATCGAGCGCGTTTGCTTTGCTATCATGGAGATCATCCGCAACGAGGACGTCGACATTGCCATCGACTCTCACGAGGCCGCCGTTATGTACCCCGTGGTTGAGACCTACGTGGCTCACGACCGCGCGCTGGACATGGCAATGATGGCTTCCATGAGCCTGTCCGCCGACCGCTTCTACATGAAGTGTGAGGCGTCTCCCAAGAACCTGCGCGGCCTGTCTCACCGTGAGTGGGGCGACTACAGCGATACGCTGGCGGTTCTGATGGAGACTCCCCATACCTTCACCGACTGGATCGTTGGTCCTATGACTGACGACCTCCAGCCCGTTGGTCAGGACGAGATCCTCAAGATCGCTGCCGAGCATGGTCTGACCTACGTGGACTATGACTACGAGTTTGGCACTCCCCTGAAGTACCGCGTTGGCCGCCACCTCGAGGGCGCCAAGGAAGTGCTCAGCTGGGCCAACGACATGCAGCTGATGTGGGAAAACAAGGACATTCAGGTGACCTGGCCTTCCTACAACGAGATCATGGAGAAGGACTGCGGCTACTTCCTGGAGAACCCCGAAACGGCCGACCCGTCTCTGGTATTCGAAATCTGACCCATCCCGGAAGGAGTGTGACCTATGCGCAAAAAGTTCAGTTTCCTGATCGCTGTGGTTATGATTATCGCATTGCTCACGCAAAGCGCCATGGCCTGCACGATCTTCGGCGTTGGCAAGAATGCCACGGTTGACGGCTCCACCATCGTTACCCATACCGACGACACCACCAGCGACGACTTCCGTACGTGGATCATTCCGCGTATGGAAGGCGGCGAGGGTGTGATGCGCGACATCGTCATGAACGGCCATTCCTATGGTGACTGGAGCGATTATCCCAACACCAAGGATTACGGCGGCGGCATGGTGATTGGTGAAATGCCTCAGCCTGAGGATACCAACCAGTACATCCACAGCAACTATTCCTTCATCAATGAGCATGGCGTGGCCATGGGTGAATCCACTGCGTGGTTCATCCCTGCCGACGACCACACGATGACGCTGTACGAAATGTTCTACATGGACAACAACGGCATCATCGACTGCTATCATGCTCAGCACATCGCCATGGAGCGCGCCACCACTGCGCGCGAAGCGGTCGAAATCATCGGCGCCATGGTTGAGGAATATGGCTGGGGAACGTCCGCAGAAGTGATGAACATCTGCGATGGCAACGAAGTGTGGATTCTGGAAGTGTACGGCCGTGACCTGTGGTGCGCCGTGCGCCTGCCTGATGATGCCTTCTTTGTGGCGGCCAACCGCTGCCGCATCAATGAGTTCGACTTTGAGGACAAGGAGAACTACCTCTGCTCTCCCAACCTGAAGTCCTGCGCCATTGAAAAGGGCCTGTGGAGCGAGGAAAGCGGCGAGCCCTTCGCGCCTGCCAAGATCTACTGCCCCTACAGCGATCCCTACTGCAACCGCCGTGAATGGCGCGCGCTGAGCCTTGTGGCTCCCAGCCTGAACCTGGACCCCAACGCCGATTACTATCCCCTGTATGTCGTTCCTGAAAAGAAGCTGAGCGTTGAGGACATCCGTGCGCTCAACAGCGACTACTACCAGGGCACCGAGTACGACGTTTCCCTCACGCCTGAGGCCGGCCCGTTCGGCAACCCGCTCAGCGACAAGCATCACGAGCGTACCATCAACCTGTACCGTACCACCTACCTGATGATCGCCAACATCAACGCCAGCCTGCCCAAGGAAGTACGTTCTTTGGTATGGCACGGATTTGGTGCTGCCGATTCTTCCTTCATCGTACCGCTGTGGGCTTCCATGACCCGCCTGCCCGAGCTGTACTCCATCGGCAGCCGTTACGAAAAGTTTGACCGTAACAGCGGCTGGTGGATTGCATCCTACGTGCAGCAGACCGCCAGCCAGAATTACGACAGCGCGATTGAAACCATTCACGCTGCCCGCGATCCTAAACTGGCTGAGCAGTACGAGACCGTTGCAAGCGTTCAGAAGGCTGCTGCTGCGCTGGTGGAAGCCGGCAACAGCGAGGCTGCAGTGGAACTGCTGACCTCCTACGCCTGCAACAATGCTGAAGACTGGTACGAGTACTGGCTGGAGCTTGGCGACGAGCTCTACAGCACTTACATGTTTGACCGCGTTGACATGAACGAGGCCAAATATCCGGATTGGTGGACCCAGATTCTCGACAACGCGCCTGATAAGCCCGTTGCAGAAGCTGCCCAGTAATCCATCCCCCATTAGGCTATAGGTCCGGGCGCTTGTTGCGCGGGCGCCCGGATTTATGAGTATGCAACAAAAAGAAAAAGGAGAGACCACAAAATGAGCAAGAAGATTCTGAGTGCTCTCGCTATGGTTATGGCTCTGGTCATGATGATGTCCAGCGCGATGGCCTGCACCACCCTGGGCATTGGCAAGCTCGCCACTGCTGATGGTTCTACCGTTATCACCCATACCTGCGACTCCACCGGTGATGACTCCCGTCTGTGGATCATCCCCCGCATGGAAGGCGGCGAGGGCGTCATGCGTGACATCGTCCTCAACGGCAACCAGTACGGCGATTGGTCCGACTACCCCAACACCAAGAACTACGGCGGCGGCATGGTCGTTGGCGAAATGCCCCAGCCAGAAGACACCTACCAGTACCTGCACACCAACTATTCTCTGATCAATGAGAAGGGTGTTGCCATGGGCGAATCCACCTGCACCCCCAACTTCACCGATGAGCGCGGCCTCAAGTGCTACGAAGTGATGGTTCAGGGCAGCACCGGCATCATCGACTGCTATCATGCTCAGCATGTTGCTCTCGAGCGCGCCACCACCGCCCGTGAGGCTGTCGAAATCATCGGCGCCATGGTCGAAGAGTACGGCTGGTACGGCTTCTGCGAGAACATCAACATCTGCGACGGCAACGAGACCTGGATCATGGAATGCTATGGCCATGATGTATGGTGCGCTTTCCGTGTGCCGGACGACGCCATGTTCGTTTGCGGCAACCGTGCCCGCATCAACTATGTTGATCTCGAGGACAAGGAAAACTACCTGTGCTCCGAGAACATCATCTCCTTCGCCATCGAGAATGGCCTGTGGAGCGAGGACAACATCGCCGAGTTCTCTCCCGCCGATGCTTACTCCTACAACACCAACCCCTATGCTTACCGTCGTGAGTGGCGCGCCATGAACCTGGTGTGCCCCAGCATGGAGCTGGATCCCGAATCTCCCGTGCAGCCCCTGCTGTGCTACCCCGAGAAGAAGCTGACCGTTGCTGACATCCGCGCGATCAACTCCGACTACTATCAGGGCACTCCTTACGACGTAACCCTGACCCCCGAAGCTGGCCCGTTCGGCAACGTGCTGACCGACAAGCTGAAGGAGCGCACCATCAACCTGTACCGCGCTACCTATCACACCATCGCCACCGTCAACGCCAACCTGCCTGAGGAAGCCCGCTCCCTCGTGTGGATCGGCTGGGGCGCTGCCGACTCCTCTTACAGCATCCCGCTGTGGGCCTCTATGACCGAGCTGCCCGAGATCCTCGTCAACGGCCATCGCTACACCACCTTCGATCGCGACTCCGCCTGGTGGATCAGCCAGTATGTCCAGCAGACCGCTTCTCAGAACTATGAGAGCGCCATCAAGGACATCCATGCTGCCCGCGATCCCAAGATGGAAGAGCAGTATGCCGAGGTTGCCAGCATCCAGGCTGCCGCTGCCGCTCTGGTTGAAGCCGGCAACAAGGAAGCTGCTGTGAAGCTGATCACCGATTACGCTTACAACAACGCTATCGAATGGCATGAGTTCTGGACCGAGCTGGGCGACAAGCTGTACGCCAAGTACATGTTCAACCGCGTCGACATGAACGAAGCCAAGTATCCTGAGTGGTGGACCAACATCCTCGAAAGTGCTCCCGACAAGCCCGTTGAGGAAGTTCCCGCTGCCTAATTGTTAATCCCCGGGTCCAGACGTTCGCGCAACGAGCGTCTGGACCCTTTCAGCAGACAAAGTTCAAGCGCTCCTTTGGGGCGCTTGAACTTTGCCTGCTCAATTCAACTGTAAACGGAGGCGAAACCATGATTGCAGTGGTCATCGCAGTGCTGATGCTGCTGGTACTGGGCGTAGTGGAAAACGCTGTCCACCAGCATATGCTTAAAAAAATTCCGCTAAGAATCCTTGTGAACGGAACCCGCGGCAAAACGACGGTCACGCGTATGACGGCTTCTGTTTTGAACGCTGCGGGTATTCGTACCTATGCCAAGACGACGGGGTCTGAAGCACGCCGTATTCTGCCGGACGGAACCGAAGAAAACTATCGCAAACATGATTTTGTGACCATGATGGAACAGCTGCCTTTCGTACGGCTTGCCGTAAAGGGAAAGGCGCAGGCCATCGTGGTGGAATGCATGGCGCAGCGCGTGGAAAATCAGCGGCTGATGGGGGAAAAACTGATCCGCCCGCATTGGGTACTGATGACAAATGCCTACGTCGACCATGTGGAGGAAATAGGTGCAACCGAAGAGGAAACCGTTCATGTGCTAGCGCAGTCCATTTCGGCAGAGAGCAAAGTGATCGCACATGATGAGCGCTTTGCAGCATACACCAGCCAGCTGATCCAGCCGAACGAAGCTGATGATGCGCAGCTTTATGCACAGAGCTCTTTCCCGGTACATCCGGCAAATGTACAGCTGGTGGAGGCTCTGGCAGCCGAATTGGGTATTTCTGCGGAAGTTGTGCGACAGGGTATCCTTGACACAAAGCCTGATATCGGCATGTACAAAAAGTTTGAGGCTTCCGGCTGCACGGTGTGGAATGCTTTTGCTGCCAACGACCCGGTCAGCTTTGCCCAAGCGCTGCAGGAATGCGCGCAGCGCGGCAGTTTCAGGCTGCTGTATAATCATCGGAAGGATCGTTCCTATCGTCTTGAAGCCTTTGCACAGGTCGTGCGCAAGTGCAGTGTGAAGCCTGAATGTATTGGTATTATCGGAGACGATAAGGAATGGTGTACAAAGTATATGACCCGTATGACAGGCGTTAAGGCGCAGGCTGTGCATCAGGCGGACAAATGGATTTGCCAGCCCGATGCTGCGCAGCAGGTACTGTGTGCCGGCAATATCAAGGGCGAAGGCCGTATGCTTTTGGAAAAACTGATGGAGGAAGCGCAAAAAAATGTATGATGTGGCGATCGCACTGAGCGTGCTGCTCAGTTTTGGGCTTTATGAGGCTTTTGGTCTGCTGTGCGGTGGCATGGTATCCGCCGGTTATTTGTGCATGTTTTTTGAACAGCCGCTGCGTATTGTGACAACGCTGTTGCTGGCGGTCATTGTGTATGGGCTTACGAGGTTTATTTCGCGCTATGTCATCCTCTACGGCAGGCGGCGATTCATGCTGGTGATCGTGCTCAGCCTGATTTTTGGCTGGGTGATCGAACAGTTCCTGCTGGGTATTGCCATTATTCCACAGGATATCCGCATCATCGGCCATGTGGTTCCCGGCCTGATTGCCAATGACATGTACAAGCAGGGTGTGCCGCGTACGCTGCTGGGCGTGGTGCTCAGCGCCGGGCTGGTGAGACTGCTGATCATGGCGGTGAGCGTGCTATGAATATGCCGAAATTTGGACGCAAAAGCTTTGCATGCATGCTGCTGGCGGCGCTGGTGTGCCTGGGCGGCATCACCCTGACGCTGAATACGCAAACGCGCGTACAGCTGCCCTATGCCGCTGTGCAGCTGGAGGCTGCGCAGCGCATGGCAGATGCCGAAGCGGTGCTGCTGGACTATGTAACGCAGCATGGTATCGCCATTGAAAAGGACGACCTGAACCACACAGGCCTCATCGGTCCGGAATGGACCGAGCTGACCACTTCGCTTGGCATGACGGAAGCCAAGCGCACGTCGCTTCAGCCCGACTTTGCTGCGCTGATGGTGAAATACTATCAGCAGGCCGGTCTTCAAAGCGGCGACACCGTCTGCTGTGGTATGAGCGGCTCCTTCCCGGGGCTGAATCTGGCAGCTATCTGTGCGGCCAATACCATGGGGTTGAAAATCAAGGTCATTGCGTCCTATGGTTCCTCCATGTACGGGGCAACGCGCGTGGATATGACGGTTGTCGATATTCTGGATATCGTACGCAAGGCTGGCGTGATCGATTATGAAATGCTGGCAGTCTCACCCGGCGGCGATGACGACAGGGGAGAGGGCATTCTGTTTCCGGAAACACGCGAAATCATTGAGAGGCTGGCAGCGAAGGACGGATACATCTTCATTGATGAAGGCAATATTCCCGGCGCTGTGCAGCGCCGCCTGGAACTGTTCGGCGACGATGCAGACTGCTTCGTCAATGTGGGCGGTGCAAGTGTGAATGTAGGCACCAGTCCCTATACGCTGAATTTCCCCAACGGACTGGTGATGGATCCGCCTGTCATTCCGCAGGATCTGGACAGAGGACTGACCTATGAATACGCTGCCCGCAATGTGCCGGTGGTGCATCTGCTCAACGTGCGCGGACTGGCAGAGGATAATGGGCTGCCGTTCGATCCGGTTCCGCTGACCAAACCTGGTCAAACCAATGTGTATTACACCACCCATCAGTCGCCGTGGTATGCGATCGTAGCACTGGTGATTGCGGCTGCACTGCTGTGGGTGGGCTGGAGAAAGAAAAAAGCATAATCAAAAAGGACAGGAAGCGTGGTCCTGTCCTTTTCAATGCGTTTTTACGGAGTATGCAGCGTGCCGTCCGGCAGGCGCATTTCCGTCCAGCGGGTGGGACCTTCCTTCGGTGGATATTTGGAGGCGGCTTTTTCATTGAATGCTACGCCGTGACCGGCAGACTCGCTCAGCCACAGCGCACCATCGCGACAGACAGGCAGCCCCGGAAAGACCTCGGCGGAGGCATCCGACAGACCGCTGTATTCCTGAATGCCAAAGGCAGGGGAGGCGTAGTCCAGATGCGTCTGCACGGCGATGGAAATGGGGCTGGTGTCCAGCGGTGCGTGCCATGCGGTACGAACGCCGTACTGTTCGGCCAGCACCGCGATTTTGCGTGCAGGGGTCAAGCCGCCAACGGCACTGAGGTGGCAGCGGATGAAATCCGCCCAGCGATTTTGGATCACCTGCTGCCATTCGAACGGGTGCGAGAACACCTCGCCGATGGCAATGGGCGTAACGCAGCTTTCACGCAGCCGGCCCAGCCATGAAAGGTTTTCAGGCGAAAGGGGATCCTCCATAAAGTACAGGTGAAGAGGCTCCAGCTCTTTGGCCAGCACGATGGCGTCGGACGGGTCCAGCCGCTCATGCGTGTCAGTGATCAGTTCTTTTTCATCGCCATAGCGCTCACGCAGCGCTTCCAGCAGGCTGACGATCGAACGCATATGGCGTTTGGGATCATAGTGCTTGCATTCGTTCCGCAGACACAGGTAGCTTTCGTCACCGCTTGGGCCGTCATAGTCGGAATAGGCGACGCGCAGGTATTTGAAGCCCTCTGCGACGGCTTTGTCCGTCTTTTCAAAAATTGCTTCCTGCGTGGCGGCGTTGCAGTGGCAGTACAGGTCGACCCGCTCACGGCACTTGCCGCCCAAAAGATCATACAGCGGCATGTTTGCCATCTTTCCCTTGATATCCCACAGCGCCATGTCTATGCCAGAAACAGCGCTGTTGAGTACAGGGCCATTTCGCCAGTAAGCGTTGACGGTGAGCAGCTTCCAGATCTCCTCAATGCGCGATGCGTCGCGGCCAATGAGAAAAGGCGCAAATTCTTCCTCAATGATCTGCTTTACCGCCTTTGCACGGTAGGCAAAGCTGGCGCAGCCCAGACCATACAGGCCCGGCTGATTGGTGTCCACGCGTACGATCACCAGATTCTGGCCGTCGGGCGCAGTGAGAAAAACGGATATCTTTTGAATCGTCACGTTCATAGGGCATTCCTCCTGCAGATATTATAGCACAAATGCGCCTGCATGGAAGCTGTGAATCAGCAGTCGGGTCTGTATTTTGCATTGATTTGTCAGGACTGTTGGGCTATAATCAAAATGCGCGGCGTATGCCGTATCTGGAACAAGGAAAGGGATCATCATGAAGATCGTACTGCAGAATCTGACTAAGAAGTTCCCCAACCGCAGCAAGAACGGCCCCAAAGAGGTCGTTGCGGTGAACGACTTTACCTTTGAAATTCCTGATGGCAAGCTTATCGGCCTGCTGGGCCCCTCCGGCTGCGGTAAATCCACCACGCTGAACCTCCTCTGTGGTCTTGAAAAGCCTACCAGCGGCAGCATTTTCTTTGGTGATGACGACGTGACCAAGGTGCCTGCCGAGCGCCGCGGCGTTGGCTTTGTCTTCCAGAACTATGCGCTGTATCCTCATCTGACGGTGCGGCAGAACATTCGTTTCCCGTTGGAAAACCTCAAGGGCGATCAGAAGCTGAGCAAGCAGGAAATGAATGCCCGCGCTGAAGCGGCGGCAAAGCTTGTGCAGCTGGAAGGACTGATGGAGCGCAAGCCCAGCGAGCTTTCCGGCGGTCAGCAGCAGCGTGTCGCCATTGCTCGCGCTCTGGTCAAAACGCCCCGTGTGCTGCTGCTTGACGAGCCGCTTTCCAACCTCGACGCCCGTCTGCGCCTGCAGACCCGTGAGGAGATCCGCCGCATCCAGCGTGAGACCGGCGTGACCACGATCTTTGTAACGCACGATCAGGAAGAAGCTATGAGCATTTCCGATATGATCGTTGTGATGAAGGACGGCGTGATCCAGCAGATCGGCCAGCCTCAGGAGGTCTACGACGAGCCGGACAATCTGTTTGTGGCCAAGTTCCTTGGTACACCGCCCATTAATGTGTTCAAGGGCTATGTGAAGGGTGAAAAGCTGTTTATCGGCGATGAGGCTGTACTGGACGCCAAAGGTGTTGCCGACCAGGAAGTATGGGCCACCATCCGTCCCGAAGGTTTCGAGCTGGATGAAAACGGATCCTTCAGCTGCGCGCTCACAGGCGTGGAGGTCATGGGCCGCGATATCAGCGTGGTCGCCACGCATCCGCAGTGTGAAAACGTGACGGTGCGCGCCATCATCAGCTCCCGCAACAAAGTGGCTGTCGGCGCACAGAGCGTGCGTTTCACCCTTGTGCCTGAAAAGGTGTTCCTGTTTGATCCTCAGACTGAAGAGCGTATCTGCGTGAAGTGATCCGGGAGGCGCAAAATGGACAACCGTAATTGGAAGGGATGGCTGTACCTGCTGCCTGCCATCCTGTTTCTGGGTATCTTTATGGTGTACCCCCTCATCGACGTGCTGATCTACTCGTTTGAGGAAAGCTACAATTTCGCTTCGCAGACCTATCAGGGCGTGGGTTCGTACAACTATTCCTACGTGCTGCATGACCCCTATTTCCTGCAGGCAGTCAAGAACACATTTGTTCTGGTCATTTTCACCGTGCCTATCTCCACGGGTATTGCACTGCTGATTTCAGTGGGGCTCAACTCCATCAAGGCGCTGAAGAACCTGTATCAGACCATCTATTTCCTGCCCTACGTTACCAACACGCTGGCGGTAGGCCTGGTGTTCATGATCCTGTTCAAAAAGACGCCTTACACCGATGGCCTGGCCAACCTGATCATCAGCTGGTTCGGGGTGGAGCCCATTGACTTTATCGACGGTCCGTACTGGGCCAAGATGTTTGTGCTGTGCTTCTACACCGTATGGGTGGTTATGCCCTTTAAGATCCTCATCTTCACCAGCGCTCTGGCCTCTGTCAATCAGGACTACTACAAGGCCGCAAAGGTAGACGGCACTTCCCGCTGGCGCACGTTTGCGCGCATCACCCTGCCCATGATTTCGCCCACGGTGTTTTATCTGATCATCACGGGTTTCATCGGCGCGTTCAAGGCATACAGCGACGCTGTGGCGCTGTTTGGCACCAATCTGAATGCCGCCGGCATGAATACCATCGTTGGCTATGTGTATGACATGCTCTACGGCAGCAGCGGCGGCTATCCCAGCTATGCGTCGGCTGCGGCCATCATCCTGTTTGCCATCGTACTGACCATCACGTGCATCAACCTGCTCGTCAGCCGCAAGCACGTGCATTATTCGTGAGGTGACGCCGATGAAAAAGCCTTATGATTATGAAATGGTTGAACGGTCCGCCCTGCGCCGACAGAAGACGAGAAATGCTGTGATTTACTCGCTGCTGACGGTATGGGCCATCATGGTGCTGTTCCCGTTCTACTGGATGATCCTCACCAGCGTCAAGGGATACGGCGCGTACAACTCCGAGTTTGTGCCGCAGCTGTACACGCTGTCGCCCACGCTTCAGAACTATGCCGACGCCTTTACCACGGTGCCGCTTGGCCGTTATTTCACTAACACCATCATCTTCACGGCTGTGACCACGGCCATCATGATGGTAGTAACGGTGCTTGCTGCCTTTGCCTTTGCACGGCTCAATTTCCGCGGCAAGAATGCAGCGTTTGTCATCTTCCTCAGCCTGATGATGATTCCCAATGAGCTGGTGGTCATTACCAACTTTGTGACCATCACCAATATGGATCTGCGCAACACCTTCATGGGCCTGATCCTTCCGTCGGTCACGTCGGTATTCTACATCTACCTGCTGAAGGAAAACTTCGCGCAGATCCCGGATGAACTGTATTACGCCGCCAAGGTGGACGCGACGTCCGACTTCAAGTATCTGTGGAAAGTGATGATCCCCATCTGCCGTCCGACGCTGGTGACCATCACGATCCTTAAGGTCATCGAGTGCTGGAACTCCTACGTGTGGCCGCGCCTGATCACCGATGACGCCAACTACTTCCTGGTGTCCAACGGCATTCAGGAGATCCGTGAAAACGGTTTTGGCCGTGAAAACATCCCGGCCATGATGGCTGCGGTCGTAGTCATTTCCGTGCCGCTGGTGGTGCTGTTCCTGATCTTCCACAAAAAGATCATGGAAGGCGTTGCGAGGGGAGGCACCAAGGGATGAAGAAAAAACTGCTGCTGTTTGTGTGCCTGCTGGGATGCCTTGCGCTGCTGACCAGCTGCCATGGCTCGCGGGATCAGAGTGCGTTTGAAATGCCCGACGAGTTTGACACCTCGTGCGATTACGAGATTACCTTCTGGGCCAAGAACGATACCAACCTTACGCAGGTTGCCATTTATGAAAACGCCATTGCCGGGTTTGAGGCGCTGTACCCCAACGTGAAGGTGAATCTGCGTTTGTATACCGACTACGGACGCATCTACAACGACGTGATCACCAATATTTCCACCGGTACCACGCCCAATGTGTGCATCACCTACCCGGATCATATCGCCACCTATCTGACAGGCGACAACTGTGTGGTTCCGCTGGATGGTCTGTTTGATGATGAAAAATACGGTTTGGGCGGAAGCGAGGTGCGCTTTGATGCACCTTCCAGGGCGGAAATTATTCCCAAGTTTCTGGAAGAATGTGCTTTCGACGGCCACCACTATGCCGTGCCCTACATGCGCTCCACCGAGGCCTGCTACATCAACAAGACCTTTGTGGAAAAGCTGGGTTATACCATTCCTGAAACACTCACCTGGGACTTTGTGTGGGAAGTGGCGGAGGCCGCTACCGCCAAGGACGCCGATGGCAATTATCTGATCAACGGTCAGAAGGTGATGATCCCGTTCATCTACAAGTCCACCGACAACATGATGATCCAGCTGCTCAGGCAGAAGGGAGCGGGCTACTCCACCGAGGACGGACAGGTACTCATCTTCAACGACACCACGAAAGAACTGCTTGGGCAGATCTCCGCCCATGCCAAAACCGGCGCGTTTTCCACCTTCAAAATTTCCAGCTACCCGGCCAACTTCCTCAATGCCGGTCAGTGCATCTTCGCCATCGATTCCAGCGCCGGTGCTACGTGGATGGGCTCCGAAGCGCCGCTGATCGACATTGCTGAAGAAAAGCTGGTGCATTTTGAAACGGTCATCAAGCCCATTCCGCAGTATGATCCTGCCAATCCGCAGATGATTTCGCAGGGCCCCAGCATGTGCGTGTTCAACAAGGACGATCCGCAGGAAGTGCTGGCATCGTGGCTGTTTATGCAGTACATGCTCACCAACGACGTGCAGATCGCCTACGCCTGCACCGAGGGCTATGTACCGGTTACGTCAAAGGCACAGCAGAGCGCAGAGTATCAGGATTATCTCAGCCGCTGCGGTGAGGACAACGATATGTACTACGACATCAAGATCAAGGCTTCGCAGCTGCTGCTGGACAATACGCACAATACTTTCGTTACGCCAGTATTCAACGGCTCAGCCTCCCTGCGCGACGCTGCCGGCGCCATGATCGAAGATGTAACAAAATCCACCCGCCGCAAGAAAGAAATCAACGACGAATACTTTGCAAAGCTCTACGATAGCATGACGTCGCTGTATCATCTGGACGCCACAAATGCATTGTCGGGTGGCTCAAATGCTGATCTGGGGCCGCTTCCCGGCACGGCGAAGGCGCTGCTTGGCGCGCTGGCTGCCGCCTGGGTGCTGATCATTCTCTATGTGATCAAAGAAGCGCTGAAAGCCCGCCATCAGGCAAAGTGATATTGATTTCTGCGAAAATTGATGTATAATATTCCTTGAACTCTGGAACAATGATTATGGAGGCGAATCAACATGAAAAAGTTTCTGGCTCTCATGATGACCCTGATGATGGTTCTGAGCATTGCTGGCTGCACCATGGCCGAAGAAGCCAAGGTAATGACCTACGCTGAATACGACGCTGCCGAGATGGACGCTGAAGTCGTGATCGAAGCCTACGTGCAGGCTACTCAGTCTTGGTGGGACAACAAGATCACCGTTTACGCCCAGGATCAGGACGGCGCTTACTTCCTGTATGAAATGGCCTGCTCCGAAGAGGACGCTGCCAAGCTGGTTCCCGGCACCAAGATCAAGGTGACCGGCTACAAGGGCCAGTGGGCCGGCGAAATCGAAGTGATGGACGCTACCTTCGAGTTTGTCGAGGGTGCCGACACCTTCATTGCCGAAGCGAAGGACGTGACCGAACTGCTGGGCACCGACGAGCTGATCAAGTCCCAGAACCAGTTCGTGGCTTTCAAGGGCCTGACCCTGGAAGGTGTTGAGTACAAGAACGGCGAACCCGGCGACGACATCTACGTCACCGTTTCCTACAACGGCCAGAACTACAGCTTCTGCGTGGAGCGCTACCTGACCGGCCCCGACACCGAGGTGTACAAGGCTGTGGGCGAGCTGAAGGTCGGCGACAAGATCGACGTTGAAGGCTTCCTGTACTGGTACGAGGGCGTCAACACCCACATCACTTCTGTGGCTGCCGCTCAGTAATTCAAGCCAAAAGAAGGACCGTCTCAAACGAGACGGTCCTTTTCATATGCCTTTCAGTGCAGGCTGATGTTGGTTTCCACGGTGAAGCTTTCGCCGCAGTCCAGCGCACGGAAGCCGCTTTCTTCGGTTTTGTGCGACTGGTTGGGCGCATCCACGATCCAGCTTTGGGGTTCAGGACAGATGAAGCCCTTGTCGCCGCCGGCGTTCCACAGCATCCAGTAGCGCAGACCGTCAGAAACGTCATACTGCATGGTACGTCCGCTGGGCAGATGAATGAGCTGCGCGCCGCCATCGCCGCGCACCATGTGACGCGATACAGCTTCGCCCTGCAGCTGCAAGCCTTCGCCATTCAGCTGGTTCAGCAGGGGCGTGTTATGCAAACGCTCGCCGGTGGGAATGATGGTTTCCGGGTGATAGGTGATTTCCTCGACGGCGGACATCTTCAGCCGGTAATGGGTCGGATCCTGATCGCCGTGCACAAAGTAGGCGTTAAATGCCGTGTGGAAGCCAACGCCTGTGGGCATGCGGCCCTCGCCGTCATTGCGTACGGTCAGGGTATGGTGCAGGCCCTTCTGGGAAAGATCCCACCTGCTCAACACGGTAAAAGCATGGGGAAAGTCAAGATAGGGCTTGTCCGCATTTGCCTGATAGCGAAGCGTGACGGAGGAGGGCGTTTCTTCCACCACATCAAAGCGTGTTTCACTCAGAATGCCGTGGATGTGATGCCCACGGGCAGGCTCGTTGATGGGAAAACGGTAGGTGCGGCCGTCAAAGGTATATGCGCCGCCGTTGATGCGGTTGGGCGGGAACAGGAACGGAACGCCGTACACATTCGCTGCCTTGCGCAGCACTTCGGGCGATTCAGGCGTGCGGAGAATATCGCAGCCGTCGATGATAAGAGAGATGCAGTTGCCGCCCATATCCGGGCAGATGGTGGCAGAGGAGTCTCCAAAACGAAGCTTGATGAAATGCATGTCAGTCCTCCTTTTGATTCAGTCGTTTGAAATGCGCCAACATCCATCATGCCGGTAAACAGCGAAAAGCCCGTGCAGCAGATGCACAGCAGCGCCAAGAGGCTGTTTTCAAAACATTCGCGCTCAAACCCGGCCGGATAGTATGATGATAGGTTTTCACAGGCATTCTGTCAAGCAGGCTCGCAGGCCTCCCACAGTTTTTCGCCGCTGCCAAGGCACATCACATGGTCAAACCCCGCCTTGCGGATGAGCGCAAGCGTTTCATCAAACGCATAGGTGAGCAGGTTGAAATCATGACAGTCGGAACTCAGAGTCACTTCGCCGCCCATCTCGCGCCATGCGCACAGCAGTTCAAAGGTGGGATAGGGGGTTGACAGATATCCGCGGCCCATGCCGCCGGTGTTGACCTCAAGAATACCGCCGCAGGGGAAGGCGCGTTCCAGCGCATCCAGCGCGATTTTGCGGTAGGCAGGATCGTTCTCATCAAACAGGCCGGCGATCGCTGCGCTTTTGCGGATCAGGTCAAAGTGGCCGATGACGTCTGGACGGTACTGCAGCAGAAAATCGGTTTCTACCTGATAGTATTCCTTCGTCAGGGCCATCCCATCCCCGGCAAAGTGTTTTTCCCTATGCTCTTTCAGCAATTGCGCAGGACCGTCGACTGCCACATATTCCCCCTCCGGCGTGGGCAGCACGTAGTGAGTGGAGCCCAGCACATAGTCGGCGCTGGCGACGGATTGCTTCAGCTGTTCTTCACCCGCAAGCGCGTCCAGTTCCAGCCCGGCCCAAATACGCAGCGTATCCTGCTTTTGCTGAATGGAGCGAAGTTCCTGAAAATAGGCGGACTGGGCAGCAGGGGACATGGAATAGCCGGTTTCAAAATGCATCATGGCATGACCGGAAAAACCAAGGCTGACAAAGCCCAGTTTTTCAGCAGCGCGGATCATTTCGCGCAAGGGATTTTTGCCGTCGCAGTAGGTGGAATGGGTGTGGCAGTTGCTGAGAAAAGGCATGTTGCGGAACTCCTTTGTAACATGTGCGGAGCGGCCTGAATGGGCCGCTCCGCGTTAAACTATACTGTTGTGGTACGACCCGGCGAAATCACGCTTCCGGCTCCATCAGGCCCAGATTGCCATCCTTGCGCAGGTACAGCACATTGGTCTGATCGGTTTCAACGTTGACGAATACGAAGAAGCTATGGCCCAGCAGTTCCATCTGCAAAATGGCGTCCTCCACGCTCATGGGGCGTACGGGGAAGATTTTGTTGCGCACGATCTTGCGGGCGCTTTCTTCCTTCTCCAGCTCTGCAGCGGCCTCGGCGTCGTACTCAAGCTCGGCAGGATTGAAGGCGTCCTCACGCAGACGCTTGTCCAGCTTGGTGCGGTGCTTGTGGATCTGGCGTTCCAGCTTGGCCAGTGCCTGGTCGATGCTGACATAGAGGTTGTCGTCGTTGCTGGCTTCAGCACGCAGGGTGACGCCGCCGACGGGAACGGTGATTTCGCAGGTGCGGCGGTTATTCTTTTCCTTGGTGAGCCTGATAAAGACCTCAGCATTGGGATTGAGGTAGCGGCCCATCTTGGAGATCTTCTTCATAACGCGGTCGTTGATGCCGGGGGTGATAACCATATTTTTCGCAGTAAGGGTCGTCTTCATATGTTTGCTCCTTTTTTGTCTATTTCAGCCTCTTGAAAGGGATTGCAAAAAAGTATGCGGGTATCATTGGAACCACGCTCCCTTCTGTTGGTATTTTGGGCATTCCCGCCCAAGGCTGTTTGATTCTTTTCACTCTTCACTCTTTGTGTTTGTAATATTCGACGCAGCGAGGGTGGATTCCTCCTTCGCATATGTGAAGAATCTATGAATCATGCACAGGGCGGCATACATTGACTTTCAACGCATTCTGAAGTATTATATGAAGTTGGGAGAGTGTTGTTTTACACCTTCCTGTTATACCCAACATATGTACAGGGGGAATGACGAACATGTCTCAGCTTAAACAGAAGATCCTTGATCGCACCGTTACGCTCGGCGTTGTGGGCCTGGGTTATGTGGGCCTGCCGCTGGCTGTGGAAAAGGCAAAGGCCGGTTTTAAGGTCATTGGTTTTGACGTGCAGAGCCAGAAGGTGGATATGGTCAATCAGGGTCATAACTATATCGGCGACGTGGTGGACAGCGATCTGGAAAAGATCGTGCGCGAAGGCTATCTGCGCGCAACCACGGACTTTGCCTCCGTGGCCAGCTGCGACTGCGTATGCATCGCCGTACCTACGCCGCTGGATGCGCATCAGCAGCCGGACATCAGCTATGTTCGTTCCTCTACTGAAAGTATTATGCCTCATATGCACAAGGATATGCTCATTGTGCTGGAATCCACCACCTATCCCGGCACGACGGAAGAACTGCTCAAGCCCATTTTGGAAAAGAGCGGGCTTAAGTGCGGCGTGGACTTCTATCTGGCGTTCTCTCCCGAGCGCGTTGACCCCGGCAACCTGATCTACAAGACCAAGAACACCCCCAAGGTCGTTGGCGGCTGCACGCCCGAATGCACCGATATTGCCGCCACCCTGTACGAGGCTGTTCTTGAGGCGCCGGTGCACCGTGTCAGCAGCCCCGCTGTTGCCGAGATGGAAAAGATCCTTGAAAACACCTACCGCAACGTCAACATCGGTCTGGTCAACGAACTGGCCATTCTTTGCAACCGCATGGGCATCAACATCTGGGAGGTCATCGAGGCCGCCAAGTCGAAGCCCTATGGCTTTCAGGCCTTCTATCCCGGCCCTGGTCTGGGCGGTCACTGCATCCCGCTGGATCCCTATTACCTGAGCTGGAAAGCCCGTGAATACGGTTTCCATACCTCGATGATCGAAAGCAGCATGATGGTCAACGATCGCATGCCCGAATACTGCTGCGACCGTGCCATGGAAGCGCTGAACGAAAATAAAAAGGCCATGAACGGCGCGAAGATTCTGGTGCTGGGTGTGGCTTACAAGCAGGATATCGACGATTACCGCGAGTCGCCTGCCATCCGCGTGATCGAAGCGCTTAAAAAGCGCGGCGCGGAAGTCAGCTTCTATGATCCCTTTGTGGCAGAATATCGCGAAAACGGCATTGTGGAAAAGGGCCTTGAGGCGCTGACGGAAGAGGTTCTCAAACAGGCTGATCTGGTCATGGTGACCACCGCCCATACCACGGTGGATTACGACTTTGTGGCCGAGCATGCCGGGCTGATCTTCGACACCAAAAACGCCATGAAGAATGTAAGCAAACGCGAAAATATCCGCGTACTGTAAGAAAGAGGTTTCACCTGCATGAGTGATAAGCTGCGCTACGCGCTCATCGGCTGCGGCCGCATCGCCCCCAACCATATTGCTGCATTTATGAATAATGCGGATTCACTGCAGCTGTGCGCTGTGTGCGACCCTGATATCGAGCGCATGGAGATTGTGCTGGCTGCCCTGCCGCAGGAGCAGCGCGCCAGCGTGCGCCGCTATGTGGATTACCGCGAGCTGCTTGCCAAAGAGCATCCGCAGCTTTGCGCTGTGGCTACTGAAAGCGGCAAGCATGCGGCCATCGCGCTGGATGTGATCGCCTCCGGCAGCCATGTCATCATCGAAAAGCCCATCGCGCTGTCCCTTGCGGATGCACGCGCGCTGATCGAAGCGGCGAAGCAGCATAACGTCAAGCTCTGCGCCTGCCATCAGAACCGCTTCAACAAGTCCATCCAGAAGATTCGCTCTGCGGTGGAAGAGCAGCGTTTTGGCCGCATGCTGCATGGTGCGGCGCATATCCGCTGGAACCGCGGTCCCGGCTACTACGAGCAGGCCCGCTGGCGCGGCACCTGGGCGCAGGACGGCGGCGCACTGATGAACCAGTGCATTCACAACATCGACCTGCTGCGCTGGATGATGGGCGACGAAGTGACCGAGGTCATGGCGTACACCGATAATCTGCAGCACGATTACATTCAGGCGGAGGATCTGGGCATGGCGCTGGTGCGCTTTGCAAACGGCGCCTACGGCATCATCGAAGGCACCACGAACATCTATCCGCACAATCTGGAAGAAACGCTGTATCTGTTTGGCGAGCGCGGAACGGTAAAGGCCGGCGGCAAGAGCGTCAACATCATTGAAGAATGGTCGTTCGGCGATGGCTGTGACGATGCTGCTGCTGTCAAGCAGCACTATGGCGAAAACCCGCCTAATGTATACGGCTACGGTCATACACCGCTGTATGCTGATGTGATCGACGCGATCCGCAATGACCGTCAGCCCTATGTGGACGGCTATGCCGGTATGCGCGCGCTGGAATTGGTGCTGGCTATTTATAAATCTGCAGCAGAGCATCGTCCGGTGCAGCTGCCGCTGGCAGACTGCGCTACGACCGATTTTGAAGGACGGTTTGACCGATGAGTGTATACATTCATCCCACCGCCGTGGTGGACGAGGGCGCGCAGCTGGGTGAAGGCACTAAGGTATGGCACTTCACCCATGTGGAGGGCACGGCGCAGATCGGACAAGGCTGTTCCATTGGCCAGAACTCCTATGTGGGCAGCCGTACGATTATCGGCGACCGCTGCAAGCTGCAGAACAATGTAAGCATCTATGAGGGCGTTACGCTGGGCAATGGTGTTTTCTGCGGCCCCAGCTGCGTATTCACAAACGACCTGACGCCGCGCGCGATGTATCCCAAGGGGCATGAAAACTTCGTACCTACTGTTGTGGAGGATGAGGCGTCCATCGGAGCAAACGCGACCATCGTGTGCGGACATCACATCGGCCGCTGCGCCATGATCGGCGCGGGCGCGGTGGTGACTCGGGATGTCCCTGCGCATGCGCTGATGCTGGGCGTTCCGGCGCAGGTGCGCGGCTATGTATGTACCTGCGGCGAACTGCTGCATGGTAAGATGATTTGCTCAAAATGCGGCCGTCAGTTTGAACAGGACGGCGAAGGACTGCGGGAGGTCGGCGGCGTGTGAAGCCGGCCTCTGCTGTTTGGGGAGGAAAATATGCAGTTTCATGATCTGGCTGCGCAGTATCAGGCGCTGAAGGCGGAAATCGACGCCGGTATGGCGGAAGTACTGGCAAAGGGACAGTTCATCCTTGGGCCGCAGGTGGCCGAGCTGGAGGAAAAGTTGGCGCAGGATGTGGGCCGCAAATATTGCGTGTCCTGCGCCAACGGTACCGACGCGCTGGTACTGACGCTGATGCTGTGGGGCATTGGCCCCGGTGATGCGGTTTTCGTACCGGATTTCACCTACTTTGCCACGGCAGGCTGCGCCAGCACTCTGGGTGCGGAAGTGATTCCTGTCGATATCCGTACCGATACCTTCAACATCTGCCCCGACGCGCTGGAAGCGATGATCGAACAGGTGGAAAAGGAAGGCAAATACCGTCCGCGTGTTGTGATCCCGGTAGACCTTTTTGGTCAGCCTGCGGAATACGAACGCATTGAGGCGATCGCAAAGAAACATGGCATGCTGGTGCTGGAGGACGGCGCCCAGGGCTATGGCGGACAGATCGGTGCAAAAAATGCTTGCGCATTCGGCGATGCGGCGACGACGTCGTTCTTCCCGGCAAAACCTCTGGGATGCTACGGCGACGGCGGAGCGATTTTTGTGGATAACGCCGATGAGGATGCTCTGCTGCGCTCGCTGCGCGCCAACGGCCGTGGTGTTGAGGACAAGTACGACAACCAGCGCATCGGCATGAATTCCCGTCTGGATACGCTGCAGGCAGCCATCCTGCTGCCCAAGCTGCGTGCACTGCGTGAATACGAGATCGCTGCGCTCAATGCATCTGCGGATAAGTATACGCAGGCGCTTTCCGGCGTTGTGCAGACGCCCACGGTGCTTCCGGGCTATGTGAGCAGCTGGGCGCAGTACAGCGTGCTGATGGAGGATCGTCAGCAGCGCGACCGCGTGCAGAAGGAACTGAAAGCGCAGGGGATCCCGACGATGGTGTATTATCCGCGCGGCATTCATCAGCAGACGGCCTATGCGCATAAAAATTTCCACGATGAATGGTATCAGGGTACGCTGGCTGCCTGCAGTCGTGTGCTGGCGCTGCCCATGCATCCTTACCTGACGGATGAGGACATCAGCCGCGTGAGCGAGGCGCTCAAACAGGCTGTACAAAAGGCATAAATCATTTCGGGCGCGGAAACGCGCCCGTTTGCCATTGATATGCGAAAGGGGAGAAGAAGGTTGAGGGAAATTCGCACGCTGAACACTGAGGATGATTTTATGGCTGCTGCGCAGGTCTATGTGCGGAGCTGGAAGCACAGTTATCGCGGAATGCTGCCTCAGCTTTTTCTGGACAGGCTGACGGACGACCGCTGGCTGGCCACCCTACGCGCGAGGCCGGAACGGTCTATCTGCCTTTTTGAGGATGGCAAGGTGCTTGGCACAGTCATGACGGACTTCTGCCGTGAAAAAGGGCGTGAAGGCTGGGGTGAGATCGTTAGCCTGTATCTGCTGCCTGAAGCAATAGGGTTTGGTCATGGGCGATTGCTGACGGAAGCTGCCATGGCCGCTCTGCGCGCTGAAGGCTGTGAGCAGGCGTGTCTGTGGGTGTTCCGGGCCAATGAATATGCGGCGGATTTTTATCGCCATCTGGGATTTGCACACACCGGGCGAAGCCAAACCGAAATGTATGGCGGCGAACCGATTGAACTGATTGAAATGGCACGTGTACTGTAAACAGGTACTGGCGTCTCTTTCCTAAATATGGTATGATACAAGCAGATGAAATCATCAGGGAGGCGCTTGAGATGCTTCGACGTGTTGTTTCGCTTTTGTGCGCGCTGGTGCTGTGCATGTCCATCCTGCCGCAGGCGCAGGCAGCCGCTGCCAAAACGCTTACGGTTTCTTTTCAGGTAACCACCTACCAGAACCGTGCAAGAACGCTGCTCAAACAGATCAACACCCTGCGTAAGGCAAACGGCGTGGGAGAACTGACCATGCTGGCGGATCTTGAAAAAGTGGCCATTCAGCGCGCGGCAGAGCTGTTTGTGTTTTTTGATCATGACCGTCCTGATCTGAAGGGCTTTGATACGGCTTATACTGAATATAAAAGCCTGAAGGACTGTCAGGCAGTGTCGGAATGCATTGCTGCAGGCTATTCCAAGGCGGAGGAAGTATTTGATGACTGGCAGGATTCGGCTGAAGGCAGCCTGCTGGACGGCGATTTCACGCATGCGGGGCTGGCCTGCGTCTACATGGAGGACAGCGCCAACGAATATTACTGGGCGCTGTACCTGATGCAGCTTTCTGAAGACATCAGTGCCAAAAAGGCTGAAAGCACCGCCAAGGCCGGTACTGCCAAAAATATGAAGGTTGAAATTGCCAAAGGCATGTACGAGCGCGCAGACAACAGCCACAAGCGCTTTGAACTGCGCGTAAACGACCTGAACCTGAAAACCAAGACATCCGCTCAGCCTACAGTTTACCTGTATGACCGCAATGACGTGAAGATCGGCAAGTGCGAACTGGAGGACTTGACCTTCAAGAGCAGCAACACGGCAGTGTTTACCGTCAATGCAGATGGTACGGTGAAGAAAAAGAAGAACGGCACCGGTACCCTTACCGTGCGTTCCCCTGGTCTGGAGGACGCCACCTGCACTGTTACCATCGGCACAACGGCAGCCAGCGGCACCGCAACGGCGGACACCATCGGCGATGCAAAGCCGGAACTAAAGGCGGAGGAATACAGCAAGCACACCAATCTGTCGGTGTACCTCAAGGGCGCTTCCGGTTACGTGCTCTACCGGGCAACCAGCAAAACCGGTACTTACACCAAGGTTGAAGAGAAAGCCACCACCCAGAAGTGGACCCTCAAGCTGGAGCATGAAGATATTACCCGCACGTATTATTACAAGGTGCGCGCTTACAAAAATGCCAACGGAAAGCGCGTGTACAGCGAATACAGCGAACCCGTGAAGGTGGCTCCGTAACGCGAAAAAAGTCCCCCAGCCCACCCGGGGACTTTTTCCTTCTCAAAAATTTTGGGAAATGGTTTGCAAACATTACGCAATCAGGTATAATAAACAGACATGCTGTGCGTTTTTTTGGCACGCGATTTTCTTTCATGGAGGATGCAGAATGTTGAAAAAATTCCTTTGCTGCCTGTGCTGTGTGCTGCTGGCAGCGCTTCCCGCCGTGTCTGTGGCGGAAGCTACTTTTACGATGGCTGGCTTTGACGGCGAAGACAGCACCCGCGACTGGAACAACAATCTGTTCTTTGAGCGCATGAAGGCGCGCACGGGTATTTCGTTTACCTTCCAGCAGTTCAACAAGGCGGATGCATGGGCGGCTGCCAAGACGGCCATGTTTGCTGAAAACGGCCAGCTGCCGGATGTGCTTTTCAAGGCTGCGCTCACCACTTCCGAGCTGATCCGCTATACGGAAAGCGGTCAGCTGATCGACCTTAAGCCGCTGCTTGCTGAAAATGCCCCGAATCTGTGGGCATTGCTTCAGGAAAATCCGGACTGGCTGGCTACTATCACCTTGCCTAATGGCAAGATCGGTGCGCTGCCTTCCATTCAAATGCCCGGCCCGCAAAACGGCATGTGGATCAACCAGGAGTGGCTCAACAAGCTCAAGCTGGACATGCCCACTGATATGGCCAGTCTGCGCGATGTGCTCGTGACCTTCCGCGACGGAGACCCCAACGGCAACGGAAAGAAGGACGAGATCCCCATGGCATTTCTGGGCCCGTGGGAGCTGAAGTTCTTCTCTCATGCATGGGGCGTTGTAGCCAACGATTACAACATTTATCTGGATGAAAACGGCAAGGTTCAGTTCTGGCCGCTGGATGAGCGCTTCACCGAAATGGCTGCCGAGCTGCATGAACTGTTTGCTGAAGGCCTGCTGGATCCCAACGGCTTTACCACGGCAGACTCGATGCGCATGATCAGCGATGACAAGAGCGACCTTTTCTACGGCGCTATGTTCTCGCCTACGCCGCTGAACCTGGTCACCTTTGAAATGAGCAAGAATTTTGTTGTGATGCCTGCTTTTGTCTATGAAGGCAAGCAGATTTACCGTGACCTTTTCGGCCCCGTCACGCGCGGCGCATTTGCCATCACTTCCGCTTGCGAAGATCCTGCTGCGCTGCTGCGCTGGGTGGACAACCTCTACACTGTGGAAGGCGCTATTGAAGCCATGGTTGGCATCGAAGGCGAAAACTACATTGTGGATGCTAACGGCAACTGGGACTGGAAGGGCGGTCTGGATACCATGGATATGACCGCTATGAGCAACCTGAGTGTATACGACACGGGTGAAATGCCCTGGCTGTTCCCCAATGAATTCTATGGCCGCTACACTGACAAACTCGTTCGCACCCTGAACGCCGAAATGGAAAAGCAGTCTGAATTCGCCGTCAGCCCCTTCCCTGTCTATACCCTGACGGAGGAGGAGAGCGCGCAGGTCGTTGCGCTGCAGCGCGAACTGGGCCGGTATGTGGATGAATCCCTCGCACGTTTTGTTATCGGTGAGTGGGAAGTCAACGAAGAAACAGCTGCTGCTTTCCGTGAGGGTCTCATGGAGCGCGGCGCAGAAGAAATGACCGCTTTCTGGCAGAAGATTGCCGATCGCAGCCGCCCGTAACTCAAAATACAGCCAAAAGGATGGGAACAACGATGAACAAGTATGCGCAGATGATCAGTCAGCTCAAGACTCCCGAGGTGATGAAGCAGTTCAACTATCTCTATGGTCAGCGCGATGGCATGCTCGTTTCGCAAAGCATTCGTTACAGCCAGCTCATCAAGCGCCACGAGGAACTGGTGGGCAATTCCGAAGGCCTGTGCATGATCAGTGCCCCTGGCCGTACCGAGATCGGCGGCAATCATACCGACCATAACCGCGGCAAGGTGCTGGCCGCTGCCGTCAATCTGGACACAGTGGCCGCAGTTACGCCCCGCGGGGACGGAAACGTCAGCATTTACAGCGAAGGATATGCGCCCTTGCACTTTTCTCTGGAAGACCTGAGTGTGCGTGAGGATGAACAGGGCACCACTGCTGCGCTGGTGCGCGGTGTGGCTGCGGGCATGCAGGCGGATGGCCTGAAGATTGGCGGTTTTGATGCCGTGATGACATCCACCGTACGCAGCGGCAGCGGACTGAGCAGTTCTGCTGCGGTCGAAGTGCTGATTTGCGCTATCTTTGACGAGCTGTACAACGGCAACAAGCTCACCGCCAAGCGCCGTGCACAGATTTCACAGTACGCTGAAAATGTGTACTTCGGCAAGCCCAGCGGCCTGATGGATCAGATGGCCTCCAGTGTGGGCGGCCTGGCCTATATCGACTTCAAAGAGGATGATCCTGAGGTGGAGGCTGTGTCCTACGACTTTGCTTCCAAGGGATATGCGCTGGTCGTGGTCAACTCCGGCGGAAGCCATGACGACCTTACGCCTGAATACGCCGCCATTCCTGCAGAAATGCGCGCTGTTGCCGCCTGCTTTGGCGAAAGCTACCTGCGCGGTGTGCTGCCCGAAAAGTTCGTTCAGGCCATTCCGCGTCTGCGCGAGGAACTGAAGGATCAGCATGCTGACCGTGCCATTCTGCGCGCTGCGCATTACTTTGCTGAAAACCGCCGTGCGAGCGACGAGGTGGCTGCCCTGAAGAAGGACGATATTCAGGAGTTCTTCCGCCTGATCATCGAAAGTGGCCGCAGCAGCTTCTGTTATCTGCAGAACATTTTCCCCAATGCCGACCGTCAGGAACTGTCCCTCGCGCTGATGCTGGGCGAACAGCAGCTTGCCGGCGACGGCGCATGGCGCGTGCATGGCGGCGGATTTGCCGGCACCACGCTCAACTTTGTGCCGCAGAAGCACCTGAATACCTTTGTGCAGAGCATGGAGGCCGTCTTCGGCGCTCACAGCTGCAATATTCTGGACATCCGTCCCGTAGGCCCTGCCTGCATCAAACTGTGACCTGCCAGGAGGAATGCACATGAGCAAGCGTGTTTTTCTGGTCGTACTGGACAGCGTAGGCGCTGGCGCGCTTCCTGATGCGCAGCAGTATGGCGATCTGGGCGCCAATACGCTCGGACATATCATTGAACAAAAGAAGCCTTCTCTGCCCAATATGGAAAATATGGGTCTTGGGCTCATCCCCAACGTGGGCGGCAATCTGCCTGCGTGCGGTGCAGGTGCATATGGCCGCGCTGCGGAAGTATCCGCCGGCAAGGACACCACCACCGGCCACTGGGAGATCACCGGCCTGAAGTTGGAGAAGCCGTTCCCGACCTATCCTAACGGTTTCCCTGCTGAGGTGATCGAGGCATACGAAAAGGCCATCGGCACCAAAACGCTGGGCAACTATCCGGCCAGCGGCACGGCCATTCTGGACGAACTGGGCGAGGAGCATCTGCGCACGGGTTATCCCATCGTGTACACCTCCGCCGACAGCGTGTTCCAGATTGCCTGCCACGAGGAGCTCTACAGCCCTGAAAAACTTTACGAGCTGTGCGAAATCGCCCGCGAACTGCTTCAGGGCGAGCACGCCGTGGGCCGTGTGATCGCACGTCCCTTTGTGGGCAAGGAAAAGGGGGCTTTCGTCCGTACGCCCCGCCGCCGTGATTTTTCGCTGCAGCCCACGGGCAGAACGGTGCTCAACGCTCTGCAGGATGCCGGCGTATATACCATGGGCATCGGCAAGATCGAGGACATCTTCTGCATGAGCGGCCTGCAGGAAAGCGACCATGCGGCAGGCAACCCTGCCTGTGTGGATGCTATGCTCAAGGCGATGCAGAAGGACTTCAACGGCCTTGTATTTGTTAATCTGGTTGATTTTGACTCGCTCTACGGCCATCGCCGTGATGTGCAGGGCTATGCCGATGCACTGGTATATTTTGATAAGCGTCTGGATGAAATCAAGGCCGCGATGCGCGAGGAAGACCTGCTCATCCTGACTGCTGACCACGGCTGCGACCCGGCCCATACCGGTACGGATCATACCCGCGAATATGTGCCCCTTCTGGCGTGGAGCCGCAGCATGACCGGCCTGACGGAGCTGGGCACCCGCAAAACCTATGCGGATATTGCTGCGACCATCGCTGAACTGTTCGGACTGGAAGAGCGCTTTGGCGCTGAATCCTTTGCACACTTGCTCTGATTGAACAAGGAGGAAAACAATCATGGAAACCAAAGCTTATCTTGAAGTCATCGAAAATGCTGCCAGCGCCATTGAGGCTGTCTGCGGCAAGGCGGAAGTCGCCGTGATCCTCGGCAGCGGCCTGGGCGGCTATGTGGATGCCCTGCAGGACGCCAAGTGCGTGTCCTATGCCGATATCCCCGGTTTCCCCGTATCTACTGTTCCCGGTCACGCGGGCTGCTGGTGGGTGGGTACTCTGCACGGCAAGCGCGTGTACATGATGCAGGGCCGCTTCCATTCCTATGAAGGCTACGACCAGCAGACTGTCACCCTGCCCATCCGCGTGATGAGCAAGCTGGGCGTGAAGACCCTCATCGTTACCAACGCTTCCGGCGGCGTGAATACTTCTTTTGCCCCCGGCGATCTGATGCTGATTACCGACTTCATCAACTTCTCCGGCAAGAATCCGCTCACCGGCCCCAATCTGGACGAGTTTGGCCCGCGCTTCCCCGATATGAGCCGCGCCTATGACCGTCAGCTGCAGCAGATGGCCCGCGATACTGCCGCCAAGCTTGGTATTAAGCTGCAGGAAGGCGTGTACTGCTGGTTCAACGGCCCCTGCTTCGAGACGCCTGCTGAGATCCGCATGGCACGCGTCATCGGCGCTGACGCCGTGGGTATGTCCACTGTGCCTGAAACCATCGTTGCCCGTCACTGCGGCATCGACGTGCTGGGCCTGAGCTGCATCACCAATATGGCTGCCGGTATTCTGGATCAGCCTCTCAACCACGAGGAAGTCATGGAAACCGGCAACCGCGTGAAGGACACCTTCCGCAAGCTGGTCGACGGCGTGATCGAAGCAATGTAACAGTTAAAAAGCTCCCCAAACGGGGAGCTTTTTATATACCCTTGGTCTGCCTGCGATAGTCGCTGGGCGTTAACTGATATTTCTTTTTGAACTGGCGTGAAAAGTAATTGCCGTCCTCAAAACCGCAGCGGTGTGCAATGTCGTCGATATGCATATCGGACTCCGTCAGGTAACGCACAGCGCGCGACAGCTTTGCATCATTGATGTAGGCTGCCGGTGTGGTCAGAAACTGCTTTTTGAAAACGCGGATGAGGTATTGCTTGGTGTAACCGAAGTGATCCGCCAGCATGGAAAGCGTTGGCTGACGTGTGAGGTTTTCCAGAATGTAGTTTTCGATTTCGCATGCCAGCGTTCTGTCGGACGGGCTGACAGAGCGTTCGGCAGCGTGGGTGAGCGCCTCAAAGAACGAGAGGTTCATTTTGATGTTACTGCAGGGATCAATGCGCGTCATTTCACCCAGGATACCTTCCAGACAGAAACGGATGCTGCTGTCAACAGGAAAGGATGCAGGCAGATAAAAGACTGCGGGAGCATGCTCCATCTGCTCGGTATAGCGATAGCTGCGGCTCATGGCAGGCGGCTCGTCTGTTTCCTCGATCTGCGCATGAAAATGGAAGTACTGATAAAGACATCCGTTTTGGGTATAGGGCGCATAGAAAACGTCCTGCGGGATGATGACCGCATTTCCCGGGGTTAATTCTATGCGGTTGTTTCCGATGAGGAACGAGCAGGCGCCTTCCTCCACATAGCACAGAATGCTGCGGTCCAGCGTGCGGCCGGTATGATTCCATCCGGGCGCTTCGGAAACACGGCCGGCCATTTCAAGTGTCATCAGGTCGTGAAAGCTGATTTTATACATTTGATCACCCGGCTCATTATACATCCATTCGGTGTAAAGGTAAACAGGCAAAGTTTCATATTGTGCGAATGCAGGTTTCATTTTTCCCTTGCGCTATCGCGGGGATACGATATAATAGACATATCACACAGGAGGGAGTGTCCTCATTATGGTTGAATACAAAATTCAGGATTTCGGCGCTGTGGGCGACGGCGTAACTTTGAACACGGAAGCAATTCAGAAGGCGATCGACGAGGCCAACAAGGCCGGCGGCGGCAAGGTCATCGTATCTGCCGGCACGTTCAAGACCGGCGGTATCCAGCTGAAGAGCTTTGTTGAACTGCACATCGCAGTCGATGGCGTTCTGCTGGGCTCTGAAAAGTGCGAGGATTATCAGGAATATGTGGATGCAAAGCACGTCAACGTGCCCATGCTGCCCCGCTGGCGCAGCTCCTGTCTGATCTTTGCTGACGAGGCTGAGCGCATTGCCATCACCGGCAGCGGCACCATCGACTGCAATGGCAAGCACTTCGTTACCAAGCGCGAAGGTACCTTCCACGGCTGGGCCTATACCCGCAAGAGCGAGCCCACGCCTCCCCGCGCTGTGTTCTTCACCGGCTGCTCTCATGTGCGCGTTGAGGACGTGACCATGATCAATCAGCCCTCCGGCTGGTCCTACTGGATCCATGACTGCGACTATGTGCACATGACCCGTCTGGATATTCTGGCTGATGTGCAGTATCCCAACAACGACGGCATTCACATCAACTGCAGCCGCCATGTGACGGTGTCTGACTGCAACATCACCTGCGGCGACGACTGTATCATCCTGCGTGCCAACAGCGTATCCCTGAAGGAAAACAAGGTGTGCGAGTTTGTGACCATCACCAACTGCAACCTCACCAGCTATTCCTCCGGCGTGCGCATCGGCTGGACCAATGACGGCGTTATCCGCAACTGCACGCTTTCCAATCTGGTTATGATCGACTGCTCCACCGGCATCGGTCTGCATCTGGTGCCGTCCGTGCGCAAGGCCGAGATGGATCACAGCAACTCTGCCGGTTCTGACGTGGGCCGCGAGGCGACACTGGTGGAAAATATCTCCTTCTCCAACGTCATCATGGACAAGCAGTGCGGCTATCCCATCCACATTCAGCTCAATCCTGCGCCTCATGTGAAGGTGGCGGCCATCCGCAACCTCTACTTCACCAATGTTCATTCCCGCGGCCCGGAGTTCCCCTGCTTCGAGGGACGCGAAGACTGCCCCATCGAAAATATCTACCTCAACAACTGCTCCTTCGAGCAGACCGACGGTTCTGAATTCGAGAACATCGAGGTTCACGGCCCCGTTCATTCTTCCGCTGACGGTTCGCATCCCATGAAGTTTGTGAACATCCGCGGCCTGCATATGAACAATACCACCTTCACCGCGTAAACTGCGATGATAATTGACTCCTTCCGTGCGTATGCTGAAAACAGCTGCCATGGAAGGAGTTTTTGTATGAGGAAAATGCTAAGCGCGGCGCTGGCAATGTTGCTTTGTGTAGGCACAGCAGCGGCGGCGCCGCTGGAAACAGGCGTGCCGGTGGAACTGACTTCACCCAGCGCCATGCTGGTGGAGGCTGAGACCGGCACGGTGATCTTTGAAAAGAATGCTGATGAAAAACGGCAGGTGGCCAGTGTGACCAAACTGATGACGCTGCTTTTGTGCTTTGAAGCGCTGGAGGCGGGGGAGATCCACCTGGAGGACGATGTGACCATCTCCGCTGAAGCGGCCGGACAGATCGGCAGTCAGGCACTGCTGGACGCCGGTGCTACCTACAAGCTGGAAACGCTGCTGCATGCGACGATCATCGCCAGCGCCAATGATGCCGCCTGTGCACTGGCTGAGCATATGGCCGGTACCGAAACGGCGTTTGCGGATCGCATGAATGCCCGTGCTGCTGAACTGGATATGAAAGACACATATTATGTGAATTCCACCGGCTTGCCGGACGACCAGCAGTACACCACCGCACGCGACGTGGCAAAACTCTCATGCGAGATATGCCGTCATCCTGACTACTTTACGCATGCGTCTGTATGGATGGATACACTTACGCATCCCAGCGGCCGCACCACCGACCTGACCAACACAAACAGGCTGGTGCGATTTTACGACGGCTGCGACGGACTCAAAACCGGCAGTGCGGATATATCCAAATACTGCCTGAGCGCAACAGCACAGAAGAATGGGCTGAGATTAATCGCCATTGTACTGGGTACGCCAAACAGTCAGACACGCTTTAATGAGGCACGAGCCATGCTGGATTATGGATTCGCCGGATACAGACGTGTGACGGTATTGCAAAAAGGCGACCGTTTGGGCAAAAGCGTAGCGGTGAAAATGGGCCTGCAGGATGAGGTGGAAGTCGCCGCCGGAAGAGGGCTCAGCATGCTGCTCAAACCGGGGCAGGAAAAGCAGCTTTCCATTGAGGTGGAGCTGCCGGAAGAAGTGGACGCACCTGTAGCTGAAGGCGATGCGCTGGGTGTAGTGCGGGTGAAGCTGGGCGACAGCATCATCGCAAGATTACCTGCGGTGGCGTCCTGCGATGTGGATATGCCGGGGCTGCTCGCGGCCTTTGTGAGACTGTTTGCCAACTGGCGTTAGAAAAAGAACTGCCGTATCCAAACGATGCGGCAGTTTTGTTATTTACTTGTTTACCTTGAAGAAATAGCGGCTTACATAACCGGTCACGCCGTCGATTTCGGCCTTGCACCATACGTCGCCGGTCTCTAGCACCTTGATTTCCTTGCCCACGGGATGTGCCTTGATGATGGAGGCGTTCAGGCCGGGAGCGGTACGGAAATTAACGATGCTGTTGCCGTTGGGGTTGGTGAGGGTGGCCGTGAAGGGCGCTTCAGGCAGCGTGGTGGAAGAGGAAGTGCTGAGCTTGATGAACTTCTTCATCATGTAGCCGTTCTTTCCGCCGACGGTGACCTTGTAGAAGTCGCCGCTTTCACCGGTGATGGTCACCTGCGTACCATTGCGGAAGTGACCCAGCACACGGGCGTCAGTACTGGGCTTTTCACGCAGAAGCAGCACCTGATTGGCACCGGGATTGTTAACGGTACCGGTTTTCGTGACGGTGGAACTGCTGCCGCTGCCAGAGGTCAGATACTGGCCGGACATGTAGCCGGTGAGACCGTCCACGCTTACCTTGTGCCAGGTCTTGCCATAGGTGAGTACCTTGACAGCCGTACCGGGCTTGAAGCTGGTGATGATGCTGCCCTCGAGGGAAGGCTCATCGCGCAGGTTCAGGCCGCGGCCGGTGTTGGTGCGCACATACAGGGTCTTTTCAGCGGTGGAATCGGCCAGATACTTCGTCATCACATAACCGGTGCTGCCAGCAACCTCCACCTTGCTCCATTCGCCTTCTTCGCTCAAAACGGTCATCCACGTGCCGGTGGGGTACTGCCTGATGACCTTTGCGTCCAGCGAGGGTTCCTGACGCAGGTTCAGCAGTCCGCCCTGAACCACCTTGTGGGTCTCGGCGAGAGAAGAAAGCGGCATGGCCAGTGCCAGCGCAAACGCGCCCGCACGGAGGCATCTTTTGTAAAGATGGGGCTTTTGCATAATGGGGATACCTCCTTTGTGTTTTGGCAGGGAGGATTGTTCCGTGCCATTCGTCCATCCTACGAACACTTTTTGTTTTTCCATGCCACTTAAGGCTGACGGTTTTTAACACCAATGGAAACAAATGGGTGAAAAATGTCAGACTTTACCGGCACGTAAACCGATAAATACAGTATGGCTTTGAAAAACGCTGTTTTTGCAATGGGGAAAAATACCTGCCTTTTGCATGAATGCCATGCTTTGCTTGCAGGCTTGCCGCATTTGCCGGACAAACTAGCTGCGCATCCATGGAAGGAGGACGACGATGCTGACGAGCCTGGAAAGAATCACGGGCATGCCTGTGGTGTGGAAGGACGAACAGGTGGGGCTTGTGGAACAGGCAGTGGCTGATGCCGACGCACACAGGCTGTGCGGGCTGATCATTCGCAAAGGCCTGCGCAGTGCGCGCTGGTGCGCAGCGGAGGATATCACGCTGGTGGGGAATGCCTGTGTGCTTATCTCCCAAAAACCTGTAACCCTGCCGGAAAGACGCCCTTCCGTCATGAAACAGGCCTTTCTGGCAACTGGTCAATATGCCGGGCAGGTGACGGACGGGCTGATCCACCCGACGACGCTTCAGCTCAAGGCCATTCAGATCAGCCCGGGGCCCATTCACAGGTTGTTTGGATACTGCGCCTATGCCAGTGAATATCGGCTGGATACGGCGGGCAGTGTGGTGGTCGACGGCCTTCTGTCATGGGAGCAGCTCAAAAGCCAGATCAGAAAGGAGAATCCCACATGAACATGGTCAAAACAGCCGCTGTTGGCGCGATCGCCTTTGCAATGGGCGCAGGCACGATGCTGATGCCGGGCGGGCAGAAGCTGAAACGCCAGGCGCAAAAGCAGGTGGATAAGCTGGTGAAGATGACGCGCAGCTGGTAAGTGCCCTTCCTGCGGCCCTGTGAACGGGCTGCAGGTTTCTTTATGTGAATCGTCTGCAATGATTTTTTCCGGAAAGGAGCAGCTGCATGCTGAAAAAAAGATGGATGATTGCATCGCTCGTGGTTGTGGGCGTATTGCTTTTCTGTATGCGCGGCTGGATTGGTCAGGCGGCGGGTCAGATTTTATGGGGAATGCTTACGGCCGTAGCGGCGCTGCCGGCAGCCAGATGGCTGGAAAAGCGCATGCCTGCAGGGGCGGCAGCGGCTCTTTCATTGTTTGCGCTGGCAGCGGGGGTAGCAGTTCTGGTTCTGCTGCTGGTTCCGCCGCTGATGACACAGGCCAAAGAGCTTGCTGCTCTTCTTCCTGCATTGTACGGAAAAACGGAAACAGCGCTTCAGTATGCCCGCAGCTGGATGGAAGGACATAACCTGCATATCAATCCTGACATGCAGAATGCAGTTCTTCAGAAGGGACAGGAGGCGATCACCGCTGCCGCTTCCCATGCGGCTGTGTGGGTGGGAAATGTGGCCGGGAATATAAGCAAATGGTTTTTAACGCCGGTGCTTGCTTTTTATTTTCTGCGTGACCGCATACAGATCGGCCAGTGGCTTAAAAGCCTGCTGCCGCTTGCATCGCGCGAACCGGCAGTATGGGTGGTGCGCGAAGTCAGACGGGAAACGGCAGGTTATCTGCGTGGACAGCTGCTGGTGTCGGCGGCGGTAGGGGCTGCGACAGCTGCGGGCTTGTTGCTGTGCGGCATCCCTTCGTGGCTTGCGTTGGGTGCTTTGATGGGCGTGCTGGAAATGATCCCTTACCTGGGGCCATTTGCCGGCGGCACGGCAGTGGCATTGTTTGCTCTGCCATATGGAACAAACCGTACGCTTTGGGCAATGGCGGTTGTGCTGGGTGTGCAGCAGCTGGAGGGCAGCCTGCTTTCTCCCCGGCTGGTGAGCGGCGCAACGCGGCTGCATCCGCTGACGGTGGTGCTTTGCGTGATGGTTGGCGGCACTGCCGCCGGGGTTATGGGCGTGTTGTTTTCGGTACCTTTGGCGCTTTGTGTACGGGCTGTTTTCCGGGTGGTCAGCCTTTTGCGCGTCGAACGGCAGCGAATATGAAAAAGACTTTTCAAAGCAGGAAAAATGGTGTATAATGAATTCTGTATTACCCATGTGAGGGGAGGAATCCGCCATGACGGATATGAACGGCACCACGAAATTTTCGCCAGTCGTGGAAGGCGGCAGCGATGCGAGCACGATTTTGAATCATGTGTACCGTGCCCTGCAGGCCAAGGGCTATGACCCTGTAACCCAGCTGGTCGGCTATCTGATCTCCGGCGATCCCACCTATATCACCAGCTATGGTCAGGCACGCAGCATGATCTGCCGCCTGGAGCGCGACGAGATCATGGAGGAGCTCGTGCGGGTTTACCTGCAGGGGCTGGACGGCTGATATGGCCGGCCGTGTGATTGCGCTTGACGTGGGCGACGTGCGCATCGGCGTAGCCGTCAGCGACCCCACGGGCACCATCGCCCAGCCGCTGGAAGTGTACAAGCGCGTGGGTTATGGCCCCGACAGCCGCTACGTTAAGGCGCTTTGCGAAAAGTACGGCACACAGGACGTGCTGCTTGGTCTGCCGCTGAACATGGACGGTTCGCTTGGCCCGCAGGCGCAGAAGGCGCAGGCTTTTGGTCAGGTGCTGGCCGATATGGGGCTCACGGTATTCTATCAGGACGAACGCATGACCACCGTTACAGCTGAGCAGGTGCTCATCAGCGGAAGCGTGCGCCGCGAGGACCGCAAACGCTATGTGGACAAGCTGGCGGCAGCGGTGATTCTGGAACAATGGCTGGCTTCACAGGGCTAGCAGAAATGAGGAAAAAACCATGGAAGAGAACAACAATCTGATCCAGCTTCAGGATGAAAACGGCAACGAGATCAACTTTGAACATCTGATGACCGTTGAGTACGAAGGCAGCTACTACGTCGTGCTCGAGGCCACCGAAGACGCCGACGACTGCAAGGAAGGCGAAGCCATCATCCTCAAGATCATCCGCGACGACGAAAGCGGCGAAGATGTGTACGCCACCATCGAGGACGAGGCGGAGTTCAACGCTGTGTTTGACCGCGTGATGGAGATCATGGAAGAGGAAGACGAAGCGGCCGCGCTGGAGCTGGAAGTGCTCGACGGCGAGGACGAGGAGTAAGGCATGCCGCAGTTGATCGGCGAGCGCATCATGCTGCGCGAATACCGCGCGGAGGATATCCACGCCATCCGCAGCTGGGTCAACGACGCACAGACCACGCGTTATCTGTCTACGCGGTTCTGGCCGCCGCAGACCGAGGTCGACAGCCAGGAGTTTCTTTCCCGTATGCTGCAAAGCAGCCACAATGCCTATAACTTTGTGATTGCGGATCTGGAAGGCAACTATATTGGTCAGCTGGATCTGTTCCGGCTGGACTGGCGGCTGCGCCTGGGGGAACTGGGCATGGTGATCGCCCGCCGCGAAGACCGCGGGCAGGGCATCGGGCAGGAGGCGCTCGGGCTTTTGCAGCGCTTTGCTTTCCGCACGCTCGGGCTGGAACGGCTGGAGCTGGAAGTGCATATGGACAATGCTGCCGCACTGGCCTGCTACCGTCGCGCCGGTTTTACGCTGGAGGGCGTTAAACGCCACGCTTTCTTTACCGACGGGCATTTCTGCGATGTTGGCATGATGAGCATCCTTCGGGACGAATATGAGGCGCGAAGCTGACACCAACGCCCCTTTCAAGGCATAATGTGAACCATCCCGAAATTGTGTTTTGGGATGGTTTTCTTCTTTAATTCTACGGCGAAAACTGTCGGGGATTGACTTTATTGCCTTCAATCGGATAGAATAGAGCCCTGCGGTGCGAAAAGCCCGCATGAGTGGAGGGAATCAGTATGGGAAAGATCGTGACCAAGTTTGGAGGCAGCTCCCTGTCGGACGCAAGCCAGTTTCAGAAGGTCAAATCGATTCTTGATATGGATAAGCGGCGCTGCTATGTAGTGCCCAGCGCCCCCGGTCGGCGCTTTGACGGTGACGACAAGATCACCGACCTGCTGTACCAGAGCTATCATCTGGTGCAGGATGGCAAGGACTTCAAGCCTGTTTTTGAAAAGATCCGTGACCGTTTCGTGGGTATCAAGCAGGAATTGGGTCTCGAAATCGATATCAGCGAATATCTGGACGAGGTCGAAAAGGATATCGCTTCCGGTGCCAGCGCAGACTACTGCGCCAGCCGCGGCGAGTATCTCAACGGCCTGCTCCTGGCCGACTATCTGGGCTTTATGTTCCTTGACCCCAAGGACTTCATCTTCTTCAACAAGAACGGCACTTTTAACAGCGAACGTACCAACGACGCGCTGACTGCTCTTTTGAAGTACTGCCAGAAGGCCGTTATTCCCGGCTTCTACGGCAGTCTTGACGAGGAGATCCACACCTTCTCCCGCGGCGGCAGCGACATCAGCGGCGCCATCGTTGCCCGCGCTGCCAAGGCGGAAATGTATGAAAACTGGACCGACGTCAGCGGCTTCCTGATGGCAGATCCCCGCGTGGTGCCGGGCGCCAAGGGAATTTCCAACGTAACGTACCGCGAACTGCGCGAGTTGTCCTACATGGGCGCGAGCGTGCTGCATGAAGACAGCGTGTTCCCGGTGCATCGCGCTGGTATCCCCACCAACATTCGCAACACCAACGCGCCGGATGATCCGGGTACCTACATTTCCCACACCGTGCCTGACGACGAGAATCCCGACGTTATCACAGGCGTGGCCGGCAAGCTGGGCTTCAGCGTGATCTCGGTGGAAAAGGCCATGATGAACGTGGAACACGGCTTTGGCCGCCGCGTGCTGCAGGCAATCGAAGAAAACAATCTGTCCTTTGAGCATATGCCTACCGGCATCGACACGCTGTGTGTGGTCGTCGCGACCGCCGACCTGGAGCCTGTGCGCCAGTCGGTCATCAACCGCATCGTGGAGCTCACCAATCCCGACACGCTTACCATCCACGACGACATGGGTATCATCGCTACCGTCGGCCGCGGCATGGTGCACAATCCCGGTACGGCTGCGCGTCTGTTTATGGCGCTGAGCAGCGCTCACGTCAACGTTCGCATGATCGACCAGGGCAGCAGCGAGCTGAGCATTCTGGTCGGTGTTGACAGCGCGGATTTCCAGCCTGCCATCCGTGCCATCTACCACGAGTTCGTAAAGGACTGACCTGAGTGTCGGGAGAGAAGAACCAATGAAGTTTTTCGGCCTGAAACAAGTGCAGACCAGCTGGCGGAGCCGCGCGCATTGCGTGTGGTTCCGCCTGTGCATGGTCTGCCTTTCTGTGTATATTGCCTACATCACATACTTCGCGCACAGCAGCGCGTTTGTCAGTTTGGAAAAGACTGCGATGGCCATCGTGTGCTTCCTGCTGCTGAGCGCAGGCGTGTATCTGCTGCTGGACTGGGTGACCGCATGGCTGTGCGGTTATGGATTGCGCGGCAAACAGCATGCAAAGATGGATCTACGTTTGCTTGCGGCAGCGTTTGCGATTGCACTGGTCATTTTCGGCTGTGCATTTGCGGCATGCTATCCGGGTGGAGTCAATTATGACATTTCCAACCAGTGGCGGCAGGCGCACAGCGGCGAATTCAACAACTGGCATCCGCTGATGCACACGCTGATTTTTTGGGCGCTTACGCAGCTTATCGACCGCTATCCCTTCGTGCTGCTGGTGCAGATTGTGCTGTTTTCTGCAGCGCTGGCGTATCTGACGGCCGTGCTGCACAAGCGGGGTGTGCCAGCGTGGCTGGCGCTGACGGTCGAGTGCCTTGTGGCGCTTTCGTCTCCTGTGCGCGGCACGCTGATGTATGCCGGCAAAGACAGCGCGATGACCATCGGCGTGCTGCTGCTGAGCGCATGGACGGTTGAGATGCTGTTTTCGAACGGGGAATGGCTGAAGAAGCCGACTCATATCCTCCTGCTTGGCGCTACGCTGGCGCTGACAACCCTTTTGCGCCATAATGCCATGATGTGGACGTATGTGTTGATTGTGTGCATCTTCTTCTGCTTCAAAGCTTCCAGAAGGGCCGCTGCATTGTCGGCCGCTGTGATGATTGCCCTTCTTGTGCTGATTCAGGGCCCGCTGTTTGGCTGCCTGAATGTGGTGTATCCCGATAATTTTGTGGATGAAAGCATGGGGATCCCCATGACCATTCTGGCGGATACAAAGGCCCAGCAGCCCGAAAAGCTGGATGAGGAAACGCATGCCTTTCTTGCGACGCTGGCCACCGATGAAGAATGGCAAACCACGTATCGGCTGCATAATTACAACAGCATCAAGTTCACCTTTGACCGCGAATATGTTGCACGCAGATCATTGGGCGATATTCTTTCCATGACGGCACGTACGGCAATGGCGGCCCCTCGTATTGCTTTTGAGGCCTTTAACGGTCTGACGGATCTGGTGTGGGATATCACCGGCCAGAATGAAAGTGTAATCAGTGTGCGTAATTCCGGCGATATTCCCGAGGAGGCGGTCGGCAATGCGACGCTTAACGGGCTGGGCGGAAGGATTGTAAAGCTGTTTGACGGTTTTACTTCAATCCCGCCGATTGCATGGCTGACGCAGAACGTAGGCGTACAGCTGCTGCTGCTTTTGCTGGTTACGCTGTGGGCACTGCGCCGACACGGGATAAAAGTGCTTGCGCTCGCACTTCCCACGCTGTTGTATGATCTGGGCACAATGATGCTGCTGGCCAGTAACGACGCCCGCTTTTTCCAGTTTTCAATGACGATCGCATTGCCTATGATATTGGCATTGCTTTTTGTACCAAGAGAGGAACATGACGTATGCAGGTAACACTTCAGATGCTTTTAACGGTTTGTCCACTGGCGCTGCTGGCGGGCTTTGTGGATTCCATTGCCGGCGGCGGTGGACTGATCTCTCTGCCGGCTTACTATCTGGCAGGGCTGCCTGCAACAGTTGCAGCCGGTACCAACAAGCTTTCTGCATGCATGGGCACGGTGCTGGCCACCGGCAGTTATGCCAGAGCAGGCTGCATTGAAAAGCGCATCGGCCTGTGGAGCGCGGTCGGTTCTTTTGTCGCCAGTGTGATCGGCGTGCTGATCATGAAGCAGCTGTCCGACGAGGCGGTGCGTGTGCTTGTGATGTGCTGTCTGCCGGTTGCCGCCATTTTCACCCTTCGCGGTCACGGCGCAGTGGAACGCAAGGTGATGGAGCCTGCGCGTGAAGCGGTTCTGGCACTGCTGATCGGTTTGCTGATCGGCTTCTATGACGGCCTTGTCGGCCCCGGTACCGGCACGTTTCTCATTTTGTTTTTCGTGAATGTCTTTGGCCTGGAAGATGTGATGGCCAGCGGCACGTCCAAGGTGACGAATCTCAGCAGCAATATTGCTGCGCTTACAAGCCTGCTCATTTCCGGCGATGTGTTGTGGATGCTGGGGCTGCCTGCAGGAATCTGCGCCATGACCGGCGCGGCCATCGGCAGCCGCATGACCATCCGCAAGGGTTCTAAATTTATTCGTGCAATGATGTTATTTGTTTTGACATTACTTCTTGTCAAAATGATTACGGATATGTTACAATAAAAAATGGGTCTGACCAGATGTTTTTTGGAGGTGCTTGCAGATGGATCGTACGGATGTGATGAAGGACATTCGGCTGACCATTCCGGCCGACAAGGCCTATACGCCTGTGGCTACGCTTGCTTTGAGCGGCCTTGGTATGACAGCGGGGCTGGATGTGGATCTTCTGGGCGATCTGCGCACGGTTGTGTGCGAGTGCATGGACTGTCTGATGCATCAGGCCGGAAAGCCCGAATCGATCGATATGGTGGCAGGCGTTGCCAGCGGCCGTCTGCGCGTGCGCTTTGACGCAAAGGAGCGCAGACGCATTCAGGAGGATGATTCGCTGGGACTGGAGATCACCCGGGGCGTGTTGGAAACACTAATGCCCTGCGTTGAACTCATCACTGATGCTGATGGTGTGCGTGGCATTGAATGCTCCATGCCTGTGTGAGGGTTGCCATGAACGATGAAGTGTTGATCCCAATGCTGGAAAGCTATGCGCGCAGCCGGGATACAGCGCTGCGCGATCAGCTGCTGGAGCAGTATCTGCCGCTTTCACGGGCTGTGGCACGCAAGTTTGCGGGCCGCGGTGTGGAGATGGAAGATCTGGAGCAGGTGGCCGCTATGGCGCTTCTCAAAGCGCTTGAACGCTTTGAACCGGATCGTGGCTATCGCTTTGTTACCTATGCCGTACCCACCATCACCGGCGATCTGCGCAATTATCTGCGCGACAAGGGCGGACTGATGCGCATGCCGCGCGATTCGCGCCAGCGCCTGTATCAGCTTTCGCGTGAACAGGAAGCCTTTGAGCGCGAACATCTGCGTGCGCCGAATGCCGAGGAACTGGCAGCGCGCATGCATATTACCCCGGAAGAACTGCTCACCCTGCTTACCCTGCGCAGCCATAGCGGCTATGTGTCGCTGGATACGCCGGTGGGGGAAGAGGGCGACACCGTGCTGCAGGACATGATTGGTTCGTCGGAAGATGGGTACGAACGCATGGAACGCAGTGAATGGATGCAATGGATATTGTCCAAGGTAAATGATACGGAGCGTGAGCTCCTGCTTTTGCGCTATCGGGATGGATTGGGTCAGCGCGACACGGCCAAACGCATGGGCGTGTCGCAGATGCAGATTTCCCGTCTGGAAAGGCGCGTTTTGAGCCGTCTGCGCGCCATGGAACAGCAGGCCTGACAGCGGCAACCTGAAAGGAAGTGAATGCGCGTGCAGTCGGATCCCAATCAGCCTCAGGGCCCTTTTTACCCGCCTGAATGGCAGCAACAGCAGCCTGTTCAGCAGCCAATGCAGCAGCCGTGGCCGCAGCAGGGTCAGCCTCAGTGGCAGCCGGACCCGATGCAGTGGCAGCAGCCCTATCAGCAGCAGCCATACATGCAGCAGCCTTATCAGCAGCTGACGCCGGAGCAGATCCAGCAGATGCAGTATGAGGCTTACATGCAGCAGTCGCCGCAGATGCCCACCATGCAGCAGCCTGTGCAGCAGGATACCAAACGCAGGCGCAAACCCAGAAAGCGCAATCCCGGCGGCAGCGGCCCCGTATGGTGGAAGACTGCGCTGGCGCTGGCTGTGATCGCGGGCGTGGCATGGTTTTTCCTCAAGGATATGATCGGCGCGCCGCAGCTGAATACTGCAACTGTGGAAATGGGCACGCTGGGCGAAACACATGCCGGCGATGCTCTGATCGTCAGAAATGAAACCGCCTTCGATGATGAAGGCGTTCAGAACATTGAATACGTTGCCCAGGAGGGCAGTGTGGTGTATCGCGGCGACGTGATCTGCTATGTGTATTCCACCGGTTACAGCACCAAGGAAATGACCACTTTGCAGGATTACCGCGATCAGATCAAAAACTATCAGCAGACGCTGCTGAAGAGCGAAACGGCCTACGACCAGAAGATGACCCGCCTTGAAAGCGAAGCCTTGCAGCGCGGGCTGGAAGTACGCAGCCTTGTGCAGGGCGCGCGCGGCAACCTGACCAATCAGGAAGCCATTCTGAAAACAGCCATCACGCAGCGTCAGAGCTATTTCCGCAGCAAGTATTCCAGCGATATGCGCCTCAACCGTCTGTATGATGACGAAAGTACGCAGCAGCAGCGCATTGACAGCTGGATCAAGCAGAAGGTGGCCACGCAGGAAAGCATCGTCAGCTTCTATACGGACGGCTATGAGTATGCCCTCACGCCTGCTGAATATGAAAAGTACACCCCTTCTCAGGTACGCGACATGATCAATGGCCACAAGCCTGAGACCTCCACCGCTGCACGCGGACGTACCGACCTGTACCGCCTGGTCAGGCAGAACAACTATGCCGTGCTCATGCTTGTGAAGGACAGCAACTGGAACCCCGTGGAAGGCACCACCTACAAGCTGGTGTTGGAGCAGTTTTCCAACACCGTGGTCGACGCACAGGTCATTTCCTTCACACGCTCCGGCGGCGAACTGCTGCTGAGGCTGGCCGTTATCGGCGATGTGTCGGATGTGCTGTACATGCGTACCTGCTCGGCACAGCTGGGCGAGTATGTAGACTGCCTCAAGGTGCCTGCCAGCGCGCTGTATGTCAAGAACGAAACGCAGGGCGTGGTGCTGGTGACGGAGGAAAACCAGGTGTTTGTGCCGGTGAAGGTGCTTCGTCAGGAAGGCGGAGAGGCCTATATTTCGCCGGTGCAGACCGGTACGCTCTCCATCGGTCACACCGTACGACTGTTCAAGTAACGAGGTAGAGAAAATGCCGCAAGCAAATGGATATCCGCCCCTTTTGACGGACGTGCCCCAAGAGGTGCTTGAGCGGAATGTGTCCGGAATTGTGAAGGTGTTGGAACAGAACCGTTATCAGGATGCGCAGCCTGCAAAGCTGATTGCCGTGACCAAAACGGTCGCGCCTGAGGTGATCAACCTGCTCAAGCCGATGGGAATTCTGGATATCGGTGAAAACCGGGCGCAGGTCGCCCTGCCAAAATTGCCGCTGATTGCACCGGAATTTCGTTTACACTGGATTGGACGGTTGCAAACCAACAAAGTCAAAGGTATAATAGATGATGTATGTATGCTGCATGCGCTGGACCGTATGGAGCTTGCACAGGAAGTGGATCGCCGCGCGGGAGAACGCGGGCGCGTGCTGCCTGCGCTGGTGCAGGTAAACATTGCCGGCGAGGAGCAGAAAGGCGGGCTTGCGCCCGATGCGCTGCTGCCGTTCCTCAGGCAGATGAAAGACTTCCACAATCTGCACGTTGAAGGGCTGATGGCCATTATGCCGCTGCATGCGTCTGAGGACGAACTGACGCATTTGTTCAGGGGCATGCGCAGCCTGTTTGAGCAGATGCGTGAGGAGGCGCTTGAGCACGTGGAAATGCGTGAGCTTTCCATGGGCATGTCCAATGATTATGCAATAGCAGCGCGTGAAGGCGCTACGATGGTGCGGATCGGTACCGCGCTGTACCGCCGGGATTGACCGATTTGCCATAGGGGGTAACTCAAATTGGGTATTTTTCGTAAGTTCGGGGATTGGCTGACTGATAAGAGCAACCGCTTTATTCGCGGCGAAGCGGACGAGAATATGGAGATGGGCTACGAAGAGGAGCAGGCGGAAGGCGAGCAGCCTGCCCGTCAGCCTCTGGATCCCTTTGGCCGTGGAGAAGGCGAGTATGGCGGCCGCACGCCCTATCGCAGCCGCGCTGATCTGGAGCGTGAAGCGCAGCTGCAGGCCCAACAGCAGCTGCAGCAGGCTCAGCAACAGGTTCAGCAGATGCCTCAGAACGTACAGATGAATCAGCAGCAGCCTGTGCAGGCCCAGCAGCCGCAGTACCAGCAGGGCTATCAGCCCCAGTCCAACGTGGTCAACTTCCCGGGCATGCAGGCCAGTCCTGACGGATCTGTCTATGCTCATGTGGAATATGTGGTGCTTCTGCGCAGCCGCAACGAGTGCAAGGACGTGATTGCCTACATCAAGTCCAATGCGTCTGTATTCCTTAATATGGAATTCATCGCATCTGACAGCGAGCGTCAGCGCTGTGTGGATATGCTCAGCGGCGCTGCCTATACGCTGGGCTGTGCGCTCAACAAGATCTCCCCGCGCGGCATCTACCTGATTTCCTCTCCCTCTGTGCGCGTTGTGCTGGATCCTGCCATGCAGAAGTTCACCGCTGCGCCCGAGGCGCAGGGTTTTGCCCGTCAGCGCTATGAGGAAGGCCATCAGCAGGCCGGTTATGGCTATCAGCAACCGGACGTACAGCCCGAACCTACCCAGTCTGCCGAACCTGTTGCCGCAGGTGCATACACCACCCGCTTCCAGGCGCAGGGCGCTCAGCGCATGCCTTCCAGCTTTGGCAGCGTGATGGCCGGCAACGCGACCGGTATGTATCAGCCGGTTGCAGCTACCAGCCGCTTTGCCGCTGTACAGCAGTAAGGAGTTCCTATGATCAATTTGCTTCTTGGCCTTGTCAGTCTGGCTTTGCGTGTAGTGAGCATGGGCATGCTTGTCTATTGTGTGATGAGCTTCCTCATGCCGCAGCACGACATCTACCGCAAGCTGGCTTCTTATATCGAGCCGATTCTCTATCCTGTGCGCCGTCAGCTGTACAGCTGGTTCCCGTCGCTGCGCAACCTGCCGGTGGATCTGTCTCCGCTGGCGGTGTGGCTTCTGATTGACATCGCCAATGGGATTCTGAACGTGCTCAGAGGCATTTTCTGATGCGCGGCGAAGAGGATGCCGTTCAGCTCCAGCACCGGCTGGATGAACTGGCAGCCCGAGCTTCCCGCACGGGAAGACCCTGTTATACGGGTTTCCTTTCACCTGCTGAAGCGGAGTGGGCCTTTGCTTCTTCGCGCAGGCAGCGCGTAAACGTGACATTCGAAGGCGGATATGAGGATGCCGAGCGCCGCATGGCCTGCTTTTGGGATGATGAAGAGCCGTATGCTTTTCCCTTTCAGACGCTGGAAGTGACGTGGCCGCATCAAAGTGCGCCCGGGCATCGCGATATGCTGGGCAGCCTGATGGGGCTCGGCTTGAAACGAACGCTGATCGGTGATATCGTGATTTTGCAGGATCGCGGCTATGTGTTTGCGGATGAGCAGATGGCAGAGCATATCAGCCAAACGCTTACAAGCGCCGGTCGGATCCGTTTGCAGATCAAATTGCTTGACGAGCCGCCTGCTTTGGAACCGCCCAAAGGAACGGAAATGCACGACACGGTGGCCAGCCTGCGGCTGGATGCGGTGGTTGCCAGCGGATTTCATCTGTCGCGTACCGATGCGGCAGAGCTGATCGTCGCCGGACATGTCAAGCTGAGGCATTTGCCTACAGAGCGCCCGGACGCTCGCGTACAGGAAGGCGACGCTGTTTCTGTGCGCGGCTATGGCAGACTGACGGTGGAACAGGTGGGCAATCCCACCAAAAAAGGGCGCTTGCCCGTAACTTTGATGCGATACGGTGTGAACCGATAGGCATATAGAAATGGATACTTGAAAGGAGCATGACCATGGCACTGACGATCGACGATATCTACGACAAAGAGTTTGCGCTTAAAGGCGGCGGATACGACCGAAACGACGTGGATCAGTTTTTGGATGAGATCTGCGATGAAATGACCAACATGCAGGACCACATTGAAAAGCTTGAAAAGGCTCTGCAGCAGGCCCAGATGGAGACGGAAGCTGCCAAGGCTGCCGCTCAGAAGGCTGCGCCTGTGGTTGTGAAGAGCGAACCTGTGGTGTCCCGCACCAGCGAGACCCTCGAAGGCATTCTGCTCAGCGCACAGCGTCTGGCAGATGAAGCCGTTGAGAACGCCAAGAACAAGGCTGAGACCATCGTGAAGGAAGCCAAGGAAAAGGCTGACCTGATCGTGGATGAAGCCCGTACTGAAAAGGAAAGCCTGTCCGGCGAGCTGGATACTCTGCGTGCCAGTGTGACCGAGTACAAGGACGGCTTCCTGAAGATGATCAACAAGTACAAGGCTCTGCTGGAGGCTGAAACGCTGTAAGCAGCCGCCGATGAAAAAGAGCCGCCCCGTCGGGCGGCTCTTTTTGAAGCATCATTCAAATGTACAGCACAGAACGTGCATGTGGATGGTGATGGTTTCCAGCGCAAGCGTGGAAAGCACCTCTTCCGGGACGGAGAAGGTCATGGGCGTCATGCGCAGGAAGGCGTGGGACTGCTGGGCAGTCAGGGGAGAGGGCGTGCTGATTTCATTTGCTGAAATGATTTTTGCGTGCTGCTTGAGGTGCTCCATCACCTGGGCATTGTCATAGCTGCCGCCGTTGCGAAGCCACGGTGCGACGGCCCGACGAACTTCGCACAGATAATCCGTGCCGGGGATCACCTTGATCAGCTTTCCGCCCGGCTTGAGCACGCGGGCAAATTCTGCGTAATCAGCAGGCGTAAGCACGTCCAGCAGCACATCCACGCTGTGGTCGGCAACCGGCAGATGCTTTAAATCGGCCACCAGCCAGTTGGCGCTGCTTTGTGTACGCGCAGCTGCTGTGATGGCGTCGCGGCTGATATCCAGCCCCAGAAACTGTGCCTGTGGGAAGGCCTGCGACAGCATACGCGCATACCAGCCTTCGCCGCAGCCTACATCCAGCACAGTGAGAGGTTCGTCAGATAAATGAGCTGCGATCTGCTCCAGCACAGGCTGATAAAAGCCTCCCTCAAATACGATACGGCGGCTTTCAAAAAGGTCAGTTCCATATTTTTCGGCTTCCTGATCATGGTTGGGCGCAAGGTTCACATACCCGCGCTTGCTCAGATCATAGCAGTGGTTTTGTTCGCATACAAGGCTTTGATCCGTCAGCCTGAAGGGTGAAGCACAGCGAGGGCAGCGCAGCATGGGCATCAGCGGAAAAAGCCGCTGGGCGAGTACGGCAGGTTTCATTGCACACATCCTACTCATAATGGGATTAGCATTTCATTCGACAAACAAAAGGAATCTCCCTGCATGGGTGCGGGAATGGAAGAGGGGAACCGTATGATCCTTTGTAAGGACAGGAAATTCTATCAGACCGCTGCGAGGCTCGCGGGCTTTATTGCGCTGCAGAACGTGATCGTCTGCTTTGTGGGCCTTGTGGACAATATCATGATCGGCGCCTATTCGCAGGATGCGCTGTCCGGCGTAGCACTGGCAAACCAGGTGCAGTTTCTGCTGCAGATGATCATGAACGGCGTGGGCGAGGGCATGGCAGTCATTGCTGCTCAGTACTGGGGTACACGCCGCACGCAGCCCATCCGCCGGGTGCTTGCCATTGCACTGGATGCAGCTGTTTTGCTTGGCCTGATCTTCCTGGCTGTTGCCCAGTTCTTTCCGGCACAGGTGCTGGGGCTGCTTACCACTGACGCGGGTGCGATCGGCGAGGGCATAACATACATGCGCATCGTCAGTTTCAGCTATGTATTCTTCGGCGCAGGCATGGTGCTCAACTCTGCCCAGCGCAGTATTGAAAACGTACGCGTGGGCATGGTGGCGTCGCTGTTTGGCCTGGTGGTGAATATCGCGCTCAACTGGATGCTGATCTTTGGTCACATGGGTCTGCCGCGCATGGGCGCAGCGGGCGCAGCGCTGGCTACGCTGATTGCGCGCATTGTGGAATTCGGTGTATCAGCTATCTACACCTATCGCATTGACAAAAAACTGGCCGTGGCGCTTCGCGACTTTGTCAAAATCAGCCGCGACATGCTGAAGGATTTTGTGCGTATTGCGGTTCCGGTCATGCTGTCAGGTGCCAACTGGGGTATTGCACAGGGCATTCAGACCAGCATTCTGGGCCATATGGGATCGTCTGCGATTGCGGCCAATTCCATTGCCAATTCATTGTTCCAGGTGGTATCGGTTCTGGCGTTTGGTTTGGGCAATGCCTCCAGTGTGATCATCGGCAAGGCTGTCGGCAGCGATGATCTGGACAGGCTGAAGGGCTATGTCAATTCCCTGCAGCTGATGTTCCTTGGCGTGGGTGCGGCAACAGGACTGGTGCTGTTTTCACTCAAAGATGTGGTGCTGGGCTTTTATGCCGTTACGCCTGAGGCGATGCAGCTGGCGCGCAGTTTCATGAATGTGCTGTCTGTCACAGTGGTTGGCAGCGCCTATCAGGTGTCGTGCCTTACCGGCATTGTACGCGGCGGCGGCAATACCAAATTTGTATTTTACAACGATTTGGTGTTTCAGTGGATCATTGTGCTTCCGCTGAGCGTACTTGCGGCATTTGTGTGGAAGCTGAGCCCTGTGGCCGTGTTTTTCTGCTTGAAGTCAGACCAGCTGAGCAAGTGCATCGTCGCCGTGTGGCAAGTCAACAGTTACCGCTGGGTCAAAAAGGTGACCCGTGACAGCGAGAAGTGATGCATTTTTCGCGGGAAAACTTTTTAGTTGGCTTGACATTGGCAAACGGGTCGGCTATAATAGAATAGTTGTTTTGTGGTATCCTGCGTGTTGTGCGAAAGGCCACGCGCAACGCCATACATTGAAACTGCAAGGAGTGTTCACAGATGTTCCGTACCTATCAGCCCAAGAAGCGTCAGCGCAGCAAGGTGCACGGCTTCCGTGCCCGCATGTCCACCAAGAACGGCCGCCGCGTGCTGGCCGCCCGCCGCCGTCGTGGCCGCAAGGTGCTCAGCGCCTAAGCGTAAAGACGAATGCTCATAGCGTGATCGGTAAAGCCCGCCCCATTTCTGTATCGGGTGAAGTGGGTACGGGCTTTTCCGATACGCGCAAAAACCTCTCAGCTTCTGGAAAGGACGATGGCAGGCTTTGCAAAAGCAGAACCGATTGGGCCCCTCAAGGCAGTTCAATTACGTGTACCGCCGTGGCAAAAGGGCCAGCTGCAAGGAAATGAGCCTGTTGTATGTCAAAAACAGCCAAAAGCGCGTCGGCTTTTCGGTCAGCAAGAAGGTCGGCGTGGCTGTTGTGCGCAACCGTACCAAGCGGCGGCTGCGCGAATGTGTACGCCCGCTTCTGCCGCAGATGAAGGGCGGACTTTATGTTTTCGTGGCGCGTCCGGCTGCAGCGGAATGCAGCTATGATCAGCTTCTGGCGCAGGTGAAAAGACTGCTGCGCAAAGTGGAGGCGCTCGAAAAGAACCCGGAGGAAAAAACACACGCATGAAACGGATCTTTCTGTTGCTGATCCGCTTCTATCAGCGGCATATCAGCGTACATACCCCGCCGGCATGCCGTTTTCGACCCACCTGTTCTCAGTATGCATTCACGGCCATTGAGCGTTTTGGCGCTCTGAAGGGCGGATGGCTGGCCCTGAAGCGTATTTTGCGCTGCAATCCTTTTTGCAAGGGCGGTTACGACCCGGTGCCTGAAGATTTAGACACGACGTTAAGGAGAGAGTAATTCCCAATGAGTGAACTGCTGGCCAAGATTTTGTATGGCATTAACTCCGTGATTCACAGCTACGGATGGTCCATGATCATCTTTACGCTGGTTGTCAAGCTGCTCATCATGCCGCTGGATTACAAGAGCCGCAAGGGTATGCGCCGCATGAGCGCCATCCAGCCGGAAATGATGCGCCTGCAGAAGAAGTACGAAAACGACAAGGAAAAGCTCAACCGCAAGGTTGCAGAGCTCTACCGCCGCGAGGGCGTAAGCCCCACCAGCGGCTGCCTGCCGATGCTGATCTCCATGGTCATCCTGTGGGTGATGTGGGGCGCCATGCGTACCGTTGCTGATACCGAGCTGATCAACCAGTGCGTCAGCCTGCTGGTCAATGGCAATGCGGAATACGAAGGCTTCCTGTGGATCAAAAACATCTGGATGCCCGACAGTCCCTTCGCTCCCACCATCGCCAACCAGAGCAGTCTTTCCATGATTACCGCCGAAAAGTGGGCGGCCGCTTTTGCTGCGCTGGGTGCTGAGGAAGTTGCCAAGCTGGCTGCGCTGGGTATTGATGCCACCAACTTCGGCAGCGAGAGCGTGCTGGCTGCCCTGCAGACCCTGCCCGTTTATGCTGAGCAGACTCAGCTGTGGTCCTTCATGCCCCGTCTGAACCTGATTCTCGTCAATCTCAGCATTTATGCCAGCAATAACGGCTGGTTCATTCTGCCTGTTCTGTCTGCTGTGACCCAGTTCCTCATGACGCAGTCCCAGCCCCAGCAGCCTGCTGCCAATGGCCAGCAGAACAGCACCAACACCTTTATGAAGTATTTCTTCCCGCTGTTCTCCCTGTGGATCTGCTCCAGCTATAACGCGCTGTTCTCCCTGTATTGGGTGGTCAGCAACATCTTTGCCTGGATCCAGAGCATCGTGATGAACAAGATGTTCGAAAAGATGGAAAAGGCGGAGAAGGCAACCGCGAAGGAGGGTACCGTAAAATGAGGTCCGTTGAATCCAGCGCCAAAACGATGGAAGAAGCCATCAGCCTGGGCTTGGAAGAACTGGGCGTGTCTCTGGCTGATGTCAAGATCGACATCATTGAGGAAGGCACCAAGGGCTTTCTGGGCATCCTGGGCAGCAAGCCTGCTGTTGTACGCCTGACCGTAAACGAAGAAGAAGCTTCTGATGATATGCTTAGCGCGCTTTCTATTGAAGAAAACGCCAAGGCTGAAAAGAAGCCCGCCCGCAAGCGCTCTGAGAAGCCCAAGGCTGAAAAGAGCGAAAAGACCGAAAAGCCTGCCAAGGCCGAGAAGCCTGTGAAAGCTGAAAAGCCTGCCAAGGTTGAAAAAACTGTGGAAGAAAAGCAGACCGAGGAACCTGAACAGAGCGAAATGGTGCTGCTGGATCCTGAAACGGCTGAAGGCAAGGCGCAGTCCTTCCTGCTGGACGTCACCCGCCTGATGGGCGTGAACGTTACCGTGAATGCCCGCCGCGATGAAGAAGGCAATGTGCGCGTCGATATGTACGGCGATACGCTGGGCATCCTGATCGGCCGCCGCGGCGAAACGCTGGACGCTCTGCAGTATCTGACCAGCCTGCACGTCAACCGTGGCCAGGAAGGCTACACCCGCGTCACGCTCGATACCGAAAACTATCGTGCAAAGCGTGAAGAGGCTCTGCGCCGTCTGGCTAACCGCATGGCTAACCGCGCTGTCAAGACCGGCCGCAAAGTCGTCATGGAGCCTATGAATCCCTATGAGCGTCGCATCCTGCACAGCGCACTGCAGCAGAACGATGCCGTGACCACTCACAGCGAAGGCGAAGAGCCCAACCGCCATGTGGTCATTACCCTCAAGCAGCAGGGCTAAAAAAGTGTTTTGATCGACTGTGAAGCACCCGCTTCACAGTTGTTTTTTCTTGTCGCTGCGAAGTGTATGTGCTATAATATATATTGCGCAAAAATGGATTTTCCGGCCGATGGGCATTACGGAAATAGGGGGAAAAGAAAGTGGCAGGACATATTTCTGAAGCTGTTATCAAGAGGCTGCCTGCGTACTATCGTCATCTGAAGGAACTGGAGACCGAGGGTGTAACGCAGATCTCGTCGCAGGGACTGGGGGAGCGCATGGATTTTACGGCTTCTCAGGTGAGGCAGGATATCAACTGCTTCGGCGGCTTTGGACGGCAGGGATATGGGTACAGTGTGTCGGAACTGCGCGAGCACATCGGTCACATCATGGGTGTGGACGAACGCCACCGTATGATCATCCTTGGCGCCGGCAACATTGGCCGTGCAGTTGCCCTTGCTGATTCTTTTCCTCAAAATGGGTTTGTAACAGCAGCTGTTTTTGACAGCGATCCGCACAAGATTGGCATGCTGGTTGATGGTATGACTGTGCAGGATATCACCGAGCTGAAACGTTATGTAGAGGAAAACGCCGTGGATATTGCTGTGCTGGCATTGCCTGTATCCTGTGCGCAGGAACTGGCGCATGAGGCATACAACTATGGCATCCGCGGTTTCTGGAATTTTGCTCCGCTGGATTTGAAGCTGCCCAAGGATGCGGCTGTGGTCAATGTTCATCTGGATGAAGGGCTCGAGGTGCTCAGCTTCCGCATGAAGCACTGCCAACCCTAACGAGGAGGATACGAATCAATGCCGTCAGGACGTTATGATGACAGGCGGATCACGAATGAAAAGGGCGAGTTTGCCGCGCCCGTCAGCCTGAGCGCAACGCCCTACGAAAGCATGCTGGACAGTCAGGGTGAAGCTGTCAGTCCAGCAGATGAAACATTTTTGTTTGATGATGAGCTGACCTGGAACCAGCAGCTGGAAGCAGAAAATCCTGCGCCCAGACCTGCGCAGGTACGTCAGCAGGCACCACGCACGCAAACGAAAAAGAGGCGCAAACGCGGTGGATGGAAGGCCTATTGGTACGCACTGGTGATTGCGTTCAGCCTGGCAGGCATTCTGGTGCTAGGCGTTTTGATGATGCCGCAGCTGGCTGGTTTTTTCTGGCGTGATTTTCCCAACTTTGCATTTGTTAACGGTGAATTGCTGCAGTATGATGCGGCGACGGTCGCCGCTTATAAGCAGTATCGTTCCTACATGGATCGTGACGTGATCTACCCGGGCGTTTTTATCGATGGCATCCATGTGGGCGATCTGACGGTCGATGAGGCACGTGAAATCCTCAGTGCTGCAGGAACAGACATTCCCAATGCGTTTTCGGTGACTGTTGCAATCGGCAACAAAACCTGGACGGTCGACCCAACCAATGTGCCTGCAGCGCGTGATCTGGGCAATGTGCTGGAAAAAGCTTATGCCATTGGCCGTACAAACACCACGGCGATCCAAACCACGATGCAGACGCCCTTCCGTCAGCGCACCAACGAAGCGGTGGCTCTGCGAACGGAAGGGGTCAACCTGACCACAACAGCCAGTTACGATCATGAGGCTGTGCGCGCTGTGGTGGCAGAGATTGCTGCGTATGTGACGCGCGAGCCGATCAACGCGGAGATCATGTCCTTCGACTATAACACGCGTACCTTTGGGTTTACGGAATCCCAGCCGGGTGTAACGCTGGATCAGGAGCTGCTGTATCAAAAGCTGACAGCTGCGCTGGATCGCTGGGAAAAGGGCGTTACGGTTACAGTTGATCCGGTTGTGATAGAGCCTGATATAACCACTCAGGAAATGATGAACAATTTTACCCTCATTTCCGCATATACGACGGAAACAACCCGCGACAGCAACCGCAATACCAATATTGATCTGGCCTGTCAGGCTATCAACGGTACAGCACTCATGCCGGGCGAGACCTTCAGCTTTAACGAAACCACCGGTCAGCGTACGACGGCCAAGGGTTACAAGTCCGCCGGCGCCATTGCCGCAGGGCAGAGCATTGAGGAGGTCGGCGGCGGTATTTGCCAGGTGTCATCCACGCTGTTTAATGCAGTGGCACGTGCCAATCTCGAAATTGTCTCGCGCAGCCCGCACGCATGGCCCAGCACCTACGTCAATATCGGTGAGGATGCTACGGTCAACTGGCCGAATCTGGATTTCAAGTTCAAAAACAACACCAGCAGCCCGGTCTTTGTGATCACTTACTACAAGGACAGGCAGATGAGTGCTGAGATCTGGGGACTGTCGCTGGGCGAGGGCGTCACCATTGACCTGGAATCGGTCATTACGCGTACGATGGAACCGCCCATGGACGTCAAGTACGTCTATAACCCGGAACTTGCCTACGGTGCCAGCGAAACCACTGTAAAAGCCCGAACCGGCTATGTGGTGGATACCTACAAGATCTGGTACAAAGATGGGGTAGAGACTAGCCGCGAAGTGATGCATACCAGTACCTACAAAACCTATCAGCAGGTTGTTGAATACAATTACTGATCATCAGGGAAAGCGCGTTGCTTTCCCTTTTTTGATAAGGATATGGATGGATTGTGAATTTTTTAGAAAGCGTCTTGCTTTTATTGTTTTTTTAGTGTATTATGTATTCTGAGGGAATAAGGGTTGCTTGAAGCAAAATTTTCCCCAATGAAAAATCCATCCCACCATTTTAAGAAAGAGGTTGTATGCACCATGGCCAAGATCGACCTGACTAAGTACGGCATCACCGGTACTACGGAAATCGTACACAATCCTTCTTTTGAAGAACTGTTCATCGAAGAGACCAAGCCCGAGCTGGAAGGCTTCGAAAAGGGCCAGGTCACTGAGCTGGGCGCTGTCAACGTTATGACCGGCATTTATACCGGCCGTTCCCCCAAGGACAAGTTCATCGTGATGGACGAGAACTCCAAGGACACCGTGTGGTGGACCTCTGACGAGTTCAAGAACGACAACAAGCCTGCTTCTCAGGAAGCCTGGGCTGAGTGCAAGCGTCTGGCTCAGGAGCAGCTGTCCAACAAGAAGCTGTACGTGATGGACGTTTTCTGCGGCACCAACAAGGATTCCCGCATGGCCATCCGCTTCATCATGGAAGTGGCATGGCAGGCTCACTTCGTCAAAAATATGTTCATCGCCCCCACCGCCGAGGAGCTGGAGAATTTCGAGCCCGACTTCATCTCCTACAATGCTTCCAAGGCCAAGGTCGAGAACTTCAAGGAGCTGGGTCTCAACAGCGAGACTGCCGCCATCTTCAACATCACCTCCCGTGAGCAGGTCATCCTCAACACCTGGTACGGCGGCGAGATGAAGAAGGG
>JAFWYA010000100.1 GCA_017517815.1 Clostridia bacterium | reverse complement strand
TGCGCGCGATCGTTGCGCAAGCCATCTACTATTTCAACAATGAACGTCCCGTTCGGAAATTGAACGGAAAAACACCAGTCCTGTTTCGAACAGAACTGGTGGCTTAGGTTATTTTCTGTCTACTAACTATTGACTACTTCATCGCAACCGATGCGGCTTTTGTCATACTTTTTTTATGAAAGTTTCAGGTCCAGTTTGCCGGTAGGAATCAGCTTGCCCGTAAGCACATTCGCAACATTGCGCAGACTGCTGAGATTGTATTCGTATGCCTGCAGACCGCATACCCCCTCGGGCAATTCGGCCAGGTCATAGGGATTGCGCAGCGCAGCCACTACCATGGGCTTACCCAGTGCAGCCAGCGCCTTGAGAAGCTTCATCTGTCCGCGCTTGATATGGCCGTTGTAGGTGCCCAGCACGATGCAGCTGCAGCCCTCAGCAGCACTGACGGACTTTGCAATTTCATCATCGTCCGGGTCAATGGAAGTGGTCAGGCAGGTGCCGCCCAGCTGATTGCACATCCAGTCGGCAAAGCACAGCGAACGGTTGACCGGGCTGGACGCCAGTGTGGGCTGGAAGGGATAGCAGCCAGTGAAATAAGGCTTGTCGCCTAAAGCAGGGACAGGCGCGCCCATGTGGGTAACGCCTGCAGCGCGCATGGCGTTGATGGTGTTGTGGAAGGCCTCACAACCGGCCAGTTCAAAGGCGGGTTCGGGCATTTCCGCCAGCTGATCCTTACATTTGCGGATACGGCCCACAGAAGCGCGGAATTCGCCTTCGTCAAGATCACCGTTTTCCAGGGCCTTGTACAGTGCTTCGCATACTTCGCCCGCAAGCACGGGATCATGGGAGATGCACATCATGTCGACACCTGCGTTGGCGGCGGCCACGCAGCCCTTGACGGTGCCATAGAAGGTGGCAATGGCCTGCATCATCATGCAGTCGGTGGTGACCAGCCCTTCAAAGCCCAGCTTTTCACGCAGAATACCCGTAATAATGGGACGGGACATGGTGGCGGGCACGCCGGAATCATCCAGCTGCGGGAAGAGAATGTGCGTGGTCATCACGGCGCTTACACCAGCACGTGCAGCAGCACGGAAGGGAACCAGTTCACACTGTTCCAGTTCTTCCAGACTCTTGTCCACGCGGGGCAGGCCCAGATGAGAGTCGACCGCCGTGTCGCCATGGCCGGGGAAATGCTTGGCACAGCTGAAAACACCCGCATCGTTCAGGCCGTGGATCATGGGCAGAGCGTATTCGCAGACCTTTTCAGGCGTGTCGCCGTAGCTGCGTGCGCCGATGACGGGATTCTGCGGGTTGGAGTTGATATCCAGCACGGGTGCAAGATCAAAATTGATACCCAGCGCGCGCAGTTCTGTACCGGTGATCTTGCCGGCAACATACGCATTGCCGGGATTCTGTGTGGCGGCAACGGCAAGGGCCGTAGGCGCAACGGCGCAGTCCTTGGGCAGGCGGTTGACGATGCCGCCCTCCTGGTCAGCTGCGATCAGGGCGGGCAGACCAGTTTCTTCCAGCGAGAGCTTTTGCAGCTGGTCGCACAGGTCACGTGCCTGAGCGCGATCAACGACGTTTTCACTGAAGAGAATAAAGTTGCCGACTTTGTATTTGCGCACGACTTCACGCAGAGAGTCGGGAATGACGGTACCGGGGAAACCCACCAGCATACGCTGGCCAACAAGGTGCATCAGCTGTTCATTCATGGGAAAAACCTCCTTACAGGCTCATCTTGCCAAGCACAACAGGATGGCTGGCATTGGTTGCACTGGTCACGTTGCCGCAGCGGCCAAACACATATTCGTTGGCCAGAATGGCGAAGGCCACGGCTTCCTTCGCGTCGCCGTCAAAGCCCAGCTCTTCGTTGCGCATTACCTGTACGCCGGGCAAAAGATCGGCGATCATGCGCATCAGCGTTGCATTTTGTGCACCGCCTCCGCCTACGATCAGCCTGTCGGGACGGATAGAACTGGTTTCATCCGCCGCAATGCGGATACACTCAGCTGTAAAGCGCGTGGCGGTGGTCAGCATGTCAAGCATGCTCATGCCAAGGGATTCGCCTTTGGCGATGAGTGCATTGACGTAGCTTTCACCATAGACTTCTCGCCCGGTGGTTTTGGGCGCTTTGCGGCGCAGATAAGGATCATCCAGCAGGAAGGCGAGCAGTTCTCCGTTTACCTGACCGGCAGATGCCAGCTTTCCGCCTTCATCCCATCGCTGTGCGCCGCCGGTCATGCGGCTGACAATGGCATCCATCACCATGTTGCCGGGGCCAGTGTCAAAGGCAAAGGTATCTGTCAGTTCGCCGCTTTTGGGCAGCACAGTCAGATTGCCGATGCCACCGATGTTCTGCAGTCCAACATTCAGGTCATTGCTGCGGTAAAGCAGAAATTCGGAATAGGGCACCAGCGGCGCGCCGAGACCGCCGGCAGCCATGTCACGCACACGGAAGTCGCTGATGACCGGGCAGCCCAGAGCCTCGTTGATAAACGAAGGCTCGCCCATCTGCAGCGTACCGCGAAGGGAATAGCCCAGATAGTCTTCTGCGACAGGCACATGCCACAGCGTCTGGCCGTGCGTGCCCACCAGATCGACTTCTTCAGGAGAGATGCCTGCCTGTTTGCACAGTGCCAGACAGGCATCGGTATAAAGCTTACCAAGCAGAACACTCAGCATCAGCAGTTCGTGCGAGCCGCCCTCGCTGCCGCCAGCCAGCGCAAGGATGCGCTCACGCACGCGGTCTTCAAACGGAACGTACAAAAAGGAAACGAGCTCCACACGGGTATCCAGCCCGCTGCCATGAATACGGCACAGCGCAGCATCAACGCCGTCAGCACTGGTGCCGCTCATCATACCGATCACCAATCGGCTGGGCTTTGTCCATAGCTGTTTCAGCTTTTCCACCCGTCAGTCCTCCTTTGTCACACCGGCAATGCGGTCATCCGCCGCATCAAGCGCCTTGCGGGCCTCGTCGGCAGTAAGGTTCATCAAAAGCATTACGATGGCGGTTTTGCAGTGCATGCCGCCGGCTTCAAGCGCGCTGCGAGCCTGCTGCTCGTCGACGCCTGTGGCGGAGGAAACGATACGGATGGCGCGCTGTACCAGCTTTTCGTTGGTGGGTTTGAGGTCGACCATCAGGTTGCCGTACACCTTGCCCAGCTTGATCATGGTGGCGGTGGAAAGCATGTTGAGCACCATTTTCTGTGCTGTTCCAGCCTTCATGCGGGAAGAGCCCGTCACGACCTCGGGGCCTGTAACGGGTGCAATGGTCACGTCAGCATGACGAGACATTTCGCTGTTCTGACAGCACACAACAGCTATGACGGGAGCGCCGAGCGAGCGGGCGTGATCCATCGCACCGATGGCATATGGGGTACGGCCGCTGGCAGCAATGCCTACCAGAATATCCTTTGCGCAAAAACCGATGTGCTTCAGGTCGTCAGCACCCCAGTCGGCACGATCCTCCGCGCCTTCTGCTGCAGAAGTCACAGCTTTTTCTCCGCCTGCGATCAGTCCGATCACCATGCCGGGATCCACGCCGTAGGTAGGCGGACATTCGGAGGCATCAAGCACACCCAGTCTGCCGGATGTGCCTGCGCCGCAATAGATAAGCCGCCCGCCGTTTTTCAGCTGGGCGTAAATCAGCTCGACGGCCTTTGCTATGTTGGGCAGTTCTTTTTCAACTGCTTCGGCAACGTGATGATCTTCCTGATTGATGACGCGAAGCATATCCAGTGTTTCCATGCGATCGATATGCATGGATGCAGGGTTGCGCTGTTCAGTCTGCAGATGGGAAAGGTTCGGCATGGCGCTCGCTCCTTTTCTTTTTTTGAGGAAATGCACACAATTATATTCAGTATAATGGCTGGATGGTACAATGTCAAGAAAAGCCAAAAACGGCTGCAGCCTTTTCATCAGCTGCAGCCGTTTGATGGTCAGAAGTAGCGCTTCTCGTACGCTTCGCCGCCGTCCAGCACGCAGGACATGACCGCAAATCTTGCAGTCACATGCATGCCGGCACGCATGTAGATTTTCTGCGCGTGGTTATGAAGGCCGGTGAACAGTGAGCTGAACGCTGCGCCTTCGTCCACAAATTCCTGCATCAGCATGTTAAAGAGCACAGTGCCAATGCCGCGTCCGCCCCATTCGGGATCAGCGCAGATGCCGGTGAACCAGCCGCGTCCGCTCTTCTGCAGGTCGACCGGGCCTGTAAAGCCGATGATGTGCTCATCCTTCACAGCAGCCAGAATAGGACGCGGGCCGGCAGGTTTTACACCATCAGGCCAGAACTCGGGATCGTCGTTGGGCTGGCCTGAATGCCATGCCTTCAGCTCACGCTTGATGGAGTTGCGCCAGTATTCGCTGCCCACGCGGTCGCACATGCCGTCGCATTCCTCGCCCATGCCCATCTGCCACCGGCCGACATGAATGCCTTCGGCGTTGAGTTTGGCAATCATTTCATCCAGCTTGGGATCCCACTTGTAATCCTTGAGGTTCATGTACAGGGAGATCTCATGGAAGTCGTCCTTAAAGCCGTGCTTCTGGAAGAAAGCAAAGCCCATGCCGTCCTCGTCCACACCGGGAGCATTGTTGTGGTCATGTCCGCCTGCACCGGGAATGAGCCAGGTGAGGTGCACCGGGTTGTCGCCGGAAACAGCCATGGCCTTTTTACCGGCTTCCACGCCGGCTTTTTTCAGGGCCTCCAGCAGGGCAGATCCAACGCCCTGCCTGCGCCAGGCGGCATCCACCAGCAGCATGGTCAGGTACAGCGGAGTGTTTTCGTGGGTCTCGCCTTCCAGGAAGCTGGTTTTGGCTGCGCCGTGGATCCAACCGATCAGCTTTCCGTCATCCGTGCGTGCGGTAAATCCCCAGCGGTTTTCGCCGAAAAAGCGGCTGAGGAAGTCTGACTCTTCCAGCGGCTTGTAGAGCACTTCATGGTTGTCAGAAAGCGTTTTGAGCAGCGCCAGTGCCTCTTTGGCGTCTGCAGGGCAAAGGGGAGCAATCTGCCAGTTCATGCGGCTGCCTCCTTATTTGTACAGATGGTATTTTTTGCTGGCTTCGGTAAAAGCGGCCACGCCGGGCTTGTGCTCTTCAACAAGCTGAGCGGTGGTCTTCTTGCCGAGACGATAGTCGTCGCTGCCAAGCAGACGGTCCATGTGATAGAAGCGCTTGGTTTCGCCTTCCATCTCCAGCACATGGCAGAGAATTTCAAACTTGTCGCCAGCCTGCTTGCGGATCTCGTCCAGCAGGATCATGCCGGCTTCGAACAGGTCGCAGTTTTCACGATCAGTCACATGCATCTGCACGCCGTGGCACATTTCACCCGCATGCTTGCTGAAGGTGGGGCAGAAGGACGTGCGGCGGAAATGCACGCCGGGCAGGTTGTAAGCAGCCATGGCAGCTTCCAGCTTGGCGCTGTCCAGGAAGGGAGCGCCAACCACCTGGAAGGGCAGAGTGGTGCCGCGGCCTTCGGAAATGTTGGTGCCTTCAAAAATACAGGTGCCGATGTAGGTAAAGGCAGCGTCCAGCGTGGCCAGGTTGGGGGAGGGAGCCACCCAGGGCAGGTCGGTATCGTCCAGATACATGTCGCGGGACCAGCCTTCGACGGGAACCACGGTCAGGTCCAGATCCAGCTTGAGGTAATCCTTCACATACAGGGCAACCTCGCCGCAGGTGAGGGCATAGCGGCTGGGCAGTTCGTAGTCGCCTACGAAGGACTTGAACGCAGGATCCTGAATGGTGCCGCAAGTACGCAGACCGCCGATGGGGTTGATGCGATCCAGCACGATCATGCTCTTGCTGGAACGGTTGCAGGCCTCCATGGCATAGCCCATGGAGTAAATGTAGGTATAAAAGCGGGCGCCGACGTCCTGAATATCAAACACCAGCACGTCGAAGGCATCCAGCATTTCATCGTTGAAATGGGCGTTCTTGCCGTAAGCGCTGTAAACGGTCACGCCAGTGGCAGGATCGACGGTATTGTCAACCTTGGCGCCGGCCTGAATATCGCCGCGGATGCCGTGCTCAACAGCAAACAAAGCGGTCAGGTTGAAGCGCTCGGCGATGATGTCAATGGTGCTTTTGAGATTGTGGTCGATACCGGTAGGGTTGGTCATGAGGCCAACGCGCTTGCCTTCCAGCAGATGGGCAACGGTATCGATACGGTCGATGCCGCTGAGGATATGAGCTTTCATTGGAAAAACCTCGCTTTCATATGATGAAGGGTATGGATTTTTGGATGTTGTTACGATTATAGCATAGTTTTGTTTGTTCGTACAGGTGATCCTTGCGGCTCATTTCAGCAAAAGCAGCTACGCGCGGATAAAGCTCCGCCGCAATTTGTGCAGTGTTATTACGATCAAAATGATCGTTGGCCAGATCAGTACAGCGATTCTGCTCCTTGAGCGCAGCAAAGGTGAGATCTTGCACTTTTGGGATAAAATCATTCTGTAGAAAAGGGAAAGAAAACCGCCTTCCAAAGGATGAAGGCGGTGAAAAAGTCAGGAGGACTTTCTTCTTTTTTTGGCGATGGCAGCGCTGCGGCGAATGAGCGGTGCAATGCTGTCGGCGATCTGGCTGCACAGGCAGGTGAACAACACATCCACCATGCTCATGGTGCTCAAGCGCGAGGACATGGCTGCAGCGCGCTGCAGAGACTCGTTGCTGGCTACATGCAGGGCGACGTCGCTCAGATCGCTGATGGGGTTGCGGCCATGCCTTGTGATGGATACAATACGCGCGCCGCGTTCACGGCACAGCTCGCACGCCTCGATCATGTCGCGAGTGCGGCCGTTGAAACTGAAAACCAACGCCACGCTCTTGTCAGACATGGCGGCAGTTTCCATCAACTGAACATGTACGTCCTGCGCAAAGCGGCTGTGCAGTCCGATGCGGCTAAGCTTGTAGTGCATATCCAGCGCAATGATGGCGCTGTTGCCTACGCCAAAAAGGTAGATACAGTCTGCGTTCTTCAAAAGGGAAACGGCCTTTTCAAGCGCATCGTAATTGATGAGCTCGGTCGTGTCCTCCAAAGAGCGGATCTCTCCGCGGATGGTGATCTGTGCGATTTCCTTGATGGAAAGGCCGGGGTGGATATCCTCGTACATTTCCATCTCGCCACGTTGTCCGCTAAGGGCCTGCTCTACCAGAAGCTGGCTGCACAGATCCTTGTAGCCTGTAAAGCCTGCTGTTTTGCACAGCTGTACCACCATGGATTTGCTGGTATGGCATTCTTCAGCTACGGTGGATATGGTGGTCTCCGACATGTGCTCGGCGTTTTTGAGGATGTAATCCGCAATGCGCCGTTCAGTGGCGGAAAACGTGCCTTCACGCAGCCGGGTGAAGGTACTCATGAATGAACCTCCCTTACGAGCTGGTCGCGTTCGCGCATGCAGTAGGCAGCGATACCGCGAAGCGCCGCGTCGTCCACATGCTTTGCAGCAACGACCGGCACGGGGGTGTTGGCATAGGGCAGGAACAGATCGCCTGAAAGGGCGATGCGTCCGCCAAGAACCACGCCGTCGGCCCACTCGGGCAGATACTGCGTGAGAATTTCACCAAGCAGCCGGCCGGTCTCGCGGAAGACCTCGATGGCGGTTTCGTCGCCGGCATGAGCCAGATCAGCGATCTGCTTTACGTCAGCCTCCTTGCCGGTAGCGTCGGTATAGCGTTTGCGGATGGCGCGCGTGCTGACAAAGTCTTCAACAATGCCGCCCTTGAACGGGGCATTCCACAGGCGGACAAGCGGAGTCTGCGTTTCGTCCAGCAGTACAAGGCGATCCTGCATGAGAGCATAACCAAAGCCGGTGCCCAGCATTACGCCTGCGGGAGACTGCATGGATTCGCCTGCACCGTCCCACGCTTCGCCCAGCATGTAGGCGGTGGAGTCGTGAAGGAAGCGCACGGGCACGCCGGGAAGCGCCTCGTTGAGCACGGGCGCAAGCGGCACGTCCTTGATGCCCTGCCATTTGTGTACCATACGGCTGGCGCCTTCATTGAAGTCAAAGGGGCCGGGGCAGGCGGCACCAATGCGGGTGGCATTCCAGGAAGCGCCCCATTCGGCGGCAGCGCGGAACGCGCCCAGCAGATCCTCCCGACCGTCCCCCTCAAAGGGGAACAGCCGGGTTTCAAGGATGTCTTTATCGCGGATGACAGCAGCTTTGATGCTGGAGCCGCCGCAGTCCAGCGCAAGAATCACTTCACTCATATCAGACCTCGTGATAGTCGAAGCCCAGCATCATGGCCAGGTCCTTCAGAGCGGCCAGCTGGTCGCCGGGGCACAGGCCGTAGTGCTGCGTGACGCCGATCTTGAGGAGCTTGCTGAACAGTTCGGGAGAGGTCTGGCCCACAGGACGGAACAGGCCGTGGCTGTAGGTGGCCAGGAAGGGCTCGCAGGGCAGGCAGTCAAGCAGGGTGGCGGCCATCAGGAACTGGCCGTTGTGCTGAGAGCAGTGAAGCATCGTCTTGCGGCCTTCGGGGAACACGTGCCAGGCAAAGGGGGCGCCGGCATGCTTCCACTGGCTCTTGGCGAAGCGCACGTCGCGGCTGACGATGGTCTTGCCCTCGTCGGTGTAGTCGTTGGGACCCGCATGACCGGCAGCGAAATTCTCGTTGGGCAGGTCAATGTGGAAAGGCTCGATGAAGTTGACCACGCTGCCGGACAGCAGGCGCAGCACGTAGGTGGCGATGCCGCCGCCGATGTCGCCTTCGGGCACGATCACCAGATCGCCGCACTCAGGGGTGGGGTAGAAGCCGGGGCGCAGGCCGACCTTCTTAAACAGCATGGTATCGATGTCGTTGAGCACCAGCAGGTCGATATTGTGCTTCTTGGCCATACGTTCCATGGCCATAGTGGCGTGGACGCTGGCGAGGAACTTCTCAGGGTCCACGTCGGGCTTGACTTCGTAGCGGGAAGCGATGTCGTTCATCATGGCCTCGGCCTCTTCACGCGGGATGAGGTCGATTTCGTCGCACAGCTCGGCGATGGACAGGAAGTGCAGCTCAGGGCCAACCTTGCGGAACACATCGTAGGGATGCACATAGGTGGACCACATGGCCTCGTTGTAGCAGGCCAGCAGACCTACCTTGGAGTCGCGCAGGATGGTGCGGGCACGGGCAGCGTTGCCAAAGATGGCGGCGCGTTCCATGATCTGGCTCCAGGTGCCCAGATAGGTCTCGAACATGTCACGGTTGTACTGAACGTTGTCGCCGCTGGCTTCCTGAGCGCCGACCAGACCGCCGCAGCACAGGTACTCGGTGAACTCGTCGTCGTCATGCGTATCGCTGAGGTTGATCTCGTCACGCATGCGGTGAGCAAACAGGACGGGAACCGGGGGCATGTCGCGCAGGAAACGAATCCAGGCGTAGTCTTCAGCCCAGCTCAGGTAAATGGCCAGTACGTAGTCGACCTTGTCATGGGTGAACATGTCCACCGCACGCTTGGCGTCTTCCGTGTTGAAAACGATGCCGGGGAAGCTGACGTCAGCCATCTTTTCACAATCGGCCTTCATCCAGGCAGCTTCAGCCTGCTTGCGCTCCAGATAGGAGCCGCGGGCAGTGCCGACGCCCAGGGGGACAAAACGTTCGGGAGCGAGAAGCAGAAGACCCATTTTCGGTTTGCGCAGAGTGGAAATCATGTGTATCTCCTCTTTCCTTTTAATATGGGATTGTTTCCTTAATATAGGCAGTTGGGGTTTGGGTTTATCTTACCATTTTACGCCCTGATAGTCAAGAATAGTTCGCGATAAAATCGCCGAGCGTCGAATTTGTTCTGAGGCAAAAAGAAAGTCCTGCCGCAAGGGCAGGACGCAGGGATTGAATTACAGCTTGCTGGCAGCAGCCTTGTCCAGCAGGAAGATCACGTCGGGATGGCTGCGCAGGATGCTGGCCTGGCATTGGGGATTGATGTCGCCGTAAACACTGGCATAGATGGCGTCAGCCTTGTCGGCGCCGGTGGCCAGCAGCAGGATCTTGCGGGCGTTCATGATGCTGCCAACGCCCAGACTGATAGCCTGACGCGGAACGTCGGCTTCGCTTTCGAAGAAACGGCGGTTGGCTTCGATGGTGCTCTGGGTAAGGTTGACCACATGGCAGCCGTAGATGAAGGATTCACCGGGCTCGTTGAAGCCGATGTGACCGTTGCGGCCGATGCCCAGGATCTGCACGTCGATACCGCCGGCAGCGACGATGGCAGCGTCATAGTTTACGCCCTCGGCCACGGGGTCGGCAGCGTTGCCGTCCGGCACGCGGGTGCTGTTGATGTCGATGTTGATATGGTTGAACAGGTTTTCCTTCATGAAGCTGTGGTAGCTCTGCTCATGATCCTCGGGCAGGTTGCAGTACTCGTCCAGATTGAAGGAACGAACCTTGGCAAAATCAACCACGCCAGCCTTGTTCAGACGAGCCAGTTCCTGATAGGTGGGGATGGGGGTGGAACCGGTGGCCAGACCCAGAACGGAATCGGGCTTGGAGATGACCTGAGCGGCGATCAAGGTAGCGGCGGCCTGTCCGACCTGGGCAGCATTTTCGAAAACATGGATCTGCATGTGAAACCCCTCCTGAATGATATATGCTTGTACGAATGCTTGTTGCACAACGATTTGCGCGTAATACATCCTGTAAAAAGTATAGCACCGTGCACAGCAGGTGTCAACGAAAAACAGCATATTTTCAGGAATGTTGACAAATGGGTGCAGACGTGATGCGAGCAAAGGATACAGCGATGAACGCTGTTATCCCTGATATGTACGAAAACGTTTTGATGGTTGTTTGTATGAATACAGGATGATTATGCACGGCGTCAGTGTTGTATACGATGGCTGAAAATGTGCCATAGATGATAAGAAAACGTATATTTTTCCGCAGATTTTGCATAAAGTCTGCATTTGAAGGTGAATTACGCGCTTTTTTTGTCAAAAATGCATATGTTACCGCTTGTTTCACTATTGGAACGGATATTTTTTAAAAATTTTTGAAAAAGCTCTTGACGAATAATTATACATGGTGTATAGTATATTTATTCAAACGACAGATTTGAGGAGGTTACCCGTTATGAAGAAGGTTTTCGCAATCGTTCTGGCCCTGATGATGTGCATGATGTCCGCTTTTGCCTGTGCTGAGGAAGCCACCGGCAAGCTGAAGGAAATTCTCGACGCCGGCAAGCTGGTCGTTGCGACCGACGCCGCATGGGCCCCCTTTGAATATATCGGCGCCAACGGCGAGGTGACCGGTTCCGATATTGAAATGGCCCAGTACATCGCCGAGAAGCTGGGTGTTGAGCTTGAAATTATCAACGTGGCTTTCGACTCTATCTCCACCTACCTGATGCAGGACGAGGCTGATATGTCCCTGTCCGCCATGACCATCACCGAGGAGCGCAAGGAAACCCTCGCATTCAGCATTCCCTATACCGTGGCGCAGCAGTACATCATCGTTCCAGAGGACAATGAGACTGTCAAGACCATCGAAGATCTGGCCGGCATGGGCATTGGCGTGCATCTGGGCACCACCGGCGACTTCCTTGTCAGCGACGAGTGCATGATGGGCGTGCTGGCCGGCACCGGTGCCGAGGCCAAGCAGTACAAGTTCCTCACCGACGCAGCTCTGGCCCTGAAGAACGGCGAACTGGGCGCCATCGTATGCGACACCGCTTTGGCTGAGAACCTGGTTGCCGTCAACGGCGGTCTGAAGTGCTTCGCCCTGACCTATGCGGATGGTTCCGCTACCATTGAAGAGCTGGGCATCGCCATGAAGAAGGGCGAGGACGCCCTGGTCGCCAAGGTCAACGAAATCATCGCCCCCGCGATCGAAGAAGGCCTGTTTGACGAGTGGATGGTCAAGCACACCGAGCTGGCTTCCGCCCTCAACTGATGATCTATAGCAATTGAATAACGCACGCGGCAAAGGGGGATCCATCCTTTGCCGCGCGCGGCTGTTAAACAAAGGAGCAAATAATGGAGCAGTTTTGGCAAAACCTTGTGATGGAGTTCAACAGAACATTCATCAGAGACAACCGCTGGATTGTTTTTTGGAATGGTTTCAAAAACACCCTGCTGATCACCGTTGTAGCGGCCCTCATCGGCATTGCCATCGGTGTCGTGGTTTCCGTGGTGCATTATCTGGCGGAAAGCGAAAAGAAAAAGAAGAAAAAGACCATTGGCAGATATGTGATCCTTGCACTGGACAAAGTGCTGGCTGCCTATGTGTCCATCATGCGCGGCACGCCTCTGGCCATTCAGCTGACGATCATGGCATTTATTATCATGGCCGGCTTCCCCAACAAGATCGTGGTGTGCTGCGTGGCATTCGGCGTCAACTCCGGCGCTTACGTAAGCGAAGTTATCCGCGGCGGCATCAACTCCGTTGACATCGGTCAGATGGAAGCAGGCCGTTCCGTAGGCCTCAGCCAGATTGCTGCCATGCGGCTGATCATTCTTCCGCAGGCCATCAAGAACATCCTGCCTGCCCTTTGCAACGAAGGCATCGCCGTTCTGAAAGAAACCTCCATCGTCGGTCTGATCTCCGTGGTCGACCTTACCCGTGCCAGCGATCTGGTGCGCAGCCGTACGCTGTCGCCCTATTTCCCGCTGGTGTCGGTGGCTGTGGTGTATTATTTGCTGGTGGCGGGGTTGTCCGCTGCTGTAAAACGTCTGGAAAGGAGGCTGGCTCAGAGTGATCGACATTAAGAATCTGCACAAGAATTTCGGCAAGCTGGAAGTGCTGCGCGGCATCAATGAAACCATTCATGAAGGCGAGCGCGTGGTGCTCATCGGCGCATCTGGTTCGGGCAAGAGTACGCTTCTGCGCTGCCTCAACCTGCTGGAAGAACCTACCGAAGGCACCGTTATTTTTGAAGGCACCGACCTGATGGCTGCGGATACCAATCTGGATAAAATGCGCTGCCGCATGGGCATGGTGTTCCAGCATTTCAACCTGTTCCCGCACAAGACCATTCTGGAAAACATCACCCTTGCGCCTGTTTATCATAAGCTGCAGACCAAGGAAGAGGCAAACAAGAAGGCGATGGCGCTGCTGGAGCGCATCGGCCTGGCAGATAAGGCCAACACCTATCCGGCGATGCTCTCGGGCGGTCAAAAGCAGCGCGTGGCCATCGTGCGCGCACTGGCCATGGAACCGAAGGTCATGCTGTTTGATGAACCCACCTCCGCGCTTGATCCTGAAATGGTCGGCGAGGTGCTGGAGCTGATCCGTCAGCTGGCGGACAGTGGCATGACCATGGTGATCGTTACCCATGAAATGAGCTTTGCCCGCGAGGTGGGCACGCGCATCCTGTTTATGGATGAGGGCGAAATCAAGGAGCAGAATACGCCTGCCGAGTTCTTCGGTAATCCCCAGCATCCGCGCCTGAAGGAATTCCTGTCCAAGGTACTTTAAGAATTGCGAGGAAGATAGATATGTTTAAGAATGTAATCGTCAAAACGCCCTGTCCCTCTGTGTGCGACGGCATCACCTCCGCCCCCGAATTGGGCAAGCCCATTTATGAAAAGGCCCTCGAGCAGCATGCCGCCTATATTGAAGCGCTTAAGAAGTGCGGCGTAGAAGTGACTGTACTGCCTGCCGACAACGACTATCCCGACTCCTGCTTTGTGGAGGATGTGGCTGTGCTCACCCGCAAGTGCGCCATCGTCACCAATCCCGGCGCTGCCACCCGCAACGGCGAGACCGCTGCCATCGTGCCTGTGCTTGAAAAGTTCTTTGCCAAGGAGAATATCCACTTCATCCAGAATCCCGGCACGCTGGAAGGCGGCGACGTGATGATGGTGGGCGACACCTTCTATGTAGGCGCTTCCGCCCGTACCAATGAAGAGGGCATTGCACAGTTCAAGGCCATCTTGGAAAACTATGGCTTCAAGTGCGAGGCTGTTTCGCTGGAAAAGGTGCTGCACCTCAAGACCGGCGTCAATTATCTGGAAAACAACAACATGCTTGTTTCCGGCGAATTTATTGACAAGCCCTGCTTTGCCCAGTACAATAAAACCATCATCCCGGAAGAGGAAGCCTATGCGGCTAACTGCATCTGGGTCAACGGCACAGTCATCGTTCCTGCGAATTTCCCCGCTGTGAAGGCGGCTGTTGAAAGCCTGGGCTATCCGGTGTTGCTGGTGGATACTTCCGAATTCCGCAAGATCGACGGCGGTCTGAGCTGCCTGAGCCTGCGCTTCTAAAAAAGCAGTAAGCGAGAGCTGTGTGCTCTCGCTTTTTTCTATGGAGGAACCGGATATGGAAAGAATCAGCCAGAAAATGCGCAAACTTGCGCCGGAGATGGATCCGCTGCGGATCGGCACAGGCTGGAAGCCCGAGGACCTGTCCAAACCACAGATCCTGATCGAAAGCACCTTTGGCGACAGTCACCCTGGCAGCGGCCATCTGGATCAGCTGGTGGCAGCTGTACGCCGCGGTGTAAGCGATGCAGGCGGCTTTGGCGCACGTTATTTCTGCACGGATATCTGCGACGGCGAAAGCCAGGGTACGGACGGTATCAACTACAGTCTGGCCAGTCGCGAGATGATCGCCGGAATGATCGAGATCCATGCCAATGCTACGCCATTTGACGGAGGTGTTTATGTCGCAAGCTGCGATAAGGGTATGCCTGCACAGCTGATGGGACTGGCAAGGGTGAATATACCGGCCATCGTAGTATCCGGCGGTGTGATGAGCGCAGGCCCCAAACTGCTTACGCTGGAACAGCTGGGCATGTACAGCGCACGCTATGAGCGCGGCGAAATTGACGAAGCAACGCTGCAGTGGGCCAAGCAGAATGCCTGCCCAGGCTGCGGCGCATGCAGCTTTATCGGCACGGCCTCCACCATGCAGATCATGGCGGAGGCGCTGGGGTTGGCGCTGCCCGGCAGTGCGTTGCTGCCTGCTGCCAGTCCGGATCTGGAGGAATATGCCTATCAGGCCGGCAGACGCATTGTGGAACTGGCCTGTGAAGGCATAAAGCCCGATCAGATCGTGACCATGAAGAGCTTTGAAAACGCCATTATGGTGCATGCGGCCATCTCCGGCAGCACCAACTGCCTGCTGCATCTGCCTGCCATTGCCCATGAATTCGGACTGGAGATCGACGGCGATACTTTTGACCGTCTGCACCGGGGCGCGCATTATCTGCTGGATATTCGTCCGGCAGGACGCTGGCCTGCAGAGTTCTTCTATTATGCAGGCGGCGTACCGGCTGTGATGGAAGAGATCAAAGAAGTGCTGCATCTGGACGTGATGACCGTCACTGGCAAAACACTGGGCGAAAACCTTCGGGAACTTCGTCAGAACGGTTTCTATGAGCGCTGTCAGAAATGGCTGGAAGAGGCTAATCAAAAGTACGGCCTTAACCTGACGAGACAGGATATCATCCGTCCTTATGAAAATCCTATTGGCACAGACGGCAGCATTGCCATTCTTCGCGGCAATCTGGCGCCGCAGGGCGCGGTGATCAAGCACACTGCGTGCCCGAAGGAAATGTTCCATGCCGTCCTGCGCGCCCGTCCCTTCGACAGCGAGGAAGAATGTCTGCATGCTGTGCTTCATCACGAGGTGCAGGCAGGCGATGCGGTATTCATCCGCTATGAAGGCCCCAAGGGCAGCGGCATGCCGGAAATGTTTTACACCAGCGAGGCCATCAGCTCTGACAGGGAATTGGGCCGATCTATTGCGCTGATCACCGACGGCCGTTTCTCCGGTGCATCTACCGGCCCGGTCATCGGCCATTGCAGCCCGGAGGCACAGGCTGGCGGCCCTATTGCATTGGTAGAGCAGGATGACTTGATTGAGATCGACATTCCCGGCCGCGTGCTGGCCATTGTGGGCGTGAAAGGCGAACGCAGGTCTGCGGAGGAAATCAATGTGATTCTGGAACAGCGCCGCAGAGCGTGGAAGCCCAAATCGGTTAAGTATCGTTCCGGTGTGCTGCGCATGTTCAGCGAGCACGCAGCTTCTCCCATGAAAGGTGCATATCTTGAATGGGATTAAAGATCAAAAGCCCCTGATGCAAATGCATCAGGGGCTTTTATGCGCCGAAAAAAGATTATTCAGCCAGAAGATACTGTTTGATAAAGGCCTTGTCTGCAGGACAGAATTCGTAGTTTTCCATCTCTTCAGGCAGTACCCACGTGGCGTCACCGTGCACATGCAGGCAAAGCGATGCGTTGCCGCTAACTTCAGCGCTGACGAAAACCAGCCAGATGGTGCGGTCTCCATCGCGGCGAAGCACTGAGCCCAGCGATTCTCCGGCAGTCACGGGCAGCTCCAGCTCCTCCATCAGCTCGCGCTCCAAGCACTGTTGAAAGGTCTCGCTGCGCTCGCGTTTTCCACCGGGGAACTCCCATTTGCCTTCCAGTTCACCCTTGCGCCGGCAGATGAGGTAACGGCCTTCGGCGTTTTTTACGACGCCTGCAGCCACTTCAATGCGGTCGAACAATGCTGCCGCCTCCTCAGAAGTTTTTGCTCATATCATAGCGGGCGTAGAACTCGTTGCGGAAGTCCAGCAGACGATCCTCCTGAATGGCCTGACGTACCTGCTCCATCAGACGGATGAGGAAGCGCAGGTTGTGAATGCTGGCCAGGCGCGCGCCGGTGATCTCTCCGGCCTTGAACAGGTGGCGGATGTAGGCACGGCTGAAGTTGCGGCAGGCGTAGCAGTCGCATTCGTCGTCGATGGGGCCCCAATCGTGCGCGTATTGCGCATTTTTGATGACCAGACGGCCGTCCTTGGTAAAGCAGGTGCCGTTGCGGGCAATGCGGGTGGCCAGTACGCAGTCGAACATATCCACACCGCGCAGCGCACCCTCGATGAGACAGTCAGGAGAACCGACGCCCATGAGATAACGCGGCTTGGTAGTGGCCATGTGGGGCATGATCGCCTCCAGCATGTCATACATAATAGGCTTGGGCTCGCCGACGGACAGGCCGCCGATGCCGTAGCCGAAGAAGTCCATGTCAGTCAGTGTTTTGGCACTTTCGATACGCAGATCCTTGAAGAATGCGCCCTGCACAATGCCAAACAGCACCTGAGTGTCATCGGTATGATGCTTCTGGCAGCGCGCGGCCCAGCGGTGGGTGCGGTGCATGGCGTCTTCCGCTGTGGCGTGATCGCACGGATAGGCGGTGCATACGTCAAAAGCCATCATGATATCCGAACCCAGCGCGTGCTGAATGTCCATGCTGACTTCGGGGGAGATGAAGCGGCGGCTGCCGTCCAGATGGCTCTGGAAGGTGACGCCCTCCTCCTTGATCTTGCGAATGCCGGAAAGCGAGAATACCTGGAATCCGCCGCTGTCGGTGAGGATGGGCTTGGGCCAGGACATGAACTTGTGCAGTCCGCCGCCTTCACGAATAAGATTCTCGCCGGGACGCAGATGCAGGTGATAGGTGTTGGAAAGCATGATTTCCGTGCCAATTTCCAGCATTTCGCGTGGCGTCATGGCCTTGACGGTGGCAAGGGTACCCACCGGCATGTAGACGGGGGTGTGGATGTCGCCGTGAGGCGTGTGCAGCAGACCCAGACGGGCGCCGCTCTGCTTGCAGGTTTTGAGAACCTCAAAAGAAAAATTAGGGGTGCTCACTTTGTGTCTCCCTTCGGAATGTTGCCCAGAAATGAATCAATCACATCTGCATAGGGTTCATAGGCCGCGCCTTTTGGCTGACTGGTAAAGGTCATGGGCTCTTTCAGCGTGGGATGAGCCAGCGTAAGCATGGCGCCCCACAGGGCAATGTTCTGTCCGCGCTCGCCGTGGCCATAGCGCATATCATACACCAGCGGATGGCCGCTGTGCATGAACTGCACGCGGATCTGATGCTTGCGGCCGGTTTCCAGCACCACATGCACCAGCGCCGTAACGCCTTTGCGCGAAAGCACCTGATAGTGCAGCCGTGCTTCCTGCGCACCCGGCGCACCATTTTTCACAACGCGTACATTGCCGCTGGCTTCATCCTTCTGAAGCCAGTTGTGCAGCGTGCCTTCGTCAGCCAGCGTATCGCCGTTTTCCACCACGGCCAGATAGTCGCGGTGCATGGCATGGGTACGAACCTGATCGCTCAGGCGCGAGGCAGCCTTGCTGGTACGTGCAAATGCCACCAGTCCGCCGACGGGACGGTCCAGCCGGTGCACAAGGCCCAGATAGACCTCCCCGGGCTTCTGGTACTTGACCTTGATGTAGCCCTTCAGTTCGTCCAAAAGCGCCAGATCGCCGGTCTCGTCGCCCTGCGTAAGCTGGTTGGGCGGCTTGACGGCTACCAGCAGATGATTGTCCTCATAGACGATCTCAGGCATCGGGCAGCCACCTTGCCGTAGTGCCGCAGGGCAGCACGCCGCCGCTGGTCACCTTCAGGCACAGCTCGTCCGCCTCGGCCCTGCCGCCAAATTTGGGGCACAGGCAGCGTTCGGCAATGTTGCGAAGCACGCTTGCGCAGAAACCGGTGGTGTAGCCGTTGATCAGGAAGAATAGCGGCGTGTCGCTCATCACTTCGGAGCAAAGCTCCACCAGCGGATACAGCTCGTTTTCCAGCTTCCATACCTCGCCGTTGGGGCCGCGGCCGTAGCTGGGCGGATCCATCAGGATGCCGTCGTACTTGTTGCCGCGGCGGATCTCGCGGCGCACAAAGGCCTTGGCATCCTCGATGATGAAACGGGTGCTGTCCTCAGGCAGACCGGTCAGCTCGCGGTTTTCCTTGGCCCACAGCACCATGCCCTTGGCAGCGTCTACATGGGTGACATGCGCGCCTGCAGCAGCACAGGCCATGGTCGCGCCGCCGGTGTAGGCAAACAGGTTCAGGATGCGCGGAGGATGGTTCCATGCGCCGGCAGAACGGATGCGCTCCTGCATGAAGGCCCAGTTGGCCGCCTGCTCGGGGAACAGACCCGTGTGCTTGAAGCCGGTGGGCTTGACGTAAAACTTCAGGTTGCCCAGATCGATCGTCCAGCGTTCGGGCAGCTTTTCACGGAACTCCCAGTGACCGCCGCCGCTTTCGCTGCGTTCGTAGGTAGCCTGCGCCTTCTTCCACAGGGAAGGATCGGCCTTGGGCCAGATGACCTGCGGGTCGGGCCTGCGCAGGATGATATTGCCCCAGCGCTCCAGCTTTTCGCCGTCGCCGGTATCCAGCACTTCATAATCGCGCCATTGATCGCAAAGATACATGTGATTTCTCCTATAAATCAGCTTTCCGGCTGTGCAAAAGCACAGCCGGTAATGGGCCCAGGGATGAAATCCCTGGCGGGGTGGAGGGGCAGGGCCCCTCCATCGTCTTTATGCCTTGCGCACGCTCATGACAGCCTTCTTGCCGTTGAGATCCCACTTCTTGGCTTCCACGCCTTCAGGGGCGGCAGCGCGTTCCATGCTTACGGCCAGCACGCTGGTCATGATGAAGTCGCGGCCCGCCTCGAGGGCGGCGGCCAGCTCGTCGTCGGCCTCATAGGTCACGGCGATGCGGTCGCTGACTTCAAAGTCGGCATCCTTGCGCATGTTCTGCAGCTTGCTCACCATCTCGCGCTGATAGCCTTCGGCGACCAGTTCGGGGGTGAGGTTGCAGTCGAACACAACGGTCACGTCGCCATCTACCTGCGCGGCAAAGCCGGGCTTCTGGGTGGCTTCGGTGAGAACGTCATCCTTGGACAGCACCACTTCGGTGTCGTCCACCATGAAGGTGTAATTTTCGCCGCGGCTGAAGGTATCCACCACGTCGTTGCCGTCCATGGTCTTCAGCGCTGCGCCGATCTTGCCTAGAAGCTTGCCGTACTTCGGGCCGAGGGTGCGCATCTGGGGCTTGAGGTTGTAGGTAGTGAAGGCGCGGGCGTCGTCAGTGAATACAACGGCCTTCACGTTCAGCTCGTCCTTGGCCAGCTCGCCGAACTGCTCGTCAAAGCTGGTGCCCTTGACATACAGGGTCTGCAGGGGCTGACGCACCTTCAGGTTGGCAGCGGCGCGAACGGCGCGGCCAAGGCTGATGACCTCGAGCAGGGCGTTCATCTGGGTGTTGAGATCCTCGTCGATGAGAGACTCGTCGGCGGTGGGGAAGTCGCACAGATGCACGCTCTCAGGAGCGGTTTCGTCTACGCTGCGCACCAGGTTCTGGTAGATGTCCTCCGCCATGAAGGGCACGAAGGGAGCGATGACCTTGGCAAGCGTCGTAAGCACCGTGTACAGGGTCACAAAGGCGGCTTCCTTGGTGTCGTCCATGCCCTTGCCCCAGAAACGCTCACGGCCGCGGCGGACGTACCAGTTGCTCAGATCATCCACAAACTTGGTGATGGCGTTGGCGGGTTCGGGAATGCGGAAGTTGGACAGATCCTCGTCGACCTGCTTGATGAGCTGGTTCAGACGGCTGAGGATCCACTTGTCCATCAGAGTGAGCTTCACATTCTTGATGGGGTGATCCTTGGGGTCAAAGTTGTCGATGTTGGCGTACATGACGAAGAACGCATAGGTGTTCTGCAGGGTCGCCATGAACTTGCGCTGACCCTCGTTGACAGCCTCGTCGCTGAAGCGGCTGGGCAGCCACGGAGCGCCGGCGGTGTAGAAATACCAGCGAACGGCATCGGCACCCTGTTTGTTGAGCACGCTCCACGGATCAACAACGTTGCCGATGTGCTTGCTCATCTTGCGGCCTTCAGCATCCTGCACGTGGCCCATGACGATGCAGTTTTCAAACGGAGCACGTTCGAACAGCAGGGTCGAAATGGCTTCCAGCGTGTAGAACCAGCCGCGGGTCTGGTCGATGGCTTCGGAGATGAAGTTGGCGGGGAAGCGCTTTTCAAAGATGTCCTTGTTTTCGAAGGGGTAGTGCCACTGGGCGAAGGGCATGGAGCCGGAGTCGTACCAGCAGTCGATGACGTCGGTTACGCGGGTCATAGGCTTGCCGCATTCGGGGCAGGTGATCTGGATCTCATCCACGTAGGGACGGTGCAGCTCGATCTCACCCACTTCGGTGGTGGCCATTTCGCGCAGTTCCTGCTTGGAGCCGATCACATGGATGTGGCCGTCCTCGCAGCGCCAGATGGGCAGGGGAGTGCCCCAGTAGCGTTCACGGCTGAGACCCCAGTCATGTACGTTCTCCAGCCAGGTGCCCATACGACCTTCCTTGATGTTGTCGGGCATCCAGTTGATGGTGCGGTTATTGGCCACCAGCTGGTCGCGCACGGCGGTCATCTTGATGTACCAGGTGGGACGGGGATAGTACAGCAGGGGATGGTTGCAGCGCCAGCAGAAGGGATAATCATGAGCGAAGGGAACAGCGGCAAACAGCAGCCCGCGCTCCTTCAGGTCGTCGAGGATCAGCTTGTCACAGTCCTTGACGAACACGCCGGGCCACTTGGTGTCGGCGGTCATGCAGCCCTGGGTATCCACAAAGTTGACGAAGGGCAGGTCGTTTTCGCGGCAGACGCGGTTGTCATCCTCACCAAAGGCGGGGGCGATATGAACGATGCCGGTACCGTCAGTCATAGTGACGTAATCGTCGCACACCACGTACCAGGCGGGCTTGTCGAGCTTGCCAACGGCAAAGTCGAACAGGGGAACGTATTCCATGCCGCGCAGCTCAGCGCCGGGCATTTCAGCAACGATCTCGACTTCCTTGTCGGGATAGACGGCGGAGATGAGCGCCTTGGCCATGATGATGGTCTGGCCGTCAACGTTGAAGCGCGCGTAGGTGTCGCGCGGGTTGACGCACAGGCCCAGGTTGCTGGGCAGGGTCCACGGGGTGGTGGTCCAGGCCAGCAGGTAGGTGTTTTCCTCACCCTTGACGGGGAAGCGCACGAAGGCAGAAGTTTCCTTCACATTCTTGTAGCCCTGAGCCACTTCGTGGCTGGACAGCGCAGTGCCGCAGCGGGGGCAGTAGGGCGCGATCTTGTGGCCCAGATAGAGAAGGCCCTTTTCATAAATCTTCTTCAGGCTCCACCATTCAGACTCGATATAGTCGTCCTTGTAGGTGATGTAGGGGTTTTCCATATCAGCCCAGAAGCCAACGCGGTCGGACATTTCCTCCCATTCGTGCTGGTACTTCCATACGCTCTTCTTGCACTCCTTGATGAAGGGCTCGATGCCGTAGGCTTCGATCTGGGGCTTGCCGTCAAGGCCCAGGATCTTTTCGACTTCGAGCTCAACAGGCAGACCATGAGTGTCCCAGCCGGCCTTGCGCAGCACGTCTTTACCCTTCATGGACTGGAAACGCGGGATCAGGTCCTTGATGGCGCGGGTCTCAATATGACCGATGTGGGGGCGGCCGTTGGCCGTGGGCGGGCCGTCGAAGAAAGTGAAGCGCTCGGCGCCGTCGCGGTGATGGAAGCTCTTTTTGATGATGTCTTCCTTCTTCCAGAAGTCGAGCACCGCTTTTTCGCGCTCTACAAAGTTCATGTCTGTAGGTACTTTGCGATACATTTCAGGGGTTCCTCCTTTGGTTGTTGACGGTCGGGGCAAGAAAAAACCGCCCCGTTTTTTGGAAACGGGACGGAAAAAACGCATTTTCCGCGGTACCACCCATTTTGACAGCCGAAGGCTGCCCACTCGTTGGCTGCTCTGTCACGGGAGCGCCCGACCCGGCTTACGGCAAAATGCCATCAGGCGGGTGGCTCCGAGGTGATCTGACGCACCAGCTGCAGCACCTGGCTTACACCATTCCCAGGCTCGCTTTGCTGCGCTTGACGGGCATCCGTCCTCATCATAGCCGCTATCAATTATATTACCATAGTTTTGGCGGATTGTAAAGACACAACTGTTACAGATATGAAGCAATAAAAGGATTTCAACCTCCGTTGGATGGGTGGAAAACATTACCGGGAGGGAATACAAATGAGGGCTGCAACGGTATTCAATTTTCTGATCGAAGCTGCGCTGACAGGCAGCGTGATGATGATGGTTCTGATGATCGTACGGCGTTTTCTGCGCGGGCATGTGGGCAGCGGGCTTTTGTGTGCTGCGTGGGTCATGATTGCGCTGCGGCTGCTTGTGCCGCTTGCGCTGCCCAATCCCCTGATGAATGGGCTAAGGCCCGCATGGTCGGACAATGTTGGCGTGCGTCCCATCGCGGATCAGGTGCGTGTGCGCGTCAATGATGCGATGTATAATCTGGCTGACCTGCTGGACCACTTGGGTGCGCCGGGCAGAGCAGCTGGAAGGGTCGTTCGTGAATTTGGTTTTCAGACCAGCTATGGAAATACTGCCAGATGGATTTTGTTGGCGTATGCAATTGCAGCTATTGTGACATTGATTGTGCTTATATGGCGCAAAAAGCCCAAGGGTTGCTGGGAATGGCTCGAAACGGTCTGCTGCGCTGTGCACTGGTTCAATCCTCTGGTGTGGCTGAGCGTGCAAATGTGCCGCAAGGACAGGCAACAACTGCTCAAGGAGCGCGGAGAAGAACATCAGCCCGTACGATGGCTGCGAAATGCAGCGTTGTGCGTAGCGGTTATGGGAACGATTTGCGCCTTCTGTACGGCGGAATGTCTGCCAAAACTTGAAAAGCCGGTTGTGCCTGAACTGAGCGGTGACAGTGTCACCGTTCGGACAATTGCAGATGAGGCAGAAGCCGTCGACTATGCGATGGAAGTGCTGTCTTCGGCACCGTATTTGCGTTCGCAATCGCTGGGATACTACGATTCCTTTGATATGCTCACATGGGATGCTTTTCATGCTGAAGAGGCAGGCCTTTGGCAGGTGACCACAAAGCCGCAGCAGGCGGATATGCCGGGTGGAGATTTCACCATGGTGTTCGGTGATGATGGCAGACTGTGGCTGGTTGAGGATCACTTCGTTGAGATTTATTCCAACGGCGTGGCGGCCAATCCGTCCTATAAAACGGACAAAACTGCGCGTGAACCGCTGTTCCAATATGTGCGCGATTATGCCCGATATGTCCTGCCGGGCGAGGAAACAGGCAAGCTGACGATCCACTGGGATGAGATCGTCGAAAGCAGGAGATATGTGAATGTCAGTTGTGAAATTGGACGCTTTTATTTGTGCCTTGAGGAGGAAGCCTATGTATCTCGTTTTCAACGTACAGGATTTTCCCAAAAGTACAGTGCACTTGCTGAAGCCAGACAAAAGGCACAGGCAATGGAAAAAAGCGCCTTCCTTTCGCTCCTGCAGAATACAGAGGTGAATGCTACGCCATGGAATGACATTCGGCCAGGCACGCCCCTTGCCGATGCTGCGGATTTTGCAAGCGGCTACCTGACAGAAGTGTACAGCTACACCGTTGCTGATGCAGAAAACTTCTGCTTTGCCCTGCACGAAATAGAGGGGAAGAGTTATTGCATTTACTTCCATCCTGACAAACCGCAGTGGAAATACGCCTTCGGGCTGGATGATATGCACAGCACAGCAATATCGCCCTATACCCAAACGCATATTCGCGCGCCTGAAGGGCCTATGCGCAGCTTCTGTGACGAGGTAAGCGGCAAAGTGCAGCTGAAACGCTGGGCTGAAGAAGACAGAAAGGCTTTTGTGGAAATGGCACTGGACAGCCTGTATGGCCTGATGCTGAGCGAGGAGGCGCAGCAACACATCATTGCGGGTAAGTATACGCCCGCGCAGGCAATGAAAGCTGCGTTTGAAGCCAATTACGGCGACAGCAGCCTGTGGAGCGAAGCGCTTAACGACTGGTATGAAACCACCCTTTTGAAACTGGAACTGTGATTGACAGTGCAACCGTCAGGATGATAAAATAAACCATCTTCGAAAAACGGGGGCCTGAAAAATGAAAATTTTGAATTACGGTTCCATGAACATCGACAATGTATACAGTGTCGATCATACCGTGCGTCCGGGTGAAACACTGCTGGCGTCTGAACGCAATGTGTTCTGCGGCGGCAAGGGTCTCAACCAGTCCATCGCCATTGCAAAGGCAGGCGGCGAAGTCTATCATGCGGGCATCGTGGGCGAGGATGGCGGCATGCTGCTGGATGCCTTGGAGAAAAACGGCGTAAATACCACTTTTGTCCGCAGGGCGGAGGGCCCCAGCGCGCATACGTTTATTCAGGTCAATAAAGACGGTCAGAACAGCATCATTGTTTTCGGCGACGTGAATATGCGCCCCACGGAGGCGGACGTTGACCACATGCTGCAGGATTTTGGCCCCGGCGACGCGCTGATTCTACAGAACGAACTGTACAATTCTCCTCTGATGATGCAGAAGGCTGCGCAGAAAGGCCTGAGCGTGATCTTCAATCCTTCGCCAGTGAATGAACTGATCAAAACCTACCCGCTTGAGTGCGTCAGTTGGTTTTTGCTCAACGAAATCGAGGGCGAGGCGCTGACTGGCGAAACGGAGCCTGAAAAGATCCTCGCTTCGCTGAAGAAGCAGTATCCTTCTGCGGGCGTAGTGCTTACACTTGGCGCAAGCGGTGCGTACTGCATGCAAGGGGATGAGATCGTTTTCCAGCCTGCATTCAAGGTAAAGGCTGTGGATACCACGGCTGCAGGCGACACGTTTACAGGCTACTTTGTGGCGGGTCTGGCTGCCGATACGCCGATCGCCGCACGCATGGCACGTGCGGCAAAGGCTTCTTCCATCGCGGTTGGCCGTATGGGCGCGGCAGATTCCATCCCGCTGGCTTCTGAAGTTGAATAACAAAGCAAAGGCCCGGTCGTGAGACCGGGCCTTTGCTTTACACAAAGTCTTTGCGCATAGGGTTGAAAATATCCAGCAGCACGCCTTCTTCCAGGCAGAGGGTACCGTGCTCCACGTTTGACGGAAAGGCAATCGTATCTCCCTGCGCAACCTCAACGGATTCGCCTTCGATGGTGAAGCGGAAACGGCCGCTTTGCACATAAGTGCTCTGCACATGGGGATGGGTATGCACTGCGCCCACGCCTCCGCCCTGGAAATGGACTTCGACGATCATCATCTGATCATTGTATGCCAGTACCTTGCGGCTGACGCCGCCGCCCAGATCACAGAGAGGAATATCTGCATTGAAAACGACGTTTGCATTCATAATAGTACACTCCTTTGAAGCATATTGCTGATGTGATGATAACATAAACACAGCAGGCAAACAATACGCAAAACTGCCTATGGCCTGTATATGGCAAATGTGATATAATCATACAGTATGCCATCACACACCCTGAAAAGGAGACCATCTGTTTATGTTTTCATTTATCAAAAAGCTTGATCCCCGCGGACGCAGGCTGCTGTACACCTGCTTCTTTGCGTTCTTCTGCAATGGCGCGGTGGCGCTTACGCAGGGTTCTGCCCTGCCGGACATGAAAGCTGCATACGGCCTGAGCGATACGGTGAGCGGCCTGTTTCTGTCGGCACATTCCATTGGCAACCTTATCTCGGGCTTTATTGTCGGTCTGCTCCCGCTGTATCTGGGCCGCAAGCGTTCGGTAATCCTGCTGTCGTCGCTGGCATTTATCGGCTTTGCCATGATGTGCATCAGCGGCAATCCTGTATGGATGTTCCTTGCGTTTGTGGGTACTGGCCTGGGCCGCGGCGCTGTGACGAACTTTGCCAATCAGCGTGCGAACATGCTGTCCGGCGGCAGCCCTATTGCAACGAATCTGCTGCATTCATCCTTTGCCATCGGCGCTATCCTTACCCCCATGCTCTACCTGGTGGCCAGCCGTCTGGGCGGCTTCCGCGCAGGATTATCGGTGGTGGTTGTTATGGGCTGCATCAGCCTGTTCAACCTCAGCCGCATGCAGCTTGAGGACGACCGCCCCAGCCGCAAGGATAAGACCAACAGCACGTTTGTGTTTCTGAAAAACCCGTCTTTCCTGATTCTGGCGATGATGATGTTCTGCTACCTGTGCTCTGAATATGCCATCAACGGCTGGCTGGTGACTTACATTCAGAACAAGGAGAGTATTCTGGCTGGTTTCGGCAAGACAGGTCAGGAACTGACCAATGCCATCACTGCCTACAGCCAGACCATGGCCACCCTGATGTGGGTCGTGATGCTCACGGGCCGTCTGATCTGCGCGGCGCTCTCCACCAAAATTTCGCAAAAGATGATGATGATGGTTTCCAGTTTTGGCGTGGCAATCTTCTTTGGCCTGATGCTGATGAGTGGTTCCATTCCCATGGTTACGGTGGCTGTGGCGGGTCTGGGGCTGTGCATGGCCGGTATCTGCCCCATGATCTACTCTGACAGTGCTATCTTTACCAACACCTATCCCATGGCCACCAGCATGCTGCTGTGCATTGGCTCCACTGGCGCCATCCTTATGCCCACCATTGTAGGCAGCCTGGCGGAAAGGTTTGGCTTTACCGGCGGCATGAGCGCGATTTTCGTAACCATTCTGCTGCTTGTGGTGTTTGCTGTACTCAACGTAACCGTAAAGACCCGCATGCCTCAGGAAGCCAAGAACAACTAAAAACCCAAAAGCAACGCCCTGCGGAATATTTCGCAGGGCGTTGCTTTTTGCAGTTTACAGCAGCTTTTCGGGTAGCTGAGCAAGAGAATCAATTTGAAGATCGCACGAGCAGCCTGGGTAATACCCTTCCGGATCAAACAGAATACCCCTCATGCCTGCGTTTCTTCCAGCTTCAATATCCACATCGCGGTCGCCTACCATGGCGCATTCTTTCGGGGAAAGACCATTGCGTGCCATCAGCGCCAGCAGCGCGTCAGGCTCGGGCTTACGCGGAAAAGGATCCTCCTTGGTGACGGCATCGCTGAACAGCTCCCACAGACCGTCCTGCTGAAGCTGGCGCACGGCGCTCATGTCGCGGTGCGTGTACAGATAATGCTTCACTCCGGCTGCGTGCAGGGTTCTCAGGCAATCTTCCATCCCCTCGAAGGGTGGAAAATCCTTTTCCTGATGGTGGTGAACATAGAAACGGGCAATCAGCTGATCTGCATCCGCACCACTGCGCTGAGCACATACACGAAGGACGTAGCTCACATTGATCTTGATGAGTTTCAGCACTTCCTCCTGAGAAAAATGCAGATTCATATCACTGAGCGCCTGCATCGAAGATTTCAGCATTTTGGGGTAGGACTGGTACAGTGTGCCGTCAAAGTCCCAGAATAAATGACGGATGGTTTTCATCAGTCGTCACTCCTGTCTTCGTCCTCGGGTTTTTCTGCTTCCTCAGTGGCAACCTTGCTGACCAGCGCCTTTTCCACGCGATGATCGCAAATGCTTTCTACCTGAATGTGCAGCCCGTACAGAGTGACTTCCGGCGTGCTGCCATCCTCGGGAATGCGGGGGAAAGCGCTGAATACCAGACCGCTGAGCGTGTCGAATTCCTCTTCAAGGGGAAGCTCCACATCCAGCGTTTCAGAAAGCATTTCCAGCTCAGCCGTGCCGTTGACGCGCCATAGGTTTTCGCCCAGCACTTCAAGCTCCTGATCTTCGGCAGGATTGTCGAATTCATCGTAGATGTTGCCCACGATTTCTTCCAGCAGATCCTCCATGGTGACGATGCCGCTCATGCCGCCATATTCATCCACCACGATGGCCATATGCACCTTCTGCTTTTGCATGTTGCTGAAAAGAGTATCGGCAGCAATGGTCTCGGGCACCAGATAGGGTTTGCGCAGCAGTTGGCGTGTGGTTTTGGGCGTTTTCAGCTGCTTGTTGAGCAGAAAATCACGCAGATTGAGGATGCCGACCACATTGTCGATATCACCCTGATAAACCGGGAAACGACTCTTGCCGCTTTCGCGGATCGTCTGGATGATTTGTTCATCATCTGCATCGATGGGCAGTGCAACCACGTCAATGCGGTGCACCATCACATCGGCTGCGGTGGTATTATTGAACTCGAAAATATTTTCGATCATGGTGCGTTCATCCTGCTCGATTGCACCGCTTTCACTGCCGATGTCCACCATCATGCGGATTTCCTCTTCAGTGACCTCTTCGGTGTTTTCATCGGGATTGATACGCAAAAGACGCAGCACGCCGTTGGTGCTGACGGTCAGCAGCCATACCAGAGGAGAGAAAATGGCAGCCACTGTATTGATAATGCTGCAGGTAAAACGCGCCACGCGCTCGGCATTGTGCAGCGCGATGCGTTTGGGCACCAGCTCGCCCAAGACAATCATGAAATAGCTCAGCACCAGTGTGATCAGGACCACGCAGATGGTATTGAGAAGCGCAGGGGAAAGCAGCGTGAAACCAGCTGCAACAATTACATCCGCCAGCTTGGAGGCAAAGTTGTCAGCAGCAAACGCACTGGCAAGAAAACCGCTCAGCGTAATACACACCTGAATGGTGGACAGGAAACGCGTGGGCGATTCGATCATTTTAAGCATAACAACAGCGGCGTTGTCGCCGTCTTCCACCTGTTTGCGTATACGGTTTTCGTTCAGAGACACGACTGCTGTCTCGGTAGAAGCAAAGAACGCATTAACAAGAATAAGTACCAGCTGAATCAGCAGCTGACTGCCTATGGGGTCGTCCAAGGAAAGCCCTCCTTAAATGCGCGGTTCAAACCGCATGATTGTTTATTATAGCACACTACAAACAGTTTATCAAATAAAAACTAAAATGGAAACGCGTCCACCCCAATCAGGAGCAGACGCGAGGAAAATCAGCGATCGGATGTGCTGAGAATGGAAATTTTGAGCTCGAGCTCGTTTTCGTCGTCACGCAGCTTGCGGGCCATGACCAGCAGACGCTTGTTGTCATCCGTGCCGGTACAGGTGGACAGCGTCAGCAGGCGGTCGCCGGGAGAAACGTCCACATTGCAGCGGTAATGCGACAGGGCGCGTGCGTCACTTACATATTCTTCAAAAGCCGTTGCACTGCTGAAACGAACGTCATGCCAGAAGGGAAGATAATCCGGCCTTCCGGCACGAATGTCCACTTCGCATACGGCGAAAATAACATAGCGGCCGTTTTCGTAGATGGTGTTGAAGTCGATGAAGGGATGATCGCGGTAATAGCTTGCGTCCTTGACCTTGTACTTTTTCAGCGAGCCGAACATTGCGCCTTCCTTCATGTTGTGGCCGTGAATGACCATCTGGGTGGGCACCTTTTTCAATTCGCAGGTTTCATCAAGGAACAATGCGCCGGTCACACTGCGCTGACCCAATGCGTTATGCGTCAAATAATAGGAATTGTCGCGCTGCAGCACGGGTTCTTCTACCACGCCGTCAATTTTGAGCCAGCCGATGATATCCTTGTTTTGCCTCTGCAGCTCATAAAACACAGACGATACGCGCAGTGTGGGGTTATTGGCATAGGTGCTGGGCCAAAGCTCTGCTGCGGACGGTGCAGGTGTGCTGCGAACAGCAGGAGCAGCCGTGGCTTTGGGCTTTGCCGTTACAACCGGAGCCTGCGTGGGCTCGGCGGTGGGAGAGGCAGTGGGTTCTGCCGTTTGTTCCAGAGCAGCGGAATAAACGGCTTCCAGCTCACGTGAGGCTTTGCGCGAAGCGGCAATGCTGCTGAAATAACGAATGAGCAGCACTGAACATGTGATGAATACACACAGGCAAACACCCATCATCACAAGCCGCATCATGGCCTGCGGGGACAGTTTTCTGCGCTTGGGGGGCTGCCGGCGCGGCGGCTGGGGTTCGTTGGCTTCGGGGTAAAACCCGATGCGCTGCGTGGGACGGTTGACCTTCAACAAAATCGCCTCTTTAGAGTGATATGTGCATTATAATGCATCCGGTCTGGAAAGTCAAAGAAATGCAGTGGAAATGTTTGACTGTATGCAGATATTGGGGTTGGCGCAACCTGCATCGTGAATAAAGAAAAGGAGGCTGCAATATGGAAAAGAAAACGCTGCCCGTTATGGAAACAGAGGACCTGGTCAGTGCAACAGAATGTACAGGACTGACGCCTGCGGCTGTTCAGTCACCGGAAGAAGGCAAAGATTATGCTGAGCTGTATGCCATCCATCAGCAGAAACCGGCATGGGAAAATGAAGAACTGGCGGCAAGCCGCCCGCCCAAAAAGAAAAAATAACAAAAGGCGCTGATCCGTTTGGCATCAGCGCCTTTTGCAACATAAAAAAAGGAACTCCGTTTGCACGGAGTTCCTTTAGCGCAGTAATCGAAATTACTTGATTTCGACGGTGGCGCCGACTTCGGCCAGCTTGGCCTTGATCTTTTCGCAGTCTTCCTTGGAAGCGGCTTCCTTGATGGTCTTGGGAGCGGATTCCACGAAGTCCTTGGCTTCCTTCAGGCCCAGGCCGGTCAGCTCGCGGATGACCTTGATGACCTTGATCTTCTCGGAGCCGGCATCCTTCAGGATGGCGTCGAACTCGGTCTTCTCTTCTTCAGCAGCAGCGGCAGCAGCGCCAGCGCCAGGAACGGCGACGACAGCGGCAGCGGCGGAAACGCCAAAGTGCTCTTCCAGGGCCTTAACCAGATCGTTCAGTTCCAGAACGGTCATCTTCTCAATCATCTCAATGATTTCAGCGTGAGTCATTGTGAATAACCTCCATTCAAATCAGATAGCAATTTTTTTAAGATAAGTAGGTTTGAAGCGCATCAGGCTTCGGGGGCAGCTTCGGAATCCTTCTTCGCGATAGCGTCCAGAACGCGCACGAAGCCAGCGATGCTGCTCTGCAGGCTGCCAACCAAGCGGGCCAGCAGCACTTCGCGGCTGGGCATTTCGGCCAGCGCCTTGATCTGATCCATGGACATCACGTCACGGCCCAGCAGGCCGGCCTTGATGGAGATGGCTTCAGTCTTGTTCTTGGTAACGAAGTCGTTGATGATCTTCGCGGGGCTCACGGGATCGTTCATGCCAAAGGCGAACGCAGAGGGGCCGTTCAGCACCTCGTCCAGGCCCTCGATGTTCAGCTCGGCCAGAGCACGACGCACCAGAGTGTTCTTCAGAACGCAGTAGTCAACGCCGTTGGCACGGAACTGGGCGCGCAGACCAGTCACCTGTTCCACGGTCAGGCCGTTGTAGTTGACGATCATCACGCTCTGCGCATCCTGAAACTTCTTCACGATGTCGCTAACGACCTGCTTTTTCAGCTCGAGATTCTTGCTCATTGGGGGTTGCACCTCCTTCTTGAAAATCTGCGATTCCAAAAAGAAAACCCTTGCAGGCGCAAGGGCGAACTAGTCGCAGGGGAGATTTCTCCCGCCTTACACCTCGGCGGGAACGTTTTAAGGCTGCTTTCGCACCCGACCCGCTGTCTTCGGCATAGGTTTCCAAAGAATCGTGTATTATTATATCCATATTCTTTGTTTTGTCAAGCACTTTTGGTGTGTTTTTTCAAACTTTCCAAGAAAACATTTGGCAGCGTATTTTTGCCCCGGCAGACTCACAATAGCGTTGAATCCAGTTGAGGAGGTGAACGACGCATGCAGAATCAGCAGGGTCAGTCTGGCGGCAACAGCAGCTCCAGCCGTCCTGAGGTGCCCGAGGCAAAGCAGGCGCTCAACAACATGAAATATGAGATCGCCCGTGAACTTGGCATCAACCTCAAGCAGGGCTACAACGGCGACCTGACTGCCAGGGAAAACGGTTATGTGGGCGGCTATATGGTCAAGCGACTGATTGAGCAGGCCGAACGTCAGATGAGCGGCCAGCAGTAAGATTTTTGATGAGGTGAAGGAAATATGTATCAGAATCAGCAGAACAGCACTTCCTCCAGCAACCGCGCCATGGTGCCCGAAGCCAAGCAGGCGCTCAACAACATGAAGTATGAGATCGCCAGCGAGCTTGGCATCAACCTCAAGCAGGGCTATAACGGCGATCTGCCCAGCCGTCAGGCGGGCTACATCGGCGGCTATATGGTCAAGCGGCTGATCGAAAACGCTGAGCGCGCCATGAGCAACGGCACGCAGCAGTAACAGCTGAAAATGAGGAGACGGCTGCGGTTTGCAGCCGTCTCTTTTGTGCCTTTTTTGGTTGGTGCGGCAGGAAAGCGGTGGATGCGGCACGAAATGACTACTCTATATTTTCGACTTTTTTCGAAAGGCAGGCACAAAAGACCATGAATCTGTATCCTATGATCGGTATTGCTGGCAGTATCAATAAAGACGAAGACAGCCATTCTGTTCCGCGTTCCTATATGCGTGCGCTTCGCAACAGCGGCGCCATTCCCGTCATGCTTTCCTATGATATGGAAGGTGAAGCGCTGGAAAGCTGCCTGGACCGGATGGACGGCATTCTGCTGGCAGGCGGTAACGACGTGGACCCTGCACTGTACGGCGAAGCACCCGTGCAGGCGTTGGGCGAGGTCAACCCGCCGCGCGATGCATTTGAGATGCGGCTGGTTCATGCGGCGGTTGCACGCAAAATGCCCATCTTTGGCATTTGCCGCGGTATTCAGAGCCTGAATGTCGCCCTCGGCGGTAAGCTGTGGCAGGATCTGCCCAGCCAGTTCCGCACAGCTGACGGCCAGCCGCCCATTCTGCACAGCCAGACGGCGCGCGGCTATCATCAGACCCACAGCGTGACGGCTGTGGAGGGCACCATGCTGCATGCGATCGAAAAGGACCTTTGTTTCCGCGTCAATTCCTTCCACCATGAGGCTGTATGGGTGCCTGCGCCCGGTATGCGTGTGTGCGCCTATGCCCAGGACGGTGTGATCGAGGCTATTGAACATACAGAACTGCCGTTCTGCATGGGCGTGCAGTGGCATCCCGAACTGTTCTTTGACCGTGACGTGCATTCCAGCGTGCTGTTTGACAGCTTTGTGGCCGCTGCCGGGAAGTACCTGCAGGCTAAGGCATAAGAAAGGCGGAGCGTTTTGAACTGGACGATGCTTTTGGGTCAGCTGATGGGGCTGATTGCTGTCGCGCTGGGATTCGTGTCTTTTCAGATGCGCACCCAGCGGCAGCTGCTGGCAGTGCAGACGGCTACGACGATTGCGTTTTGCATTCATTATTATTTGATTGGCGCGACCTCAGGGCTGATGCTGAATCTGCTGGGCATTGTGCGAAACCTTGCCTACTACTACAAGGACAAGCCTCTGTTTTCCGGCAAAAAATGCCCGACCTTCTTTTCGGTGCTGATGGGCGTGGTGGGACTTTTGTCCTGGCAGGGCTGGTATTCCATATTTGTGGTATTGGGACTGGTCATCAACACGTACTGCCTGTCATTTGCCAAACCGCAGAATATCCGCAAAAGCATCCTGATCACCTCGCCTATGGTACTGATTTATGATGTATTTGTGCTGTCAGTCGGCGGGATCGTTTACGAATCCGTGGCGATCCTCTCGGCTGTGATCGGCATTCTGCGCTGCCGAAAAGGAAGCCTTTCGGCTTGATTCGATTTTTCTTTCATAAAATGATTGACAAAGCCCCCAAAGTGCGTTATAATCCGTTTTGTGCTTAGGGGCATGGTGTAATGGTAACACGTGGGTCTCCAAAACCTTTGTTGAGGGTTCGAATCCTTCTGCCCCTGCCACCTAATCACTCATGTTTTGATACAAAGCATGAGTGATTATTTTTGCACTTATAGACTGATAAAGCGTCAAAATATAGGGTTATAACGACAAAAGCGCCCCTCGTGGCGCAAGAAATCGAGTGTACGGCGTCATTTGGCTGGATAGGGATTGTCCCTGTCCGGCCTTTTTTCTC
>JAFWYA010000010.1 GCA_017517815.1 Clostridia bacterium | reverse complement strand
TTGAGCGCAACTTCGTTTCGCTCGGGTTTCTCTCCGCTCCGCTTGGGCCAGAGGGGCGGTCGGGGGGGACCCCGCACCGGTCCCCCCGAGACCCCCCTCTGGACTTCCCCCCTCCCCCCTTCCCGCGCTGGGGCATAGCCCCAGACCCCAAGCATGGGGTACTTACCTTTGCGGAGGTGCGGGTGAGTGGCTGTGCCTATTCCTTACTCCCCGCCCAAGCGAGCCGGGAGGCCTGTCGCCGACCGGCGGTCTTAGCTGCAACCCCAAACACATAAAAAAATCCCTGATGCCCATGAAATGGGCATCAGAGATGGGTGCAGGGATGAAATCCCTGCCGGGGTGCAGGGGCAGCGCCCCTGCAATCGTCCCCTATCACACGACCACCGTCACCTCGTTGCGGCCCTTGGCGCGCAGGGCCATGGGGTGCTGGGTGGCCTTTTCGTTGTGGTGTACGGTCAGCTCGTAGTCGCCGTGGAAGCCGCGGATGGTGGTCCAGCCGTTTTCGTCGGTGACGGCCTGGGTGTTGGTCATCCAGTCTTCGCGGATGAGCTTTTTGAGGGTCTTGAAGGCGGGCTTTTCGCTCATGTCAAAGCGCAGCAGGCCGCCGTAGAAGTAGTTTTCGCCGCAGGTCATGTCGCCGGGTTCGGCCTTGTAGGCGTAGCCGTCGGGCAGGTTCCAGTAGATGACGGCCTCCATGTTCTTCTGGGCAAAGAAGAGGGAGTACACGTTTTTGATGATCTCGGCCTGAATGGCTTCGTCCTCGGGGTCGGCGCTGTAGGCGGGAATGGTCATCTCGGTGATCTGCATGGGCAGGTTGAGTTCGGCAAACTTGTCCATGATGGAGCACAGATAGCGCGGCGCATAGCGGCCGGTGGGCTTGGCGAGGGTCTCGGCCTCGACCTCGGCGCGGTAGAAGCTGTGGTACTGGAAGCCGATGCCGTGCACGGGCGCGTTCTGACTGAGCAGCTTTTCCACCTGCTGATAGTAGGGGTTGCGGTTTGTGTTGGCGTTGAGCACGTCCCACTCGATGCCGGCCTCGTTGATGATGAGCTCGTTGGCGGGGAAGTACTTCTGCGCCTCCTTGAAGGACCACTCGCAGAAGTCGTCTTCCAGGAAGAAGTCGCTGCCAAACCAGGGGCAGTAGGTTTCGTTGGTGACCTCGATCATGGGGATGAGGTGCGCATAGCGCTCGCCGATCTCGCGGAAGCGCTTGATGAGCAGCGCCTTGATCTCGGGCACAGAGCGGTTCCTGGCCCAGTCGGGCACAAACTGGTCGTAGTTGAGGCAGTGCAGCTTGGGCTCGATGCCGTTTTGCAGGCAGTAGTTGACGCACAGGTCGGTGGCCGGGCGGCGGTAGATGCGCGGGCTGTCGACGGCAAAGCGCGGCTTGCCTTCCTCGGGCTCAAGGTCCTTCCAGTAGAAGGGAATGGTGCCCAGGTTGAAAAGCTCGGGGAACTTCTTTTTGTAGATGGCGTTCTTTTCGGGGGTTTCCAGCTCGTCAATCATGAAGGTGTTGGCGCCGAACTTGAAGGCCTGCTTCACCTCTTTGGCGTCGATCACAGCGCCCTTGACAGGGTTGCCGTCCTTGTCCACCACACGCACGCGCGCGTCGCCCTTGCGGTAGAGTTCAATGCCGCTTTCCACGCGGGCTTTGGTAAAGTCCTTCTGCTCCTCAAAATAGCGCAGTACCTTCTGTGCTCTTTCAGACATGGCAGTTCGCCTCCGTGATCAGTCTCGTTCAGGCAGATAGTTGAAATTGTCGGCAATGGCGCGGATGGCGCGGCATACCGGCTGGGTCTTGGTGCTGAGGCGGTCGTGCTGGGGCACGGTGAGCCACATGCAGCAGCCCAGCATCGGCCCGATGGTGCGGTGCAGCTTGCTGCGGCCCGCGGCCAGGAACAGGAAGGGCTTGTCCAGCTCGCGGCGCAAAAGGGCCGTGATGCGCAGGTTTTCCAGTTCCTCGTCCTCATTTTGCGCGCCGGTGACGATTTTGACGATGTCCGCGCCGCGGCGAACCTGCTCGCGGGCGATGCGCAGCACCTCTTCAGCGGGCAGGAATTTGTAGGTGTGGGTGGACATGAGCACCTCGCCGCCGCGCGCATGGATCAGGTCGATCAGCTCCATCTGCTTGCGGATGGCGGTTTCGTCCATGGTCAGTTCCAGCGGGTCACGGCAGTACAGGTCGCCCATCACGTCGATGAGGTTGCCGCCGCACTGCTGCAGAAACAGCAGGCCTTCCACCAGCTCTTCGTCGGGCTTGCCTTCGTTGTAGCCGTAGCGGTAGTTGGTAACGTAGCAGGGCTTGGGGCCCATGGGCTTCATGATGCGGCGGATGACTTCCTCGGTGCGGTACTGAGGGTCAAACCGGCACATCTGAAAGCCGAATGCGTCCGCGCCGTCAAAATTGGCGTTGCATACGGCGGCGATGGCGGCCTCCGGCTCGTCAGACTGGATCATGCAGGTGATCAGCGGGCGCGCGTGGCCCAAAAACGTCGGCTTCAAGGTCAGGTCAGCTCACTTTCTGTCCATTACATTGCGGCCGCAGTCGGCCAGAATGCCGCTGCCGGTGATAAAGCTGGCTTTATCGCTGGCCAGATACATGATGAGGTCGACAACCTCCTGCGTTTCGGCAGCGCGGCCCATGAGGGTCTTCATGTTGGCCATGGCAGGGCGTGTGAGCACCGGTCCGGGGGCGACGTAGCAGCAGCGCACATTGTATTCTGCGCCGGCCTTGGCGATGGCCTTGGTCATGCCGTTCATCAGCGCGCTCTTGGAGGCGGCGTAGGCGATGTTGGCGCTGCAGCCCTCCTGGCCCGTGATGGAGCCCAGGTGGATGATGACGCCGCTCATCTGCTGCGCCATGTAGTGCATGGCGGCGTGGTCAAAGTACATGGCGCCCTTGAGGTTGACGTCGATGCCGAAGTCGTACACCTCGATGGGGATCTCATGAAACTTGCCCTTTGCGCCCATGATGCGGGTTTCGGCGCCGCCTGCGCAGTTGATGAGGATGTCGATGGAGCCAAACGTGTCCCACGCCTGCTTGCAGGCGGATTTCACGCTTTCGTAGTCGCGGATGTCGATGCACACACCCAATACATTCTCGCTGTACGCGCGGATCTCCTCCACGCGCGCGTCGAGGGCCTCCTGGTTGATGTCCACCAGCACCACGTTGTCACCCTGACGGGCGTAGCACTGGCCGCACAGCAGGCCGATGCCCGATGCGCCGCCGGTAATGAGTACAGTTTTCATGGCTTTTTTCCTCCGTTATTCCTTCACGCTGCCGCGCACGATGCCCTTGGCAAAGTACTTCTGCAGGAAGGGGTACACGCACAGGATGGGAAGCATGGTCAGGAAGATCTTTGCGCCGTTGGCGGCGTCGGCAGAGGTCTGGGCTTCCATTTCCTCGATGGTGGTCAATTCAACGCTGCTGTCCACGATGACGATGGAGCGCAGGTAGGTCTGCAGGGGCTTCAAGCTCTCGTCGCGGATGTAGATGGAGCCGTCAAACCACGCATTCCAGTGGTGCATCACGATGAACAGCGAGATCGTGGCGATGGAGGGCAGGCACAGCGGCAGGATGATCTTGAAAAGCACGGTAAAGTGGTTCGCGCCGTCGATGAAGGCGGATTCCTGCAGGGCGTCTGGCAGCGCCTTGATGAAGTTCATCATGAGGATGATGTTGTAGGTGTTGATGGCGCAGGGCAGGATGAGTGCCCAGAAGCTGTTGATGAGGCCCACTTCGCTGACTACGATGTAGGTGGGGATCATGCCGCCGTTAAACACCATGGCGATCATGAAGTACACCACGATGTACTTGCGCGCGGGGAAGGTGACCTGGCGCTGGGCCAGCGGGTAGGCGGCAAGCACCGTCAGCACGATCGACACCGCCCAGCCCACGATGGAGCGCAGGATGGTGACGCCGTAGGAGCGGAAGAACTGCGCGTCGCGCATGACGATCTCGTAGTTCTCGGTGGTAAAGCCCATGGGCCACAGGGTGACGTGACCGGCCATGACCTCATACTTGTTGGAGAACGACAGCGCCAGGATGTGAACCACGGGGATCAGGCAAATGATGCCGATGGCGATGCAAAACACATAGTTGAACGCCACGAACACTTTGCGGGCAGGGGTTGCCTTGATGGCATTTTTGGCCATGGATTCTGCACCTCCTTAAAATACGTGATAGCCGCTGAGCTTGTAGGCAGCCTTGTAGCTGACCATGATCAGCACGCCGGAAACGATGCTCTTGAACAAACTTGCCGCGCCGCTCAGGCCGTACTGGCCCGTGCCGAAGGCGATGCGGTACACCAGCGTGTCCAGAATATCGCCGGTCTCGTACACGGCGGAGGAGTACATGTTGTACACCTGGTCAAAGCCTGCGTTGAGCACGTTGCCAACCGCCAGACAGCTCATCAGAATGATGGTGGGGGTGATGGAGGGCAAAGTGACGTGCAGCATCTGCTTCCAGTGGCCTGCGCCGTCGATGGAGGCAGCCTCGTACAGATCCTGGTTCACGCCGGAAACAGCCGCCAGATAGACGATGGTGGCGTAGCCGAATTCCTTCCAGAGGTTTGTGATGATCAGCGTAAACTGGAACCACTTGTTGTCACCCATAAAGATGATGGGCTCTATGCCAATCACGCCCAGCATCTGGTTAACAAGGCCGTTGCCGCTGAGCAGCTTGGCAAAGATGCCGGCCAGCAGCACCCAGCTGACGAAGTGGGGCAGGTAAATGAAGGTCTGCACCGTCTTTTTGATGCGCTGGCGGCCCATTTCGTTAAGCAGAATGGTAAAGCACACAGGCACCAGAATATTCAGCACGATCTTCCAGATGGAAATGGTAACGGTGTTTTGCAAAGCGTTCCAGAAGCCGGGCATGGTGAACAGCACGTTAAAGTTCTTCATGCCGATCCACTTGGAGCCGAAGATGCCCTTGGCGGGCAGATATTTCATGAATGCAATGCTCACGCCGGCCATGGGAATGTAATTGAATACAAACAAAAACAGCATGGGCAGCGCCAGCAGGATATACAGCGGATAGTCCATCTTCAGCCTGCGTTTGCTGAAGACGCGGTTGGACCGTTTGATGGCCTTCTTGTCGATGGGCAGGGTAGACATGGGCGGTGTTCCCTCCTTGGGCTGGGAATGGGGGGCGGCAGACAGGTGCAGCGGCTGCCGCGCCGCTTGACGGATGTGCGGAAAAAGTGCGGAAAGGGGCTGCCGCCCTGTTGCGGCAGCCCCGAAATGGTTAGGGAAAATTACTTGTTGGCAGCGTAGTAGGCGTTGACTTCCTCGGTGATGGCCTGACCGCCGGTGGCGTACCACTGCTCGACGGCCTTCTCATACACGCTGATGTCCTCGCCCATGACGACCTTGTACATGGCGCTGACCAGAGCTTCGTTGATGTTGCTCAGGTAGAGGGTCATGTTCTCGGTGGTGGGGCCGGCGTAGTCAGGAATGAGGTGGCCGGCCTTGTTCAGAGCGTCCAGCACGGGGTAAGCCTGGGTCATGACGCGGCCGAAACCGACCTGGTCACGCTGACCGGCTTCGCCCTGCAGCAGGCGCTGGTAGTTGGCGTTGGAGAAGGAGCTGACTTCGGTGAGGCCAGCGGCCTTGCCGGCCAGGCACTCTTCCATGCGCATGAAGTCCTGAGTGGGATAGCCGGTGTTGCGGAAGATACGGAAGTCCCAAACGGGATAGCCGTCAGCAGCCAGGTAGTACTTGGCGCTTTCTTCAGCACTGGCTTCGTAGTACATGTGCAGTTCCAGTTCCATCATCTTGAAGATGGCTTCGGGGTTCTTGGCCTCGGCGTTCACAACGACGAACTCGCCGATGGTAGCGTTGGTCCACTGGTCCATATCCTCGCCGGTCTTGGTGGGGATGCGCACGGCAACCCAGTCAGCCTCGGGGATGTTGACGTTGGAGGTCTTGATGTCGGTGGCGCCCAGCCAGCCTTCGCCAAACACCATGCCGATGCGGCCGTTGGCCATATCTTCGGTGATGACCTTGGTGTCAGCCACAGCGATGTCCTTGCTGAGGTAGCCGGCCTTGTACATTTCCTGCATGGCCAGCAGAGCTTCCTTGACGGGCTCGGTGTTCACGCCGGAGAAGACGTAGCTGCCGTCGGGCTGCTCAATCCAGGTGTTCTTGGTAGCGCGGAAGGGCACGCCGTAAGCGGCGAAGATGGGAGAGAAGGGATCGTTCTTGGAGCCCCAGGCGTAGGTGTTGTCGCCGCCCAGACCAGCATCCATGAAAGCCTTGGCAACAGCCAGCAGCTCATCGATGGTCTTGGGAGCTTCCATGTTCACCTTATCCAGCCAGTCCTGGCGGATCCACAGCACCTGAGAGGAGTTGAAGGAGTTGACAAGGATGGGGAAGCCAAGCAGTTCGCCTTCCCACATGCCGGTTTCGAGGCAGCCGTCCCAGGCGTCGATGGCCTTGCCGATCAGGTTCTTCTGGGCGTAGCCTTCCCAGGCAGCGCTCAGGTCCTGCAGCACGCCGTTTTCAGCCAGAACGTAGAACATGTCCTTGCTGACGATCATCACGTCGGGCAGGTCAGCAGAAGCCATGCCGGTGTTGAGGCGGGCGTTGAGGGCGGTTTCGTCCTCAGCGATCTCACGGACGACCTCGATGTTGAGGTAATCCTTGTAAGCGCTGATCCACGCATTCTCGTGGGCGGACTTACGGTCGGGGTTGTTGATGTCGTACTCGGTGGATTCCACCTTGAAGTCACGGGTCAGGAAGGAAACAGTGATGGGCTCAGCATACTTGCCGTAATCGACTTCCTCAGCCATCGCGAAGGCGGGAATCATCATGGCAAGAGCCAGAACCAAAGCCAGGATCTTGCGAGTCATAATGCAGACTCTCCTTTCAGTTTTTCGTTAATACCATCATATCAGGGAAATAAACAGCCGAAAATTCCATTTTTCCTGCGAAAAGACAGATTTTTTTACCCTTTGCCTTTACAACAACAGCGCAAAAAAGTATAAATATAAGGTAGACAACCATGGAGGATCATTCAAATTGAAGCGTTCCATAACCCGTCGTTTGTTCAGGGGCGTGCTGTTGCTGATACTGCCCCTTCTTTTGCTGCAGGGATGCGTGTATGTGTGGAGCCGCAGCATGGTGACCGGCGAGATCCGCGCAACGGCTGAAAACAACCTGGAATACCTGCAGAACTTTCTTGAGCGCCGCGTGCAGGACGTGGTGGATGCGTCCAACACCATCTTTTCCGAGGCGGAGATCGGCCAGTTCTACGCCGAGCTGGCGCACGACCGGTTCGAATCGGTGTCGGACTATTACATGCAGCTGTACGACATCCGCCGCACGCTGCGCGTGCTCAGGTACTCCAACGAGCTCATCAGCGAGGTAAGCCTGTTTTTCCCCCAGCAGCATCTGGCCGTCAACAGCAAATACACCTACCGCCTGCCCGATGGCTATATCGACACCATCATCGAAGCTGCGCAAAACCAGCCCGCATGCCTGATGGACGTAAACGGCAAGCTCTACTCCGCCTATAGCTGGAGCCAGCACGACGACCTGGCCAGCTCGCACATGTTTTTGTTTATCGAGCTCAATACCGAGGCGCTGCAGCAGCTGCTCAATTCCTACAGCGAAACCAACCTGCGCAGCAGCTATCTTTTAGGCAGCGCCACGGGCTACCTGCTGGGCAGCGCCAATGCCGACGCGCTGTCGGCGCAGCAGCTGTCGCCCCTGCTTTCGTCCGTGCCAAAAGGCGGCGTGCAGCAGTCCCATCTGGAGGCCGGCGGCACGGCGTATGAAGCCTTTGTGTGCTATTCCGACTATCTCAGGGTCGGCATCATTCAGCTGGTGCCATCGGGCGTGTTCAACCATATCCCCACGCTGATCGGCTTTCTCATTCTGGGGCTGTGCATCGTCACGGTCATCATTCTGATCTCCCTGCTTCGAGTGCTCAACAGGACTGTAGGCCGTCCTGTGGACGGCTTACAGTCCGCCTTCCGGGAGGCGGGCGACGGCAATTTTTCGGTGCGTCTGCCCTCGCAGGACGTGCAGGAGTTTGACCAGCTGGCCCGCGGCTTCAACGCCATGGCCGAGCACATCGACAGCCTGATCGACACCAACTACCGCCAGACCATCCGTCTGCAGACGGCCGAGCTCAAGCGCCTGCAGTCGCAGATCAACCCGCACTTCCTGTACAATTCGTTCTACTTCCTGCGCCATCTCATTTCCAGCGACGAAACGGAATCCGCCGAGGAATTCTGCCGCTATCTGGGCCGTTACTTCCAATATATCACCCGCAGCGACCAGAGCGTGCTCACCCTTGGCGAGGAGGTCGACCACGCGGTCAACTACCTCACCATTCAGCTCATGCGCTTTGGCGACACCGTCGAGGCCGACGTGCATCCCCTGCCGGATACCATGAAAGCCCTCACCGTGCCCCGCCTGATCGTGGAGCCGGTGGTGGAAAACTGCTTCAAATACGGCCTCAACACCACCGAGGACGCGGGCCGTATCCGCCTGCGCTACGAGGAGGACCTGACCACCGTATCGGTCATCATTGAAAACAACGGCAACGATCTGACGGATGAGGCCCTTGAAAAACTGCGCCAGAGCCTTGAACTGCCCGTTGACGAAACCACCAGCTTTACCGGGCTGATCAACACCCACCACAGGCTGAAATTGTTCTTTGGCCGCAGGGCGGGCGTGGAGGTCACGCGCAGCGCCATGGGCGGACTGATGGTCAGGCTGCGCCTGACGCGCACGCCGCTTGACAACACACAGAAAGGAGCACGCGCATGATCTTTCAGGTTTTGATCGTCGACGACGAGCCGCACGTGGTGGAATCCATCTCGGCCCTATTGGAGAAGCAGTGCCCCTACGAGCTGGAGCTGCACGCGGCCTACCGCGCCCAGCAGGCCATCGACATCATGAAGCAGGGCCGCATCGACCTGCTGCTTACCGACATCCAGATGCCCGGCATGGACGGGCTGGCCCTCATCCGCGAGGTGCACAGCCTGTGGCCGGACTGCACCACGGTGATCCTGTCGGCCTATTCGCATTTTGAATACGCCTACGAGGCCATGAACTGCCGCGTGGCCGGCTACATCCTCAAAACCGAGGAAGAATCCGACATTTTAAAGCGCTTAAACGCCATCCTCGCGCAGCTGGAGGCCGACCTCAACCACCGCGAATGGCGCGCCATGGGTGCTCAGCCCACCGACGCGCTGCGCCAGAGCCTGCTGATGAAAATGCTCTACGACGCGCAGCTCACCCCCGAGGAAACGCGCAAAATGATCCGCGACGTGGGCTTTGACCCCGACCGCGGCAGCCTGATCCCCGTGATGGTGCAGTCGCGCCCGGGCGAGAGCATCTCCGACGGCATGCTCAGCAGCGCGCTTACGCACTACATGGGCGAAAAGCTGCTGTTTATGACCCTGTCGCCGCTCACGCTGGAGCGTTTCTTCCTGCTGTTGCAGCCCGACGCCGCCGAGGAATTCGTCATCAGCACCCTTGAAACAGTGCAGGCGGCCATCCTCAGCACCTCCGGGCAGGAGCTGGCCTTCATCGTCGACCAGCCGTGGCAGCTGCGCACGCCCCTCAGCCAGGTACGCTCAAAGCTCAAGCGCAGCGCCGAAAAGCTGGAAGCCCGTTTTGACCTGTGCGTGATGGAGCTGGACAAGTCCTCCGCCGCCGGGCAGGTGACGGTGAAGTTTTTGAAGGAATACATCGCCCAGCACATCACCGAGGAATTATCGCTGGTACAGCTTGCGCAGGTGACGGGCTACAACACGTCCTATCTGTCGCGCATTTTCAGCGCCGAAACGCACGAGCCGCTGGTGCGCTACATTGCGCGCAAGCGCATGGAGCTGATCCGCCGCCTGATGCTGGACCCGTCGCTGACGCTGGAAGACATCATGGTGATGACGCATTTCAATTCACGGTCGTATTTCAACAGCTTTATCAAGAAGGAAACCGGGCTTTCGCCCAAGAAGTACCGCGCGCAGGTAGGGATGGGGGAGTAAAAGGGGGGCCTTTTACAAAATCCCTTTTGGGGAGGTGACCTCGAAGAGGCCGGAGGGGTTGTACCTTGCGGTACAGTACAAGCAACTGCGTTCCTGACGGCGGCAGCTTACGCGCCGCTTGGAGAGGCAGGTTGCCTCAGCCTGTTGACTTACCTAAGCTGCGCTCAGGTTTCTCTCCGCTCCGCTTGGGCCAGAGGGGCGGTCGGGGGGGACCCCGCACCGGTCCCCCCGAGACCCCCCTCTGGACTTCCCCCCTCCGCAACCTCAATCGTCGCAGAGCGCCCTGCCGGTTGCTCTGCTCGTTTCGGTTGATCTCCTCCGGGTCGC
>JAFWYA010000099.1 GCA_017517815.1 Clostridia bacterium | reverse complement strand
CATTGTACAGCAGCGAGAAGATGCGCGAAGCATTGATTCCCACCAGCCAGTCAGCCTGCTGACGGCACAACGCTGCCTGATACAGCGATTCATACTCGCGTCCATCATGCAGATTTTCAAAACCGGTGCGAATGGCTGCTTTCTCCAGGGAGGAAATCCACAGGCGTTTGATGGGCTTGGTGCATCCGCATTGATGGTAGACCAGACGGAAGATCAGCTCGCCTTCCCTGCCTGCATCCGTTGCACATACGATGGTTTCAACCTTGGGATCATTTATCAATTTGCGAATGGTATCAAACTGCCTCCTGGTATTCAGCGATACGTTATACTGCCATTCATCCGGCAGAATGGGCAGATCGTCCCACTTCCATTTGGCATATCGTTCATCATAGGAATTCGGCTGCGCAAGCTCCACCAGATGGCCGATACACCATGTAATCAGATGCGTTGTGCCAACAAGATAACCATTTTTCTTATCAGTTGCGCCCAGCACCTCACCTATGGTTTGAGCTACGCCGGGCTTTTCAGCGATAATCAGCTGCATTTGTATTCTCCTTTTTACTTGTCACATAAATGCTTTTCATGTAAGATAAAACTATCTATCCTGTAAATGCGAGGTGAAATTATGAATCTTCTTCTGGTTGGCAATGGCTTTGATTTGGCTCACTTCTTGCCGACAAAATATGAAAACTTTCTCCACACGATCAAGTTTTTGATCAACAACTATACAAGAGGCATGACAAACATTAGTCATGTTTTTGGAAACCATGCTCTTCAAGCAATCGACCCATGGATTGGCAAATGCTATGAGTATTATGGCCTCGGATGGGAAAAATCTGTGTTGGAAGCAGAAGAAATTGAAAACCTCATCCACCTAGCCAAGAATAATATGTGGTTTTCATACTTGTCAGAGGTCTTTGATCAGGATCTTGGGTGGATTGACTTTGAAAAAGAAATAGCGTTTGTCATCAAGTCATTCTCTGATTTTTTTACATCCACTAACAACCGCAGTTTTTCGATAGAACTCAATGTAACGGATGAACGAACGCGCTACATCATTTCCCGCTTCTCCTACTTCCACGGTGATGCCAATAGGCCTCCCGAGATTATTTCACCCTATACATACCGTAGAGTTAAGGATAAGTATTGTTTAGAATATCCTAAGGGGTCTGACATCTGGAGCATTGATAAAGAAGCGGTAGTCGATGAGTTATATTGTGCACTAGACGAGTTCGCGTTTTTATTGAAAGAATACTTAAAAATTTTTATTGATCAACCGCTTGGTATTCTGCTGCAAGAAGGCCTTGTGGTACCGAATCCCAAGCTGCAGAACAGCAACCGTGTTATATCATTCAATTATTCCTCCGTGGCGGAAAAAGTCTATAGAGCTGAGAAGGTTATTCACGTTCACGGTACTATTAACGACAAAATTGTTTTGGGCATAAATCCCAACGAGGATGATGATCTGCCGACGGTTGATACAACTTTTTTGCAATTTAAAAAGTACTATCAACGTGTGCGTTTTGGAACTGATAGTAGCTATCTGACTTTTATGGAACATACACGAATGGTTCAAAGTCATAACATTGATTGTAACGTTACTGTGGTGGGGCATTCGTTAGATACCACAGATAAGGACATCATCACTGAGATCTTTAGCCTAGCTAATAAAATCTGTATCCTCTATCATAATGAAAACGCAGTAAACGGATACATCAAAAATCTGGTCAATATTTATGGCAAAGAAGGTTTTGACCACTTGCGTTCCAACAAAAAGCTCAGTTTTCTACCGCTGACAACATAACTATTGGAGGGCTGTCGTTCGGGCAGCCCTCCAGTGGTTGTTTAACTTACCTCACTGTCCTCAGCATCTTCAAATTCATACTCGTCATAATCCGGCACAGCGTTACTGGCCTTATCATTCTTGCGGAATTTGAAGAACCATAGTGCCACACCGCCAATGGCAGCTACGCCGACAAGAAGCAGCGCCATCGCACCCATGTCGGTTTCGTCATCATCTGCAATGGGGATGGGTGTAGCGCGCGGCGCTTCGGTGGGCTCCGGCGTGACGTAGACGATCTGCGGCGTAGGCGTGGGGATCAGGGATTCGTCCTCAATTACAGACAGCAGATCATGGTCATCCACCAGATTGAGGAAGTAGGTTTCATAGATTTCATTTTCCTCATCAATCGGCTTGTCGTAGTCGATAATCAGGAAATAGGTTTCACCAGCACGGGTCTGAACAGTGATGAACTGCTTGTTGGTGGCAGCAGAGTACAGCATGTCTAGCGTCTGCATGTTGCCGTCCTGCTGGTAGGGCTGTCCGGGGCCGATGGGAACATACACCGTTTGCGTAACAGGTTCCGGCGTTGCAATGGCTACCGCAGTCGGACCAGGCGTCACTACAGAGATCAACGGATTCTGCGTGGGTTCTGCCGTAGGAGCCGGAGTAGAAGTCGGAGCAGGCGTTGCAGTGGAACTGCTTGAGGAGCCGGAGTTATTGGAAGGTTTCTTCGTTGGTTTAGCCGTGGCAGTGGGCTTCTTGGTAGGCTTGGGCGTATTGGTCGGCTTCGGAGTGGGCTCGATGTAGTACGGGTTGTCCAACATGACAGGATCGCTGAAGTTGCCAGCGTAGTCATAGCCGCGAATAGCAAGCTGCTTGTAAGTCAGCAGTGGTTCTTCCATCTGCACATCCAGCTTTCCATCTTCCAGAGTGGTGAACAGGAGGCCATTGACCTGAATACCTGCTACGCCGGAAAGATCATCAGGCGCTTCCACATGCAGTACCTTTTCACGGAAGCCAGCGGTAACAACGGGAGGCTTGTAGTCGAAAACTCGAACATCCCTGTAGGTATCAAAAGAGCCATCATCTTCAGTTGCAAGGCGCACGGTCATCTTCGCATTTTCCGTGATTTCCACATCACAGTAGTACGAGCCTTCATAAGCATAGAAATTGCCGGTGATCTCCGTCCAGCTTTCATCGCCCATACGATACAGCACAGACTTCCACGCCTGATCCGAAAGTGGCGTTACAATGATGCGCACGTTCGCTGTGCCGCTGTTTCGCCAGTCCGGCGTTTTGATGCTGACGCTGAAAAGCGTTTCAGGATCAAGAGGAGGCGGAGTCGGCTCCTGCGTAGGCGTATCAGCAGGTTCCGTAGTCGGTTCCTGTGTAGGCGTGTCCGTAGGCTCCGTGGTCGGCTCCTGTGTAGGCGTGTCCGTAGGCTCCGTGGTCGGCTCCTGTGTAGGCGTGTCCGTAGGCTCCGTGGTCGGCTCCTGCGCAGGCGTATCAGTAGGTTCAGTGGTCGACTCCTGAGTAGGCGTATCGGTAGGTTCGGTGGTCGATTCCTGAGTAGGCGTATCGGTAGGTTCGCTGGGCGGCTCCTGCGTGGGAGTATCAGTGGGCTCCGTGGTAGATTCCTGCGTGGGTGTGTCGGCAGGTTCTGCGGTCGACTCCAGATCGATCGCTTCTTCGTCATCCTCCACCGTCATAAACAGCGCTGGATCATCCAGAATCACCTCTCCTGCATTTTCAGGCAGCTCATATGGATCAACCTGTTCAGATGCAGGCATTTCCGCATTCGCATCTGCTGCCAGACTGAGGACAAAAGTGCATGCAGCCAACAGGATCACGAACAAGACCAGCCAAAAGGTCAGCTTACAGGTGCGTTTCATTGACAGTATCCTCCTCATGTTCATCATTCGTTACCATAGGAAAAGGGACTTCGCCATTGCGAAATCCCTTGAGAAGATCGTGAAGCTGTTCCAGCGTAATAGAATAGCTTCTGGCTACGGCCGCATATTCAAAATCTTCTTCCTTGGTGATGATCTCCCGGAGCTCGGTATTCCGCGCTTCGATCTCTCTGATCTTTTCAAGGTTGCGTTCCAGCTCCTGCCTGTGCCGCGTCAGGCTGGCCATATTGGTGGTGGGTTTGGTTCTTGCCATAGAGTCCTCCTTGTTAATCGTACAAACGGCCAAAGCCGTAGAAGTGTTCTACCCAGTAGGATTCCGTAAGGTCGGCATAGCTGCACGGATTGCCGCAATGCACCATCATGTTGTTGCCAACGTATAGTCCGCAATGCGTGATTCCTCCGACATCATCACCCATCGTGCCCTCGAAGAAAATCACATCGCCGGGTTTGGCTTCATGTGGAGCAACGGGATCGCTGTACCCATAAAGGGTTGTCGCGCCCATATGCCCGATATTGTTGATGCCCGTGCTGGTGAACAGCCATGAAATGAAACCTGAACAGTCGAAAGAAGTTTCAGGATCATAACCGCCCCAGACATAGGGATAGCCCAGCCGCTTGTTGGCTTCCTCTACCAGCAGCGCAAACTTGGGATCAGCGTCCAGCAGCTCCTGCGGCACGTCATATTCCAATGGGTCTTTGAGCGTGGAAGCATGTGCACCGGTGAACAGCCCAGGCATGTTGCCCAGCGTGGACATGTACATGGCGTACAGACCCACCTTTTCACGGGACATGATGTAGACGGGTGCATGGGACAGGTTTTTGTTTTCCATCGAAACGGTGCAGATAGAGTAGGTGTACGGAATTTGTTCCTCGCCATCCTGCCTGTAACGTGTTTGTGCAGTGACGCTTTCTTCCACAACGTACTGCCATTCAAACAACATCTCAATCGTGGGATAGGCGCTGTCTATCGTCCATTCCTCGCCGTTGTGGTAGGCCGATATAAGCGAAATCAAAGCGTAAGGATCATGCCAGATCTCATCGGCATCCACAATATACTCGTCATGACCGGGATGATAGCGCTCATAGTCCTCCATTTCCCGTTCCAGTTCTTTTTCCATGTTACGGTAGGCGCGCTCAGCTGCTTTCACATCCGCTTCCTCTGCCGGATAGGTTCCCATCACAATGGCCTGCAAGGCTGCTTCCACCAGCGGCGTGCAGGAAGACATGAGGTTCATCACCACCATCAGCAAAGCAACCAAACCAGCAAGCAGCCATGTTCCCTTTTTGCGAATGATGGTGCCAAGCGTTTTCTCGCCATTTTGCACCGCCCTTTTCGCCGAACGGGACGCTGCCGTTCTGCCGGTGGATTTTCCGGCTTTGGCCATCCTGTATTCCTTTTTGATCGTACGTTTCTGTCTGGCGCGGGAAATTGGATTGCTGCCGGTTTGGGGATGCTGGATTTCCTGCTGCTTTTCCAGGAAACGGATGTTGGCACGGTCTACCTTTTCTTCAGCCCGAACCGCCTGCTTGAGCCGACGAGTGGTTTGCACGTCACGAATCTGCGATCCGGTATGCACAGCCGTTTCGCCGGATCGTTCCAGTGTATGTGCAGCCTGCAGGCCGGTGTTATCTGCTTCGTCCTGCTCGATCTGCTTGTGAAGCTCATTGCGGAGAGCTTTTCCTGCTGCACTGCTTTTCAGGCGGGGGTTGGGGGCTTCCAGCTCAGATACAGAATGAAGCCTGCTCTGGATGGGTTCAGGTGCAGCAGATTTTAGCCCAGAGCTTTTCGCAGCCGGTTTGGCGCTTAGACCTTTCACAATCTCTGCGCTTCGCAAGCGTGAACTGCGTTTTTGGTAAGCAGCCTTATCTGCTGCAGGCGATGCACCAGCGATATCTACATTCTGATGCAACCGTTTCCTCGCCTTAACTCTCGCTGCCTCTGCCTTTTTCACTTGTGAAATCGGCTTTTGAAGCGCTTCCTCCTTCATCTCCTCCTCGGTGAATTGTAACCGTTGCGCAGCTCCTTTGCTTTTGATTTTCATTGTCGTCTCCTTATGTTCCAGCCGCTGTATTGCTCATGTGACGGCATACATTCAGCAATGCGCATACCACCGACAGCAGCAGCGCTCCTGCGCCAGTTCCAAGTAGTCCAATCAAAATCGCAGCGATCACGAATCATTCACTCCATTCTGAATCACTTCATTGGGCTTGGTCGTCATGATGCGGTAGAGCATGGTATCCTTCGGGTAACGGTCACGGAACGGAATCACCTTGTCGCCAAAGAACATGATACCTTCACCGGGCGGAACGTTTTTGACGTATTCCAGCTGGCTGTCCGAAAGCCCCAGCTTCTGTGCAAGGATTGCGCGGTCGCCGTCCGACTGGCTGAGCATGTACACGAAGTCGCTGTTTTCAAGGATGTTTTCAATCTCGCGCGAGGCCAGCAAATCCTTGGCGTTCTGCGTCATGCCGGTGGGGATGCCGCCCCATTTGCGGAAGCGTTTCCAGTTCTCCACCATGTAGGAGGCTGTCTGCGGCTCCTTGAGCAGCAGGTGCATTTCGTCGATGTAATACCATGTGGAGCGCCCGGTGTTTCGATTAGCGGAAAGGCGGCTCCATACCTGATCCTGAACGATCAGCATGCTCACCTTTTTGAGCTGCCTGCCGAGTTCCTTGGTGTCATAACAGATCAGGCGATTGTTCAGATTCACATTCGTGCGGTGATTGAAGCAGTTCAGCACGCCCGACACATACAGGTCCAGCGCGGCTGCAATGCGCTGTGCTTCCGGTGCAGGATTTTTCAGAATCTCTGCATGCAGGTCGCTGAGAATCGGCATGTTTTCAGGACAGGGATCACGGAAGAAACGTTCATAGATGTTCTGTACGCTCTTGCCGATGATGGATTTTTCAATCGGCTGCAAGCCGTCCTTGCTTTCCAGCAGCAGCTCACACAGGGAGAGAATGAAGTCTGCCTTCACAGCGATCACATTTTCTTCCGCATCATAGTCCAGCGGAATATCCATGGGGTTGATATGATCCGGCGACGTAGGAGAAAGCCGGATGACCTGTCCCTTCAGGCGTTCCACCAGTGCGCGGTACTCGCCTTCGGGATCGCATATCACGATGCCGTCTTTCGTCAGCAGGAATACAATGATCATTTCTCTTTTGGAGGCAAAGGACTTGCCGCTGCCCGGTTTGCCAAAGATCACGCCGTTGGGATTGTTCGTGCTGGTTCTGTCACCGATGACAAGGTTGTTGGACAGCGTGTTGACGCCGTAGTAGATGGCCCGGCCACCCGTCTGGAACAGTTCCTGCACAACGAAAGGAACGAATCCGGCCACACATTCTGTCGTCATGGACTGCTGAACAGGCATTCGGTTCACCCCCAGCGGCAGGGAAGAAACCAGCGCATCCTCCTGCTGAAAGTCCAGCCGGATCAGCTGGCTGTGCCTCTCCTGCGTGATGCCTTTGAGCTGGGAGTGGATGTTGGCAAGCTGGCGCTTGCTGTCCGCTGCATACATCACAAGCGCCGTCACCAGATACATGCGCTCATTCTGCTTTTGCAGGCTGTTGAGCCACTTTTCCAGCCCTTCCACATTGCTGGTCAGGGTCTTGGGCAGGATGTCCATATCATAGCCGCTGCGGATGGCCTTCTTCTGCTCGTCAATCTTCGCCTGATCGACCGTTGTGATGAGCTTTCTGACCATTTTCAGCGCTTCGGTCTGATCCACAGGCTTTAGATGAAACGTGACAATGGAACAGGCGTCAAGGCTCAGAAGCTTGGCAAGGAAGTCATCAAAGAGCTGGGAACCGGACACATAGAGCCAGTTGACGGTGGCCAGCTTGCTGCCCATGGTGAATCGGCTGCTTTCCTGAAACGAGAAGGAGCTGGGTGCAATGAAATCCTTGGTGGAAAGGCCGCTGGCAGGAAGCCAGTCCCATTCAAACTGAAACTGCCTTTCGGGCTCGTCCATGTGAAAGACGCCATGCAGCAGTTCCAGCCGTTCCTTTCCGTCCAGCGGATGCGCGGATACGCCCATCTGCTTGAAATGCACCAGCAGGTCGGATTCGATCTGATTCAGACGGGACTTTGCAGCACGGTAATCATGTGCCTCCAAGCCGAAGGTGAGGTATTTGGACTTTACATATCCGTTGTTGCCTTTCTCCATCTGATCCTGAAGCACATGGGTCAATTCTTCGCAGATTTCCCGATGATCTTCATCCTGCGGGTGGATGACCATGGTCTTTTCCAGCACTTCACGATTTCCCATCATGCTGAGGAAGGAAAGCTGACAGGTGACGGAAGGCGGAAAGTAATTGAGCAATCCGCACCACTGATTGAGAATGGCGTCCTTTTCCTCACGGGCAGCCAGCCGGTAGTTGATGTCCTGAAAACGAATGGTTTTGGAGAAGTACCGATCCGTCACCATGCAGATGCCATCCCTGTACATCCGCTGATAAGGGATAGTCTGCTGGGCCGACTGCGGCCTGTCCTTGGGGCGGTTCCGAGCGATGATGGCGTTAACTTGCTTTCTTTCCGCACGCGTGAGCTTTCTTGCGGGCGGCGCTTTGGTTTTGCGTGCCGTGGACAATGCGGTGAACCTCCTTTTCTACCTGAATCTGTTTGGCAATCAGGGCATAAGCGTTTTCGGTCTGATACGGACGGGTTTTGGGGAGCAGATAACGGCTCTGGATGAAGTGGCGCAGCACCTTTTCCAGTGGCTCGCCGTTCTTTTCGTACAGAGCAAAGAGAAAGAACGGAACCATAGCACCGATCATGAACAAGGCCGCGATATTGCTGGGCAGGAACGTTTTGACCAGCAGATACAGCGGCACGCCGACAAGCGCTCCGCTTCCAAAACAAATGACCTGACGCTTGGTCAGGCCGAACAGGAATTTGACTTTGATGCGCGTGATGTCCAGAGGGACATCGACATAATCCATATGAATCCTCCTTTTTAATGAGCGTTAAAGATGCTCTTGCTGAGCGAACTGGTCTTAAACAGGGTGAAGCACAGCAGAACTGTGTACCCGATGCACGTCCAGATGGCCTTAATCACATCTTCATCCACAGCGATTGTCTGAACCAGCACGGCATAGACTGCGACGCAGATGATAATGAGAAACGCCTGAAAACCAAGCGCAAAAAGGCTTCGCAGATAGTTCTGACCCATCTGTCCCCATTCGCGGTTTGCCATCGTCGCCATGGGAATGGGAGCGATGGATGTGACCAGATAGATTTCGATCATACGGCCATAGACAATCACAAAGATGCTGATGGTCAATCCCCAAGAGATCATACCTACCAGCATTGACTGGAACCAAAGGCTGAACAGAGAGCCGATCTCCATATCCATGAGGCGTGCTTCCATGTTGGTCACAACACTGGACAGGTCGAGCGACGTATCGGAAATGATGATGCCGGCTGCGTTGTTGACCACATTCTGTGCCACATCAAATACAGCCATGACGATGTTCCAGGTGTTGGTGACGATGGTCACGGACACAAACGTCTTGAAAATCCACTTGTAGATCATGAAGGTATCGAAGTCGTGCATGTTGTTGCGGTCAATGAGCATCTGGATCAATTCCATCGTCACCACGATGGCGAGGATGATGCCAGCGATGGGAACGACCACGTTTTCCGAAAGATTCTGAATCATTGAGAACACGCCGCCGTTCCAACCCTGCGGGGTCTGACCGACTGTGCCTGCAATTTCTGACACCTGTTCATTCACCGAATCAAAGAGGCCGGTCAGGTTATCCATGATGCCGCCGACCAGCATTTCCTTGAGCCATTCCGTCAATCTGTTCCAGAGAAAATCCAAGCTCCTTCACCTCCTTTGCCGGAGGCTCCCCGCTGGAACAAACGGGGAACCTCCGGCAATAGTCATCCGAACAAGTTGGACAGCAAGGGAATCAGCGTCATGCCAATGGCTGCGACGCCGCCGCCAGCCATGAGCTGCTTAATGCCCTGGGATTTCGCGCCGGGGTTGTCGTTACCGTAACCTTCCAGAAGATTGATCAGCCCCCATACACCGAGGCCACCGCCAAGAGCGATGACAAGAGTCTGCAGAATCGAAATTGCTGCTACGAAAAATTCCATATGTGTACCTCCAAATGTTTTGGTTAAAATAGAAAAAGGCCGATATCTCATATCTTTTCAGATAAGGAATATCGGCCTTTGGGATGATTCACTTGTGCTTCAAAGGCGGGCCTCTGCTTTGGAAGTTGCTGCAAACCATGCTACGCTCGCTCCAATTCTTCTATGATGGTTGTGATGCGTTTCTGTGCTTCCGCTTCTGAAATGGAGTGTTCCCGAAACATGTAGGCAACTTCCAGACACCGTCCGAGTTGAATAAGAACCTCGCACAGTCGAGCGCAATACGCCATATCGATTTGAACCACCTCGTCGCTTGTGTTCTGCTTCTGGGGGATTTCCTGTGCTTCAGGTTCGTCATGCCGAGTCATGTTTTTATTCATTCTGCTTCTTCCTCACTTTCATTTGGCATATCTACCTCATAGACGCTGTACGCCTCATCCGGTCGCAGCTTCAGATGAGTGGAAAGGTGTTTCTCGATGTTAAAAGCATACTTGGGATTGGCATCGGATGTGTACTTGTAGTTGGGGTGACGGGTGATGTCGTACTTGCTGGACAGGAAAGGCCGCACGCCGCGAAGCTGTAAGATACACTTGCCGCCGTCCATCACAGCAAGCTCATCCATGGACATAAGCGACTTGCCGAGCTTCTGGTAGTTCAGGCTGTGCGACACCTCGCGCCCACGGCTCTCGCCTGTGTTGAAAGTGTCGATGGTCTCCTTCCCCAGTGTTTCCTCGAGCTCTTTCAGCGTTGTTTTCTCCTTTCCGCCGAGGAAAATCATACTGTCGCAGTTGCCGATGATGGTGTCTGCGTTGTCCTTGTAGATGGCTTTCAGCTGCGATTGTGTCTGCAAGACAAGGCATGCAGAGATCTCGCGGCTTCGGATGGTTGCCATGAGCTTTTCCAGACGGGGAATCTGGCCGATGTTGGCGCACTCATCAATCAGACACCGCACATGCACAGGGAGCCTACCTCCATACTGATCGTCCGCCTTTTCACACAGCAGATTGAACAACTGCGTATAGCACAGGGAGATCAGGAAGTTGAAGCTGTCATCCGTATCACTCATGATGAGAAACAGCGCGGTTTTGCGATCTCCCAGCGTATCCAGTTCCAGTTCGTCGTAAGAAGTGATCTCCCGAAGCTCTGCAATATCGAACACAGCAAGGCGCGCGGCGCAGGAAATCAGGATAGATTTTGCCGTTTTGCCTGCTGCCAGCTTGAATTTCTTATACTGGCGCACAGCGAAATGCTCCGGTTCCTTTTCTGCCAGCACTTCGAACATCTGGTCCACAGGGTTCTGGAAGTCCTCGTCATCCTCGCGCGTTTCCATGGCGTTGATGAAGTCCAGCAGGGTTGAGAAGTTTTGCTCCTCCACTGGTGCGACATAGTGCAAGTAGCCAATCAGTGCAGTGTACAGCAGCGTTTCGGCCTTCACCCAAAAATCATCCCCAGCTTTACCCTCGCCCTTTGTGTTGGCTATTAGGGCAGTAACCAGCTTGAGGATGTCTTTTTCAGAGTGAATGTAGGCAAACGGATTATAGTGCATGGACTTTTTGAAATTGATGGTGTTGAGAACCTTGATCTTGTACCCGCCGCGCTGCAAGAGCTTTCCGCACTCGATTAGCACTGTCCCCTTCGGGTTTTGTCAATAAGGATAGAGAAAAAAGTAAATTATTTTTATGAGGTTACAACATCGGATTGAATAAGGCGCAGTACCTTGTCGGTAAAGGTTTCCCGGCTGGTCTGGCTG
>JAFWYA010000009.1 GCA_017517815.1 Clostridia bacterium | reverse complement strand
TTCTGCTTTCCATGGCTATGCTTATGACCGGCTTGCCTACGCCCATCTACGCCGAAGAAGTAGCAACGCCTACCGACACGGTTGAAGTGCTGGAAACGGAGGAAATTCCGGTAGAAGAAAGCACTGAGCAGCCTTCGGAAGTACCTTCGGAGGAACCTGAACAGGTTGAAGAATCATCCGCTCTGCCCGATGAGCTTGAGCAGCCGGTAGAAATGCCGGATGAAGTCGTCGAACCCATCGAACCGCCTGTGGATGCTCCTGCAGAGAATGAGCCTGTAACCGAACCGACCGACCCCGATATTCCCGAACAGCCGGAGCAATCCGATATTCCCTCCGAAGAAATGCCGGATGAACCCGTTCAGGAGGATATGCCTGCTGATGATTCCGATCCCAGTGAGGAAACTGCGGACGATCCGAATACGGGCAGCGAGGAACAGCCTGTCATTGAAGATGAACCGGTGATTGAGGATAAACCGGAGCAGGAGCTGCCTGTGGAGCTGCTTCCCGAAGATGAAATTCTGATCGAAGATGATCCTTCCGAATCATTCACGGAAGATGAGCCGATAGAGGAAGTCATCACCGAAGATAATCCCGTCAAAGCAGCGATTGACGCATATGGATATACCTACCTGATGACCGATCACAGTATTCAGGCTTTCAGCGCTGCTGATATGCGGGAGCATTGCTTCACCATCGAGCCGAACGGTATTCTGCTGGTGACTGACTTCATTGAGCAGGAAGGACTGCACATTCTGGAAGTTCAGTTCCTTACGTCTGCGGGTGATCTGATTCTGGCCCATGTGTATGCAGACGAGCTGCCCGACACGCTGCTGACTGGCGCAGACATTGACGCTGCCGCCCTCACCACCAATTTTGCGCTGGTTTTTGTGGGGCATGGAAAAGTTGCTGTGTTTGCTGTTGAAGGCATGGCTCCTGATGAAGGCTTGGAAGATCTGCCCGTCGTGGATATTCCTGTGGTGGAGCAGCCGGAAGAATCCGAATATCCTACGGATGAACTGCCTGAGCTTCCTGATCAGTCAGAGCAGACGGGCATTCCTTCCGAAGAAACACCAACTGAACCCGAAGTGCCTATCGAGCAGCCCGAAGAGGTTGTACCGCCTGTTGACGATTCCCTGCTTGAGGAGATTCCCTCTATTGAGGATGAATCTTCAGCTGAGATTCCCGTGGATGAAATCTCTCCTGCTTCCGAAGGAACTTTCGTCCTTGTCACCACGGACACCAGAGCTTTCCTTGAAGTGGATGACAGTGCTTCAGACGATTATGAAGGTGATCTGAACCTGGGCGTGTTTGTCCAAGACGCTGCCGTTCAGGTCGAATCTGTCGAGCAGGACAGCATGGGCCGTTACTGGTACCGCGTCCGCTACATGTACGGCGATACCGATGCAGACGGCACGCTGAAATGGACGGACTACAATTCGATCTATGTACTGGCCAATGAAACATGGGAAACGGATGCGCAGAATTTCGATGTAACGGACTTTGCGTTCCCGTATGCGCCGAAAGCTATGAACACTTTCAGCCTGCGTGCCTCGCCCATGTATGGTTTCAGTCTGCGTGACATTTCCATGTACACGGGCAGCTTCTATGTAGGACAGAGTGGACTTTACGGCGATTCCGGCAAGGACAGCGATTATCTCCAGATTGCCACGCTGCCGGATTACGGAAAAATCTACGCCACCCCGCACTATCTGGAAGGCTACATGGTGTACTGTCTGGAACATCTGCTGCCCGGTCCCGGCGAACGCATTTCGGGCGGCGGCTATCAGCCTACCGGCCCCTACACGGTGGTAGACCTTGCTTCCTACATGAACACACCCGGTTACTCCGGCGTCATGTACAAAGAATCCACCATGCATGCTATTGGCTGGGTGCTGCGTCACACGGTTCCTTTCATGGAATTGGATGAATACTATTCGGACAATCGCACCTGGTCGCGTGTGGCTGGTCAGTTTGCGATCCGCGAAGTGATCAAAGAGCTGGAAGGTTCCCGATATGTGCGCGACTACTGGGACATGGATGATTTCTATGCTGCCAGCGACAATGCACCTTCGGTGTACCTGGAATATGCCCGTTGGCTGGCCGAGAACGGCATTGCCCGTGCTTACATGACCGGCGAGGTATATGTGTCCAACAAGAGCGTCACCACCAGCGGCGGCATGACCATCGGCACTGTCACCTTGACCACGGACGCCGATCTGATTCGCATCAGCAAGAGCTATGGCACGGTGACTGGTCACACCTATGGCGAGGACAACTCTTATTACTATCTCAACAGCGGCGATACCATCACCATTTCGTCCTCTGCTTCGGCTTTCAGCTTCAAGGCAGAATCCATGTCTTCGCCGGATGAAGAAGCAGGTTTCGTGGTCGGCGTTTCGTATGAGCCGATTCAGAAACTTCTGATCCCGATTCAGGGACTTCCGTATCCTCTGAAATCCGTTACGGTGTCCTTTGACATTCCTTATGGCTCTGTTTCCGTCACCAAGACGGACGCCGGGACCGGCAAGGTGCTGGCGGGAGCTACCTTCGATCTCATCAGCGGCAGCACAGTCATCCAGTCCATGATCACCGGCGCGGATGGTGTTGTTACCTTCACCGATGTGCCGCCCGGAACCTACACCATCCGTGAACGCACCGCACCCGAAGGGTACACGTTGGGCTCGGTGAACGTGCAGACGGTCAATGTTTCCAATGGACAGACTTCTCGTGTCATCTTTGCCAATGAAAAGATCACTGCCCGCATCAAGATCATCAAGAAAGATTCTCTCACCGGTAATAGGCTGGCAGGCGCAGCCTTCAAGATCACACGTCTTTCCGGTCCTGCGGTGGTATCGGGCATGGCAATTGGCGATAGCATCACCATTGTCACCGATGTGAACGGCGAAATCACAACCGGTTGGCTGGAATGGGGCCGTTACCGCATCGAAGAAACCGCTGCCCCGGAAGGTTTCATTCTCACCGGCTATTCCACCGAAGTTAACGCCTATGAGAACGGCAAAACCTACTCCTTTGAGGTGGAGAACGAACCCATGTCCGGTGTCATCCAATTGGAGAAAACGGACCGCATGACCGGTCAGCCCATTGCCGGTGTTCAGTTTGATATCTACGACACTTCCGGTAATTTGGCTGGCACCATGACCACCAACGACGACGGTATTGCCATTTCGCCTCCGCTGCACAAGGGCGATTACAGCGTGGTAGAGCATGCGAATCCGACCGGCTATACCCATGAACTGGTCGAGTTGAGTGCCGCCGTCCTGTCGGATGAAACCACTTATCTGGCAGCGGACAACCAGCCCATTCAGGGCAAAATCCGCATCGTGAAGAAGGATCAGCTAACGGGTGCGTTGCTTGCAGGTGCAGAGTTCACCATCACTCGCATTTCCGGCATTCCTGCCCATAACGGTGCTGGAAACGGTGAAGTGGTCGCCGTGATCACCACCAACGAAATCGGCGTTGCAGAAAGCCCGCTGCTGACTTACGGTACCTACAAGATCGAAGAAACCGTTGTCCCTGAACATTTTGTGGACAACGGTTTTTCTATGGAAGTTACCATTTCGGATGATAACCTCAAGACCTATGAGGTGGTCGTAGAGAACGAGCCTGCCAAGGGTTGGCTGAAGCTGACCAAAACCAACAGTCTGGACGGCCATCCCATCGCAGGCGTTACTTTCAACGTGTACTACTATGATGATTACGGTACTGGCCTTGCCTGCACCATGACCACGGATGAAAACGGCATCGCTGTTTCTCCTGCGCTTCGTAAGGGCAGTTATCTGGTGCAGGAAGAAGATGAGCCTGTCGGTTATGTTCACGATCTGGCAGAGCTGACCGCCATCGTAAACCCGGATGAAACCACCGAGCTTCATGTCACCAACGAACCCATCCAGGGTATCCTCCGTATCCGCAAGCTGGATGAGCTGACCGGCGAAGCCCTGGCGGGTGCAGAGTTTACCGTCACGCGCATCAGCGGTCTGCCCTCCCACAACGGCGAGGGAGACGGCGAAGTGGTCGCGGTCATCGCTACGGACGCCAACGGCATCGCTGTGACGCCGCTGCTCCCTTATGGCGTGTACCAGGTGGCTGAAACCAAGGTGCCGCCTCATTTCGTAGACAATGACTTCTCCACGGAGATGATCATCAATGAGGAAAACTTCTGCACCTACGAGATCGACGTGGAAAATGAACCCACCAAGGGCTGGCTGCGTCTGACCAAGACGGACCAGGAGAACGGCAACCCCATTGCTGGTGTGGTGTTCGACGTTTACTATGCCGACCAATACGGGCAGGGACTTGCCACTACCATGGTCACGGATGCCAATGGCGTGGCCATGTCTGAACCCCTCCGCAAGGGTCAGTACACTGTTCAGGAACGCGGCGCAACCAAAGGATATGTGTTTGAACAGGTATTCCTTGAAGCAACCGTCCATTCTGACGAAATCACGGAACTGAGGGCGACCAACCAGCCTGTGCTGGTACAGCTGAAGCTCTACAAGCGCGATGCGGATGAATACTCCGGCAACGCTGCTGATACTCCCGGTACTCGCGGCGACGGCGTTCTCACCGACGCAGAGTTCCAGGTGCTTGCTGCCGAGGACATCACGGATCGTCAGGGAAATGTGATCCACGCCAAGGGGGATGTGGTCATTGCTTCCATCAAGACGGCTGGCGCAGATGCTTCCGTTACCACGGACAACCTCTGGCCCAGTCTGTATCAGGTGGTGGAGCTGACACCGCCCACCGGTTATCAGCCCAGCACCAAACCCATCATCGTGGACGCCCGCGATGCTGCCAAGCAGTCCGAGGAAGCCGTCATCACCTATGAAGGCGTCATCACCAACGAAATCAAGTACGGCGCACAGGCCATCGTGAAGCTGCTGGGTGACGGTACTGCTGCCGCAGATCCCACCCGTGTGGAAACGCCTGAACCCGGCGCTGAGTTCCGCGTGTATCTCCAGAAGGCTGGCTCCTACGACAACGCCCGCGACATCGAGCGCGATTACCTCGTCACCGATGCCAACGGCTATGCTATGACCAAGGCGCTGCCCTACGGCGTGTATGTATTGGAACAGGTGAAGGGTAAGGAGGGTTACGAGATCAAAGGCCCGATCACCTTTGAGATCGACGGCACGGAAAGCCTTGTGAACCCGCCGCCTCTGACGCTTTCTGACCAGCCCATCCTGTATCGGCTGAAGTTCATTAAGACCGATTCTGTCACAGGCAAAGCCATCACGCTTTCCAACGCCAGCTTCAAGCTGAAAGATGCCAACGGCGAATACGTCAAGCAGATCGTGTACTATCCCCGCGAACAGGTCATTGACACCTTCACGACTGACGAAACGGGCAGCGTTACGCTCCCCGAAACCGTCACCTGGGGTCTGTACTTCGTCGAGGAAGTCAAAGCCCCGGAAGGCTATCTGATCCGCACCGAATCCCTTTCCGTTTTCGTCGGCCATGAGGGCGATCTGCCCGGTCAGACCTACGAGCTGGAAATCGAGATTCCCAATGATCCTGTCATGGGCCGCATCCTGCTGGATAAGAAGGGTCTGCAGCTGACGGATGTGAAGATCACCACCGACGCCTGGGGCAATGAAGTCCATACGCCCGTGTACGAGGAGGATTACCTGGCGGGTGCGGTGTTTGAGATCAGCGCTGCCGAGGACATCACCGGCAAGGACGGCACTGTATGGTATCATGCAGACGAGCTGGTGGATACCATCATCACCACGGCGAATGGCAGCGACGCCTCCAAGGAGTTGCCTCTGGGCAAGTACAACGTAACGGAGGTTTCTGCGCCCGAAGGGTACTTCTTCACGGATCGCGCCTACATTGTCGATCTCAAGTATCAGGATAATCAGACCGCGCTGGTAGAAGTCCGCGTCAATGCGCAGAATGACTTCCTGCCTGCGGAGATCTCCCTGTTCAAGGAAAAGGAAACGATCAACATCGTCACCAGCGGCAAGGACGGCGTGAAGTCTGTCCTGACCGATGAAGCCGGTGAAGGTTTCGTCTTCGGTCTGTTCACCGCAGAGGACATGCCCTATGCCTACGGCACCC
>JAFWYA010000098.1 GCA_017517815.1 Clostridia bacterium | reverse complement strand
TACTTCCAGACCGGCAATGCGGCCGGCGTCCTTGGTGGCCTGACGCTGGCTGTCGGAGAAATAAGCGGGCACGGTGATAACGGCCTGAGTGACGGTCTCACCCAGATAAGCCTCGGCGTCAGCCTTGAGCTTCTGCAGGGTCATGGCGCTGATTTCCTGGGGAGTGTAGTTCTTGCCGTCGATGGAAACCTTGAAGTTGGTGCCCATCTCGCGCTTGATGGAGATGATGGTGCGGTCGGGGTTGGTGATGGCCTGACGCTTGGCGATCTGGCCCACCAGACGCTCGCCGTCCTTGGTGAAGGCCACAACAGAGGGAGTGGTGCGGCTGCCTTCGGCGTTGGGGATAACGACAGCCTCGCCGCCTTCCATAACGGCGACGCAGGAGTTGGTAGTACCAAGGTCAATACCGATGATCTTAGACATAGTGGAATTTCCTCCTCAAAATATGGTTATTGCGCCTGATATGCGCTGGTTTGGGGTATGTATGGTTGGAGAACAACGGCAGAACCGTTATTCGGGAACGACTTTAACCATTGCATGGCGAAGCACCATGCCTTCCATCTGGTAACCCTTCTGGAACACTTCGCAAACGGTGCCGGGTTCGCCATCGTCTTCGGTACCCTGCATCACGGCGTTTTCCAGATTGGGGTCAAACTTTTCACCCTTGCGGTCGATGACGGTGATACCGCGCTTTTCAAAGCATTCGCACAGCTGACGGCAAACCATTTCCACACCGCTGCGAAGGGATTCATCGCTGCTGTTCTGAGCGGCGGCGATGGCGCGCTCCATGTTGTCGATAACAGGAAGCAGCGTGGTAGCAAAGGCGCGGGCGCCTTCGTCGAAAGCTTCCTTGCGCACGTTCTGGTTGCGGCGGCGGAAGTTGTCAAAGTCTGCCTGCACGCGCTGCGCCAGATTCAGGTACTCTTCCTTCTGGGCCTCAGCGGCTGCCAGCAGCTCAGCACTCACCATTTCAGCCGCAGCTTCAGGCTGCTCGGTTTCGGCTTCCTGAGCCGTCTGGGTGGGATCAGCTGCTTCGATTTCCGCTTCATTCAGCGTGGTCTGTTCAACGTCCTGCATGGTTTCTCCTCTTTGCTTTCTCTTTTTCTTCACCAATTTGTGTCACTCCTTATCCTGACCGAGCACCTCGCTGAGCTGCTGCCCCATGGCATTCAAAATGCTCAGCACGCGGCCATACTGCATACGCGTTGGGCCGATCACGCCGATGGTGCCGTGGGTGTTGTCGCTCAGGCGATAGGTGGCGGTCACCAGCGAACAGTCCTTCAGTTCGGGGATTCCCGTTTCAGGGCCAATTCGCACAGTAAAGGCCATCTCTCCGTGGTTTTCAAGCAGATGGATCAGTTTATCCTTGGTTTCCAGCACGCTCAGGAAGCCCTTGGCTTTCTCCACATCGCTGTACTCGGGAAAGTTCAGGATGTTGCTGGTGCCGCCCAAAGCCAGTTTGGTTTTGGTGGCATCGCCCTCTACCGTGTCAAGGAACTCGGTTACGCCCTCCAGCACCGGATGGTGGGGATGGGCCGCCGATGCAACATTGAGCATACTCAATGCTTCTGTCACAGTATGCCCGCTGAGCTTTTCCGTAAGCATGCGGCTGATGGCGTACAGCGCGTCAGAGTCAAGGTCGCTGCCCACGCGGATCACCGTATCGCGCATGATGCCGCCATCAGTGACGATCACAAGCAGCGCGCTTTGCGATGAAACCGGCACCAGCTGAATGGTGCGGATGTGCAGCTCCTTTCCCTTGGGACTCATGACCAGCGATGTGTAATGCGTAAGTCCGCTGAGCACCTGCGCTGCCCGGCTGATGACGTCTTCCATCTGCCTTGCGCGGCTTCCAAAATGGTCGCGTACGCTTGCCGCGTCACCCGACTGAAGAATGCCGTTTTGCAAAAGCTGGTCCACATACAGCCGATAGGCTTTTGCACTGGGAATACGTCCTGCACTTACATGCGGCTGATCCAGGTAGCCAAGCTCCTCCAGGTCGCTCATCTCATTGCGGATGGTGGCGGAACTAAGGCCCATTTCGTATTTTTTGGAAATGGTACGGCTGCCCACAGGGATGGCAGTCAGGATATAGTCGTCGATGATCGCCTGCAGAATGCGGAATTTTCGCGCGTCCATAGGCACCTGCGCCACCTCCTTTTGGTTTCAATTGTTAGCACTCATTCGACTCGAGTGCTAACACCATGGATATCATATGCTACCCTCCGCTTTTTGTCAAGAACTTTTTGGTTTTTCCTTCCGAGTTTAACGATTGTTCATATTCCGTTCAAAACAGATTCAAGAATATTCAAGGCTTGAAGCCAGCGGCGCAACGCAGTATAATAGCTGCGGACTCTTTCATTTATATATTAGGAGCTGCATTGCAATGATCGCCAATTACCACACGCATACCTGGCGCTGCGGCCACGCCACCGGAACTGAAGAGGAATATGTGCAAAACGCCATCAGCCGGGGTTTGAAAACCCTTGGCTTTTCAGATCATTCTCCCTACATTTTTCCGGATGGATATTATTCTGGCTTTCGCATGAAACCCGAGCAGCTGGCGGAATATGCTGCCGTTGTGAACGGTTTGCGCGACCGTTACAGCAAAGCAATCGATATTCTTCTTGGTGTGGAGCTGGAATATTACCCCGATTGTTTTGCGGACACCACTTCCTTTCTGAAGGACCACGGCGTTGAATACGCCATTCTTGGCGCTCACTTTATGGGTAACGAAATCGGCGAAATACCCAGCAGCAAACAAACCAATGATGAACAGCGCCTCATCCGCTATTGCCATCAGTGTATGGAAGCCATGGAAACTGGCTGCTTTACCTACATAGCCCACCCGGATCTGATCAACTTCACAGGGGATCCTTCCATTTATGAAAAGCATATGCGTCAGTTCTGCCGCAAGGCCAATGAGTGCCGCATGCCGCTGGAGATCAATCTGCTGGGACTTGAAGAAGGGCGAAGTTACCCCAATTCTCTTTTTTGGAAGATCGCAGCGGAAGAAGGCTGTCAGACCGTGCTTGGCTGTGACGCTCACCGTGCAGACGCTCTGCTGGATATTGCCACCGAACAAAAAGCCCGTAAGTTTGCCGAAGAATGCGGGATCACGATTACAGAAACCATTGAGCTCAAAAAGCTGTGATCAAAAAGAAGGATGCAGAAGCATCCTTCTTTTTGATCATTCCATCAGTCTCAGCAGCACTTCGTTTTGCACTTCCATTCCCCTGGGCGTAAGCACAAACCGGCGACGTCCGCCTGCATCCGAACGCCACAGGCCCAGACCGTCGCGTACGATGGTTTCCAGCTTGCGGCCATAGCGCTGCGTCAGACTGCGGCCAAACTGTTCCTGAAAACGCTGTTCATCCACGCCATAGGTGGTGCGCAGGCCCAGCATCATATATTCAAACATAGCTTCCGGCGCACGGATACACTGCATGTCATCCAGCGGCGCATGGGCGTCTGGCTGAGCAAATGCACGGATATAGCCGGAAATGCTTGTGGCATTTGCACGTCTTACCCGCACAATACCGCGTGTACGCTGCCCATCATTGGGCGGCAGCATGCTGTGTGCCGCCACGCCCAGCCCCAGATACCATTCGCCCTGCCAGTAACCGATGTTGTGCCGGCAGGCAAAGCCGGGGCGTGCAAAATTGCTGACCTCATAGCGGGCGTAACCCGCACGTTCCAGCCACGCAATCCCCCGCTCATACATCGTTGCCGTTTCATCTTCAGACGGAAGTGTCAGCTGACCGCGCTGCACCTTGTCGTGCAGTTTGGTTCCCTCTTCCAGAATCAGGCTGTAGGCGGAAATGTGCTCGGCCCCCAGATCGCGGAAAGCCTCCAGCGTGTCCAGATAATCCTCACAGGTCTGTCCCGGCAGGCCAAACATCGCATCCAGGTTCAGGTTCGTGATGCCGCTGCTGCGTGCGATCTTCACAGCCTCCTGCGCCTGACGGAAATTGTGGATACGCCCGATTGATGCAAGAAGATCGTCCTGTGCTGCCTGCACGCCAAGCGACAGACGGTTGAGCCCATATTGCTGCGCCATATCCAGCCAGCCAGCTGTCAGCGTACCCGGATTGCCCTCTGACGTAAATTCAGCGTCCGGCAGCACGTCAAACGAGCGGTGTACCGCCTGCAAAACGCCCGCCATGTATTCCGCAGGCACCAGCGTGGGCGTACCTCCGCCCAGAAACACGGTATTCACCTGCGCTCCGGCATATTTGCGGCCCATCAGTTCAATTTCTTTCTGAAGCGCAAGGCAGTATGCTGCCATGGTTTGCGTACTGGTGACTGTTGAACAGAAGTCGCAGTAAAAACATTTTCGTTTACAAAAAGGAAAATGCATGTATAATTGAAGCAGCACGTCGCAATCCCTCCCGTCGCAAAATATTATAACATAATCAGAAGGAGGCTGTCACTAATGGCCGCATTGGAACACAACTTTGAAAATCTGGTACGTTTCTGCATTCTTCTTATTGAGTTCGTCGGCATTGCCGTCATCGTCATCAGCATGGTGCGCGGCTTCATTGGATTCATCAAAAAGGATAGTCACACCCGCATCCAGCTGGCGCAGGGCATCATGCTGGGCCTTGAATTCAAGATCGGCAGCGAGGTGCTGCGCTCCGTCATCGTGACCACCTGGAACGAGCTTGGCACGCTGGCCGCCATTATTCTGCTGCGCAGTCTGCTTACTCTGCTGCTGCACTGGGAAATCGGCGAGGAAGAAAAGCGCGAGCGCGCAGAGGCGCTTGAAAATGCCGCGCTGAAAGACGAAGCAAAGAAGGATTAATGCATGTCGCTGAAACGTTTTGACCGTACAGTCTTTGGCTTGCTGTGCGCTTTTCTGGCTGTGCTGTTTGTTTATCTGTTCGGCTATAGCATGCTCTATACCAGCAGGATCGACAATGGTTTTATCGCCGCAGAAGTAGTGCTGTATCAGAAGGACAGCCTTCTGATCAACACAGTTCGCGTCGTTGTTGGTTTGCTTGTATGCTTTCTGTCGGTACGGCTTGGTGAGAAACTGTCGCTGAAAGCATTCTCAGTTGTATGCATGACACTGACCTTTGTGCTGGGCTGTGCGTGGGTGCTTGTACACCGCGGCGTACCGATCAACGATACAGGCATTCTGCACTATACAGCCGCAGAACTGGCGCGCGGCAATCCGTCCGAGCTGTGGAGGCACGAGGTCTATCTGCGCACCAATCCGCATCAGGCGGGGTACCTGCTGTATTCCGAGATCATGCAGCGCATCTTTGGCCGGCACAGCACCATTCCTCAGGGTATACTCAACGCCGCCTGGCTGACCGGCGCCTATGCAGCTGTACTGAGTCTGACATGGCAGAGTTTCCACGACCGCAGCATTCAGAAGCTGACGGCGCTGATGCTGATGCTGTGCATTCAGCCGATATTCTATACATCCTTCCTGTATGGCAATCTGCCTGGAATGTGTGCTGCTCTGTGGGCTGTTGCTCTCCTTCTGTACGGTTTCAAAAAGCGTATCTGGCTGTTCATCGCATGTATTCTGCTTTGTATTGCTGTGGTTCTGAAACCCAACTTTCTCATTCTTGCGCTTGCGCTGGCCATCGTGCTGGCCATCCGCGCGCTGAGCCTCAAGCGGTTTTCCTCGCTGTTTCTGGCTGTATGCGTGCTGATTCTTCCCGCCTGCTCGGCCAAAGGCGTGCAGATGCTGCTTGAAAAGCGCACCGGCTTTGACATGGGTGCCGGGGCGCCGCAAACAGTATGGCTGGCCATGGGCATGCAGGAAAGCTCGCGCGCGCCCGGCTGGTATAATCACTATCCCACCGACACAATGGAAGCTGCCGGATGCGATATTGATAAAGTTGCCCAAATTGCCAGCGGCGATATCGCCGCACGCGCAGCAGTGTTCGCAGCGGATCCTGCCTATGCAGTTGATTTCTACCATCAAAAGATGGTGTCACAGTGGTCCAACACGGCATTCGAAATCGACTTCACCAACGCCGTAATGGAAAATAAAAGTCCCTGGCCCAAATTGGTCGACCGGCTGCTGACAGGTGATCTGTTTCAGTTGCTGGCCGGATACATGGAAGGCTATACACTTGTGCTTTATATGGGCTTTGTGATCGGATGTGCGCTGCTTGCAGCCGGTCTTTTCAAGGGAAAGGCAGACTGGCAGCAGCTGTTTGGGCCGCTTGTGCTGCTCCTGACCGTTTTTGGCGGTTTCCTGTATCACATGCTTTTTGAAGCCAAATCGCAGTACGTCCTTTTCTATCTGCCCATGATGATCCCCATTGCAGCGGCAGGTTTAAGGCAGATCATGGCGAAGCGCTCATAATGCGCACATTTTCTGCTACCACATCGGCATGAGCCATACACAGCGCCAGAATCATGGCGCTGTTTTTTTGTGCTTCCTGTTCAGAAGAAAGCGCGACCGTGACCGATCCGTTCGAAGCGATCACAAAGGCTGTTTCCATCCCACTTTGCTGCAGCGCCTCTTCGATCGCAAGCTCTGCCCGATGTTCTTTCATAAGGATTTCAAGCTGACGAGCCGCCTGCTGACGCACTGTCTCGTCTTCACTCTGAGTCAGCCTTTCCAGTGCCTGTGAATCCGCTTCAAAAGCACGTTCACGCGCCGTGCGTTCATCAGCGTAAACAGGCTCAGGCGTAACCTCAGGGGGATCAGAAGCAACAGGCTGCGTTTTCCCGCAGGCCAGCATTACTGCCGCACCTACCATCGCAAGCAGCACGCCCCGCCGTATCCACGCATTCCAGTCGCGTATTTTTTTCACATCTTTCATGGTTCTGCCTCCATTGCAAATACGTCTACCGCATTTTCCGCAAGCCCCAGCAGTGTGCGGGCCGCGCGGATCAGGCTGAGGCGTACGCTCATATCCGCCGCCCCCTCAGCAACGATTACCGCACCGGTCGGCCCCCCGGTATAGCCGCGGTCAGCATCACCTGCATAAAACAGAGCGACTTCTACTTTTCCTGCTCCCGCCATTGCACTCAGCACCTCGGCTATCCGACGTTCCTCCTGTGAGGCCGTGCTCTGTGAAACATTTTCACCAACCATCAGTGCCAACGCAAACACAGCCAGTGCTGCCGACAGCCACAGTATCACCCTACCGTCACGCAGCCCCTTCATAGTTCCTCCAGTCGGATACGGTCCTCATCTGTTTCCAGCTGAAGGGCCAGATGTGATGCAAGTTCCTCCGCAGACAAAAGTGCAGCCCCATCAGCAGTGACTTTCATTTCAATGCGCTCCAGTGTTCCGTCATTCATCAGCCACACAGCCGCACTGGCGGTATACCCCGCCTTTTTCGCCTGCCTCACGCAGTAATTTTCGATTTGGTTTGCGTAGGCTGCCAGCGCTGTGCGCTGATAGCTTTCCTCTCCCGCTACCATCACCTGTTCAGACCATGCAGGCAGCCTGACCGTCTGGCCGGCCCATTCATTCAGTCCCGACAGCAGCGAGGTCATAATCAGTACCCCCACCGTCATGCGCGCCATCTGCTGATTTCTGCCCTCCGGCAGCAGCAGTTCGCATGTTGACCACAGCACGCTCAGCACAGCCATTCTGCGCACAAAACCATTCACCCGCATTCACCTCAGCATCACCGTCAGATCCGCGACTGTTATCAGCTGTGCCACCAGCAGAAAAAACATGGCGCCAACACTCAGCTGAATGATGAACAAAAGGGAAAACACATCTGCATATCCTCCAATGGCGCGACAAAGCGGATGATCCGAAAGGGGCTGGATGAGTGCTGCAGCTGCACGGTACAGAAACATTGTAAGTGCCGTCCTTACAAGCGGCAGCAGAAGGGTTGACAACAGCACCAGCAGTCCCAGCATACCCACCGCATTGTGCACGATCAGCGAACACCCCACCAGCGTATCCACTGTATCCGAAAACATGCCGCCCACGATTGGTACGATGTGGTCGATGGCGTATTTGGCTGTGCGGATACTGATGCCATCAAGAGCCGCCATATTGACCCCCTGCACCGTCATCACGCCGATAAAAACCGTAAACCCCAGGCCCAGCGTCCAGCTTGCCGCCTGCCGAAACAGGCGACACATGCGCGACAGTCGAAGTCCTTCGCTCAGGCCGCCCACCATTGTCAGTACCGCCATGCTCACCGCGAGCGGCATCGTTACCTGATGCACAAGGGTCGTCATGGCGCCGGCTGCGCCGATGACTGCCGGCTGATAAAAGGCAGATCCCGCAGTACCGCCTACTGCTGCCAGCAGCGTGACCATCATTGGAAAGATAGCCTGCATGCTGTTGGCCATGCGATCGACCGTTTGTGTAGCCAGCGCCGTGTGTTCGCGCAGGTCGCTCACCAGCAATGTCATTGTCATGATCATACCTGCATAACGCGCCGCATCTCCGGCGATGTTTTTCCCCGCATGCAGCCACTCCGCAGCAGCCACCAGCAGCGCAGGGATCATCAGTCTCGTCATGCGCCAGATGCTTTTTTGAAACACTCCTGCCGCCTGCGCAAGCAGCTTTTGCCACACTTCCTGCGCCGTTAGGACTGTTTCTCCTTTGATCATGCGCATCAGCAGGTTTTTTGCATCGCTTTCCAGCAAAGAGCCAGCCATCTCATCCAGCGCGTTCAGGTCAAGTGTGCCAATCAGCTCCTGTGCACTTTGCTGCAGGCTCTGTGCAAAAGCTGCTCCCGGCAGCAGGCAGAGCAATGAAAACAGAATCACCCATCTTTTCATGGCACAAGCCCCAGAATCATTTCAAGCATTTCAAACAAAAGCGGAGCGGTGAGCGAAAACATGCACAATTTTCCTGCCAGACCCACTTTAAACGCCAGGCCGTTTTGACCCAGGTCCTGACAGATCTGCGCGGCCAGTTCAGCGGTGTAGCCTATGCCCAGCACCCTGACCAGCGTGCTGAGGTATCCTTCCCCCAGACCACCCAATGCCGTCAGACGGGCGAATACATCCTGTACCTGCTGCAGGTGCTGCAATGCAGAAAGCAGCAGCATGGCGCCCGCCGCCAGAGCACATAATCCGGCGATCTGCGGCTGCTGTGTCTGCACCACCATGCAGATGACCGCTGCCGCCACAGCCAGCCCCATCCATTGCCAGAACGCCATATTCAGTAGAGTGAAAACAGACTTTGCAGGCTGGAGAACAGATCTGCAATCAGATCTGCCACTAGAAACAGCCCGATCACCAGTCCTACGACTGTGACCAGCGTTCCCAGCTCCTCCCGGCCCGCCCGTGTAAGCACCTGGCTGAGCACTGCCACCACCACACCCAGTCCTGCCAGTTTAAACAGCAGATCAATCTGTACCATATCTATCTTCTCCCTTCGTTACCACAGGGCGATTCCGGCCATCAGCCCCAGAAGCATGCCAAGCTGCATGCAGAGTTTGCCGCCTTTCTCTGCCTCTGCGTGTGCAGCCTCTTCCAGTGGTTTCAGTCTGCGAAGACAGGCAGCTGCCGCCTGTTCGCGCATAGCGGCCGTCCCGCTGCCAAGCTGACGAAACAGCCGTTCCATCGCAGCACGTTCTTCCTGTTTTTCCCAGGGCGCAGCAAATTTGCAACAGGCTGATGCATAAGCGTCCGAAACGCTCATCAATGGCTGCAAAGCGATGCTGCGCGCCGTGTGTTTCAACCTTTGCGCTGCCTGCTGTGCGCCTGTTCCTGAGGAAACACACTCTGCAGCGCTTTCCAGCAGATCCGGCAGAGAGGGGCGCTCCTGTTCCAGCAGCACCCTCATACCGCCGATCGCTTCCGTATAAGCCGCCAACATGCGCCAGCGCGCCATTCTTCTTTCGCGCATCCAGCTGCCCGCTGCCATTCCGCACGCAAGGCACAGCAATGCGCCTGCTGCCCCTAACATCACACAGCCTCTTTTGAGGCAAGCGGCCTGAGCTGCTCGTCACATATGCTGATGATCCGTCCCACCTGTCTGGCATCCAGCAGTGCATACCGTTCAAAAATCCGGTCGCGCACCAGTTGGTAAAGCATCCCCCTTGAAAGAGCCGTTTCCATATCACGCCCATGCAATGTGGCCATCACCGCCACGCCGCTGCGCGCCGCCTCCTGCACAGCCTGCACATCCAGTGTGCTGCCCAGCTCATCCGTCACCAGCACATCCGGCGACATGGCGCGCAGCATCCAGCGCATGCCTGCCTCCTTGCAGCAGCCGTCCAACACGTCGCTGTTGGGGCCAATGTCCAGCTGCGCAACTCCCGCGCACATCGCAGCGATCTCGCTGCGCTCGTCCACCACGCACATGTGTATACCGGCTTCTGACAATCGGCGGCATGCATCGCGCAGCATGGTGGTTTTGCCCATGCCTGGCATGCCGATCACAAGAGTGGAACGCACCCTGCCGTCTTCGTCGATCATATGCGGCAAAAGTTCATCTGAAGCGCCGTACCACTGTCCTGCTACGCGTACGCAAATGGAGCTGATCTCACGCAGAGCCCGCACGCTTTGTCCCTGGGTGATGACTCGTCCACAAAGGCCCATGCGGTGCCCGCCTCGCAGGGTGACAAAACCCTGCCGCTGTTCTTCAGCACGGGCATACAGTGCATGGTCGCACAGTGCCTCCGCCGTCTGGGCAATCTGGCCCTGACTCATCAGGCCTGTACACACAAGCTCTCCTTTATGAGTGAGCAGGCTTCCTCTGCCGCCTGCGCGCATGCGGATCTCCCTCACAGTGCCCTCCTGCTGTGATGCAAGCGCCCTGCCAATGCTTTTGGGCATGCAGTTTCCGAAAAAGCTGATCGTTTCCTGCCAGTTCATTGTGCTTTCCTCCGTTTATTCGAATAAAATCAATCCGATTGCCCGGTAAAAGGGGATATCTGCGGCGTCTGTATCCGGCAGTCCGAGTGCTTTTCTTGCCTTTTTGACGGCCGCTTGCGTAGCCTGTCCGTAAATACCGTCCGGCCACTGATAGGTATATCCCAGCTGCATAAGCCTCGCCTGCAATGCAGCCACATGGCTGCCTCGATCACCGGGCTGCAGGATTTTCAGCCCCTGATCCAGCAATCCATACGGTCCGCCCTCCATTACGACCTTTGTACCGTTTGCAATCAGCCCGTAAAGCTCCTCTGAATCTGTCACATGCATGCGGATACATCCGTGCGATGCATTGCTGCCGATGGACGATGGTTTGTTTGTACCATGAATGCCATACTGTCCCCATGGCACATTCAGGCCCAGAAACCTTGTGCCGAATCCGCCCAATTGCCCTGCAAAACGACTGTTGATATAAAAGATTCCAAGCGGAGAGGGCGTATCCGCCGTGCCTGTTGCGATAACATATTTCTTTTTTACGCTGGTGCCCTCATACAGCGTGAGCGATTTCCCGTGAACGTCGATCCAGATCCAAAGCCCTTCCGGTACATTGGCACGCGTATGCGGGCTGATGATCTCCGTATCTGCCGTCACCGTTGTCAAATGCCAGCCTGCGGCCAGCACAGCGCACAAAATCAGGGTCGTGCATATAACCCATCGTTTTTTCATGGTCATTTTCCTCCCGGTTTTTCAACTGTATGCAATACACCGCGGCAATATACCGGCAACAATAAGTATCCCCCGGCAAAGCCGGGGGTTTTGCATATGCGGGCATAGCCCTAGAATACCAGCTGCGTCCTAACAGACGCATATACGGCCTGACATTTGCATAGGCTTGTTACTTACTTACCCTTAAAAGGGTTATCATTG
>JAFWYA010000097.1 GCA_017517815.1 Clostridia bacterium | reverse complement strand
GTACTTCCTCCTTGGGTGGCCTTCGAATATGAGGAAACTTTTTTCCTCACTTACTAATACTCCTCTCACATAAAGAATAGGAACTGAATATACGATGAATTGCACATTTCTGAACAAAACTGATTCGATTTCCGTCTCTTTCTGTACTTATAGTATCATTGCATATACTATTAGTACAGAAAGAGACGGTAATCGAATCATTTTTGTTCAGAAATGTGCAATTCATCGTATATTCAGTTCCTATTCTTTATGTGAGAGGAGTATTAGTAAGTGAGGAAAAAAGTTTCCTCATATTCGAAGGCCACCCAAGGAGGAAGTACAGTGTTTCGTGCTAGAGATAATAAGTCGGATGGACAGATGATATGTGAACTATATGATTCGTTTATTAAGTCGGCATTGCGAAATAAAAGCAGGACACTTGTTAGAGATTATTTGCGAATAGCGAAACATGAGCAACCTGTTTGGGATATTGAAGGTTTTGATCAGGAAGGGAGAACGGAAGAGTATGAGGTAGATGCTGGCTACGAAATAGTGATACATAATATTGTGTGTACCGTCTACAGCGAACAGTTATACCAAGCATTTTTGTCATTAGATGAAAAGGTGTTGCTTGTACTCATCTTACAATATTGGGAATATATGCCCGATGAGGAGATCGCTGCATTTTGTCATATTACTACACGTGCAGTAAGAAAACGCCGACAGAAGGCGATCCTTCAACTGAAGGAACACATGCAAAGACGAGGTGACGCAATGTTAGATGAGGCTGGATGCGAAGATCATTTGTGAAGCGCAGCTAGGCCAACCACAAGCCATTCGATATCTTCAACAATACTTTGATCCCTATATAACACAACTAGCAAAGATTACGGTCAAAGACGCTAATGGTTTGACGAAAACTTTCATTCATTATGGGATCAAAGAAGAACTACAGGCATTTTTGATTCAGGTAACCTTGAAGTTCGATTTCGAGAAGGGACTGACAAAACATGACTCTACAACGTGAAGTTCTTCCCTGTGATTTGTTTGATTTTGCATATATTCCAGCTTGGTTTGAACAGTTATTTGAATTATCGAAATTGGCTGCACCTGAACCGTGGAGGTATGCGAAATTTGAGCAGGACATGAATAATACGGAAACCCCGATCTTGGAGCGCTATATCAATCAGGTTTTCCGCCTTCAAGCAGTCGAATGGAACGAGACCGAGCTTCATCTTGCAGATCATGTGATGTATATACGTAATGAGTTTTCCTGTTTCCATACAGGACTCTATACCACGGACTATCAGGGGATTTACATGTGCTTTGAACGCAATAAGAAGCCGGATGCTATGAAAAAGTGGTTTTTTAAGGGTTTTATTCCAGGGGGCTCGGAAAAACTACGTTATGTTCAAACCCTCCCTAAGCGTCCCTTTTTCAATTTTAGGCAGCAGATGCTGTACTATGAGCCTGATTGGGAGATTCGCATCAATACAGAGCACATTCTGTGTGATGAACAGAATGCAAAACGCCTTCCTGAATGCGTTCGGGACGCTTGGAACCTTCCGCTAATGCTGGAAACAGCAGTTGAGCTTGCACGGCGCAGAGCACGAGTAGATTGGTCCCTTGCGGTTCCACAGGTTTTTCAGGGGAAAGTCCAGTATCTTCTGCCTCTGTATTTGACCCGAATGGATCAACCTGATCTCGCACTGGCTTTATCCATTATGGATGGATACTACATCGGGCATACCGCTCTGACGCTGCCCATGGCTTATCAGAACGCTCGAATTCTCGGCAGGCCAAGCGTAGACTGGCTGGCATCGTTAGTTCAAACCAAAAGAGAGAAAGTTGGCTGAGAAAAGAGAGTCCATGCACAAAATGCGTGGACTCTCTATTTGATTTGCCAATTACTGTTCAGGTAAGGAGCTTTGAGTTGATATAGGAGATGACCTCATCAGCATATAGTTCATCGGATTCTTGCGAATGTTTGAAGTTATAAATGTGTTGACGAAATTGCTCATATGTAGTTGTAGGAGAAGTGAGAATAGAGAAAATGTTTTTCAGCGGGTCGTACACATCACTATGTTTTATAGCCAAAGCAATATACTGTTGAAGCCATTTTAAGTATATCCATCCATTAAGATCTTGTGCTATGTTTTGATACAGTAACAATAGTTGATTATGATTGTTGTTGCCTATGTTCTTTACCAAATTATCATAAAAATGCTCTTTAAGTGTGAGTAAGGCACTTGCTATATCTTTGCTGCAATTTGACGATTGCAAGATCAATTGAGTTAAGTATCCATACAAACCAGCTTTCATAAAGGGAACACAAAGGTTTACAGTTGTATTGTTACTTCTGTCTGTTTGTTTTCTAGAGGAAATGTATCGTAGGTCAAAATATAAATCGTCAAATGCAGTCTTTGTGAGCTTATTGCATTTCTTAGAGTGAAGTATATCTAATAAGCAGTCAAGCGCATCGGCAACGCGCTGAAATTCAGCGCTGCTGCCGTGCAACTCAACACACATAGAATCGTATTTCATCATCAGTTCCATCAATCAATACCTCCAATGATCCAAAAGTATACATGAACCCAACTTATCGTTCGGGTTCTTTTCTTTTGGAGGTGTTCAGTATCAGGTCTTGCCATCCAATGGTCTTGAGGTGTTCGCGCAAGGTACGCTCAGAGCCGATATATCCGAGGCTTCGGATATAAACAAGGGTTTTTTCGGAAACGGTCATGATGCCTGAATAACGTTGAAAGCAGCCGCTTGTAAGAAAGTCCAGTATAGCGTCTGCATAAGGTTCTACTTTAGAGGGGGATTGGTGTTTTCCAACACGGTCAAAGTTCAGATTGTTTTTTACCAGTTTACTAACCGTGCGCGGATCCATATGCTGTTCCTTGCCAATTCGGCCAAGGGACTTTTCCTCCAAAATATATTGACGCCGTGCATCAGACCACTGCTCTTCTGGGATCTGATCGTCAATCAGTAATCGTCGGTTTTTTATGCTGCCACCAGACATGGCTGCTCCTCCCTTCGGGACAAAGTGACACTAGTATTTTACAGCAAACAAACTCGTGGGTAAACAGCAAGGTTTTTGCCGAAAGAATGGCTATTCTGGTGAAAATAACCACCTTCGACAAAGCGGCAAAGAGTATGTTGGTTCGGCAGCAAGTTTGCCATTGTGGTCGCCGCTCACTGGCCATATAATAGAGTCCCAACTCAAACAAAGGCGGTGATGGTATGTCTACAATCCTCTCGGAATGCAGAACCCCTGACGGAAAGCTACTCTTTCTTACTGTGATGTATCGGGGAAAACCGTGCATCAGTATTAAGCAGCGCGGTTTCCCCGCGACCTACATGATTCCTTTGGACGAGCTAAACCGGCAGGAAATTGTGACTGCCGTGACAGCCCTCGGAGAGAACTAATCATTCTATTGACCTGTAGAGTTACCAGATGACCATGGTCGGATATGAAAAGATTCAGGCATGAAGCTGATTCTTTCATCCGCTATGGTCATTTCATATGACCTTTGGATGAACAAAGAACCGCTTCGGCTGATGACAAAACAACAGCCGGACCGGTTCATGAACGGGCTGGACTGTCCATACGAGAACGCATAGGGGATTGAGCGGGATGCAACGCTTTAAGCGCCCTCTGTTCAAGTGCGTTTTTGATGGGCAGCCCAGCCCTTTTTGTTTTTCGGTCCGTGAAGAAAGGAACGAAAAACATGAAAGGTACCAAAGCCACACAGCCCAACCCTACGCTCGTTCGAATTGGAGAAGCGATTCGTAAACAACGGGAAAAGACAAGGATATCCCAAATGAAGCTTGGTCTGGCCCTAGGGACATCTACTGCTGCTATATGCGAATACGAGAATGGGGTGCGCGAAATGCACGTAAGTCGCCTGCTCGAAATTGCCCATGCCTTGAATGTACCAGTATCGCAATTGCTGGAAGGGGAGCGAAAGAGCGCTGCATGTGATTCGTGGCAGGAGCGAATAAACGTGCTGCCTCCCGCAGAACAGCAAATGGTATATGCGGCGATCGAGTGCTTGATCAGTGGTGCTGAATTGAAAAAAGCAAAATAAGGCACGGGATACGATTTTACCGTTTCTGGTAATCCCATATCAGAAGGTTTATTGACAGCGGTAATGACCCGGCTATCTGCGTTTGCTATCATAAATGCGTCAGGTGGCCACCCGACAAAACGAAGAACGGTGAGGCGCAAAGGAATTACGGGATGTCCCGGCTCTTGCAGCGTCAAGGATCGTCTATTTGCTCTGCAGCCGTTCAGCTTGATTTTGTGGGAGGTACACCATGTCTTTTTCCATGAATTCTGCTGCGGCCGTACAAGCATCACGCATCCGTACGACTCGTGCTGTTGTTGATTTCACCCGCACTGGGTGCAGAAAACTCCACAAAGCCAATCAAAAACTTGGCACCAAGTTCATTAGACCGTATGCGATGAAGGTGGAGCTGGAGGCTTATATCACAGCACATGAGGCGCTTGGCATCAGTTTTGACACAGAGTGCTATGAGGTGCGATATGAGGACGGCATATACTTGTTGCTTCGCAGAACGCAGGGCGTGTGGTATGTGACTGACGTTGCAGTTGCTGAAATGCCGGTCACATTCCTGCCAGTCTTCCTCTGGCAGCGCATCCGCAAGGGCGTAAGCTTTATCCTTAGAAAGACACTGATTGGATGGCGAAACCTTACCTCGGCTGCAAATGCGCATATTACCGTTCAGAAGACTCATTCCGGCTGCTCCGTGGTGGGTGGCTGAGAAAACAAGGAGGAAATATATGGGCAAGTACAAGAAAAGCCCACGCGCTTTCCCCATGTGCGGGAGAGCATGCAGAAAGAGAAACTGCGGTGTAGGCCGTTTGCTCGACTTAAGCGTCATTGCAGACACCACCAAGCCTGAAAAGCTGGTAACGGCTGAAGCTGTACGCGCAGGTCATCCGGACAAGCTCTGTGATCAGATTGCCGACGCTATTCTGGATGCGCATCTTGCCGATGATCCCAATGCGCGTGTCGCAGTAGAGGTGATGGCTACGGCTGGCAAGATTACTGTAGCCGGGGAGGTAACCTCCGAATCCTTTGTCAACTATCATCAGGTCATCTATGAGCAGCTGGCAAAGATCGGTTACGGCATTTGTGATCTGTGCGACGATCCCGCCCAGTCCCTGAAACTCGAGATTCGTGTGCATGAACAGAGTGCGGATATTGCTGAAGCTGTGCGGCGTAAGCGTGAAGTAAAAGCGGACATCGGTGCGGGCGATCAGGGGATAATGGTTGGCTACGCTACAGATGAAACATCAGAATATATGCCCCTACCTGTCGTGCTCGCACAGAAGATTTGCAAGGCGCTTGACTCGGCCATCTGCTCTGCGCCCTGGTTGCTGACGGATGGCAAGGCGCAGGTAACGGTGCTGTATCAGGGTGATAGGCCTGTTGCGGTCACGGATGTCGTTGTGTCTGTTCAGCATACCACAGGCTTTGACGTAGAGAAAATCCGGGCGTTTATTACCTCGGAGGTTCTGAAAAAGGTAATTCCTTCAAGGTACTGGACAGAAACAACCAAAGTTCAGATCAACCCCTCTGGTCGATTCTTGCGCGGCGGCCCTGCTGCCGATACTGGCTTGACTGGCAGGAAACTGGCGGTTGACGCCTATGGCCCTGTGGCGCATATCGGCGGAGGCGCAATGTCTGGTAAAGACAGTACCAAGGTGGATCGCACAGGCGCTTATGCTGCACGCTGGATGGCTAAGAACATTGTCGCTGCGGGACTCGCACGAAAGTGTGAAGTGCAGGTGGCGTACGCCATTGGCAAGGCAAAGCCTGTGAGCATTAGCGTTGAGACCTTTGGAACGGGGAAAGTGTCTGATGAACTGCTCGCCAAGGCGGTCAAGAAGGTCTTTGATCTTCGTCCAGGTGTTCTGATCGAGCAGCTCCACCTCCGCAACGTGAAGTACGCGCCTCTGGCAGCCTATGGACATTTCGGACGTGATGAACTGGATTTGCCCTGGGAAAAGACGGATCGCATTGAATTACTGTTGCATGCAGTGGAGCTTCTGTGTGGCTATCGACCCAATACGCGCAGCGTTCGTCGTAGCCGTTTGGAGCGCTGTGGGAAGGGGGTCCTTCAGTGACCATGGACATCAAGATGCTAAAGGACATCTCTGACAGCGCAAATGCAATGGCTGAACGTATGATGACTGTGGCCGAGGCTGCAAAGGAAATGGCTGCAGGTCTGAAGGCTGTGGTGGACGACTGTGCAGAACAGATTGCCCAGCGTAAGGCTTCGGGTGTGAGTGAAAGCGAAGCCATGAACGAAGCTTTTGACCATATTAAGCCTTCAGCAGCTGAAACTACTGAAAAGAAGCTGACGCTTGTTGAACTTCGCGCATATGTGGCCGAACAGTCCACTCCTGAGAAACGTCCGAAGATCAAAGCCATCCTCCGAAAGTATGGCGCAGATAAGCTGACGGAACTGAAGGTGGAACACTACGCCTCAGTCATGGCGGAGGTGCAAAAGCTGTGAATGAGATTCAGCACAGCGGTCGCGCTCACGCCCGTCTGAACGCATCATCTTCGCATCGGTGGATGATGTGTCCGCCCTCTGTCCGGCTGTCAGAACAGTTTGCAGACAAGCCCTCCTCGTATGCAGAGGAGGGCACTTTTCTTCATGAGCTTTGTGAGCTCAAACTGCACAGGTATTTGGGTGACATGGCATCTGATGTGATTGAAGCGCAGTATGCAGAGCATAGAGACAGCGAGTTCTATACTCAGGAAGCTGAGACGGTTACGGACGAATATGTTGCTTTCTGCGTTGAGACCATTGAGGCAGTCAAGAGTTCATGCCCTGATCCGCTGATCATGGTGGAACACCGACTGGATTACAGCGAGTATGTACCGGAGGGGTATGGTACCGGCGACCTTGTCATTGTGGCAGATGGCGTCATTGAGGTAATCGACTTCAAGGGTGGTCGAGGCGTGAGGGTGGATGCACACCGCAACAGTCAGCTCATGCTGTATGGTCTGGGCGCGCTTCTTGAATTCGATCCCTTGTACGATGTGCGGAACGTGCGCGTCACGATTGTCCAGCCCAGGTTGTCCAACACATCGACCTATGAGATCGCTGCGGATGAGCTTGTGCGCTGGGCAGAGAAAGAAGTTCGTCCCCGTGCACTTATGGCTTATGAAGGCAAGGGCGAATTCTGCGCCGGCGACTGGTGCCGTTTTTGCAAAGCGCGTTATACCTGTCGAAAACGAAGCGAGTATCATATGCAGCTGGCAGAGCGTGACTTCCGTCAGCCGGATCTTCTCTCGGATGAGGAGATAACAGATATTCTGCCAATCGCGGATAGTCTGAACAACTGGGTGCAGGACCTGTTGGCTTACGCAACTCAACAGGCTGTCGAGGGTAAAAGTTGGCCCGGTTACAAGCTGGTGGCTGGCAGATCCAATCGCAAATACACCAGTGAAGCGGAAGTGATCAAGGCCGCAACGGAGGCAGGCTATACGGATATCTATAAAACCTCGCTTTTAGGTGTGGGCGATCTGGAAAAACGATTGGGCAGGAAAAAGTTTAACGAGGTGCTTGGCATGTACGTCATCAAGCCTGTAGGTGCACCAACACTCGTTCCAGATAGCGATCCGCGCAAGCCGTACTCTAGTGCGGCTGAAGACTTTACAAACTAAGGAGGATATAACATGGCTACGAAAGTCATTACTGGCAAGGTTCGCGCATCGTTCGTGAATGTGTTTGAACCGAAGTCTATCAACGGCAGCGAACCCAAGTATAGCTGCTCGCTCATCATTCCCAAAACCGATGTTGATACCCTCAAAAAGATCAACGCCGCCATTGAGGAAGCCAAGCAGAATGGTATTCCCAAGTGGGGCGGCAAGGTGCCTCCCAATCTGAAACTCCCGCTCCGTGATGGCGATATCGATCGTCCCGACGATGAGGCATATGCGGACAGCTATTTCATCAATGCAACCAGTCAGGAAGCACCTGGCATCGTTGATCGCAAGCGCGTGAAGATTACTGATCCGCTTGCGATCTACTCCGGCTGCTATATCCGCGCAGCTGTCAACTTCTATCCTTTCAACGCTAACGGCAATCGTGGTATTGCCTGCGGCTTGCAGAATATCCAGTTCTGGGAGGATGGCGAACCTCTCAATGGTCGCGTTCGTGCAGAGGATGAGTTCGACTCTCTGGATGATGAGGACGACGAGGACTTCCTTGACTAACTTCAAGGCAGAAAAAGGCCGCGCATCAGATTGTCTGGTGCGCGGCAATTGCAAGGTTTGATACGTGACTCACAACAGTTCCCTGCGGAGGATCGTGATGTAATCCGTTCTCGTGTCGAGTACACGCAGAACGGAGATTGATTCGTCAATCTCATAGATGATCAGATAATTGCCGCTGATGATGTAACGCTGCGGGATCTCCCGATTCAGTTTTTCCTGCAGGGAAAGACCCATTCGCGATGTACTGCGCAGTAGAGCACAGGAGTTGGCGATTTTTCGAATCGTGTTCTTTGCCGCATCTGGAGCGCACAGCTCCTCGCGGATGTACTGTTCGATCTCATCCAAATCCTGAATGGCGGCAGGCGTATAGCGCAGCTTCATCATTCGATCCCATACCTCGCCAGCATTTCATCTTCGGTAACCCAGTCGCTTTCGGACTTTACGGAATCGCGGCCTGCCTGAATCTCACTCATCAGCTTAGCGATGGCCTGGTCGCGTAGCGCTTCCTTACTGGACTGCGTGACAATGAAGGGAAGCCCACCGGCATTCATAGACTGTTGGAAAAAGACGTTAATAGCATCTGTCAGCGTCATGCCGCAGTTGGCATACATCTGCTCGAGACTACTCTTCACTTCGGGATTGATCCGCATCTGGAAAGTGGAAGTCTTGGGTGCGGTCATAATATTGATGTTCTCCATGAACAACACCTCCTGCTCTAATTATAGCAGGAAAGAGAAAGGATGTCAATACAACGTCATTACAAGAGGGAGAATGTCTAAAGAACGCTT